>NZXU01000088.1 GCA_002698425.1 Ahrensia sp. | reverse complement strand
GCCGGCGACGTTGCGGGTCTCGACCAGACGTTCGGCGCCAAGCGCCTCGCCATAGCGCACCAGCAGATCCATGGCCCGGGCCGCAGCTTCGCCATGCCCTCCGTCGAGCATCGCCTGTTCGTGATCCGTCAGTCGCATGGGCCTCCCTCTATAAATCGTCTCAGTATTTCGAAACAGCCGGACCGGAATTCTCGTCCCAGCGGTAATGTTGCTTGTCGACATTGTCGGCCACGCGTTCGTGGAGGCCAGCGATATCGACCTGATGAACGCTGCCGCTGCCGGCCAGATCGAGCGCATGCGCGGCGGCCATTCCCATCGCGATACAGGGTCCCATCACCCTGACACTCGAAAGGGCTGCCGAATCCGCATCGATGCAGCGGCCGGCCGCGACGATGTTGTGGGCGTCGCGGGGTACAAGGCTGCCCAGCGGAATATAGTGGACATGGTCCTCGTCGAAGAGGATCCAGTGATGCCCGTCGGCGTGGTCATGGAGTTCGATCGGCCAGGCCGTGCGACCGATCGCATCGTCGAACTTCACGCCCTTGCGGATTTCATCGACGCTGAGCTGGTGGGCTCCGACGATCCAGCGTGTCTGGCGGATGCCGGGAAAGCCGAAGCTGCGGACGCGCGCCTTGCCGAAGCAATCGGGAAACTCCGCCTTGAGGAAATCGACAGCAAGCGCGGCCTGCTCCTTGCCCTCAAGCGCCTTGGCAGACGCCTCGACCGGATCGAGCGGTGTTTCCACATGCGTCATGTTCATCGCCGCGATGCCCCGACCGGGAATGGTGAAACCCAGCCCCTCGCGGCGGTGCAATCCGTACCTGTCGCCCACCGCTTTCAGCCTCTCGGCGATCTCTACCTTGGTGGGCTGGCTCGCTTCGACGATATTCTCCAGCACAACCATTTGCGTGCCAAAAACACCCGCCGTTTCCGGAACGCGACAATCGAGTCCGGCCTGCCAGACCAATGCGGCATCGCCGCTGGCATCCACGAACCCCTCCGCATCGATGATGACGGGCCCGTAACGGGTCATCAATTCGATGCGCTGCAATCGCCCGTCGCGCATTTCGGCATTTGTAAGTTGAGCCCCGAGAACCACGGTGATGCCGGCTTCGCGGATGCTTTTCTCCACCCAGCGACCGAGCGCCACTTCGTCGTAGTAGACAACCGTGGTGTTCGGCCCGTGCCGGTAATGGATCGCCTGATCCGCCTTCTCCAGATAGGCGAGCAGATCATCGGCCACGCCATAGGTAAACTGATAGCCATGCGTCCCGTTGGAAAACAGGCCGCAGAAGGTGGCGATGATCGAATTCACCGCCTGGCCGCCGAGCACCGGCTGGCCATCCACGAGCACGACCTTGCGTCCGAGCTTAGCCGCCTCCAGCGCAGCCGAGACACCGGAAATTCCCGCGCCGACCACGCAAATATCGGCTTCAAGCGATCGAGGCGACTCGTTTCCCGCGCGCCTGACAATACGCGTCGCGGTGCTAGGCTTCTTTTCCAAACTCACCTCCGCCTGAAATGACTGTATTCAACCCCGGCCACCGCCTCAAAGGCCGCGCAGGAGCGTGGCTCCGCGCGACAGGGGCTCCACCTCGTTTTCATAGATCGACAGCCAACCGCGCTGGCCGGACCGTCCGACAGGAGGCAACGCCGCGCGGCGGGCCTCCCATTCCTCATCGCTCAAATCCACGTCGACCCGGCGTGCCAGCACATCGATGGTTATAGTGTCGCCGCTGCGCACCAAACCGAGTGGCCCGCCGCCGAATGCTTCGGGAGCGACCTCACCGACAACGAGGCCCTTGTTGACCAGGCCAGACAGCTGGCCGTCGGTGATCACCGAGACGCTGTCGCCCAGGCCCGCCCCCTCGATGGCAAAGACGACGCGCGACGCCATGCCCATGCCCGGGCCGCCCCGCACGCCGAGACCACGCAGGACGACGATGTCGCCGGCCTTGATCTCCCCCTTTTGCAGCCCTTCGATGGCAGAGACGGGATTGTCATAGATCACCGCCAGCCCCGTCATTTTCAGATTTCGGTCGTAGCGCAGGCCGAGCTTGATGATGGCGCCCTCGGGCGCAAGATTGCCGCGCACGATGACGATGGGCGGCTTGTCGGAAAGCGGATCCGATGCGGGACGCACGGTATCGTTGGGCGGCCGGTAGCCCGCAAGTATGTCGCCGAGCGTCTGACCGGACACGGTCCGGGCGTCATGACGGGCCAAACCCTCCATCTGCTTCAAAATCGCGCGCGCACCGCCTCCATCCTCGAACTCCTCGATGGTGGAGTTGCCGTTCGGCCGGACGGCGACAAGCACCGGCGTCTCGTCCATCAGTTTTTCGTAGAGGCCGTAGACATCGATTCCGGACTGCGCCTCCTCTGCGACCGCCTGCAAATGCTTGACGGTATTAATGGAACCGCTGACGGCGAAAACCGCCCGGACTGCATTCTCGAAAGCCGCCTCGGTGAGAATCGAGCGGGGACGCAGATCTTCCCAAACCATATCGACGATGCGCGCGCCGGCTGCCGCGGCATTATCCAACATCTTTTGACTATCGGCACGAACCGGCGCGTGGCCCGGCAACGTCATGCCAAGGGCCTCGCAGACGGTGTGCATCGAATTCGCGGTACCCATTCCGGAACAGACGCCGGAAGAGCGGATGGCGTTTTCGCTCATGGCCGTCAATCGTTCGAGCGTAATCGCGCCCATGGTATGATGTCCGGCGCCGAGGAAGACGTCCTCGATGTCGACATGCTCATTGTCGACTTCGCCGGAACGCTGGTAGCCGCAGATCACGAAAATGGTCGGAATATTCAACCGAGCCGCTGCCATGAGTTGGCCCGGCGCGGTCTTGTCGCAGGAAGCAAGGCAGACCATGCCGTCCAGCTGCGCGCCTTCGATCTGGACCTCAATGTCGTTCGTGATGAGGTCGCGGGACGGCAGGATATATTTGCCGGCATTGCCGGCGCTGTGAATGAAATCGCTCGGCGCCGCGGTCCGCACCTCGAATGGCAATCCCCCGGCGGCACGAACCGCGTCCTTGACGACCTTGGCGACGCCATCGAGATGGTTGAAGCAAATTGCCAGCTCAGACGACGTATTGATCACCGCGATCTTGGGTTTGCGCATATCATCGTCGGAAATCCCCATGGCGCGCCACTGGGCGCGACGGACGGCCCAAAACGACGTTCCGATCCCGAAATTGCTTCTCAGGCTGATTTCATTCTTTTTCGCTTGCACACAAAGCTCCTCTGCCCCGGCCGGGCTGGTCCGAATCGGATGGAATATTATTGACTGCACATTTTATGATATGTCAATAATTGAGAACGAAAATTACATATCCCTGGAGGAGCGCCTTGAAATACGTGAAGGAACTTTTCGACGTCAGCGGCCTCGCTGTCGTCATTACAGGCGCAGCCAGCGGGATTGGCCTTGGCTACGCGGACGTCATGGCTGCGAATGGCGCCCGCGTCGCCCTGCTCGATCGCGATGCAGCCGGGCTGGAGAAAGCCGCGCAGCAATTGAGCAAATATGGCGCTGAGATCCTGACCGAGGAACTGGACGCGACCAACCGGCAGGCGCTCGAAGACGCCATGAAGCGGGTCGCGGAGGCCTTCGGAAGAATCGATGTCCTGTTCGCCAATGTCGGGATCAGCGGCGGTCCGGGTTTCGTCACAGCAACGGGCGAACGGCCGGCCGAACGCATGTTCGAAAACATCGATAATGACGTCCTCGACGCCGTGCTCGACGTCAATGTCGGGGCAACCTTCAAATCTATCCAGGCCTGCCTGCCCCACATGAAGGCGGCCGGAGGCGGGCGGATCATCGTGACCAGTTCGGTCTCGGCCTCCGCCACCGAATTGATGGTCGGCGCCGCCTATGTGGTTTCCAAGGGCGCGGTCAAGATGCTCGTGAAGCAGGCCGCGCGCGAGCTGGCGGCTTACAATATTCGCGTCAACGCGATCTCGCCCGGCCCGGTCGTCACCAATATCGGCGGCGGCAGGCTGAAGGATCCGTCGGCCCGGGGACCGTTCGAACTGGCCGCACCGCTCGGCCGCGTCGCAACGCCCGAAGATCTCTATGGCGCGGCGCTCTACCTCGCGTCTCCGGCCTCTCTCCACATGACCGGTGCGGAACTGCTAATCGACGCAGGCGTCGCACTGGGCCCAGACCTGCCGGCCGGCGCAATGCCGCGCTGATCATATCGCGAAAGGAAACCGAACATGAGCGGACAATGGACCGACGCGGTCGCGGTCGACGGCCACAAGCTGCGAATCTATCTCGCCCGGCCAGAAGGAAAGGCGAAGGGTGCGGTGGTCGTCCTGCAGGAAATCTTCGGCGTCAACGCACACATTCGGTCGGTTTGCGACCGACTGGCTGCGGACGGCTATGTCGCCGCAGCGCCCGCTCTGTTCGACCGGCTGTCGCAGGGATACGAGGCGGGATACGCCCCCGACGACGTCAAGAAGGGTATGGAACTCCTGCAGGGTTTCGACTTCGACAAGGCCGTCGATGATATCACGGCCGCAATCGAGGCGCTGCGTCCGCACGGCATGGTGAGCATCATAGGCTTCTGCCTGGGCGGCTCGCTCGCCTACAAAATGGCGACGCGTCCATCAGGTATCGCCTCCGCAGCATGCTACTATGGCGGTCTCATCGCCGATTACGCGGACAAGGCACCACTGTGCCCGGTGGTCCTGCACTACGGTGCGAACGACCCCACCATTCCGCCGGAGAATGTCGAGACGGTGCGCCACGCGCAACCGGACTTGCCAATATATGTCTACCCGGCGGGTCATGGTTTCAACTGCGATGCACGGCAAGCATACGAGCCGAAATCTGCCGATCTGGCCTGGGAAAGAACTATGGAAATGATCGACAGGGCATCGAAAGCCTGACAAAGCTTGATGACCATTGGGATAGCTGCGCAGCGGAAAGGGCAATTATTGGATCAAACCGACGCAACATCCGAGGAAGGCCTGCCGATGCTGATCGACAGCGGCGTCACGTTCCGCATGACGGGCGTGGCCAACCGCCTCAACCGCTCCGCATCGGCGTTCTACCGCAGCCATTTCGGCGTCGGGGTGCAGGAGTGGCGGCTCTTGCTGGCACTTGGCCGCGCAGAGAAGCTAACAGTCGGCGACGCGGCCATCGCAGCAGACATCGACACGGCTGCCGCAAGCCGTGCTCTCAAAACGCTGAAGGACCGCGAGTTCGTAACCTTGGAAATGACCAGCAGCCGCGGCCGGGCAACTATCGCCCGGCTGACGCCGAAGGGACATGATCTCTGCGGCAAGCTGCGCGAGGCAGGCGCAATGCGCGCCGCCCGGATCATTGACGGGCTGTCGGCGGAAGATGTCGAAAAGCTGAACAAGATTCTCGGACGAATCCTGCGCAATGTTGAGCAGATGAGCACAGAGATTGACAAGGATGGTTCCGAAGACCGAGCGTGAGGCTTTTCCGGCTTTCTCCATCCTTTCACGCTCTTATGGGAGAAGCATCAGCGCCAGAGCCGGGAAGGCGATGATGATGATCAGGCGGACGACATCCGCGCAGAGGAAGGGCATGATCCCCCTATAGATCGTGCGCAGCGGAATGTCTCGCGCCACCCCATTGAGGACGAAGACGTTCATTCCGATCGGAGGAGAGATCATGCCGATCTCGATCACCATAACGAGGACGACGCCCCACCAGATCGGATCGAAGCCGAGCCCGACGATCAGCGGGTAGACGAAAGGGGTGGTCAGGATCATCGCCGCGATCGCGTCGAAAACGGCCCCGAGAAACAGATACATCAGCATCAGTATGGCGATGACGACATAGGGGCTGAGATTGGCTTCCTCGACGATCGTGATCAACTCCTGCGGCGCCTGAGTAAGGGTCAGGAAATAGCTGAACAGGTTCGCACCGATGACCATCAGGAAGATCATCGCCGTGCTCTGCCCCACCTCGACCGCGACCTCGCGCAGTTGCGACATCCACTCGGAACTGCGGAAATGGGCAAGGAAGAACAATGCTGTGATGCCGACGCCTACCGACGCGGCCTCGACCACGGTGAAAACGCCCGAATAGAGCCCGCCGATGACAAGGAAGATGACGACCACAGCACGCCATGCGCCGAGGACGGCCCGAAAGCGCATGCTCCAGGGCTGAGGCGCAAAGGCTGGTCCCGCCTCGGGCCTCAGCCGCGTAACAATGAAGATAGCCGCGCAATACAGGAAGATTGCGAGAAGGCCCGGGATGATGCCCGCCATGAAGAGGTCGAGCACGAATTGCTCGGTCAGCACGGCATAGATGACCATCACGATCGACGGCGGTATGAGGATGCCGAGCGTTCCGCCGCTGGCAATCGAACCGACCCCGAGTTCCGGCGCATAGCCGCGCGCGCGCATCTCCGGCAGCGCGACCCGTCCCATCGTTGCGGCGGTCGCAACCGACGAACCGCACAACGCTCCGAAGCCCCCGCAGCCAACCACGGTTCCCATGGCAAGGCCGCCGCGCAAGTGGCCGATCCAGGCGCTAGCGAGATTGTATATGTCCGACGCAATACCCGCCCGGGCGGCCAGGCTTCCCATTAGAAGAAACAGCGGGATGGTCACAAGATCCCGGCTTGTAAAGGCCGCTACGACTTCGGCCGAAATGGTGCCGAATGCGGCCTGGATATCCACCTGCAGGGCAAACATCACGAGCCCGGTGACCGCCATCGAAACGCCGACAGGGAAATGCAGCCCTATCAGGCCGATCATGATCGCCACGCCGAACAGGAGCAGCAGGATGGGACTTTCAAACATTGGAAACGCGCCCGATGATGATCAGCCACGTCCGCCGAAGCTGAAAGAGCATTGAAACGGCCAGAAGGATCGAGACCAATATCCAGGTCGGCCCGGTGGGGATTTTAAGTGTCAGTGTCGCGAAGCCAGTCTGCCAATCGGAGAGAGCGCGCCAGAAAACCTTCCACGCAAACAGGCCCAGCAAGGCTGTCAGAGCACTCTGACCCAGGCAGTCGAGGAACCAGCCCAGCCGCGCGCTGCGTACGGCTCCAAAGACACGGATCGAAATCATGCTTCCGCCTTCGAGGGCGACGGGAAAGCAGCAGACGATGGCGATGGGATAGGTCAGTTCGGCAATATCCGATACCCATGACTGGGGATCGTTGAGCAGCCATCGCATCAAAACGTCGATCGACACCAGCACGACATTGGCAAACATTATGCCGATCGAGGCGAGGGCGAAGGCTATGGCAAGCCGGCTCAGCGGCGCGGTTTCTTCATCTTCGAGGGTCATGGTTCCACTCGCCGGGCGGCGTCTCTCTGGCGCCGCCCGGTGGCCCTGGGCGATTACTGAACGCCGGCGGCGCCTTCACGGAAGGCTTCAAGAACTTTGTCCCTGCCGTCTTCCTCGGCCACCCACTCGGAGACAACCTCTTTGAAAGCAGCATCGACGACAGCCTTGTCGGCGTCCGAGAATGTCATTGTCTTGTTGTCCGACTTCGACATGTAGTCGCTGCGGAACTCGTCCACCGCGTCATCGAACGCTTGGCCGCCAAACTCTGCGAACGCCAGTCCGCCATGCTTGAGAATCGATGCCTTTGCCGGTTCCGGCAGGCTGTCGAACTTCGCCTTGTTGATCGGCAGCATTATCAGGAGACGGCCGAAATTGGCTTCCGTGTGATTTTTCGCGGTGCGATCGACCCGAAACTCCTTGATGCCGATCCAGTCCATCAGCGTTCCATCGAGCAGGTTTCGGCTCAGGCCTTCGGCGATCTCCGGACCGGCAATATTGCCGATGACCGCGCCGCCAAGCTTTTCAACCGCATTGACCTGGATCGAGCCCGCGGCCCGGATTTTTTGGCCCTTGAGCGCTGCAAGGTCGCCGACAGGTGTCTTCGTGTGCAACAGGTTCGAGGCGGTCGTCACGAGACCGATCACCTTCACGCCGTCCGGCTCTGGCAACAGGTCGGCCTCGTAAGCGCGCCACGCGCCAACGGAAGCCTGCTTGGTGGTCGCCGCAACTCCGGGCAACTGGGTGACGTTGTAAGCCTCGAAAGCGCCGGGCGTGTAGGCCGGCAACACCACCGCCATGTCAACGGTGCCTTCCTGAACCAGGCTCAACTGCTGGGTCGGGGAACGGCCGAGCGTTCCTCCGGGAAAGAAATCGACCTTGAGCGTGCCCTGCGAGTCTTCCTCGATCTTCTTGAGATAGGGCTCGACGATCACGCTGCTCAGGAAGCCTTGCGGAGGCATGAAACTCGCCACGCGCAGCGTAGCGACATCGTCTGCCGCCTGCCCTTGCCCGGCCGTCATCGCCAGCGCACAAACCGCGCCGGCAAAGAGCGACGTGACTTTGCGGCGCGAGATGACGCCCGTTCGCTCCTGCAAACCGGAAAAGTTCCGCCAATTCGTAGACTGCATTTGTTCCTCCCTTGATCATTTCAGGTGCATCGTCTGATGATGTCACTTATTTTGAGATAACAATTGTTGATATGTCAAGAAATAATTCCGGCTGAAGCTGGTGCCGTTATCGCGCCGGGAGCAGAAGCGTTTTTTGTACGATCAAACCTGGCCTCGGCAGATGATCTGCGTCGTATAGGAGACGCGTCTGCCGAGGGAAAAGGCAGTATGCTCCAAGGCGCGTGATGTCTGCGACGCTCCCGGAACCCGGCATCATGGATGTCGGATAAATTGCGACACCGCATTGGCCGCGCTTGCTGATCTACAGATGCGCGACCGCTTCCTCAAACGGCATTGCTTCCAGCCAGTGTCCGTAGCCGTTGCGGCGGGTATCGATGCCGGCCATCGCGGCGGCGCCACGCGCACCGGCCACCGCGCTCGATATCACCGTCTTGCCGGTTTCCCTTTCGAGCGGCTCGGTGATCTCGAGTGTGTGCAAAGCGCCGCAGGATATGAGTATCGCGTCGGCATCGGGATCTTTCTCGAAGGCCCTCAGGCCGGTTTCGAACACTTGCCGGCTGGTGACCTCGTGGACTTCGCGGACATCGCGAATGTCCATCGCCGAAAGCCCGGCGGTCTCGATGCCGTGCTCCGCGAGGAAGCAGATGAGCGCCTGGTTGACCTCGTCGACATAGGCTGTGCCGAGAACGATCTTTTTCGCATTGAGCGAAGCGAGGGCCGAGATGACCGAGGAACTCAGCGAGGTCGCCGGCAGGCCAGAGGCGGCGGACGCCATCTTCTCCATGTCGCGCGTATGGGCTTGACCGCGATAAAAGGTCATCGACGTCCCCATCAGCACGATCGCCGCAGCACCCCAGTCACGCAGTTCTTCGGCGAGCCCTGAGATGCGCGTTTCAGCGTCCGTATAGCCCGCGATGTCGAGGCTCTTCAGCGCGGCGCCGCGCGCGGCGAATTCGACCGCGTCGCCGTAGAGCGTCTCGCATTCCGGCGGGACGACGTTGTTCGCGGGCGGGACGATCAGCCCGATCTTCGGGCGGCCGGCTTTCGCGGACGCGCTCATGCCTTTCCTGCCCCGGCCGATGTCGGCCGTTTGGAGAGTTCGCGGACCGCATCCTCGTCCGGCGTGAAGCCAAGTCCCGGTCCCTCCGGAAGCGGAAGGAATCCCGCCTCCGGCTCAGGCAGGCGGCGATAGACCGCCTTGTAGCACTCGACGGCGAGATAATGGTGTTCGACCAGCCCGCCATTCGCCAGCCCGGCGTGGATATGCATGTTATGATAGGACCAGGCCCCTCCGTTGGCGAAACGCACATTATGCGCCTCTGCCATGCCGGCGATCTTCAGGCACTGGGTATAGCCGCCGCTGATCACGACATTGGGCTGGACGACGTCGACGGCCCCGGCCGCCAGCAGATCGCGGAAACGGAAAGACAAGCCCTCGTTCTGGCCACAGGAGAGCGGGATCGACGTCTTCCGCTTCAGCTCGACCATCGACGGCACGTCGTTCTGCGTGATCGGCTCCTCGAACATCGCGATGTCACAGTCCTCGACGGCGCGGGCCAGTTTGGCCGCGTGGAAGAGGTCGAGGTTGCAGTTCGCGTCGAGATAGAGCCGCACCTTCGAGCCGACGGCCTCGCGAACCGCCTTGACCCGCTCGATGTCCCTCTCGATCGCCTCGTCGATCGAGAAGCCACTGGCCGCCTTTTTCAACGCGCCATCGCCCACGGTCATCTTGAGATGGGTAAAGCCGTCGGCGACCCAGTGGCGCGCGGCCTCGGCGAGTTGATCCTGGTCGAAAAACGGAAACCCGAAGGTGGCATAGAGCGGCACCTTGTTTCGGCTGCCGCCAAGCAGTTTCCAGACGGGTACTTCCAGCTTCTGGCCGATCAGGTCCCAGATCGCGACGTCGATGGCCGCTATGGCATGCGAGGCGTAGCCCGTCTGCCCGCGCGGGGACAGCAGCCAGTAGAGCTTGTGCCAGATCAGTTCGCGCGCCATCACCTCCTCACCGACGAGGTTCGGCGCAACGACCCGGTCGACGATCTCGGCGATGACCTCTTCCTCGGTGATCGCGGTGAACCCCCAGCCGGTGCGGCCGCAATCGGTGTCGACCCGCACGAGGCATATGGACATCGCGGTGTCCTTGCCGGCGCCGGCGATATCCACGCGGATGGGGATGTAAAGGGGTATGGCCTTGATGGAAGCAATCTTCATGAAGTCATCTCGTGTGATTTGAAACGGGTCGAAATCCGGCGGTCACCGGATCGACTTGGAGGCGTCGTCACGGGCGCCGCGCCGGCGCGCCATGTATCCCTGGATGAAAGGCCAGCAGGCGGTGATCACCGCGAAGACAAGAAAGACGGCGGAGATCGGTCGATCGATCAGCGGCCGGAAACTGCCGTCTGAAATCATCAGCCCGGAGCGCAGGTTCACTTCGGCGATGGGCGTCAGGATGAAGCCGATGATGAAAGGGCCGGCGGGGATGCGGTGCCGGCTCATCAGGAAGCCGACCACGGCAAATCCCAACATGACCCAGATATCGAAGAACCTGTTCGCCTCCGAATAGGCGCCGATGATGCAGAAGACGATGATCGGCGCGAGGATCCATTTCTTCGGCACGTCGATGAGGCGGGCGATGTAGGGCGTCAGAACGAGCATCATCGCGAGCATCATGAAATTCGCCACCAGTGCGGAGGCAATGATGCCATAGGCGGCTTCGGGCGAGTTCTGGAAGAGAAGCGGTCCGGGCGTGAGGTTGTGGATGATCAGCGCGCCGAGCAGCATCACGTCGACGACGCTGCCGGGAATGCCGAGCGTGATCAGCGGCACCAGCGCGCCGTTGACCGCTGCATTGTTCGAGGACTCGGCGGCGACGATGCCATCCTCACAGCCCTCGCCGAATTCGGAGGACCGTTTCGAAAAGGATTTCGCCACGGTGTAAGCGGCGATGCTCGCTGTCGTTCCGCCGATGCCCGGCAGGATGCCGATCCACGTGCCGATCAGCGAGGAGCGAAGGAAGTTCCACGCCTGCGCCCTCATATCGGCGAAACGCATGAACATGTCCCGGGTCGAGGTGCGGATCTTTTCGACCGGCAGGTTCAGCATCCGGTAATCCTCGGCGACCTGGCTGAGCACGAGAACGCCGAGCAGCACCGATATCAGGCGGAACCCCGCGTCCATCTCGCCATAGCCGAAGGTCAACCGCACGCCGCCCGAGGCCGGATCGACGCCGACGGTCGCGGCAAGCGCACCGAGCAACCCGGAGATCAGGCCCTTCACCATGGAGCCCTGACTTATCGCGGCGATCAGCATCAACGCGACGAGCGTAATGGAGAAGATCTCGAAAGGGCCGAACCGCACGGCGATCTCGGCCAACGGCGGTGACAGGGTGGCGAGGAAGACCCACGAGATCAGGCCTCCGACAAAGGAAGACATGATCCCGAAACCGAGGGCGCGCCCCGCCTGCCCGCGCCGGGCCATCGGGAAGCCGTCGAGCGTCGTCATGATCGCCGCCGGAGTTCCCGGCATCTTCATCAGGGTGGCGGAAATCAGGCCGCCGGTGGTCGAGCCGACATACATCGAGACGAGCAAGACCAGCGCGTCGCCGGGCTGCATGAAATAGGTCAGCGGCAGCGATAGGGCGATCACCATCGCGCCGTTGATGCCGGGAATGGCGCCGGCGACGATCCCGACAAACACGCCAAGCGTGAGGAAGAAAAAGGTGGTGGGCACGAACATCGCGCCAAGCGCGGTGAGCAGTTCCGAGCTCATGATGCGTCTCCGGCGTCAGATGTCGATGAAGAGGACTTCGGTGAAGAGGTAGTAGTTCGCATAGCCGAACAGGATCGCTCCAAGCGCCATCAAACCAAGTTCGCGCGGTTTGCCGCCGGCAAACGGCGCGCTTGCCGCGAAAACGTAGACGGCGGTCACGATTGGAAACCCGATCCGGAAATACTGCCAGACCGCGACATAGACGAAGGTTGCCAAGCCGATGAGCACGGGCACCCAGAGACGGCCCTCGCCCGGCTGCGCCGGCATGTCGACCTCGGTCACCGCCATGACCTCATCCCCGTCCGGTTCGGCGGCGCGACGCTTGCGCAGCCAGGCCAGCAGATCCAGCAGGCCGAGCGCGAACAGCGTGATTGCCAGCCAGAGCGGGAATGTCGACGGGCCGAGCGGCTCGAAGATCGCCGGCGGCAACAGCAGTGCCTGCCAAAGCGCGAGCGCAGCGATCAGTGTCGACGCGATGAAGACGAACACCTGGGTGCCTCCGGATGATGGGAAGCCGGCGCCGCCCGTTGGCGACGCCGGAGTAGTTTACTGACCCGAAAGGTCGACGTTCTTGGCGGCAGCCGCGAACTTGTCGACCTCGTCCTGGATACCGCTCATCAACTCGTCGCCGGTCTGGAAGTTGATGTTCGCGAAAGACTTGGCATGGAATTCCTTCAGTTCCGGCGTGTCGAGCGCTTTTTCAAGAACGCCCGCGAAGTAGTCGATCGCTTCCTGCGGCGTGCCCTTCGGCGCCCAGTAACGGCGGTTCAGGCAGCCCACGATATCGAGACCGGCCGACTTTGCGGTCGGCATGTCGCCGGCATATTCCGGCACCTCGTCGCCCAGCCACAGAAGACCGCGCAACTCGTCACCGCCGCGCTCGATCCAGCCCGGGGACATGACCGCAAGGTTCGTGTGGCCGCCTTTCAGCGACGCAAAGCGCGCGGAGGTCCCGCCGGTCTGGACGATGCCGATGTCGACGCCCTGATCCTTGAGCGCGGCAACGAGGCCGTAATGCGATAGCCCGCCAATCAGGTCGGCAAGCTTGAGGTCGCCGGGATGTTCCTTCGCATAGGCCGTAACCTCGTCGAAGGATTGGAACGGCGAGGCCGCCGGAACTGCGAGGTAATTACAGGCCGTCGTCGTTTGCGCCACCGGCTGGAGACCGTCCAGGACTTCAAACCCGAGGCGTCCCGAAAGCGCGAGCGGAAAGATCTCGTTATGCGCCTGCAGGAAGGTGTAGCCATCCGGCTTCGCATTCTTTCCTTCGCGAGCCCCGACCACACCGCCACCTGCATCGACGTTCACGATGACGAGCGGCTCGGGCATGAGCTCGTGTTTCTCGATGGCCGCCTGAATTGCGCGTGCCAGCGAGTCCGATCCACCGCCGGCGCCATATGGCACGATGAGCTTGATGGGCTTTGACGGATAATCCTGTGCAGACGCAGACGTCGCAACCAGGGCGGCCGCCGCGAGAGCGGTCGCAAACAGTGTCTTCAGCATCGTCTCCTCCCTTGATGCTTATTTGAGCCTTGCTTCGGCTCCACCGAAGCTTGACGGGAACCCCTCCAACCCGTCAATTATCTTTTGCTCCCCAAGTCATAACTGATGGCTATGTCATGGAACTTCGTCAGCTACGTCACTTTCTAGCAATCGCAACACATGGCTCCCTCGGACGCGCCGCCGAAGAGGTCGCGATCAGCGAACCAGGCCTGAGTAAAAGCCTCGCCAAACTCGAAACACGCCTAGGCGTGCGATTGTTCGACCGGGAAACGCGCGGCGTTACCCTGACTGTCTACGGCCGCGCGCTTCTGCCGCGCGCCGAGGCGATCGTCGGCGAGGTGTCCACAATAGAACGGGAAATCGAGGAAGTACGCGGCGGTCGGCGCGGAACCGTGCGGATCGGGATGCGTCCCAGCTTCGGCGCCGTCTTCCTTCCCCATGCACTGGCGGAAATCCTCAAGATTCGCCCCGATGTGCGGACGGTCCTGCGTGAGGGTTCGATTACCGCGATGCTTGACGAGTTGAAGCGGGGCGATCTCGACTTCATGGTCGTCACGGAACTGGAGGAAATCGACGACACCCTGATGCAGGAATATCTGCGCGAAAGCCCGGTCAAGGTGATGGTTCGCAGCGACAATCCCCTGGTCGGGAAAAAGTCGCCTTCACCGGCCGATCTTGCCGGACTGCAATGGACCATGCCATTGCCGACGGATCCGATCCGCCGAACCTTCTACAATATCCTGTCGCGCTACGGGGTGGAGTCCGTGCAACTGCTCATGGAGACCAACTCGCCCCTCGTCATGAAAAACCTAGTGCGGGAGATAGGTTGTGCGGTGTTCTTCCCGGTTCACATGTACGATCACGCGCAGGACAAAGACCTTGCTTTTCTCGAAGTCCCGTCCCTGTGCTGGAACCGCAAGCTCAACGTCGTTCGCCGTCGCTTCACCGACCTCACGCCGTCCGCAGAACTACTGCTTCGCGAATTGCGCGATATCGGTCTCTCTGCGGAGGGACACTCTATGGTTCCTGATCAAGAAAGGCGTTCCACGTCCTGACTCCAAGAGGATCGAGGGAGTCCACGCTGGCATTGGACGGATAGCAAAGAACCGCCCAGTTCTCTCTTCGCGGCCTTACCCTGCCCTGCGCGCGCCTGGTCCGCCAGGACAAGAGAGGCCATTTTCCAGTTACAGATGATTACTCTGCGTCGTTGGATTCTGGTCAGCTTCTGGCGCGAAGCAGGGATCTAGCGATTATCGGATTGGGTTCGCGTTGAACGAAAGGGCGCCTCTGTGCGGATGGTGGAACACTCTCGTTTGCGGACAATATTTGAGATAGGCGTTGCCCATATTGGTCAGACCACTTAAAATAGGCCATAATATTCAGGAATTTGGACTAAGCTAGAACCATGGCAACTGAAAATGCGTTTGCGCTGGGCCACAACAGCAAGATCCAACGGCAAGGCGTGGCCGAAAAAGTCGTGCATCGGATTCTCGAACTGGTGAAATCGGGAAACCTCAAGGCCGGCGACCGCCTTCCTGCCGAGCGCAAGCTCATCGAAATCTTTGGCGTGAGCCGCCCGACGTTGCGGGAAGCGTTGCGTTCCCTATCAATTCTGGGCGTAATCGAAATGCGCCATGGCGGGGGCGCCTTCGTAACCGACCTTCAGGCCAAATCCCTTCTCGCTCCTCTCGACTTTTTCGTCAGCCTCTCGGTCGAAAACATTCAGGAGTCCTTCGCTTGTCGGCGGCTGATCGAAATCGAAATCGCCAAGCTGTGCGCGCAAAAGGCTATGCCCGATGATATTGCGGAACTCGACGCCATGCTCGCGGCACAGGAGAAAATCGCCGAGGATCCGATAGGCTTCCGTATCCTCGACGCCGAGTTTCATGAAAAGCTGTTCCAGATCGCCGGCAACTCGATCCTCGAACGGCTCGCGCTTGGTTTCTACAACATGGCGCTGGAGGAACGGCGAAAGGCGACATCCAGCCCGCTGGTCACACGACAGAGCGTCATTGACCACCGGGAAATCGTAGCGGGAATCCGATCAGGCAACAGCGAACAGACAGCTTCCGCGATGGCCAAACATCTAGGCCATATCGAGACAACGACACTGGAAGCGATGAAAGACAAGACCTCGGGCGCAGAGCGCCCGAGTTGAGGATTTATTCAGCGACTGTCCGCTGTCGCTGCGTGCCAAGGCCCTCGATAGAAAGCGTCATGGTCTGATCCGCTTTCAGATAGGTCGGCGGTTTCTGGCCAAGACCGACACCGGGCGGCGTGCCCGTGGAGATGATGTCGCCCGGCTGCAGCGACATGTATTTGGACAGGTAGCTGACGAGTTCGGCCACCGGAAAGATCATCGTCTTGGTCGATCCAGACTGGTAACGCTTGCCATCGACCTCCAACCACATGTCGAGCGCCTGGGGATCCGGAACCTCGTCGCTCGTGACCAGCCACGGACCGATCGGGCCAAAGGTATCGCAGCTCTTGCCCTTCACCCACTGGCCGCCGTGCTCAAGCTGGTATTCGCGTTCGGAGAGATCATTGATGACGCAGTAGCCGGCGACATAGTCCAGCGCGTTTTCGACCGGCACCCGCTTGGCCTGACGCCCGATGACGACGCCGAGTTCGACCTCCCAATCCGACTTCACGGAACCGGTCGGAATAACGACGTCATCATTCGGCCCGCAGATCGCGCTCGTCGCCTTCATGAAGAGGATAGGTTCGCTCGGGATCGCCATGCCGGACTCCTCGGCATGATCGCGGTAATTGAGCCCGATGCAGAGAAACTTCCCGACATCGCCAACGCATGCGCCAAGCCGCACATCCGAACCAATCTCCGGCAATGACGTCGGATCGATGCCTTGCAGCTTTTCGAGCAGCCCATCGGCCAATGCAGCGGCATCGATGTCGCCGCAAATGCCAGAGAGATCGCGGTATTTTCCATCGGCATCGACGAGACCGGGTTTCTCCGAACCCAAGGCGCCATAGCGGATCAGTTTCATGAAGTGCTCCTTGTTTCTTATTCTGAAATGACGGCGGATGCCCTGGTCAGGCTTTCCGGGGCTCGAGATCGACCGCGTTCTCTTCGGCCACCGACCGCGGCAGTTCGGGAAGGTTGGCCTCCCCCAATCCCCGCGCGACAGCCTGCGAATAGATTTCATGCACCGCCGGGATAAGGCGCATGTCGAGACCGCTCTTCGAGGCAAAGTCGAGCGCATCGCCGACCGTGTGCTCGGCAAGCGAAAGAGCGAAGCGGTGCGTGGTGGAATCACCGTCACGCGCCCAGCCCATGAAGGTCTGGAAGAACTCGCAGTTCATCCGGCTCGAGCCGATCAATGCATCGAAGGTGTCGATGCCCAGGCCAGCCTTCTTCGCCACAACCATGGCTTCTGAATAGATCGCGGCATATCCGAGCGAGACGATATTGTTGACAAGCTTGAGGGCGTGACCCGATCCCGGCGGGCCGGCATGCTGAATGGTCGTGGCGAAAGCAGAGAGCACCGGGTGGATCGCATCGAGCGTTTCCTCGCTGGACCCGACCATAACCGAAAGCGCGCCGGCCCACGCCTCCTTCGGCGATCGACCAAGCGGCGAATCGACGAATTTCAGGTCCGGGAAATCCTCAGCCAGCTTGAGCAGTGTGGATGGTGCCGATGTGGTGCAATCGACAATGATTGAGCCGGGCGCCGCGCCCGCGGCGAGACCATCGGCACGGCGCACCAGATCGTCGACCTGTTCCGGGCCCGACACACACAGAAGAACAATATCGCTACGCTCAGCCAGCTCGCGGGCTGACGACGCCTCGAAAGCGCCCTTCCCCACCAGGTCCTCGATCGCTTCGCGTTTGCGATGGGCCAAAACCGAAAGGGGGAACCCTGCGGCGAGGATATTGGTCGCCATACCATGTCCCATATAGCCGAGCCCGATGAATCCGACCTTTAGTTTGTCAGCCATGGAAATCCTCTTGCTTTCGAGGCGCCGGGCGGCACGGAGACATCCCGGACCTCAGTAGGTCGCCCTGCCGCCGGACAGATCGAACACTGCGCCCGTCGTGAAGGAGTTCTCCTTGGAGACGAGCCAGGCGATCATGTTCGCCGCCTCGTCGACTTCCAGGAAGCGCCCCCGTGGAATCTTCGACAGCATGTAGTCGATATGCTGCTGCGACATCTGATCAAAAATGCGCGTACGCGCGGCGGCCGGCGTGACGCAGTTGACGGCGATATCATGCCCGGCGAGTTCCTTGCCGATGGACTTCGTCAGGCCGATCACGCCGGCTTTCGAGGCCGAATAGGCCGATGCGTTCGGATTGCCCTCCTTGCCGGCGACGGAGGCGATATTGACGATACGCCCGTAGCCGTTTGCGATCATGCCCGGGATAACCGCCCGGTTGATGTTGAACGTGCCGACGAGGTTGATGTCGATGATCTTACGCCATTCGGCGGGATCATAGTCCTGCACTGTCGCATTGCTGCCGGCGATGCCCGCGGAGTTCACCAGGATCGACACCGGACCCAGTTCGGCTTCCACTTCGCCCTGGATGCGCTCCAGCGCGGCAAGATCGGCGATATCGCCCTTTTTGGCGATCGTGCCCGCACCAAGCTCAGCCGTCGCCTTCTCCATCAAGGCGTCGTCAAGATCGAGCAGAGCCACTTTCGCGCCGCCGGCAACCAGCCGCGTGGCAACCGCGAAACCGATACCTTGTGCGCCACCGGTGACGATCGCCGTCTGGCCGTTCAAGTCGTAACTGTTCATGTCGCTTCCTCAGCTCGCCGCATAGGGACGTTTCAGATTGTGCGCATCCTTGCGCAGTTTCATGCCGAAACCCGGCTCGTCTGTCGGCCGCACCTTCCCGTCGACGGGCATAACCTCTCCTTCGAAGAGTCCGCCGAACACCGGTTCGACCGTTTCGGCGTCCGCGCTTGTGATCAGGTACTCGCAGAACGGAGAATGCGGCAGCGCCATTACATAGTGGTAGGAGTACACGCCCGATCCATGGGGTACGACGGGGATATCGTACGCGGCTGCCATCGCGGCAACGCGCATCGCCTCAGTCAGTCCGCCGAGCCACATCATGTCCGGCTGCAGGATATCGATCGAACGGGTCTCGATCAGCTTGCGAAAGCCGTAGCGCGAATATTCGTGTTCGCCTGTCGTCCACTTCATCCACGGCACGCGCTCTTTCAGCAGCCTGTGACCGTCGAAATCGTCGGGATGCAGACATTCCTCCAGCCAGTTCATGTTCAAGTCGCGAACCGTGTTGGCGAGATCGATCGCATACGGCACGTCCAGCGACATGTAGCAATCGACCATCAGCGGAAACTCGTCACCAACCTTGGCGCGGTGGTCCGCCAGGAAGTCGCGGTTTGCCCGCAATCCGTCACGGCCGTCGCCGGGGCCGTGCGGCAGCGGGACCTTCCCCCCCCAGAAGCCCAGTTCCTTGGCGATGTCGGGACGCGGCCCGGTGCAATAAAGCGGTATCTCGTCCTTCGTCTCGCCACCTATCAGCTTGTAAACCGGTTCGCCTCTTACGATGCCCTGTGCGTCCCACAACGCGAGATCGACGACGCTGATGGCGGCAAGCGTCAGGCCCTTGCGCCCATAGGGCATGCTTGCGCGGAACATCTGGTCGAACAGACGCGCCGTGTCGCGGATATCCGCACCCACCAGGAAACGACGGAAGTGTTTCTCGATCAGGAAACAGGCGGGATCGCCGCCGAAACCCGTGGCAACGCCGACGACGCCGGATTCCGTTTCGATCTCGACAACCAGCGAACCGAGTACCGCGATGCCCCAACTGGTTCGCGATTCCTTGTAGTCCGGATAGACGGACATCGGGGTGGAAATAAGCGAGTCGACCAGCCAATGGCCTTGTGCGCGGTCATGATAATCCCCGCCAACGCCAGGCTCCGAGAGCGAATAGGCGCGAACATCTGCGATGCGAAACGGGTTCATTGAGAATCCTCCGGGCTTTGGGAGATGGTGGCAGGCTTGGCATTCCGTTGTCTGGAACCGGCCTTGGGGAAAACGTTGAAGGAGGCCGCCACGCGCTTCACGGCCATCACGAGAATCAGGATCAGACCCCACGAGGCGAGACCGAGATGCGGACTGACGTTCAGGAGATTGAAGCCACTCGCGATGACTTGAAGGATCCACAAGGCGACAAACAGGCCCGCCACGCGGCCGAAGCCACCGTAAGGATCGATGCCCCCCAGGACCGCGGCCAGGACGGTGATCAGTAGATAGGATTGAGCAATGTCGGCGCCGGCCGAATTGAAGCGTGACATCATGATAACCGCCGCGAGCCAGCACAGAACGCTCGAGAGGACGTAGACCCAAACCTGGACCCTGCGCGTATTCACGCCCGAATAGCGCGTTGCCTCGAGGTTCGATCCGATCATGTGGATGCGCACGCCGAGCTCCGTCCGGGTCAGGAGCACATGCGCGAGCACGACGATGAGCGTGAACACGAGAAAGGAGACCGGAATACCGAGAACGGTTTCGTTCGAGATCGCGATCACCGCATCCGGGAAGCCGGATATGGTGCGGCCTCGGGTGAAATAGATCGCCAGCCCATGCAGCAGGGTCATCGTCCCGAGCGTGACAAGGATCGGATGCACGCCGAGAAATGCGACCAACAGGCCCGTGACGACGCCAACGACAATCGAAAGAACCAGGCCCGCGGCGAATGCGCCGACGACCCATAGCGTCAGTTCAAATCCGCTGGCATCCGCAGGCATGACGCCGGTCAGGATCCATGCCATCAGTAGGCCGGAAAGGTTGGCCGTCGCTATTACAGCGAGATTGATCCCGCCTGAAATGAGCGCGATGGACATCGCAAGCGACAGCAACCCCAGCTCGGGAATCTGGAACATCATCGACTGAAGCGATGTCGCCCGTGGAAATGTCGACGGCATCAGGATCGAGAAAACCGCGACGAGGACCGCGAGCAACAGGATCAGACCGACGATGTTGCTGGTTCCCTGGCGCAGCGAGGCGATCATGCTGTCGAGTTGAGCCGTAAGGCGAGCGCCGCTTTCGGCATTCGGTGAACTGCGATTCATCGGCTTGCCCTCGGCTTGTGCCATCGGTGCGCATGTTTGTCGGCAAGGCTGGTCATGCTGATCGAGATCAGGATCGCGAGGCCAATGACGACGCCGAAGAAGTAGGATGACACACCGACCAGGGTGAGCCCGTTCTGGAGCATTGCTAGGAAAAGCACGGCGAGAACGACGCCACCCACGGATCCCAGCCCTCCGACGAGACTGGCGCCACCGAGGATCGCGACTGCGAGCACATTCAGCTCCTGGCCCGCCATGGCGGTCGGCACCGCCTGCTGCACCCGGCTTGCCTGAATGAAACCGGCAACGAACGAAAGGAACCCGAGATAGCCATAGGCAAGCAGCTGCACGCGCAAAACGCCGATGCCGATCCGGCTGGCAGCCTCCGGGTTACCGCCGAGCGCGTAGACCTGGCGGCCGATTCGAGTGCGGTTCATCAGGTGATGCGTCATGAGCACGACGACGACCATGACCATGATCGACATGGTGATCCTGACGGTGTCGCCGCTTGCCAACTCGAACTTGAATGACGCCGCGCGGTTCGACCACCAATCGGGCAGATTGTAGATCTCCTCGGCATTGGTGATGAAGATGAGCAGTGCGTAGTAGATGCTCCCCGTAGCAATCGTCACGATGATCGAGACGACCCGCAGATAGTGGGTCAGCAATGCATTTATGCTGCCCATCGCGATGCCGAGTGCCGCGGACAAACCCAGGGCCAGTGCCGGGGGATATCCGTGGCGCGCCATGAGTGTCGCTGCCAGATACTGCGTGGCAGCAACGGTTGCGGTGAACGAGATATCGATCCCGCCCGACACCAGCACGACGAAGGCGCCGGCGGCCAGGATGGTGGTGACCGACCAGGCCTCGATCAGATTGACGAAGTTCGGAATCGTCAGGAAGTAGGGAGACGACAGGGAGAACACGATGACGGTCAGTAGGACCGCCACGACGAGCGCCGATTCATTACGCTTGAAGATGTATCCCGCGAGACTACGCATAGAGGGCCTCCGAAAGCGCGTGATCGGACGCGACGCCCGGCGTGAACTCCCCCGCGATGCGGCCATCGCGCATGTGCAGAATTCGATCGGAATGGAAATAGACTTCCGGCACCTCGTCGGAAATCAGGAGAATGGCGACACCTTCCGATGCCAGTTCCCGGACCACGTCATAGATGCCCTGTTTGTTGCGGACATCGACGCCGACCGTCGGGCTGTCGAGGATAAGCACCTTCGGATTGGTGGCGAGCCATTTCGCAAGTACGACACGCTGCTGGTTCCCGCCGGATAGCGTCTGCACCGCTGCGGCGACATTTGCAGCGCGAATCCCCAGCCGCTCCACCCATTCTTCGGCGAGCTGGCTCCGGCTGCGCGGCGAGACAAGTCCAAGGGCGCCCGCCAATCTGTCCAAGACCGTGATCGCCACATTGTCGGAGATCGGCTGCTTGAGATTGACACCCAGCGAGAGCCGGTCCTCCGAGACATAGGCAATGCCGGCCTCGATGGCGTCCTGATTGGACTTCAGATGAAGCGGCTCTCCGTTAAGCAGGATTTCGCCGCGCTGCAGGCGGGTCATCCCGAAGAGGGAAAGCGCCAATTCGGTGCGGCCAGCTCCCAGCAATCCGATAATGCTCAGTATCTCGCCCGCATGGAGGGTGAAGGACACATCCTCGAACTCGTCGGTACGCGTCGCGCCGCGAACCTCGAGCACGGGACGGCGGTCCTCGAGCTGACGCGCGTTGACCTCGTGCACGATGCTCTCGCCCGTCATGAGTTCGGTCAGGCGATGCTCGTTGATTTCATTTGCCGGATAGGTGCCGACCTTGTGGCCGTCGCGAAGGACCGTCACGTGATCGGCAACTTCCACGACCTCTTCGAGCCTGTGGCTCACAAAAACCACCGCGACGCCCATTTCCTTCAGTCTGCGAACCGTTCTCAACAGCAGTTCGACTTCGTGGCGGGTCAGCGATGCGGTTGGCTCGTCCATGAAGAGAATGCGGGCATTCGTCGCCAGCCCGCGGCATATGGCGACCAGTTGCCGTTGCGCCACCGAGAGGCTTCCGACGCGAACGTCGAGCGGCAGGTCGGCATCCAGGCTCGCCAGAGCCTCCTTCGCGGCTTCCCGCATCGCCTGGCGGGGCGGCGGGAGGAGCGGCGATCCTAACTCGAGATCGATCGCGATGTTTTCGAGGACGGTCAGGTTCGGAAACAGGGAGAGATCCTGGAAGATCACCTGAATGCCGAGCGCCTTGGCTTCCTGCGGGGTCAATCGCGTATGGCGCGCTCCATCGAATGTGATCGTGCCGCCTGTATCGGGTGTATGCACACCGGCCAGTATCTTGATCAGAGTCGATTTGCCCGATCCGTTCTCGCCGACGAGGCAATGAAGTTCGCCCGGCTGGATGGACCAGTGAATGTCCGAGAGCGCAATTGTTCCCCCGAAGCGTTTGCCAATACCGTCTAGCGACAGCAGCGGCGCCGAGCGGTCCGTATGGGGATTAGCTGTGTTCATCCTAAACGGCCTGGTATGCGAAACTAGGTGACGACAGGTTGTGCTGACCGGACACTTCCGATCGCGGAAAAAGGCGATGGTAAGTTGCCGGCATCGAATGGCGGGCCGACCCGTCGGATCGGCCCATCGCTAGGTTTCGATCAGATGATCTCCGCCCATTTGTCGATCGTGTCGGGGTTCAGGTCGATCTGCTTGTTCGCACGAACGACACGGTCTTCCATGTTGACCTGGCACGGCCCCATGCCCGGCAAGTCCATGCCGTCCACGATCTCGCCGCCGGTCGCCAGCCTCTGACCGAGCGCCACCATGGCGTAGCCGGAATCCATCGGATTCCAGAGGAAGCCGCGCGTGATCGCGCCTTCTTTCATCAGCTTGATGCCCTGGCTCGGGATGAACGGGCCGACAACGGTGACCTTGCCGATCTTGTCGCGGTCCGCGACAGCACGGCCGGCGCCGATGGGGCCGTTGGCGCCGAAGATGAGGAAGCCCTTGAGATCGGGATTTGCGGTCATCTGGTCGATGGCCGTCTTGTAGCTGTCCTCGACGCTGTTGGAGACGCCGAAGCGGTCACCGATCTGCTGCATGTTCGGATACTTTTCCTTCTGCAGGGCGACGGCATAGTCGGCCCACAGATTATGCAGCGCGACCGTCAGGCCGCCGACGTAGACGACATATTTGCCCTCACCGCCAATTGCCTCGGCGAACGCCTCGAGATGCGCTTCGCCGAAGGCCTTGTCCTGAATCAGCTCAATGTCCCAGTCGGCGTTTTTCTGTCCGGGGGACTCGTTCATCACCACCTTGATGCCGGCGGCCTGCGCGCGACCGAGCACGGGTTCCAGCGCTTTCGCGTCATTCGGCACGACGCCGATTACGTCGACCTTCTTGGCGATCAGATCCTCGATGGCGCGGACCTGTTCCGCGGGATCGTCGGTGGTGGGATTGATGATAGTTGCATCGACGCCGAGATCCTTGCCGGCCTGAATGACGCCTTTGCCGACATTGTCGAACCACGGAATTTTCACCTTCCCAACGACGCCGATCTGGATGGGATCATTGGCTGCCTTTGCCGGAAAGCTCGGCAATACCGACAGCGCCGCTACCCCGCCGATGCTCTTGATGACTGTTCGCCTGGAAATTCCCTGCATTCGTTTTTCCTCCCTGTCTTGACTTGCATTCAAGTCCGTATTGCCGTCGCTTGTAAGTGGACAGACCATTTATCATATGCCATCATCCTCTCCGATCAGTCAAGCCGCTTGGAACGCCTCTCACGCAACGCGGAAACAATGCCGCACCTGAGGAGGCGCGAGGCCCGGCTCCGGGGCTGAAAGCCGCGTTGTCGGAAGGGTGGAGAAACTGCTGGGGCAGTGAAAAATGACCGGAGGAATGCGAAACATATGAGCGATCGCAGCAATATCGGCATCATAGGATGCGGTTTTTTCGCGCAGAATCATCTGCAGTCCTGGAGGGACCTCCGGGATCAGGGTGCGCGCATTGCCGCGGTGTGCGATGTCGATCCCGCAAAGGCGAAGGCCGCGGCCGAGGAGTTCGCCGTGCCGCGCTGGTACGACGATGCCAAAAAGATGCTCGACAACGAAGATCTGGACCTCGTCGACATCATAACGCAGGTGCGTTCGCACAAACCGCTTGTCGAGATGACCGTCGGCCGCGGCGTCGCGACGATCGTGCAGAAGCCATTCGGCAACAGTCTCCAGGAATGCCGCGACATGAAGGCGCTCGCGAAGAAAAACGGGACCTTCCTGGCGGTGCATGAAAATTTCCGGTTCCAATATCCGAACCGGCTGATTTCGGAGATCATCCGCCGCGGCGATATCGGCACCCCGAACTGGGCACGGATTGCGTTCCGGACCGGCTATGACATCTATGAGGGCCAACCCTATCTACTCGACGAGGAGCGTTTCATCGTCGTCGATATCGGCGCTCATGTCTTGGACATGGCGCGGTTCTTCCTGGGCGAGGTCGAGCATCTGAGCGCCGAACTTCAGAAGCGCGACCCGCGGGTTCGCGGCGAAGACACCGCCACCATGGTCCTTAGGCATAGCTCGGGCGCGGTTTCCATCGTCGATTGCACATATGACTCGCGCGCCCTGCCCGACCCGTTTC
The DNA here is from genome assembly GCA_002698425.1 of Ahrensia sp. The sequence goes on along the minus strand of NZXU01000088.1, from coordinate 6,594 downwards.
CCGCGACGCTTCTCGAAATTGAGGGCGACAAGGGCGCGATACGGCTTCGTGGCGACCTCAAGATCGAACTGAGCGCAAACGGGGAACTAAGCATTATCGACGCCGACGCGCCCGTCCTCCATTGGGCCGAGCGACCGTGGCACGTGGTGCAGGAGAGCGTCTTCCGCACCTGCGAGCATGTCTACCAGGCATTCAAGGCGGGACGGCCGGCAGACGTCTCGGCGGCGGACAACATCAAAACCTACGCATTGTGCGAAGCGGCTTACGTCGCCGCAGAGACCGAAAAGGCGGCAAAACCGGAGGAGTGAGCGGGGGACGAATCCGGCGGCATCAGCGCCGCCGGATCGAATCGAAGGCTTCGCGCGCGGCAGCGAAGCGCTCCGCCTCCAGCTCCGATTTCACCGCATCGAAACGGGCTTCGTCAGCCCCGGTCAGTCCCGCCAGCGCCTCAACGGCGTAATAGGCGGGAAGCCGGCCGTCCGGCGTATCCGCATCGTAGATCGAGGCTTCGCCCGACAGGGCGCCCAGACACAGTGCGCCGGCATGCGTCGAGGCCACGGTTTCCGCAATCTCCAGCATCCACAGCGCGCCGAACTGTCCCTTCTCGCGCGGGTCGGCAATCGCCATCGCGATCCGTTTCCCGTCCGGATTCGGCTGCGGCGCCGCGCCGTAGGGGTTTTGCCGCATCGACAGCCGCGCGGAAATGATCTCGTAGGGCATGCCCGGCAGGTGACCGGCGATCGTCGCCGCGATAAAGGGCAGCGTGGCGATGTTCTGCAGCACCGTCTCGTCGTCGGCGGCATGGATGATCGGGCTATAGGCATGACCGACATAGTCGATCGGTGCGGCCGGCGGCCATTTCCGGTTCAGTTCGGTGAAATAGGTCAGCATGCCGCCGCCGACCCGCGCATGCGGGAAATGCCCGCGCACCAGCGCGTAGAACTCGTCGAGCGGCATGACATCCGGCCATTCAGCGTCGGGCTGATAGCTGTGCAGGTAGGGTTCGGGGCATGCCAGGATGGAATGGACGTCAAGGGCCGCCGCGCCGAACTGCTTCGAGACCGAGGCAAGCGTTTCCGCTGGTTCCCCATGGACCTCCAGCTCCACGGATAGCCGGCAACCGAGCGTTTCGGATATCTGGCCAAGCGCTTCCAGTTCTTCGGGCTTCAGCGCATCGGATCGCAGATAGGCGGAAACATAACCCGGCTTGAACGTGCCGAAGCGTTTAATATTTGCGAGCGCTTCAGTGGCACCGTCGAGCGGCACGGCAATGCCGATCTCCGGCACTCGGAAGTGGTCGACGGATTGCACGGTTTCGCTTGGAGCGGCATATCCCGCCTCCGCGCCGCATGGCTTGACCGTTATGGTGATTTCCTGCGCGAAGACATCACCTTCCAAAACGTCGAACGGCCAAGGGTCGCGCAACGATCCGACATAGGTCTTGTAGGAGGCGTCACCCCAGTTGCGCTGATCCTCCATCTCGAAGGCTTGTTGCGTGCCGTCCGGGCGGATGGAGGAAAAGGCGATCTCGACATTTTCGCTGTCGGTCAGCCGATAGGCCATCGCCCTTATATCGAAGACCGGCTGTGACGGCGAAATCAGCTGCGGAAAGCGCGTCTCTTCCTTCGCCCCGTCAGAATGCGTCACGGTGACGTCGACACCAGCGCAATCCGGCACCGGATGCAGGATGGTCAGACCGACGCGGTTGGACTTGAAAGCGGAAAGCGCCCTACCTTCCGTGACGATCCGCAGCACGCCTTGCGGATCGGCCTCAAGGGTCGTCGCATGCGTGAAGCGTATCGGTCCGGTATCAATCTCGCCTTCGATCCGCGCGCCTCGGCGGTTGCCGGCGATGGAGACGCTCGTCGTCGGCAATGGCGTCGCCCAGTCCGCATCGCGCAGGAAATAGGTGATGCCACGGGCGATCTCCGCGCCGTCCCAGGTCACGGACTTGATCTGTCCGTCCGAGATGCGCACGGCGAGCTTTCCCGCCGCGATCTCATGTTCGGCGGCAGTCGGTTCGTCCGTGCCAAATACGGCAATCAGGTTCCCGTTCGAAGCGCTAACCATTGGCTCACCTATCCAATTCTCTCGCCGGTTCCCGCATTGAAGAAATGCGTTTTCTCCATGTTGGGTGAAAGCGCGATCCGCTGGCCCTCTTTGCTGACCGTGTGCGCCGGCAGCTCGGCGACCACATGCGTGTCAGCGATACGGAAACTGGCGTAGCTGCGGCTGCCGGTCGGCTGTAGCACGCCGATTTCGACCATGACGGCATTGGTCGCGTTTTCGACATGGGCGAAATGCTCCGGACGCACGCCCCACAGGATCGGGTCTTTGGTTTCGACAAGGCGCGCATGCATCGCCGGGTCGACGGCCAATGTCTGGCTATCGGCAAGCTGCACGAGGTTGTCCCTTCCCAGCGGAGACACCTCGATCAGGTTCATCGATGGCGAACCGAGGAAACCGGCAACAAAGAGGTTGTTCGGCCTTTCGAACAGATCGAGCGGCGCGCCCTGCTGTTCGATGGAGCCATCCTTCAGCAACACGATCTGGTCGGCGAGCGTCATCGCCTCGATCTGGTCGTGCGTGACATAGATGAAGGTCTTGCCGAGCCGCTGGTGCAGTTTCTTCAACTCCTCGCGCATCTCGTCGCGCAGCTTGGCGTCCAAGTTGGACAGCGGCTCGTCGAACAGGAACAGTTCAGCATCCCGCACGATGGCCCGGCCAATGGCGACGCGCTGTCGCTGGCCGCCCGAGAGAGCGCGTGGCTTGCGGTCGAGATACTCGGTCAGGCCGAGAAGCTCCGCCGCGTCCCTCACCTTCGCCTCGACCTCGGCATTCGGCACCTTGCGCGCACGCAGACCGAAGGCAATGTTCTCGAACACCGTCAGATACGGGTAGAGCGCGTAGGACTGGAACACCATCGCCAGGTTGCGATCGCGCGGCGGCAGGTCTTTCAGCGATTTGTCGCCAAGCAGGATGTCGCCATCACTGATTTCCTCCAGCCCGGCGATCGAGCGTAGCAGCGTGCTCTTGCCGCATCCCGACGGGCCGACCAGCACGGCGAAATCCCCCGCCTTGACCGTCAGGTCGATGCCTTTCACGGCATGGAACTGGCCATAGTGCTTGTGCACGTTTTTCAGTACGAGATCACTCACGCCTACCCCTTTACGGCTCCCATGGACATTCCACGGACGATGAATTTCTGCATGGTGGCGACGACGAAGAACATGGGCAGCATGCCAAGCATGCTCATCGCGCCGATCTTGCCCCAGAAGGTCGATTGTGAACCGAAATAGCCGGTCACCTGGACCGGATAGGTCACGACTTCCGAACGGGTCAGGATCAGCGCGAACAGGAAGTCGTTCCACGCGAAGATGAATGTGAAGACGGCCGTCGCGAACAGGCCCGCGCGAACCATCGGAAAGACGACCTTGAGGATGACCTGGAACGGCGACAAGCCGTCGATCATAGCGCTTTGTTCCAGTTCGATCGGCACGTCCTGGATGTAACCGCGCATCATCCAGATCACGTAGGGCAGGTTGAATGCCGTGTAGAGGATGATCAGGCCGGCATAGGTGTCGATCAGCTTCAGCGACACGAACAGCAGGAACACCGGAAAGGCGATGCTGATCTGCGGCACCATGCGCTGCGAGATGATCCACAGCGACAGGTGTTTGCCGCCGGTCTTGTAGCGCGCGAGCGAGTAGGCCGCGAAGGTGCCGAGCACCATGGCGATAACGGTGCTCGTGCCCGCGGTGACGAGGCTGTGAAAAACAGACCACGCGTCGCCGTCGCGAAACAGCACCAGGTAGTTGTTGAAGTTGAAGGAACCCGGCAACCAGACCGGCGGATAAGCGAAGATCTCTTCCGGCGTCTTCACCGAGATCGCCGCGATCCAGTAGATCGGGAAAAGGAAGAGCAGCGTGCAGGCCAGCGCCAATGCAAAGCGCAGCCCGGTCCGGTTTTTCCGGCCTACGACACTCATCGCTCCACCTCCACCATACGCAGGAAAGTCAGCACCACACCGGTCAGCACGACGATGATCGCCAGTGCGAAGGCTGCCGAATAGGACACATCGAATTCGCGGAACGCCATCTGGTAGGCGTAGACCGAGATCGTCTCGGTGAGCGTGCCCGGGCCGCCCTGCGTCATCGTCCAGACAATGTCGAAGATGCGAAACAGATCGAGGCCGCGAATGAGCATCGCGATCGCCATGACGGGCGTGATCGCCGGCAGAACGATGTAGCGGAACGTGCGCCAGCGCGAAGCGCCGTCAAGGCTGGCAGCCTCGATCTGTTCCTGGTCGACGGCCGAAAGCGCGGTCAGGAGGAACAGGAACATGAAGGGTGTCCATTGCCAGACATCGGCGATCAGGATCGCCGGCCATGCCAGGCTGGTGTCGACCGTCCACAGAAGCTTGACCTCGTGCCCGGCGAACCAGCCGATAATCTGGTTGATCGGTCCGAACCGGTTGTCGAACATCAGCCGCCATGTCGAACCGGCGACAATCGGCGAGATCACGGTCGGAAGCAGGATCAACGCCACGAAAACCTGTTTCAGCGGAATCCGTTCCAGGAAGAGATAGGCCATCGCCAATCCCAGCCCCAGCTCGATCGGCAGCGCGATCGCAGTGAAGACGACGGTGCGCAGCACCGATGCCCAGAACCGCCCGTCATCCATCAGACGGGCGTAGTGCACGAACCCGGCAAACCCGTAATCGTCGGCGAACATCGTGATGTTCTGGAAGCTGGTAATGAGCAGCTTCAGAAACGGATACAGGCCGATCAGCAATATGAAGAATATTGCCGGCGCCAGAATGAGGTACCTGAACTGGAAAATGCGGGTCATGGAATCCGGCCAATAATTGCGACCGCCCCTTTATCGGGGCAGCCGCCGTGCTCAGGAGGCACTCAGTTCGGATAGGCGTTCGGTTTCGATGCCCAGTCGGCATAGACCCGCTTCTGTTTCTCGACGCCGATGCGGTCGGTGAGGCCGTCCCATTGCTTGGCGAGATCGTCGAGAATGGTCTGAGGGTCTTCGTTTGCCATCAGCCGGCCGATCGCCTGCCGCAATGCCTCCTCGTACCGGTCAGTCTGGATAAGGGAAAGATCCAACAGTCCGGTTTCCGAACCGGCCTTCAGCGCATCGAGATATTCTCCGGCGCCGTCCCAGCGCGACCGGTATTCCGGATCGGCATAATGCGACTCGCGGAACGGATCGCGCATGGCATAGGGAAGCTGCACGCGCTGCAGGCTGATTTCCTCGGAATTCATCCATTGGGCGAACAGATAGGCCGCTTCCTTGTTCTTGCTGGTCGACGAAACAGCAAGCGAGAAGCCGATCGCCAGTTCCGGCGTGCCGCCCGGCGGCAACGCGTAACCGACCTTGCCGCCAACCTTTGTTTCCGGAAGCCAGTTAAGCGCCTCGGTGTCGCGCCCGTAACCGGCGGTCCAGCGACCGACAGGCGGCCAGGATTCCGTCATGGCGATCTGGCCGTCCATGAAGGCATTGAGCATCTCGATGAATCCCCACTGCTCCACGCCTTTCGGCATCGTCTCGATGTCGGCCTTGATGTCGTTGAGCACCTTCAGGCCGACCGGGCCATTTACCGTGGCACGCATCGTCTCGGGATCGAAGAACTTGCCGCCCTCGACGCGGAAACGCTCCTGGAACATGTACTGGAAGTTGCCAGGCTGGAAATGCATGCCGGAGCCATGAACTTCCGGCCCGAGCTTTTCCGTGATGAAGCCGGAAATTTCATTGAACTCCTTCCAGGTTTTCGGCGGCGCGAGATCGTAGCCGAATTTCTCCTTGAAGGCGGCCTGCAGGTCGGGATCCTCGAAAATATCCTTACGGTAATAGAGCAACAGCACGTCGCCGTCGTCAGCCAACCCATAAGTCGTGCCTTCGACGGTCATCTGGTTTTCGCGATAGACCTTGCCGATCCCCTGGATCTCGTCGGCATAACCGTATTTCTCGATATAACCGTCGAGCGGCTCGAGCGCACCGGCCAGCGCAAGATCGGGCATCTGGTTCGGGATCACATTCAGGATGTCATAGGCGCCGGTGCCGGCCTTCGTCTCCTGGATCATCTTGGTGAACAGCTGATCGACCGGCGCCTCGACCACCTTGATCTTGATACCCGTCAGCTCCTCCCACATGGGTCCGGTCAAATTGATCGGGTCGAGCGGCTGCAAACCTGCTTCGTAGAGGAGCGTGAGCTCCGTGCCGGCATATTTCTTTGCCGCTTCGACGGCGACGTCCGCGGCCGACTGCGCCAAGCTTGGTGCCGTCGTAGCGAGCACGCCGATGGCGACTGCCGCGGGCAGCAAGTTGCGTAGTGTCGATGTCATCCTGTTGGTCCTCCCAGAAATAAATGGACAGACCACTTTAACATGAGGCAAAACGAATGCAATTGTCCGCATCCAGAATTTTCGCGGACATTTGGACGCATCGCGTATGTCAGGTCACCGGGCAGAGGAACGCAAAGACATGACTCTCGACAAGATCACCAGTATCTCCGACCTGCAGCGGATCGCGCGCAGGCGTGTCCCGCGCATGTTCTACGACTACGCCGATTCGGGCGCCTGG
>NZXU01000087.1 GCA_002698425.1 Ahrensia sp. | reverse complement strand
GGTATATAGGCTGCGGGCCCTCGAACTGTCAATCGACTTTTTTCATTTTTTTCATTTTTTTGACAGCCCTCGAAGAAAGTCCCGGAAAGCCGGGAAAGTGACCCCGGCAGACGGTTTCCAAAGCCCCCGTTTTCGCGCCTGGGGGCCAAAAAAATTCGCGCGAAATCCGTCTTTGTATCCCTCGACTTGCGGGGCGCATTTTATCGGCCGCCGCGGCGTCGCGGATGAGCCCTATATATAAGAAGTGTTCGGGCGATTTTCACCCATCCACTTTCCGCGGCCCCGCGCGTTGACACAATGCCGTCCAAAAGGCATGCACAACACACTAGGGAAACGCCCGCGAACGAGAAGAATGCCCAGCACGCACCACGCCGGTGGATCGCCCCGGGACATCGAGATCGGAAATGAGCCGCCCCTGATCGGGGCCGGGCGCAGGCGCGCGCCCGACCGCCGCGAAGTTTCGCTGCGCTGGCTGAGCGGCACGACCCTCACCGGCTTCACCTCGACCCTGCTGATGGGGGCTGCCCTGTTCGCCGCGCTCGACGGGCGCGAACTGCTGGCGACGCCGGCCGAGGTCGCGACATCGGAAGAGCTCGGCACGTTCGGCGATCAGGGCCTGGCGGTCAAAGGCGCCCGCGTCGTCAAGGCCCGCGCCATTCGCACCGAGCCGAGCGACCGCCGCCGCATGAGCCTGTCGACGATCACCCGCGTCGGCGACAGCGACGTCATCCGGACCAAGCCCTTCGAATATGTGAAGATCGCGCTGGCGGCCAATCACCAGACAGAACAGTCCTATCCCCCCTTCAACCCGCTCAACATCTTCTCCGACGGGTCGGAACCGAAGGCGGAGGACACTTCCGCCTCGTCCACGTCCGAGAGCATCATCTACGGCGCCTCCGTCGAGACGGAACTCAGCGTGAAGATCGCCGAGTTCAATTTCGACACCGATATCCCGCCGGGCGCCCTGACGCTGAGCGACGACGAGGCGGAAGAAATCGTCCGCACCACGGCGGCCGTGCTGACCGACGGCTCCGTCCAGGTCGCCTCTCTGCACTATGTCGACCCGCTGCGCTTCGGCATCGACGATCCGAGCCTCGCGGCCGGCATCGGCCTTGCCGCTTCGGCGCGGATCATTCCGCAGAACATGTCGGTCGCCTCGCGCCAGGAACAGGAATCGAGCGAAGCGCCGGTTTTCCAGGAGGATCTGCTCGAAGTCAGTTCCAACGAGGATATCGGCAAGGTTCTCGATTCGACCGGCTACAATCTCTCCTCCTCCATGGCCGAAGCGATCGAGACGCTTCTCAAGACGAAGACGCTGAAATCCGGCCACGCCATCCGCCTCGGCCTGCAGGAAACAAATGAAGGCCCGGAAATCGTTCGCGCCTCCGTCTATGACGGCTCCAGCCATGAACTGACCATCGCGCTCAACGACCGCCGCCAATATGTGCCGGCCCCGGAACCGGTGGATCCGGGCATCATGGACGAGCGCGGCGACGGCGAGCAGGTTCCCGTCCCGCTGCTGGCCAGCCGCGACCTGCCCTCGGCCTATAACGCCATCTATCGCTCGGTCCTGTCCTACGACCTGCCCGAGGACATGGCCTCGCAGGTCATTCGCATGGTCGCCTCCGACGTCGATTTCCAGTCGACGATCAAGCCGACCGACAAGCTCGAACTGTTCTTCTCCGTGCCCGAAGACGGGTCCAGCTCCGACGACGACTACGAACTGCTCTTCGTCGAGGCGAATTTCGGCGGCAACGACAACACCTACTACCGTTTCCGCGCCACCGACGGCTCCGTCGATTATTACGACGCCGACGGTCGTAGCGCGCGTCAGTTCCTGTTGCGCAAGCCGGTGCCCACCGGCCAGTTCCGCTCTCCCTTCGGCATGCGCCGCCACCCGATCCTCGGCTATTCGCGCATGCACTGGGGCGTCGACTGGGCCGCGCCGCGCGGCACGCCGATCATCGCGCCGGGCAACGGCGTCGTCGTCAAGGCCGGCTGGGCCAGCGGCTACGGCAAGCAGACGATCCTCCGCCACGCCAACGGCTACGAGACGTCCTATTCGCACCAGACGAAATTCGCCAAGGGCATCGTGCCGGGTGCCCGGGTCCGGCAGGGCCAGGTGATCGGCTATGTCGGCACCACCGGTCTCTCCACCGGCCCGCATTTGCACTATGAAATGCGCGTGAACGGCACCCGCGTCGATCCGATGCGCGTACGCCTGCCGAAAGGCAAGGTGCTGGCGGGCGGCGATCTCGAGGCCTTCAAACGCGAACGCGACCGCATCAACACCCTTCTGAAGAAGGGCGAGAGCGAAGGCACGGTCGTCGCGCAGGTCTCCGGCTGACAATCCGGACCGTGCGCGGTCTCGGCCCTATCGAAACGCTTTCCTCAACAGGTGAAAGACGCCCAGCGCAGGCAAAAGTATCGGTGCTCCCGAGAACACGAAAAAGAACGACGCGATCATTCCGAAATCGGCAATTGCGGTAAAAACCCGGTTGCTGCAAATCATGTCGCCTTTTTCTGGCCACTGGCACAAAACCGTGGCCCACAGCAGTGACAGGGAGCCCAGCCCAGCCGCGAAATAGACGAGCATCCCGATCCCGAGCCATTCAAGCGGCTTCACGATGGCGCGTAAGACAGATTTCAAGCCCCACCTCGTCCGGGTCGACGCTGATTCGACGTCGCTGCCTTGGCCAAATACGCAAACCGGAGACTTTCAGGCCCGGTTGGCAACAAGCACCTAAACACGGAAAAGCCCGCCATGCGAACATGGCGGGCTTTTGCCTCAAATCGTTCCGTGCTCGGCGCCTACAGCGCCTTTTCAAGCTCCGGCAGGACTTCGAAGAGGTCTGCGACGAGGCCGTAATCGGCGACCTGGAAGATCGGCGCTTCCTCGTCCTTGTTGATGGCGACGATGACCTTGGAATCCTTCATGCCGGCCAGGTGCTGGATCGCGCCCGAGATGCCGCAGGCAATGTAGAGGTCGGGGGCGACCACCTTGCCGGTCTGGCCGACCTGCCAGTCGTTAGGGGCGTAGCCCGCATCGACGGCGGCGCGGGATGCGCCGACCGCCGCGCCGAGCTTGTCGGCCACGGGCAGGATCACTTCCTCGAACTTCTCGCTCGAACCGAGCGCTCGGCCGCCGGAGATGATGATCTTGGCGCTTGTCAGTTCCGGACGGTCGCCACCCGACAATTCGGTGGAGACGAAGGAGGAGAGACCCGGATCGGCCGCCGCGGAGACGGTCTCGACAGACGCACTGCCGCCCTCGCCCGCCGCGTTGAAGGAGGCCGTGCGCACGGTGATCACTTTCTTGGCGTCGGTCGCCTGCACGGTCTGGATCGCGTTGCCGGCATAGGTCGGACGCTTGAACGTGTCGGCGCTTTCCACCTCGATGATGTCGGAGACCTGCATCACGTCGAGCAGGGCCGCGACGCGCGGCATGGTGTTCTTGCCATTGGTCGTCGCCGGCGCGATCAGCGTGTCGTAGCCGTCGGCCAGCGACACGATCAGCGCCGCCATCGGCTCGGCCAGTTGCTGGTCGAGCGAGGCGTCGTCGGCGAGCAGCACCTTGGCGACGCCGTCGAGTTTCGCCGCCGCGTCCGCCGCCGCCTTCGCGTCCTTGCCCGCGACGAGAACATGCACGTCGCCGCCGATTTCCTTGGCAGCCGTCAGCGCCTTGTTGGTCTGGTCGGACAGGGTTTCATTGTCGTGTTCGGCAATCAGAAGGATTGTCATTGGTCTTTTCTCCTGTCCGCGCCCTTAAAGGACACCCGCTTCGTTCTTCAGCTTCGATACCAGTTCCGCGACATCGGCGACCTTGACGCCTGCCTTGCGGCCCTCCGGCTCCTCGGTCCTGATGACCTTCAGGCGCGGCGCGGTGTCGACGCCGTAATCGGACGGCGCCTTCTCGTCGAGCGGCTTCTTCTTCGCCTTCATGATGTTGGGCAGCGAGGCATAACGCGGCTGGTTGAGGCGAAGGTCGGTCGTCACGATCGCCGGCATCTTGATCTCGATCGTCTGTAGACCGCCGTCGATCTCGCGCGTCACCTTCGCCGTGTCGCCCTCGATCGCCACCTTGGAGGCGAAAGTGCCCTGGCTCCATCCGGTCAGCGCAGCCAGCATCTGGCCGGTCTGGTTGGCGTCGTCGTCGATCGCCTGCTTGCCGAGGATCACGAGGCCCGGCTGTTCTTCCTCGACGATCCCCTTGAGGATCTTCGCCACCGCCAGCGGCTCGGTCGTGTCTTCCGTCTTCACCAGAATGCCGCGATCGGCGCCCATGGCGAGCGCGGTGCGGATCGTCTCCTGCGCCTGCTGCGGACCGACCGACACCGCGACGATCTCGGTCACCGTGCCGGCTTCCTTCAGCCGGATCGCCTCTTCAACCGCGATCTCGTCGAACGGGTTCATGCTCATCTTCACATTGGCGAGTTCGACACCAGACCCGTCCGCCTTCACGCGAACCTTCACATTGTAGTCGATCACCCGTTTGACCGGCACCAAGACTTTCATTCTCGTTCAACTCCCGTGCTGATTTCCGTCACCATTAACAGGTGAACGATGCGCCGCTTGCGCAAACTCGACATTTTCCGTCGGCAGGGGAATGCCGGTTTCCGCCTGATCGGGCAACCCCCTCGCCGTCACCGTAAAACGATTTTATTCGCCTCAATAATTGACGTTGACGTAAACGTCAAACAATTTTCCGGAGCCGGTCAGCCGCGCCCCCAGCTCGGCGGCTCGGTCCCGCCGGCGCTTTGCGCTTGCGCCCGGGGCGCCTCGGCTTCGACGGATTTCGGCGTCACGATCGTCCGGTCGAAGAGCGGCACGCCCCGCCGTCGCAGGAAGAACACCAGGATGGCGCCGGCCACGAACCCGCCCACATGCGCCGCCCAGGAAATGTCCTCGTCGGACACCAGCGCCACCGCGCCGATCTGGTAGGCGATCCAGACGCCGAGCGGGATGGCCGCGGGCAGCCTGAGCGGAATGCGGCCGAAAGCGAGCACCCAGATCCGCACCTTGGGATGCAGCACCAGATAGGCGCCGATCACCCCGGAAATCGCCCCGGACGCGCCGATCAGCGGCGCGGTCGAATCCGGCACCAGGAAACCATGCGCCAGCGCGCCCGCCACCGCGCAGAGGAGATAGAAGACCAGGTAGCGGAAATGCCCCAACGCATCCTCGACATTGTCGCCGAACACCCACAGGAACAGCATGTTGGAAGCCAGATGCATGAACCCGCCATGCAGGAAGGAATAGGAGACCAGCGACAGTTCTTCCGGAATGTAGACGATGTTCGGAGGCAACTCCGCCACGTCGTTCACCACGGCGGGGATATAGCCGAAGGAGACCACCGCCGCCTGGTAGACGCCGCCCGCCAGGCCGACATTGACGACGAGATAGACGAGGACGTTGAGCGCGATCAGCGACAGCGTCACATATTGCAGCCTGATGTGCTTGAGCGTGTTCGCGTCGTGAAGCGGAATGAACATGAAGGCGACCCGGTCCCGGCGTTGGCGCCCGACACTAGACCAAATTGCCGCCGTGGCAAATCGACCATGACACGCTCAGGCGTGGCTCTCCGGCAAGACCGTCCGCCGGATCGCCGCGCCGTCGCGGCCGGGCGGCGCGCCGAACATGCGGCGATATTCGCGGCTGAACTGCGACGGGCTCTCGTAACCGATGGCGAAGCCGACCTGCGCCACGTCGGTCCCTTCCGCGAGAAGCAGCCGCCGCGCCTCCTGCAGGCGCAGCGACTTCTGGTACTGCACCGGGGTCATGTCGGTCGCCGCCTTGAAATGGCGGTGGAAGGTAGCCGGGCTCATCCCGGCCAACCCCGCCAGATGCGTCACGCTGATCGTTTCGGTATAATTGTCCCGCACCCAGGCGATCGACCGGCTGATGCGGGCCGTGCGGCTGTCGGCAAGGCCGATCTGGCGCATCATCGCTCCCTGCGGTCCGTTCAGCAGGTGCCAGTAGATTTCGCGGCGGAGCATCGGCGCCAACACCGGAATGTCGCGCGGACGGTCGGCCAGCGCCAACAGCCTCTCCAGCGGGTCGATCAGCCCGTCCGCCAGGGGGTGCACGCTCATCGCGGCCGAAACCGGCGCAGCCGCCGGCTCGCCCCGCGCCAGCTCCAGCAGCAATTCGGAAACCACCGCCGGGTCGATATCGAGAACGAAGGCGACATAGGGCGACTGCGGAGAGGCGTCGAGAATATGCGCGCGGATCGGCACTTCGAGCGAGGTGATCAGGCAATTGCCTTCCTCGTAGCGATAGGCCTGCCCGCCGAGCTGGCTGATCTTCGTTCCCTGCAGCACGACGCATACGGATGGCCGGTAAACGCCGTGAATCGGGCCGGTCGGGGCATCTGCGGACGCCGTAAACAGCCCCGGCACCGGGGTTTCGCGCCCATGGCGCTTCCAGAGCGCCAATGTCCGGATCTTCAGGGTCTCGAGGCGGGTCTTTTCCATGGCTCCAGATTAACCGATTGCGGCCGCCTGGAAAGCGCCGCCGGTGACGATTGAGAGAATCGGGCAGAAATTCGCGAGGATCGGCGTGGTGCGGCCGGCCGCTCCGGCCCCACATGAAAGCCACGCCGCGGCCGTCCCGGCCCGGCGTTCACGAAAAGGGACATATCCATGCGTTATCGTCGTCTCGGCCACAGCGGCCTCTTCGTTTCCGAACTCTGCCTCGGCACCATGACCTTCGGCGGATCGGACGACATGTGGGGCCAGATCGGCCAGCTCCGGCAGGAGGAAGCCGACAGCCTCGTTCGCGCCGCGCTCGATGCGGGCATCAACTTCATCGACACCGCCAATATCTACGCCGCCGGCAAGAGCGAGGAGATCCTCGGCCAGTCACTGAAGAATCTCGGCGTCGCCCGCGAGGACGTGGTGATCGCCACCAAGGTGCTCGGTCCCATGGGCGAAGGGCCGAATGCGCGCGGCGCCTCGCGCGGACACATTCTCGACCAGGCGAAAGCGAGCCTCGAACGGCTCCAGCTCGACCATATCGATCTCTACCAGATCCACGGCTTCGACCCGGCAACCCCGATCGTCGAAACGCTGGAGGCGCTCGACATGCTGGTCCGCCACGGCCATGTCCGTTACATCGGCCTGTCGAACTGGGCGGCCTGGCAGATCGTCAAGGCGGTCGGGATCGCCGAGGCCCGCCAGCTGGCCCCGATCGTCTCCCTGCAGGCCTATTACACGCTGGCCGGCCGAGACCTCGAGCGCGAGGTGACGCCGATGCTGGAATCCGAAGGGATCGGCCTGATGGTGTGGAGCCCGCTCGCCGGCGGTTTCCTGTCCGGTAAATACGACCGCGAGGGCACGAATGCGGAAGGCCGGCGCGTCAGCTTCGACTTCCCGCCGATCGACAAGGACCGCGCCTATGACGCCATCGAGGTCATGCGGGACATCGCCGCCGCGAAAGGTTGCACCGTGCCGCAGGTGGCGCTGGCGTGGCTGCTGCATCAAAACGTGGTGAGCAGCGTCATCCTCGGCGCGAAACGTGTCGACCAGTTGCAGGACAATGTCGGCGCCGCCGAGGTTTCGCTTTCGACAGATGATCTCGCCGCACTGGACGCGGTGACGAAGCTTCCGGCGGAATATCCCGGCTGGATGCTCGAACGTCAGGGCGAATACCGCTCGAACATGAAGTAGCCGGCCGGGCAAAGGCGTCTCGTAACGCCTTGAGTCCACGCCTCATCGCGCGCGCCGTTCAGCCAGGCGGCGCGCGCGGCCATGCACGGCAGCCGCTCGGTCAAGACTCCATGAGCAATCCGTTCGCGACGATGACCGGGCGCGCAATAACGGCCAATTAAACAAAACCGTCTATAGTTCGACCGCGACTGGCGAAGAGGAGGGGTTGAACATGGTGGACACGCCGAACCGGCAGGACGATGTGGTCGAGCGCCGCCAGAACAGGCGCTTCGAGATCCCCTTGAACGGCCGGCTGATGCTCTCCGACCGTTGCGAATTCGATTGCCTCGTGATCGACGTTTCGCCGAGAAATGTCTTTCTGAAGACCGATGCCGACGGACGCCGGGGCGAGCGTGTCATCGCCTATGTCGACCATATCGGGCGGATCGAGGGCCGGATCGTGCGCGTCGCGCCCTTCGGCTTCGCCATGGAACTCGACATGTCCGCAATTCGGCGCGAAAAGCTTTCGATACAGCTGCGCAAACTCGCGGACCTTCTGCAAAAGCGGAAAGCCGCCGCCTGACAGGCCGGACGCCGGTGCCGTTTCGCCTCTTGCGCTAGCGGTTTTCGCCGGGCGTCCAGAGTACGTCGCGCGCACCGTTCTCGTTGACGGCGCATGAAGCGACGAAAAGGAAATCGGACACCCGGTTGATATAGCGCAAGGCCTGCGCATTGACGGTCTCGCCCGGCGTCTGCGCCAGTTCGGTCATCGCCCGTTCTGCCCGCCGCGACACCGTGCGCGCCAGATGCAGCGCCGCGGCCGCCGCCGAACCGCCCGGCAGGATGAAGGAGCGCAACGGCTTGAGATTGGCGTTCAGCGCGTCGATATCCGCTTCGATGCGCTTCACCTGCGTTTCGATGATACGCAGTGGCTCGAATTGCGGCGGCTCGTCGGTTTCCGGCGTCGCCAGATCGGCGCCGAGATCGAAGAGGTCGTTCTGGATGCGCGCCAGCATCGCATCGACCGGCCCGTCCATCCCGCCTGTATGGATGCGCGCCATGCCGATACAGGCATTGGCCTCGTCGACGGTCCCGTAGGCGGCGACCCGCAGATCGTGTTTCGGCCGGCGCTCGCCGGTGCTGAGCGCCGTGGAGCCGTCATCGCCGGTCTTCGTGTAGATCTTGTTCAGGACAACCAATTTCGCCGCCTCAGCCCGCGCCGTTGGAGCGGGCGATATAGATGCCGATGACGATGACCACGACCGCGATCGCCTGCAGGAAGACGCGCAGCTGCATCATCTTGTTGGAGAAATTGGCGTCGCCCTGGCGCAGCAGGTTGCGCAGGCCGACGAACAGCACCGCGACGACGGCCAGCATGATGATGAGAGCGAGATAAGACATTCCAGTGGACATGATATTCCTGTTCCGCCGGCGAATTGACCCGGCAATGTCCTGAATCTAGGTGCTCCGCGCCACGAGTCGATAGAAAAGCGCCGCCGGAAGCAGCCATTTCCCGAACACGCCGATCCGCGCCTGCGGCGTCACCACGTAATGCGGCTTCGGCTTAGCCGCCGTCAGCGCGTGCTTCAAGTCACGATAGACCCAGCCGGCGGCCCGCCCGCCATCGTCGGACGTTCCCCCGGCCTCCAGTTCCGCGATCCGCTTTTCATAGGCTTTCGCGTGGGGGCTTCCTTCGATGTCGATATATTTGCGCGCAAAGGCGAGACCATTTGCCGCCAGTTTCGAAGGCACCGGCCCCGGCTCGATGAGGGAGACGTGTATTCCGCTTCCCTCCAGCTCCATGCGCTGCGTCAGCATCAACCCCTCCAGCGCATATTTCGAGGCGACATAGGCGCCGCGCAATGGCGCAGGCATCAGGCCGAGGATCGACGAGCAATGCACGATACGGCCATGACCCTGCCGGCGCATGACCGGGACCGCCATGCATGTCAGCTCATGCCAGCCGAAGACATTGGCCTCGAACTGCTCGCGCAACGCCGCAACGGGAAGATCCTCGACCGCGCCCGGCTGCGCATGCGCGCCATTGTTGAAAAGCGCGTCGAGCTCGCCGCCGGTGGCGTCCATCACGCTGTCGAACGCCCCGCCTATGGATTTCGGGTCGCGATAGTCCAGATAAAGCGCATCGAAACCGTGATCGGACAACCGTTTCAGGTCTTCCGGCTTGCGCGCTGTCGCGAACACGCGATATCCGTCCTCGCGGAGACGACGGGCGCAGAATTCGCCTATTCCGGTCGAACAGCCGGTGATGAGGATTGTCGGTTTCCGGGTCATGGTGATTCGGAGCTATATATGACGGAGGACTTTTCCACATTCGTTCCCGCAGGAAAATGATCCGGGCCGCGCTTTGGCACATCGGCCGCGATGCGCTCGGCCATTTCAACTCGACCGACGGTTGGGCGCTGGCAAGCCATGTCGCCTTGTCGGCGCTGCTGGCGATCTTTCCCTTCCTCATCTTCGCGACCACGCTGGCCGGCTTTCTCGGAGCCGAGCGCTTCGCCGACACGGCCGTGCATCTTGTCTTCGACACATGGCCGGAACGTATCGCCGCGCCGATCGCCCGCGAGGTGCAGAACGTCCTCACGGTCCAGCGCGGCGGCCTGTTGACCGTCTCCGTCCTCGCGGCCGCCTTCTTTGCCTCCAACGGCATCGAGGCGCTTCGCGTCGCACTCAATCGCGCCTACCGCGTCGAGGAAACCCGCTCGATCTTCACCATCCGGCTGCAAAGCCTCGGCTTCATCGTCATCGCCACCTTCGGCATCATGGCGATCTCCTTCCTGCTCGTCCTTGCGCCGCTTGCCTTCAAGCTGGCGCAGCAATGGATGCCCGGCATCGAAGCGATCTCCGTCTCCATCGGCTTCTGGCGCTTCACGATCGCGCTCTTTGTCCTCGTCGCCGGCCTCTTCGTCGCCCACAAATGGCTGCCCAATGGCAGGCGCAGCTTCGCCTCGCTGGTGCCGGGAATCGTGCTCACTCTGGCGGCATGGGTGCTCGGCGCGATCCTGTTCGCCTCCTATCTGGAGACCTTCGCCAATTACGTGACGACCTATGCGGGCCTTGCCTCGCTGATGATCGCCCTCGTCTTTCTCTACATCATCGCCGCGATCTTCATTCTCGGCGCCGAGGTCAACGCCGCGACCATCCGCTTTCGCGAAGCCAAGGCGCTTGTCGCCATGTCGGCGGCCTCGCACGGCAAGGCCTGACAATTCGCGTCAAATTCGAGCCTTCGCGCCAATCTCCGCTTAACGGGCTCTCCGTAGAGTACGGCCATCGCTGGATTGGCAGCGGAGGTCGAACGTGCTTGCCGAATTCGACAATTTTTCGCTGATCGTTTTTGCCCTCGGTCTCGTGGCCGGGGCCTATTTCCTCGCCGCAGCGACCGACAATGTGATCGGCTCCGACGGTTTCGGCACCATCCCGAACATGATCATCCTGATCGCCGGAGGTTTCCTCGGTCTTTTCAGCCTCGAAAACCTGAAACTGCCGATCTACAACGATGCGCTACGCATGTTTGCCTGCGTCATCGGCGCGTTCCTGTGCCTCGGCCTGCTGTCCTTGCTGAAATCCTTCGCCAACCGGCTGCACTACTGATCGAGAGGCTCCGCCCGGGGCAATCCGGTCATCCTGCGAATATCGCCCGGCGTCGCGCCCGCGGCGCGCAGCGATTGCAGGCTGGTGTCGCGATTGCTCTTCGACAGTTTCCGCCCGTCTTCGGCCAGGACGAGGTCGTGATGGAAATAGTCCGGGCGCGGCAGGCCGAGCAGTTCCTGCAGCAAAACATGCACCGATGTGGCGTGGAACAGGTCGCGCCCGCGCACGATATGCGTCACGCCCTGCAACGCATCGTCGACCACGACCGACAGATTGTAGCTTGTCGGCGTATCGCGCCGCGCCAGGATCACGTCCCCCCATGCGGCCGGATCCGCCGCGATCTCCCCGGTCTCGCCGCCCGGACCCATGCCGCCCTCGGTCCAGGAAAGACCCGGGCCGGCGCGTTCGACCGCCCGCTCCATGTCCAGCCGCAGGATATAGGGCGCGTCCTCCTCGCCCTCCTCGCCCGGGCCGCCCGGATAGAGCGGCGCGCCGTCCGGATCGCGCGGCCACGCCGTGCCGGCCCTCTCGCCGGCTTCGACCAGCCGGCGGATGTCGGAGCGGCTCAGATAGGCGCGATAGACCAGCCCTTCGTCCTCCAGCGCCTCCAATGCGGCGCGGTAATCGGCGAAATGCTCCGACTGGCGGCGCACCGGGTCCTCCCAGGACACGCCGAGCCAGGCGAGATCGGCGAGCATCGCCGCCTCCAACGCTGGTGAACAGCGTTCCGTGTCGATATCCTCCATGCGCAACAGGAATCGCCCGCCCGCCTCGCGCGCCATCTCGAAATTGAGAATGGCGGAATAGGCGTGGCCGAGATGCAGCGCCCCGTTGGGGCTGGGCGCGAAACGAAAGACGGATCGCGGATCGGAACTGGAGACATCGTGGGTCATGGCTGGCGATCTAGGTAGAGGCGACGCACCGCCAGCGCAATCGCTGGCGCCGATCGACACCGCCGACGAGATCGCCCGCGACCTAGCCTTTCTGCGCGCGACCGACAAGCGCCTTGCCGCCGTTATCACGGAGGCCGGCGAGGTGCCGCTGCGCCGCTCGGAGCCCGGTTTCGCCAGCCTGGCCTCGGTCATCGTTTCGCAACAGGTCTCCAAGCAGAGCGCCGCCGCGATCTGGGATCGCCTGACCCGGCTGATCGATCCGCTCGATCCGGCCGCTTTCCTGGACGGCGGCGAGGACGCATGGCGCGAGGCCGGCCTGTCGCGACCGAAGCAGCGTACCCTGATCGCGGTCAGCGAAGCCGTCATCGAGGGCCGGCTCGACCTCGACCACATGTGCCGCATCGACGGCGCGGCGGCGATCGCCGAGATGACGGCGATCAAGGGAATAGGCCCGTGGACGGCGGAGGTCTATCTGCTGTTCGCCGCCGGCCACCCCGACATCTTCCCCGCCGGCGACATCGCGCTGCAGGCGGCGGCGGCCGACGCCTTCGAGCTTCCGTCGCGTCCGACTGAAAAGCAGCTGCGGGCCATGGCCGAATCATGGGCGCCCTGGCGCGGCGTGGCGGCGCGGCTTTTCTGGTCATTCTACGCCGCGCGGCGCGGGCGTATCGTCATGCCGGTCGACACCTGACCAAACAAGCGATTGAAAATTTTGCCGTTTTTGCTAAAACGCAGATAACGCGGCAATGCTTCACAAGGATGTCACAACGCGCTTACTATATGGCCACGGAAACATCGTGATACGAAGAGGTGAGCCTTGACGATTGCGGTCTCGCCGGACAGCCTTCCGGCGCTCGTCTTGAATGCGGATTACCGTCCGCTGAGTTATTATCCCTTGTCGCTCTGGTCCTGGCAGGACGCGATCAAGGCGGTCTTTCTCGACCGTGTGAACATCGTGGCCGAATATGACCACGCGGTCTCGTCGCCCTCCTTCGCGATGAAGGTTCCGAGCGTCGTCTGCCTGAAAAGCTACGTCAAACCCTCGGCCCATCCGGCCTTCACCCGCTTCAATGTCTTCCTGCGGGACCGGTTCCAGTGCCAGTATTGCGGCTCGCCCGACGACCTGACTTTCGACCATCTCATCCCGCGCCGCTTCGGCGGCCAGACGACATGGGAAAACATTGTCACGGCCTGTTCGCCCTGCAATCTGAGGAAGGGCGGCAAGATGCCCCGGGAATCGGGCATGACGCCGCATCAAAAGCCCTTCCATCCCACCGTGCACGACCTGCACAACAATGGCCGAAGTTTTCCGCCCAACTACCTTCACGAGAGCTGGATGGATTACCTTTACTGGGATGTCGAGCTGGAACCCTGATCGGGTCTCCGGCCTTTTTTATCAGCTCTTGCGCAGCGCCGCCCGGTAGGCGATTGCCGCCAGGATCAGGCTGGAAACAACGTTCCACCCGGCAAAGGACAGTCCGAGGAAACGGCCAGCCGCCTGGTCGCAGGCCGGCGGCGTGACGCTGTCCAGCGAACCGAGCAGATCGCCGGCATTGCTCGCCAGGCCGCTCGTCGCCGATGTCGAGCAATCGGCGGGTCCGGCCCACCAGTGCCATTCGACGCCGGAGTGATAGACCGCCATCACCAACCCGACCGTCATCAGCAAGCCGACGATCGCCAGCAGCAGCCGCGCGATCCATGCAGGCAGGCGCAGGCCCGATGCAACGGCTGCCAGAAGCGCCACCGGCACGCCGGTATAATAGGGAATGCGCTCCTCGAGGCAGAGCTTGCAGGGAATGAAGCCGCCAATGTGTTCGAAGCCCAGCGCCGTGCCGACCACCGCCGCCATCGCCGCCGCCAGGAACAGCGCCGTCATCATGTGGAAGCGACCGGATTCATGTGTCGATGTCATGGCGATTTCCTGTCTAGAACACGTAGCGCACGGCCACGAAACCGCCGAGCAGCAAGACCACGAAAAGGGTGAAAAGAAGGCCGAGATATTTCTCGATGAAATCGCGGATCGGCGCGCCGAACCAGAAGAGCAGGCCCGAGACGATCAGGAAGCGTAGGCCGCGCGACACGATCGAGGCGACAATGAAGATCGGCAGGCTGAGGCCGGCTGCGCCCGACGCGATGGTGATGACCTTGTAGGGAAACGGCGTCAGCCCGGCGATCAGCACGAACCACCAGCCCCAGTCCTTGAAGATCGCCCGGAACTCGTCGAACTTGTCGAGATAGCCGTAGAATTCCAGCAAGGGCACGGCGGCCTGTTCGTAGAGGAACATGCCGATGGCGTAACCGAGCAGCGCGCCGACGATCGAGGCGGCCGTGCAGACCAGCGCATAACGGAGCCACTTCGCCTTGTCCGCCAGCACCATCGGGATCAACAGGACATCCGGCGGGATCGGGAAGAACGAACTCTCCATGAAGGAGACCAGGGCGAGCATGCGCTCGGCATGGCGTGTCGCCGCCAGGCCCATGGTCCAGTCGTAAAGCCTGCGAATCATGCTCATGCGGCGAATGTCCCGTTCGATGTCGCGCACGTCCTTAGGTCGCGCCGGCGAGAAGCGCAATCGATCAGCCCGCGCCGCATCCGGAAAACTGCGCGACCTTGCCGCTTGACGCCCCCCGTGGCGGAACGCTAGACGACGATGGCGCTGAAGCGACACGCTTCGCATGCCCCTGTGGCGGAATTGGTAGACGCGCTCGACTCAAAATCGAGTTCCGCAAGGAGTGCTGGTTCGATCCCGGCCAGGGGCACCAAAGCCACTTATCAGGAAATCGACATTCACAGGCGGTTCCGGCTTTCTCTGACGAGAACAGCCTGATCGGCGCTGTGGAACGGCGGAAAGCCGGGC
The DNA here is from genome assembly GCA_002698425.1 of Ahrensia sp. The sequence continues at coordinate 52,802 of NZXU01000087.1, read as the reverse complement.
TGCATGACCGCCGCAGCCGGCGGTTCAAGCGGCAACGGTCTCCATGTCGGAACCAATGGCCGAGTAACCCCTCGCGCCCGCAAAGACAGAACCGACGCCGATCAGCACCGGTTCGTCGTGTCCGATACCACCCATCGCGGCAGGAAGGTCGCGGAGCATGCCGGTCCAATGGCGCTGACCGGGTCGCGAGACGGCCTTGGCGATGACGACCGGCATCTCGGGCGAAAGACCGTGATCGATGAGCGTCGCCGAGATCGCGCCGGCAGTGCGGCCGCCCATGTAGAAGATCGTCGTGGTTTTCCGGTCGGCGATGGCTCTCCAGTCGATGTCGCTCGGCAATTCGCCCTTTCGGCTATGCCCGGTGATGAAGCGCACCGACTGGGCGCAGTCGCGATGTGTCAGAGAGACGCCGAGCGAGGACGCCATTGCCAGCGCCGAGGTGATGCCTGGCACGACGCTGACGGGAATGCCTTCGGCCTCGAGCCGGGCGATCTCCTCGCCGGCGCGGCCAAAGATCATCGGATCGCCGCCCTTCAGCCGCACGACATGCTTGCCTGCCTTCGCCAGCGAAACCATCATGTCGTTGATGTCTTCCTGACGGCAGCTTTCGCGCCCGCCGCGCTTGCCGACCAGCATGCGCTTCGCTTCCCGTCGCGCCAGTTCCAACACGTCGTCGGAGACCAGATCGTCGAACAGGATCACATCGGCCGCCTGCAGCGCACGCACCGCCTTGAGGGTCAGCAATTCGGCATCGCCCGGGCCTGCGCCGACCAGCGTGACCCGACCCTGGGCCTCGCCGAGACCGGCGGCGATCGATGTCGCCTCGCGCGCAAGTTCCTCTGCCGCATGTTTCGACGGCGCCGGGCCAAAGGCGCGATCGGTGAAACCTTCCCAGAAGGCGCGCCGTTGCGGACCCGCCGCGAGGCGCGCCGTGACGGTATCGCGGATGTCGCGCGCCACTCTCGCCCAGTCGGCAAGGGCCGGCGGAACCAGCGTCTCGATGCGGCGGCGGATCGCCTGGCCGAGGATCGGCGCTGCCCCGTCGGTCGAAATCGCGATGACGGCGGGCGAGCGGTTGACGATGGAGCCGAACTGGAATTCGCAGAAGGCCGGCTTGTCGATCACGTTGACCGGAACACCGGCATTTCGCGCCGCCTGGAAAAAGGCTTCCGCCTCGTCGTCGGTCTCCGCGTCGCAAATGGCGATCGCCGCGCCGGGCAGGATATCGGCCGTCCAGTTGTCATTGTGGAGAATGACTGTGCCCGCATCCGCCAGAGCCTGCATGGTCGGTGAGGCATCGGCGGCGTAGACATGCACCTCGGCTCCCGTGGAGGCGAGCAGTTCGGCCTTCCACGCGGCTGCGTCCGATCCGCCGGCGACGATGGTGCGTTTTGCCTGCAGTTTGAAGAAGACCGGCAGCGTGGCCAGATCCTCCATCCGCCGGGGGCGGCGCGGCTCATTCCGCGGCGACGATACGATGTTCATCGACGATCTCCCTGATCTCGGATCTGCAGGATCCGCAATTGGTTCCGGCTGAGGTGGCCTTGCCGACCGCTTCCACCGTCCCGCAACCGGAGCGGACGGCCGTGGCGATTTCCTTCGCGCCGACATTGAAGCACGAGCACACGATCGCGCCCTTGTCCGGCATGTCCGCGCCCGGGCGTCCGGCGATCAGACGCCACCGCGCAGGTATTTCGCCATGCTCGGCGGTCAGCAGTCCGGCGGCCCAGCTGCGCGAGACAGCGACCGGCGATGGTGCGAGAAAGAGCGCGCCGACCAGCCTGTTTACGTTGAAGGCGGCGACGCGATGAGCACCGGTCGAAGCGTCGCCATAGACCAGCAGGTCGATATCGTCGCGGCCTCCAAGACCGAAAAGATGCCGCGCATAAGCCTCGATATCATCGGCCGGCGCGCCGTGGGCCAGCTCGATCTTCCATCCGGCGGAAAGCCGCGCCAGCGCCCAATAGTCCGCTTGCGGCAGGGTCGGCCTTTCGGCGCAGACGGCGAAGCCGAAGATTTTCGCGGGAAAGCGTGCGGCCCTGACCGCGACATGTTTCGAGGCCGGCTGGCCGGAATGGGGATCGGTCACCGGCGCGACGACGGCGTCGATGCGGGCGTTCGACGCGAACTGGTCGTTCCAGTGCATCGGCACGAAGACCGAGCCTTGGCGCTGGCGCGGCGTCACCAGCGCCCGCACCAGAGCGCCTCCGTACGGGCTATCGATCGTGACGATATCCGCATCGGAGATACCCAGCGAAGCAGCGTCGGCGGGATGCAATTCCGCATAGGGTTCGCCGATATGGGCGGACAGCCGCTGGCTTTTGCCGGTGCGTGTCATCGTGTGCCAGTGATCGCGCACCCGGCCGGTATTGAGGACAAGCGGATAGTCCGGTCCGATACGCTGCGGCACGTCGATGTCGATTGCGATAAAGCGGCCCTTCCGGCCTGGCGTGAAGAAGCCGCCATTGGCGAAGAAGCGGCTCGCGATCGTCGTCACGCCCTCCGCCTGCGGCCATTGGAACGGCGCCAGCCTGTCATAGGCTTCCGCGCCGATCCGCGCATAGGCGCCGATGTCGAGGTCACGGCTGCCGCCATTCTCGAAGCCGGTCATAGCTGCATATTCGGCGAAGATCTCCGAAGGTCCGGTCCAGTCGAACGCCTCCGCGTGGCCCAGGCGCTTGCCGATCTCGGCCATTTGCCACCAGTCCGGCCTGGCTTCCCCCGGTAGCGCCAGGAAGGTGCGCTGACGCGAGATACGCCGCTCGGAATTGGTGACTGTGCCGTCCTTTTCGCCCCAGGCTGCGGACGGCAGAAGCACGTCGGCGTAGCGCGTCGTGTCGGTATCGGCCAGGACATCGGAAACGACGACAAAGGGGCATGCCTCCAGCGCCGCCTTGACTGCATCCGCGTCAGGCATGGAATCGACCGGATTGGTCGCCATGATCCACAGCGCCTTGATCTTCCCCTCGGCGACGGCCTTGAACAGATCGACGGCCTTCAGGCCCGGTTTCCCGGGCACGGCGGGAGACTTCCAGAAACGCCGTGCGATATCGCGATGCGCCGGATTCTCGATGTCGAGATGGGCGGCGAGCATGTTGGCGAGCCCGCCGACCTCGCGTCCGCCCATCGCGTTCGGCTGCCCGGTGACCGAAAACGGCCCCATACCGGGCCGGCCGATGCGGCCGGTCGCCAGATGGCAGTTGATGATGGCGTTGACCTTGTCCGTGCCGATCGAGGACTGGTTGACGCCCTGGCTGTAGATCGTGACGGTCTTTTCGGTTCGCGCGAAGAGAGTGTAGAAACTTTCGAGTTCGCTTTCCGAGAGTTCGGTCGCGCGCGCGATGTCTTCAATCGAAACCGACCGCGCCTTTTCGAGGGCTTCCGCGAAACCCGACGTATGCTTGGCGACATATTCGGTGTCGATGGCGCCGCTCGCCGATAGATGCGCCAGCAGGCCGGCAAACAGGGCTGTGTCGCCGTCAGGCGCAATCGCAAGATGGATATCGGCGATATCGCCGGTCATCGTGCGGCGCGGATCGATCAGTACAACCTTCATGTCCGGCCGCTTCGCTCTGGCCGCCGCGATGCGCTGGTAGAGCACCGGGTGGCACCATGCGAGATTGGTGCCGGCCAGCACGATCAGGTCCGCGACTTCCAGATCCTCATAGGTGCCCGGAACCGTATCGGTTCCGAAGGCGCGCCGGTGACCGGCGACGGACGAAGCCATGCAAAGCCGCGAATTGGTGTCGATATTGGCCGAGCCGATGAAGCCCTTCATCAGCTTGTTGGCCGCATAATAATCCTCGGTGAGGATCTGGCCGGAGACGTAGAAGGCGACGCTGTCCGGCCCATAGTCATTGATCGCTTCGGAAAAGCGGGACGCCACGAGATCGAGCGCCTCGTCCCACCCTGCCCGTTTGCCGCCGATCCGCGGGTGCAGCAACCGTCCGTCGAGATCGACTGTTTCGCCAAGCGCCGAGCCCTTGGAGCAGAGCCGGCCGAAATTGGCCGGATGCGCCTTGTCGCCCTTCACCGTGACCGAACCGTCTTCGGCGCGGCTGACGACGACGCCGCAGCCGACGCCGCAATAGGGGCAGGTTGTGCGAACGGCTTCGCTCATCAGCCAAGACCGATCGACAGAAGCACGGTGTCACCCTCGAGCTTGACCGGGAAGGATGCCGTCGAACCTTCGTCAGCGCCCTGCGCTTCACCGGTTTCGAGCGAGATCACCCAGTTGTGCAGCGGGCAGGTAACGCAACCATCGTGGACCATGCCCTGGCTGAGCGGACCGTTCTTGTGCGGGCATTTGTCCTCCAGCGCAAAGACCTGGTCATCCGCCGTGCGAAAGATCGCGATGGTCATCTCGCCTTTGGTGACGCAGCGGGCGCCGCGACGGGGGATATCCCCGAGCTTGCCGATTTCCACCCAGTTCTGGACCTGAACATTCATTCTGCCGCCTCCAGCGAGATGGTCGCCATGGGCTGGAACTCATGCTTGTCCTTGCCGGACACGCGTTCCGACCACGGATCGACCTGCGCGAATTTCTGGGAGAAGACGAAACGGTCGAAATAGGCCTTGCGGCGTTCGGGATCGTCGACGATGTGACGGCGCACCTCGTCGTAACCGATGCGCTTCGCCCACTTGTAGATGCGTTCCAGGTAGCGCGCCTGTTCCCGATACATCTGCGTCAGCGCGACGATATATTCGAGCGCCTCGTCCTCCGTGTGGACCAGGCAAAGCACCTCGGTTCCCTTGATTTCCAATCCGGCCGCACCGGCGAAATGGATCTCGAAGCCCGAGTCCACGCAGATGACGCCGACATCCTTGCAGGTCGCCTCGGCGCAATTCCGCGGACAGCCCGAGACGGCGAGCTTGACCTTGGCCGGCGTCCAGGACCCCCACATGAATTTCTCGAGCCGGACGCCGAGACCGGTGGAGTCCTGCGTGCCGAAACGGCACCAGTCCGTCCCGACGCATGTCTTCACGGTGCGAAGGCCCTTGGCATAGGCGTGACCGGAAACGAAGCCGGCCTTTCCCAGATCCGCCCAGACCGCCGGCAGGTCTTCCTTCTTGATGCCGAGCATGTCGATGCGCTGGCCGCCGGTGCATTTCACCGTGGGGATATTGAACTTGTCGACCACGTCGGCGATGGCGCGCAGTTCGGTCGACGAGGTGACGCCGCCCCACATGCGCGGCACGACCGAATATGTGCCGTCCTTCTGTACGTTGGCGTGAACGCGCTCATTGATGAACCGGGACTGATAATCGTCTGCATATTCGTCCGGCCAGTCGCAGACGAGATAGTAGTTGAGCGCCGGTCGGCATTTTGCGCAGCCGCAGGATGTCTTCCACTCGAGCTCCTGCATGACTGCGTCGATCGTCTTGAGTTCCTTCGCGACGATCAGACGGCGGACGTCGTCATGACCGAGATCGGTACATTTGCACATCGGCTGGACGGCGGCGGGGTTGTAGCTGCCGCCGAGCGTCATCACCATGAGCTGCTCGACCAGTCCGGTGCAGGTGCCACAGGAATTCGACGCCTTGGTGTGGGCGCGAACATCGTCGAGAGAGGTCAAACCCTTTTCGGTGATCGTATCGACGATCTTTCCCTTGCAAACGCCGTTGCAGCCGCAGATTTCCGCATCATCCGGCAAGGCTGCAACGGCCGCCATAGGGTCCAGCGGTTCGCCCCCCTGGTAGGCCTGGCCAAAAATCAGCGTCTCGCGCATCTCGGAGACGTCGGCGCCCGATTTGATCATGTCGAAGAACCACGGACCGTCGGCCGTTTCCCCATAAAGGACGGCGCCGACAATGCGGTTGTCCTCCAGCACGAGGCGACGATAGACGCCGGCGGTGGCGTCGCGCAGCACGATTTCCTCCCGGTCGTCTCCCTGGTTGAAATCGCCCGCGGAATAGAGGTCGACGCCGGTAACCTTGAGCTTGGTCGCCAGTTCCCTGGGAACGAAGGAGGCGTTGCCGCCGAGAAGGTTTTCCGCCAGCACCGCAGCCTGGTCGTAAAGCGGTGCAACCAGTCCGAACAGCGCGCCTTCGAACTCCACGCATTCGCCGACCGCATAGACATCGTCGACCGACGTCGCCATGCCGGCGTCGACGACGATGGCGCGGCCGACGTCCAGCCCGGCGTCTTTCGCCAGTTGCGCGGCCGGACGGATACCGACCGCCATCACCACGAGGTCGGCATTGATCCTGGTGCCGTCCTGCAGCTCGATACCCTCGACCCGGCCGTTTCCGAATATAGCCTTGGTCGACGCCGCAGTCATCACGTCGATGCCGCGCCGTTCGAAGTCCTTTCGCAGCAGATAGCCGGCGGCCTCGTCGAGCTGCCGCTCCATCAGGTGCCCGGCCAGATGGATGACGGTCACGTTCATGCCACGAAGGCGCAGGCCCGCGGCGGCTTCGAGACCGAGCAGGCCGCCACCGATGACCACGGCGCTGGCGCCGGGCTTGCCTGCCGTCTCGATCATGGCGTTGGTGTCGTCGAGATCGCGATAGGTGATGACACCCGGCAGGTCATGGCCTTCCACCGGGATGATGAAAGGTGCCGAGCCGGTCGCGATGATCAGCTTGTCATAGGCAACTTCGCCGTTTTCGCCGACAACGACCTTGCGGGCGCAGTCTATTGCGGCGACCTTCTCGCCGAAGCGACAAGTCACCCCGTGCTGCGCATACCAGGCATCGTCATGGGTGACGATTTCCTCGTAGCTCTTTTCGCCCGACAGAACGGGCGACAGCATGATGCGATTGTAATTGCCGCGAGCTTCCGCGTTGAACAGCGTCACCTCGAAGCCGTCGGGATCGCGCTCGAACAGGTGCTCCAGCACCCGCCCCGAGGCCATGCCTGCACCGATAACAACCAGTTTCTGCATTGTCTCTTCCTCAGCAATACCAGGCGACGATGTGGGCGACGGCGTCGCCCTGATAGATCGGCAGGGCGACCATGGTGTCGTAGCCGGGCGCGATAGCGGGTGTGCCCTGTTCGACGACCGGCAGTCCGGTTCCCAGGACCTTGCCGACCGGCCCCTGCCAGGCGGATGTGCGCCTGGGGTTGTCCTCGTCCCAGAGCGGGCCTTCCTTCGCGCAGATCCCGTCGGCGAGAACGGCTTCCTTGCCGCCTGCCCCGTTGCGCACGTCCCACAGCTCGAAACGCCGGGCGATCGGCGTGCCGCGGGCCGACAGCAGCGTCAGGACATAGGTCTGGCCGCCGGGCACGGGGATCGGCAGGCCAAGGCCTGTCGTCAGCCCGGCGCGTCCGGCGCTGTCGGCGCGGATGAACTTGTAGCCTGAGCCGAGATCGCGCATCAGCATCGGGGTGTTCGCCGCCCAGACGCCGCCGGGCAAACCCTGACCGCGCGGGAAATGCGTATGCTGGGAAACCCATTCGAAATGACGGGCGGCGCCGTAGTAGCCATCCTCCAGCATCAGCAGGCCGTCCTTTTCCGACCAGACCTCGATCGCGCCCGTGCGTACGTCGTCATCGGAGCAGAGCAGGACGAGGACCGCCTTCAGCGTCTCGTTGGCAAAGACGGGAACGGCGACGGCGCTCGTCAAACCGGCTTCCTTCGCTGCTTCCGTGCGCTTGAAGTATGAGCCGTCGAATTCCTTGAGCACGACCGGCCGGGCTTCCGCCCAGGCCTTGCCGGGCAGACCTTCGCCCTTGGCGAAGCTCTCGTGGCCGGAGGCGGCGGCAAACTCGCCGTAGCCGCCATAATTGCCGCCGGCCTGGACGAGACGATCGCCCTCCGGCACCCAGATTTCCGAGATTTCAATGAATGTGCGGGTTCGTTCCGCCAATGACATATCCATCACGCGGCTTCCTTCGCTTGTTTCGTTTCGTCTTTTGAAGTGGCTTGTTCCTTGCCGGCGATGCCCTGCTCGTATTCCTCGAGGAAGTTCAGGAGCTGCTCGCGGTAGAGGTAGTAGTCGGGGTGCTCGAGGAGCGCCTTGCGGCTGCGCGGCCGCGGCAGGTCGACCTCGAGGATCTTGCCGATCCGGGCATTCGGCCCGTTCGACATCATGATCACGCGGTCGGCGAGCAGGATAGCTTCGTCGACATCATGGGTGACGCAGACAGCGGTGACCTGGGTGCGCGTCCAGATGTCCATCAGCACATCCTGCAACTCCCAGCGGGTCAGGCTGTCGAGCATGCCGAAGGGCTCGTCGAGGAGCAGCAGTTTCGGCGACAGGGCGAAGGCGCGGGCGATACCGACGCGCTGGCGCATGCCGTTGGAAAGCTCCGACGCGGGCTTCTCCATCGAGTCGGCGAGGCCGACGCGCGACAGATAATATTCGACGACGTCCTGGCGTTCCTTGGCCGAGGCGTCCGGATAGACCCGGTCGACGCCGAGCGCGACGTTTTGGAACGCCGTCATCCAGGGCATCAGCGACGGCGACTGGAAAACCACTGCGCGGTCCGGGCCGGCCTGGGTGACATGCCGGCCGTCGAGGATGATCGCGCCTTCGGAGATCGAGTTGAGCCCGGCCGCCATCGACAGAACCGTCGACTTGCCGCATCCCGAATGGCCGATCAGCGTGATGAACTCGCCCTTTTCCATCTTCAGGTCGAACCCGTCGACGACGGTCAGCGGACCCTTCGGGGTCGGGTAGATCTTCTTCAACTGGCTGAATTCGAGGAACCGGTCTTCCGTCACCGACTGCGATGCGCGCACATAGGCGTCCGGCAGATCGGCCTTCTGGGTGATCGGCACGATATTCGGCAGGACGATCTCGTTTTCGACATCTGCGCCGCGTTCGGCGCCGATCTCCATCAGATACTGCGTGACGGCGCCGCGCAGGCCGATGAAGGCCTCGTCATGGTTCATGTCGGCGCGGTCGCGCGGGCGCGGCAGGTCGACGACGAATTCGCGGCCGAGTGTCGCCTCAGGGGCCGGCGTCAGCGGGATGATCCTGTCGGCGAGGAGGATCGCCTCGTCCACATCGTTGGTGATGAGGATGATGGTTTTCTTTTCCCTCTCGCAGATCGCGGCGAACTCGTCCTGCAACTTCGCGCGGGTCAGGGCGTCAAGTGCGGAAAGGGGCTCGTCGAGCAGCAGCACTTCCGGCTGCATGGCGAGCGCCCGGGCCACGGCGACGCGCTGGCGCATGCCGCCGGACAGTTCCGCCGGCTTGCGGTCGCGGGCGTGTCCCAGCCCGACCATCTCGATATATTTGTCGGCGATCGCCTTGCGCTCCGCCTTCGGCTTCGAGGCGAAGACGCTGTCGACGGCGAGCGCCACATTGCCCTGCACCGACATCCACGGCATCAGCGAGTAGGACTGGAACACGACGCCGCGCTCCGGGCCCGGACCGGTAATTTCCTTGCCGCAATAGACGACGCCACCAGCATCCGGCTCGATCAGTCCGGCGATCGCCGAGATCAGCGTCGTCTTGCCCGATCCGGAGAACCCGACGATCGCGATGAACTCGCCATCGCCGACCTTGAGGTTCACATCCTTCAGGACATTGGTGCGGTCCTTGCCCTCGCCATAGCCCTTGGACAATCCGGTGATTTCGATAACGGGGAGAGTCATGATCCGCTCCTACCGGTTGGTCGAGAAGGTGAAGGCGCGCTGCAGGGCGAACATCAGCCGGTCGAGCATGAAGCCGATGATGCCGATGGTCAGAACAGCGACCATGATCTTGGCGAGCGACTGCGAGGAGCCGTTCTGGAACTCGTCCCAGACGAACTTCCCGAGACCCGGGTTCTGCGCCAGCATCTCGGCGGCGATCAGAACCATCCAGCCCACACCGAGGGAGAGACGCAGGCCGGTGAAGATCAGCGGCAGCGAGGAAGGCAGCACGATCTGGGTGACAGTCTTGCGCGTCGGCAGTTGCAGCACGCGGCTGACATTCATCAGGTCCTTGTCGACCGAGGCGACGCCCAGCGCCGTATTGATGAGGGTCGGCCAGAGCGAGCACAGCGTCACCACGATGGCCGAGATCAGCATCGACTTGGGCAGGGCTTCCCAGGCATCGACATAGGTCGCGGACACGACCATGGTGACGATGGGAAGCCATGCCAGCGGTGAAACCGGCTTGAAGATCTGGATCAGCGGGTTGATCGCGCCGTTGACCGTTTGCGACAGGCCCGAGGCAATGCCCAGCGGGACCGCGACAGCGGTCGCGAACAAGAAACCGAGCCCGACGGTAATCAGCGAAGTGCCGATCTGATCGATATAGGTCGGCTTGCCCGTATAGCTGCGCCATTTGACCTTGTCGGCCTTGCCGGCGGCTTCGAGCTTGGCGTTACGCTCTTCCTGGCGCTCGTAGAATGCGTCTGCCTTCTCGCGTTCGCGGAGGTGGTCTTCCCACAGATTGACCGTCTGTTCCCAGACTTGGGCCGGGCCGGGAACGGCGCCAAGCGAGGTCTGGACCTGCGGAGCAAGAAATCCCCAGGCGAGCAGGAAGGCCGCGATGCCTATCAGCGGGATCACCAGCACGCGCTTCAGTTCGCCCAGTTGCTCGCGCGGATTGTCGCCCGCGGCGATCTTCAGGAGCGGAACGAGCCAAGAGAAACCCAGCGCGTCGAGCCAGCCGCTGGCCTTGTTGATGGCGGAAAACACCCGCTCGCGGCGCGGCGTGCCGCCTGTTTCGATGACATCCGTGGCGTTGGCCATGGCGATGGTCCTTAGTCAGCTTGAATGGGAGGGGTGGCCGGCGCGTATCGCGCCGGCCTCTCGTTCTGGGCGTCAGCCGCCGACGACTTCGCTGCCCTCGACGATCTGCTCGCCCTTCAGGCCGATATCGAGGGAATCGAGATAGGCGTTCGGGGTGCGGCCGTCATAGGCGACGCCGTCGATGATATCCTCGGCCGGGGTCGGGGCGCGGTAGCCGTCAGTGTCCCACGGGAAGTCGGCCTCATCGACATAACCTTCCTCGACAAGCATCTTCGCGGCCTGAAGATAGATGTCCGGGCGATAGACAGACTTGGCGACCTCGTCGTACCAGCTGTCGTCCTTGGCTTCGGGGATCTGGCCCCAGCGGCGCATCTGGGTGAGATACCAGACCGCGTCGGAATAGTAGGGATAGGTCGCGTAGTAGCGGTAGAAGACGTTGAAATCCGGAACGTCGCGCTTGTCGCCCTTCTCGTATTCGAAGGTGCCGGTCATCGAGTTAGCGATCACCTCGGCATCGGCGCCGACATATTCGGAGCGCGACAGGATCTCGACGGCTTCCATGCGGTTGGCGTTGTCGTTCTCGTCAAGCCACTTGGCGGCGCGGATCAGCGCCTTGGTCAGGGCCAGCGTCGTGTTCGGGTTCTCCTCCGTGAATTCCTGGGTCAGGCCGAACACCTTTTCCGGATTGTTCTTCCAGATCTCGTAGTCGGTGATGACCGGTACGCCGATACCCTTGAAGACCGCCTGCTGGTTCCACGGTTCGCCAACGCAGTATCCGTAGATCGTGCCGGCCTCGAGCGTCGCCGGCATCTGCGGCGGCGGCGTCACGGAAAGGAGCGCGTCGGCCTTGATCTGGCCGGACACGTCGGTCGGCGAATAGAAGCCCGGATGGATGCCGCCGGAGGCGAGCCAGTAGCGAAGCTCGTAATTGTGGGTCGAGACCGGGAAGACCATGCCCATGTTGAAGGGCTTACCCTCGGACTTGAATTTCTCGACGACCGGCTTCAGCGCGGCGGCGCTGATCGGATGCTGCACCTTGCCGTCGGCGTCGACCGGGATATTCGGCTTCATCATTTCCCAGATCTCGTTGGAAACGGTGATGCCGTTGCCGTTTAGGTCCATGGAGAAGGGGGTGACGATATGGGCCTCGGTGCCGAAGCCGATCGTGGCGGCCAGCGGCTGGCCCGCCAGCATGTGCGCGCCATCGAGTTCGCCGGTGATGACGCGGTCGAGAAGAACCTTCCAGTTGGCCTGCGGCTCGAGCGTGACGAACAGGCCTTCGTCCTCGAAATAGCCCATCTCGTAGGCGATCGCGAGCGGAGCCATGTCTGTCAGCTTGATGAAGCCGAATTTCAGCTCGTCCTTTTCGACGTCCAGCATCTCGGCGTGAACGGTGGCGATGCCGGTCGATGCAGCGAACATGGCCGCGCCGATCGCGACGAGTGCGTGTCTGCGAAGGATAGTCGAGGTCATTCCTGTCACTCCTGTTATGACCCCCGCTCTTGCGGGATGAAAAACAAAAAAGCCGCCAATCCTTTCGTGGCCGACGGGAGCCGGACACGCGGGATCAGCAGCTTTGCTTGGGAGCGCCCTTCCTTGGACGCGAATTCTGAAGCCTACAGTGGCTGTCGAAAGTAAAGCACATGGCGTGCCAGTTTTATTTTCGAAAGCCTGATCGTTATTTTTCAATAGGTTAAGGGTTCAGCATGGCGACCTCGCGCCAACATTCCTGTGCGTCATTTGTGCAATGCCAAAAAATTGACGCTCAAAAAATAGGCGAACATGAGTCGTGCTCAAATTTTGGCGCACATCCTCGATGCGACATTCACCCTATTGGCCGGCCTGCTCTTCGAGATAGGAATCGAGCCGGTCTGGATCGAATATACGCCCGTCGAAAAAGCCGTCCGGACCCAGCTGCAAGGTGCCGCCTGTCGCCCCGACCGGCTCCCTGGCGGTGAGCGCACCTTCCACCTTCGCGTTGGCGGCCGGTATCGCGACCGAAAGCGGTCGAAGCGCGGCACGGTAGATGTCCGGACGGTAGCAGCGCCGCGCGATCTCGGCGTTTCCGGGCGAATGTCCGACCTGTCCCCAGCGCACCATCTGGCTGTAGAACCAGAGCGCATGGCTCTGCCACGGGAAGGTGGCCGCGTCCGCGAAGGGCTCGAAGAAAGGCGCCGGAACGCCACCCACAACCCTGCCGTCGAGCGCACGGGCGATCAGCGCCGGTTGCTGGCCGACATATTCGGGCCGGGAAAGAATGTGGGCCAACGCCGTGTGGTTCGCCGCATCGCCGCACCACTTCGCCGCCCGATAAAGCGCCCGGACAAGCTTCGTGACACCCTCCTCATTGCGCTCCGCCCAGTCAGCGCGGACCCCGAGTACCTTTTCCGGGCTTGACTTCCAGATCGCCGATTTTGTCGTGGCGATACGGCCGGCTCCCTGCGAGACCGCAACAGAATTCCACGGCTCGCCGACACAGAAACCGTCGATCTGGCCGGACGCGAGCGCATCGGGCATGAAAGGCGGCGGCACGATGACGATCTCGACATCTGTCTCCGGCTCGATACCGGACGCCGCAAGCCAGTAGCGCAATTCGAAATTGTGCCCCGAATGGGGGTGGACGACGCCGAACTGTAGCAACGGTCCGCCGGAAGCCTTGCGCGCCGCGATGACAGACCGGAGCGCGTGCCCCGCCCCGACCGGGTCCGGCGGCGTGAAGGGTAAGGTCGCCTGCATGGCGTCGGAAATTTCGGCGCTCGCCGTGACGGCATTGCCGCCAAGCCCCATTGCCATCGGCACGACGACATCGAGCGACAGCGGGGTCAGGCCAAGCGCAAAGGCGATCGGCATCGGCGCCAGCATATGCGCGGCCTCGAACTGGCCAATGGCCATGCGGTCGCGGATATTGGCCCAGGAGGTTTCGCGCAGAAGCGTCAGAGCGATCCCTTCCTCCTCGGCAAAGCCGCATTCGCGCGCCGCAACGAGGATGGCGCTGTCGGTGAGCGGGATGAAGCCGGCTGCGATCTCGAAGTCAGCCATCGCTTTCACCCTTTCCCAGCATGTCGGCGGCAAGCACGAGGCTTTGCGCAACCTCGGAAATCTTGCGGTTCTGGTTCATCGCCGTCTTGCGCAGCAACGCATAGGCGTCTTCCTCGCTCATGCCGCGCGAACGCATAAGCAGCCCCTTCGCCTGATCGATGACTTTTCGCGATTGCAAGGCCGAGCGTGCATCCTCCAATTCGCGCTCGAGCCGCGAATAGGCGTTGAACCGGCTGATCGCCATGTCGAGGATCGGCTTGACGCGCTCGCGTCGCAGGCCGTCGACAACATAGGCCGAGACGCCCGCGTCGATGGCCTGCTCGATGGAATCGCGGTCGGAGCGATCGACGAACATCGCGATCGGCCGCTTCACCGCACGTGACAGCTGGAACATGTTTTCCAGCATGTCGCGGTTCGGATTCTCCAGATCGATGACGATGACATCCGGCTCCAACGCCGCGATCCTGCCCGCGATTCCGGCAATCTCGGTGATCACCGTGACGCGGTCATGCCCGGCCTCGCGCAGCCCTGCCTCGATAATGGCGGCACGCACGGAATTGTCGTCGAGAACAAGGACGCTGGGCAGACGGCCGGACATGCTTCCATTTTGCGCATGCGAAAAAATTGTGCAATGCAAAAAGAGTTGCAGGCGATGGCGGATTTGCGATCCCGGCCAAGACTTGGAGTCCGATCGATTACGCCTAGACGCCGAAACGATCCCGCATCCGGTAGACGAGAACGGACGGCGCCAGGAACCACGGATTGCCGGAATAGAGCGGCCGTGTCGGAAAGGCGATCCGCTCGAAGGCCGATAGAGTTTTCTCCCGGCCGGACGCCTTCACCCCCATCCGCATGCCGAGATAGCTCGCCATGCCGACGCCGGAGCCGCAATATCCCATCGCGTGAAAGAGCCCGTTATCCTCGCCGCAATGGGCGAGCGTGTCGAACGTATAGCCGACGAACCCCATCCATGAATGGCTGATGCGCGCTGTTTCGAGCTCGGGAAACAACGCCGTCATCGACCGGTGCAGCTTGACCGCGCTCTTTTTCGGATCGGTCTCGCTGAGCGACACCCGCCCGCCGAACAGCACCCGCTTCCGGTCGGGCGAAAGCCGGTAGTAATAGACAAGCTTGCGGGTGTCGGAGAGGATCCGGTCGGTCGGAAACAGCCGGTCGACGAGTTCCGGCGCCAGTTCCTCCGTGGCGATCACATAGGAGCCGATCGGGATGATCCGCCGCTGCTGCCAGGGCGCGAGCGGCCCGGAATAGCCATTGGTGGCGACGATCACCTTGCCCGCCCGCACCGGCCCCCTGGCCGTGTTGACGATGAAGCCCGGCCTCGTCCTTTCGATCGAGACCGCCGGGCAATGGCCCTTCACGACGGCGCCCGCAGTAAGCACGCGCGCTAGCAGACCGGCGTGAAATTTGCCGGCGTCGATACTGCAGTGATGCGGGTAGACGACGCCGCCATGATAGGCCTCGGTGCCGAGTTCCGCCGCCATGTCGGACTTCGGAACCGCATAGGCGTCCGTGTTCCAGACGGGATGCGGCGTGCGGCATTCCTCTTCGAGCTTGGCGTAGAGATGCGGCATGTGCGCGCCGTGGAAGCGCCCGACCTCGCGGAAATCGCAGTCGAGTTCTTCGTCGGCGACCAGCCTCGCCACGTAGTCGAGCGAAGCCTGCCCTTCCCGCAGCAGGGCGCGGGCGAGTTCCTCGCCATAGCGCCGCTTCAGCGTCGCAAATCCCGGCTTGATGCTGGTCGAGACCTGCCCGCCATTCCGGGTGCTGCAGCCGCCGCCGATCTCCTCGGCATCGATGACGAGCGTCGACAGCCCCTCGCGCGCGGTCTGCAGCGCGGCGTTCAGCCCGGTATAGCCGGCGCCGATGACGACGACATCCGCCTCCGCCGGCAGGTCCGGCTCCGCCCCGCGCATCGGCGGCGAGGCCTCCCACCAGTAGGGCGTGGTCTTGAAGACGGGAGTAAACAGCGCGTCCCTGTCCATGACTTATCCCGCCCGATGATCTTCGAGGATCAGGTCGGCGCCCTTCTCGCCGACCATCATGGCCGGCGCGTTGGTGTTCCCCGATGTCAATGTCGGGAAGATTGACGCATCGACGACGCGCAGGTTCTGCGCACCATGAACGCGCAACCGCTGATCGACCACGTCGCTGTCAGGATCGCGCCCCATGCGGCAGGTGCTGACGGGATGGAACACGGTCGAGCAACGCTGCCGGATATCGGCAAGCATCTCCTCGTCGCTCGACACCGCCGCGCCGGGCACGATCTCACCGTCGATGACCGCCTGCATGGCCGGCGTCTCCGCGATCGAGCGCATCAGCCGGCTGCCCTCGATCATCTCGATCCGGTCATGCTCGGTGCTCAGCGAATTGGGATGGATCGCCGGCGCGGCGAAGGGATCGGAGGACCGCAGGGTGATATGCCCGCGGCTGGTCGGACGCGTCGGCTGGAAACCCAGCAGGAAGCCGGGAAACGGGTCCGGGCTCATCAACGGCCGCCTGCCCTTCGGCGCCTTGGTGTAGCTGACCGGCGAGAAATAAAGCTGCATGTTCGGCCGCTCCCGCTCCGGCGAGGACCGCACGAAGCCGCCCGCCTGGTTGACGCTCAGCGACAGCGGACCGGACCGCGTCATGACGTAGTAGACCCCGTAACGCAGCTTGCCCCACCAGGGCCGCAGCATGGTGTTCAGGGTCGGCACGTTCGAGCGGTAGAGATAGTCGAGGCCGAGATGGTCCTGCAGATTGTAGCCGACGCCGTTGCGGGCGATGGCGATATCGATACCCTGCGCCTTCAGATCCTCCGGCCGGCCGATACCGGACAGCATCAGCAGTTGCGGCGAGTTGACGGCCCCGGCGCTGACGATCACCTCGCGGCGCGCCGTCACGATGTGCTCCCGACCCTGCCGGCGATAGGCGACGCCGGTTGCGCGCGTACCGTCCATGATCACCCGCGTCGCATGCGCGCCGGTCACGATCGACAGGTTCTCGCGCCGCCGCGCCGGCGCCAGATAGGCGCGCGCGGTCGACATGCGAAAACCGTTCTTCGTGTTGATCTGGTAGCAGCCGATCCCTTCCTGGTCGGCGCCGTTGAAATCCGCATTGTCCGAAAAACCGGCCTGCCGCGCCCCTTCCAGGAAGATGTCGCAGAGCGGGTGCAGCAGGGTCTTCACCGTCGAGACATGGATCGGCCCGTCGCCGCCGCGATAGTCGTCGGCGCCGCCGTCGAAGCACTCCATCCGGCGGAAATACGGCAGCACGTCCGACCAGCCCCAGCCGGTATTGCCCATTTCCTTCCAGTCCTCGAAATCGGCATGCTGGCCGCGGATGAAGACCATCGCGTTGATCGAGCTCGACCCGCCCAACACCTTGCCGCGCGGCCAGTAGCCGACCCGGTTGTCGAGACCCGGATCCGGCTCAGTACGGTACATCCAGTTCAGCCGGTCGTGGTAAAACGCCTTGCCGTACCCGATCGGCATCCAGATCCAGAAATTCTTGTCGGAGCCGCCGGCTTCCAGCAGACAGACGCTGAACCTGCCGTTCTCCGAAAGCCGGTTCGCGAGCACGGCGCCAGCCGACCCCGCGCCGACAATGACGAAATCGAACGCTTGCATCCTGGCTCTACCGGGCGGTCCTGTCGCGTTGAACGAGAACGGAAACGAGCGCCAGAACCCCCGATCCGAGCATCAGGAAGAACGACACCGCATTGAGCACCGGCGTCGAGCCGCCCTTGGCCATGCGGTCGAACATCGTGATGGTCAGCGGCGATTCCGAGCCGACGAGGAACAGCGTCGTGTTGAAATTCTCGAAGGAAACGAGAAACGCGACGATGCCGGCGGCGATCATCGCCGGCCGCAGATAGGGCAGCGTGACCGTCCGCAGGACGCGGAAGCGGCTGGCGCCGAGATTGTAGGCGGCCTCCTCCATCGTCGCGTCGAACTTCCGCAGCCGCGCCGTGATCACCAGCGAGGTGATCGTCGCGATGAAGGAGAACTGGCCGAGGACCACCAGCACGATACCGGGTCGCAGGAAACCGAGATCGATGCCGTAGGAATCATCCAGCGTGTTCGCCACGGTGCTGGCCAGAACGAGGATGGAGATCCCGAGAATGACGCCGGGAATGACCAGCGGCAGAACCATGATGATGTAGAAGAAGTTCTTCGCCGGCAGGCTGGAGCGCACGAACAGGAAGGCGTTGCAGGTGCCGACGAACACCGACAGCAGGGAGACGGACAGAGCGATCAGGAAGGAGTTGTAGAGCCCTTGCAGCAGCCGCTTGTCGTGGAACATGCCGAGCATCGGTTCCTCTGTTCCGAAGAACCAGTCGAGCGTGAAGCCTTTCCAGGGCAGCGACGGGAAGACGGAATCGTTGAAGGCGAAGATGCCGGCCGAGATCAGCGGCGCGACGAGAAAGATCAGGAACGCGGCCATATAGAGCCGATAGCCCAGCATGAACGCCCTGTTTCCGCTCGTGGTCGCCATAGGATCAGCTCCGCGCCACGGTGCTGGAGAGGGACTGGCCGGAAAGCTTCAGCCCGGCCCAGACGACGAGCGAGGTGAAGATCAGCAGCAGGAAGCCGAAGGCCGCGCCGGATTCCCAATTGTAGCGCGTGATGAACTGGTCGTAGATCGTTTGCGTGAACCAGCTCGAATATTTTCCGCCCAGCAAGACGGGCGTCAGATAGCTTCCCGCCGTCAGCATGAAGACGATGATGCAGCCGGAGACGATGCCCGGCATCGCGTAGGGAACGATGATGCGCCGCAGGACGGTGAAGCCGTTTCCGCCGAGATTGTAGCCCGCCTCGATCATCGAGTGGTCCATCCCCTCCAGCGTCGAGGTCAGCGGCACGATCATGAACAGCATCACCGTATAGACCAGGCCGACGATCACGGCGGCGTCGTTGTAGAGCATTTCGACCGGCTCGCTGGCGAGGCCAGACCATTGCAAAAGGCCGGAGATCACGCCGGTCTCGCGCAACAGCAGGATCCATCCCATGGCGCGGATCAGGTCGCTCACCCAGAGCGGGATCAGGCAGAACATGAACAGCGCCCCGCGCGAGCGCGGGCCGGCGATCTTGGCGATGTAATAGGCGACCGGAAATCCGACCAGCAGCGCAAGCACCGTGACGATCAGCGACATGACCGCCGTCCGTGTCATGATGTGCCAGTAGATCGGCTCCTGGAAAAAGGCGATGTAATTGGCGAAACCGAATTCATACTGGCGCGGCGCGATTTTCTCGCGCAGCGAAAGCACGCCCATGCCGATATGCGGCAGCAGGATGAGCAGCAGGATCCACAGCGCAAACGGCATGAACAAAAGGATCAGCGACAGCCGTCTCGCGTCCCGCTGGTTCATAGACCCGCTCCGGACTTGAAGCAGACCGCGTTTTCCGCCTGCCAGGAAAGCTTGACCTCCTCGCCCTCCTTCACATCGTCGGCGCCGCCGGTCAGCGTGATGTCGATTTCGACGAGATCGCCGGAATCGAGCCGCACCAGCGCGCGGCTGTTGGCCCCGTTGAACAACAGGCTGTCGACCTTGCCGGAGAGGCTGTTCTCGGCCTCGACGCCGCGGCCATGGCCGAGATCGATGAATTCGGGCCGCACGAACAGCGTCACCGCGTCGCCGGCCGCAATGGACGACCCCTCGCCCGAGCGGCAGCGCGCCGCCATGCCGCCCTCGGTTTCGACCATGGCCTCGCCGCCATTCACCGCGGTGACCTTGCCCGACCAGCGATTGGCGTCGCCGACAAAGCCGGCGACGAAGGCGGTCTTCGGCTGGTGATAGAGCTCCTGCGGCGTGCCGATCTGCTCGAACCGGCCATTGTTCATCACCGCGACATGGTCCGACATGACCAGCGCTTCCGACTGGTCATGGGTGATATAGACGAATGTCGTGTCGAACTGGTTTTGCAGCAGCTTCAGCTCGATCTTCATGGCCTCCCGCAGCTTCAGATCGAGCGCGCCGAGCGGTTCGTCGAGCAGCAGCACGTCGGGATCGAGCACCATGCAGCGGGCGATCGCGATGCGCTGCTTCTGGCCGCCGGACAATTGGTGGATCTCGCGGTTGCCGACATCCGGCAGGGCGACGCGGTTGAGCACGTCCTGGACCTTGCGCTTGATCTCGTCACGGTCGGTGCCGATGCAGCGCAAGCCATAGGCGATATTCTCGAAGACGTTCATCATCGGGAACAGCGCGAGGTGCTGGAACACCATCTTCACATTGCGCTTGTTGGGCGGCACGTTCAGCACGGAGCGGCCCTTGATATGGATGTCGCCCGAAGTCGGCTCCTCGAAGCCGGCGATCATCCGCATCAAGGTGGTCTTGCCGCAGCCCGAAGGGCCGAGAATCGAGAAGAACGAACCGCTCGGTATCTCGAACGATACGTCCTTCACCGCTTCGAAGGAGCCGAATTTCTTGCAGACGTCACTGCATTCGAGATCGGAGACGGCAGTGTCGGTCACGTGAGGGCCCGCCTGGTACTGGATTGCAGGTCGGCAGGCGGCCGCGCCGAAGCAAGGCCGCCTGCCGGATCATGTTCGGGCGATCAGCCGCCGGTCGCGGCCTGGATCTTCTCCAGCGCCTTGCCTTCCATGTCCTCGACGCCCGGCGGGATGTTGGCGAAGAACTTCAGGTTCTCGATATCCGCGTCGGTGAATGCCGCGTTGACGGCGGCCTTGAGGTGATCGGGCAGCAAATCCTTGCCGCCCTTGACGGCGACGATGGCGCCGGTGCTGGCCGACATCATCTGAGAGATTTCCGGCTGGGTGACGAAGTTGATCCACTTGTAGGCGGCATCGTCGGCCTCGCCCTTGCGCGGGATGACGAAGGTGTCGATCCAGGCAAGCGCACCGGTCTCCGGCGGAACGAAAACGATGTTGTTGTTCTCGTTATAGAGCTTGTAGGCCGTCGAATCCCACGTCTCGGACGCGACGATTTCGCCGGACAGCATCATCGCCGAAAGGTCGTCGCCGCCCTTCCAGTAGGCCTTGATGTTTTCCTTGCAGGCGATCAGCTTGTCGACGACCTTGTCGAGCAGGGCCTGGTACTGGTCGAGATCCGCATAGGTGGCGAACGGATCCTCGCCCATGGCATAGGCCGTGCCGAGCAGGATCGTGCGCTTCAGGCGCATCGACGTCTTGCCCTTGTATTTCGGATCGCACAGATCGCCCCAGCTGTTCAGCTCCGGCGCCTTCGACTTGTCGGCCATAAGGCCGGACGTGCCCCACTGATGCGGCACCGCATAGACTTCGCCGTCGATGGTCGTATTGGCCTTCACGCCTTCGAGCAGCTTCGGCTCGAACACGGAGGTGTCGATCTTCGATAGATCGAGCGGCTTGTAGATGTTGTATTCGAGCTGCG
The DNA here is from genome assembly GCA_002698425.1 of Ahrensia sp. The sequence continues at coordinate 31,754 of NZXU01000087.1, read as the reverse complement.
GCGCATAGATGCGGTCATGGCTCGGCTGCGCCAGGTCGAAACCCGCGCCCCCGGTCGCGCGCAGTTTCGCAACCATTTCCTCGTTGTTCGAGAGCGTCACCTCGACATCGATATCGGGATATTTTTCATTGAACTTGGCGATAACATTTTCGGGCGCGTAGCCACCCCAGGTAAGCAGGCGCAAAGTCTCGGCCTGCGTGCCAACCGTTCCGGCCAGCAATGTCGCGGCCATCAGGCCGGCAACCGTCAATTTCATCCGCATGGTCATCTCCCTATTGTCATTCCGGCAGTTTTCGGAACCAACACCACGAAAGACTAGGGGCAGATTGGACTGCGAAATATATCCATTGCGGAAATTTTGTTAGACCAATTACCGGCTTCCTCCAAGCCGGCTCATCACCCTGCCGAGCGTCTCCATGCCGCTTCTTATCTCCTCCGGCGGCGTGCTCCCGAAACCGAAGACTAATCCCTTTTTCCCGAATGGGGCAATCGCATATCGTCCGAGCGGCGCGGTTCGGATTCCGGCCGCCGCCGCACCCTCGACAATCTCCGTTTCCCCGACGGCACATTTCAAGAAACCGGGCGTGTGAAAACCGCTCCGGGTCGGACGGATATCCACCCAGTCCCGGATCGCCTCGGAAGCCTCGAACAGCGCCTCGTAACGCTCCTTGTAGAGCTGGCGCATGGTCCTGACATGGGTGGCGAAGAAGCCTTCATCCATGAAATCGGCGACGATCGCCTGGTTGAAAGTGGGAACGCCGCTCTGCCAGGTGGTGAAGATCCGCTCGAAACTCTCCACCAGCCCTTTCGGCGAGAGGATGTAGCCAAGCCTCAGCGAGGGAAACAGCGACTTGGAAAACGTGCCTACATAGATGACCCGCTCCTGCGTATCGATGCTTTTCAGCGTCGGCGGCGGCTGCTCGCCGTAATAGAATTCGCCGTCATAGTCGTCCTCGACGATCATCGCATCGGCATCCTTGGCCGCCTGCAAGAGCGCCAGCCGGCGGGCGAGGCTCATCACGCTGCCGAGCGGCTGCTGATGCGACGGAGTGACGAAGGCCAGACGGAAATTGGGCTCTTTTGCGCGCGCATCCTCGACGGAGAACCCCTCCGCGTCGATATCGACGGGCACGAGCTGCGCATCGCAGGCGAGAAAGGCGTTTCGCGCGCCCAACGCGCCGGGGTTCTCGAACCAGATCGCCTCGCCCGGATTGACCAGCATCAGCCCGATTGTCGAGAAGGCGTGCTGCGCGCCGTTGACGACGAATATCTGCTCGGGATCGCACTTGATGCCCCGCGCCGCATTCAGTTGCTGCGCGATCGCCATGCGCAGCCGGCCATAGCCGAACGGCTCGCCATAGCCGCCGATATGATCGCGTTCCTTGCGCCAATGCCGCGCCGACAGCCGCGCCCACTGCGCCATCGGAAAGGCGTCGAGCGCGGGCAGCGCGGTGATGAAGGGCGTCGAATGATGCGGCAGCCGGCTGCGCGGCGCGAATGTATCCGCCGCGCGCGCCGTGATCCGCGAAAGCCGCGGCGCGGCGATCTTTGCCTCCGGGCCCTGCGCCGCATCCGAGAGCCGGATTTGCGCCGCCAGCGCCTCGCTGACATAGGTCCCGGCGCCGACGCGCGATTCCAGCAACCCCTCGGACACCAGCCGGTCGATGGCGTCGATCACGGTCGTGCGCGACACGCCGATCTCGAGAGCCAGCGTCCGCGTCGCCGGCATCCGGTCGCCCGGCTTGAACCCGCCCGACAGCAGAAGCTCGCGCAGCGCCATGTAGAGCTGCACCGAAATCCGCCTGTCCGAGGACTTGTCGATGCGGATCGAGGAGAGCAATGCGCCGCCATGTCGTTTCATGATCGCACCGATTGGTATGCATATTTATGCAAAACGGACCTACTATAGAGGCCAATTCGGCATATTTTGGCAAGCCGAATTCCTGTCCGCGCCGCGCGCGCCGTTTCGTCCGGGTCCAAGATGAAAATTCGCAAAATAGAGACCTTCACCGACACATTCGTGTGTTTCGTTCGCGTCACCGCCGATGACGGGTCCGAGGGCTGGGGCCAGGTCGCTCCCTACAATGCCGATATCACGGCCGCCGTACTGCACCGCCAGGTCGCGCCCTATGCGCTCGGCCAGGACGCCTATGACATCGCCAGCCTCGTCGCGACCATTCCCGAACGCGAGCACAAGTTCCCGGGTTCCTACGTCTCGCGCGCCATGGGCGGCCTCGACACGGCGCTGTTCGATCTGCGCGGCAAGGTCGAGGGCAAGCCGGTCTGCGAATTGCTCGGCGGCACGCCGGGCACCATCCGTGCCTATGCCTCCTCGATGAAGCGCGACATCACGCCCGCCGACGAGGCCGTTCGCCTGAAGAAACTGCAGGACGATTTCGGCTTCACCGCCGTCAAGTTCCGCATCGGTTCCGAATGCGGCCACGACCGGGACGAATGGCCGGGCCGCACCGAGGAGATCGTTCCCGCGATCCGCGACGCCATGGATGACGGCACAGCCCTGCTGGTCGATGCGAACTCCTGCTATTCGCCGCAGAAAGCGATCGAGATCGGCCGCTTCCTCGAGGACAATGGCGTCAGCCATTACGAGGAACCCTGCCCCTACTGGCATTACGACCAGACGAAACAGGTCACCGACGCGCTCGACATTGACGTGACCGGAGGTGAGCAGGATTGTTCGCTGGTCGACTGGCAAAGGATGGTCGACGACCGCGTCGTCAACGTCATCCAGCCCGATGTCTGCTATCTCGGCGGCATGGTCCGCACCATGCAGGTCGCCCGCATGGCCGAGGAAGCCGGCATTCCCTGCACGCCGCATTCCGCCAATCTCTCCATGGTGACGCTCTTCACCATGCATCTGCTGCGCGCCATTCCCAATGCCGGGAAATATCTCGAATTCTCCATCGAGAAGGAGGATTACTATCCGTGGCAGGAGGGCCTGTTCGTCGCGTCGCCCTACGACATCGTCGACGGCCATGCGCGCGTCACCGACGCGCCCGGCTGGGGCGTCGAGATCGACCCTGCCTGGCTGGAACGGTCGACCCGCCAGGTCAGCGAACTGGATTAAAGCCCTTCCACCGCGCGTAGATGCGCGGCGAAATCCGGCGTCGCCATCAGCGCCTTGCAGCGCCCGAAACGGCCATCGGCATAGGCGCGGAAATCCTCTGCCGGATTGTCGTTTGCCAGCTGGATCAGGCCCCACAGGGTCCACAACAGGTCGCACATCGCCTTGTAGATGACCATGCGGCCGCGATCCTGCGGCGTCGCCTCGCCGCCGAAATAGGCGGTCAGCATCTCTTCCTCCTGCGCCGGAGAAAAGCCGCCCTCGACGGAAAGATCGCCGAGATCCCACATCGGATCGTTCATGCCGGAATATTCCCAGTCGACGATCCACATGCGCCCCTCCGTGTCGAGGAAGTTCTCGCAGAGCGGGTCGCAGTGGCAGGCGGCGAGCGGCGCAGGATTGACGGCCAGCGCCTTGCGCACCGCCTCCGCCTCCCGGACCACATCGTGATAGCCGTCGGGCAGCGCCACGTCCTTGGTCGCCAATATGCCGAGATAGTCGTCGATCATCGAAAACAGTTCGAAGCGGAACGGGAAAACCGCGCCCGATAGGTGCAGGCGGCGGAACGCCTCGCCCGCCCGTGCAGGCGCGCCGTCGCGGCTGGCGAAATTCTCCGGCGTCATCGTCACGCCGCCCTCGATGAAGCGCGTCACCATTACGCCGGTCGCGGGGTCGAAATGCAGGAGTTCCGGACTGACCCCGGCCTTCGCGGTCTCCTTCGTCGCGACCGCCTCGTTGGCGCGATCGATATATTCTTCGGTGCCCTTGCCCGGAATGCGCAGGCAGTAATCGCCGACGCGGAAGACGAGATTGGTCAGGCCGCCGAGCCGCTGCGGTTCTCCCGCATTGGCGAGCAGCGGGATCCCCGCAATGGCCTGTCTTGCCTCGTCCAGTCCGTCCGTCATGCCTTCAGCCTTTCCATTTTCGCGTCATAGAGGCAGCGCGGGCCCCTCACGGCATCATATGACGTGCCGAACGCTTCGATGACAAATCCCTCCCGCCCGGCGATTTCCGCCGGCAGGTAGCCGAAGCCGATCGTCCGGCCGAGATGATGGCCGTAGCCGGCGCTGGTCAGCGATCCGACGGGCTCGCCGTCGAGCAGCACCGTCTCGCCGCCGAGAAACGGCGCGAAACCGTCCACGGTCAGTGTCACCAGCTTGCGCTGCGCGCCCGCCGCCTTCGCTTCGGCCAGCGCCTCGCGGCCGATGAAATCGCCCTTGTCGAGCGCCACCGCGAAGCCGAGCCCGGCCTCGTAGGGCGTCGTCTCCGGCGTCACATCCGCCGACCAGTAGAGATAGCCTTTTTCGAGCCGGCAGCTTTCGATCGCCCGGTAGCCAACATCGGCGATGCCGTGCGGCGCGCCGGCTTCTTTCAGCGCCTCGTAGACATGCACGGCGTAGTCCTGCGGCACGTAAAGTTCCCAACCCAGTTCGCCAACATAACCGACCCGCACGGCGAGCGCCGTCGCCAGTCCGATCTCGATCTCTTTTGCCGAAAGGAACGGAAACCCCTCATTCGACAAATCCGTCGGCGTCAGCGTCTGCAATACGTCGCGCGACTTCGGTCCGCAGACATTGATGACGGCGAGACTGTTGGTCACCTCGCGCATCGTCACGCCTTCGGGCAGATGCCGCCGCACCCAGGCGGAATCGCGCACGCCGAAGCCCGATCCGGTCACCAGCAGGAACCGTTCCGGCCCGGCATGGATCAGCGTCACATCGGCCTCGACGCCGCCCTTCTCGTTGCAGAGCTGCGTGTAGATGGCGCGGCCCGGCTCGCCGGACAAATCGCCGGCGGCGATCCGGTTGAGCGCGGCGCGCGCACCCTGTCCCGCGATCTCGAATTTCGAGAACGATGTCTGGTCGATCAGCGCCACCCGCTCGCGGATCGCTTTCGCCTCCTCGCCGACGGCATCGAACCAGCCGGGCTTGCCCTCGAAGCTCGGCGTCTCGTCGCAGGTCGTGCCGGGAAGCGCGAACCAGTTGGCGCGTTCCCAGCCGAATTTCGAGCCGAACCGCGCGCCGCTCGCCTTCAGCGCCTCATGCAGCGGCGAACGCCGCAAGCCGCGCCCGGCATGGCTCTCCTCGCCCGGCCAATGGATCTTGTAATAGGAGCCGTAGGCCTCGATAGCGCGTTCCTGCAGATAGCTCGCTTGCGCATGCGGCGCACCGAAACGGCGCACGTCGAAGGGCCACAGGTCGAGCCCCGGATCACCATGCATGATCCAGTTCGCCATCGCGTTGCCCGCCCCGCCCGAGGCGGCGATGCCGGCGGTGAAGCCGCAGGCGACGTAGAAATTATCGAGTTCCGGCGCCAGTCCCATGATCGGTTCGCCGTCGGCGGAAACCGGGATCGGCCCGTTGATCACCGTGCGGATGCCGATCTCATTGAGCACCGGGAGCCGCTCGGTCGCCGGCAGCGCGAAGAGTTCGAGCCGGTCCATGTTCGCCGGGAACAATTGCCGTCCGAAATCGAACGGCGCGCGCTGGCCCCAGCAGCCCTCGGTGCCGTCCTCCCATCCGCCGATCGCAAACGCCCCGCCGACATCCGGCTTCAGGTAGAAATTCTTGTCGGGGTCGCGCAGCGTCGGCAGGTCGTCGCCATAGTCGAGCCCCTTCTCTGTGACGAAATACTGATGCTCGACGACGCCCGCGGCCAGCGCCACGCCCGCCATCTCGCCGATGCGTTTCGCCCACAGCCCGGCGCAATTGACCAGCACGTCGCAGCCGATCGTGCCGTGATCGGTGACGACGCCGACGGCGCGCCGGTTCTCGACCACGATATCCTCGACGCAGACCCCTTCCTCGATCTTTGCCCCGTTCTGGCGCGCCGCATAGGCGAAGGCCTGCGTCACCGCATAGGGGTCGATATAGCCGTCGGAGGGAATGAAGGCCGCACCGACCACGCCGTCGGGATCGATATAGGGAAACTTGTCGCGCGCCTCCTGCGGCGTCAGCATATGCGCCTCGAAGCCGAAGCTCTTCGCCAGCTGCATCGAGCGCCGGATCTCGCTCCAGCGCGCCTCGCTCGACGCCAGCCGCAGCGATCCCACCTTCTTCCAGTCGGTCGCCTGACCGGTCTCGTCCGCGAGCCGATCAAACACCGCCACCGAATTCTGCATCAGCCTTGTCAGGGACTTCTTGCCGCGCAGCTGGCCGACGAGACCCGCCGCGTGCCAGGTGCATCCATGGGTAATCTGCGCCTTTTCGAGGACGAGCACATCGGTCTCGCCGGCGCGGGCGAGATGATAGGCAAGCGAACAGCCGATGGCGCCCGCTCCGATGATGACGATGCGCGCATGACGATCAGCGGAAAAGGACATGGATCAGGCTTTCACGCGGGAATTGGAGGGATCGAAGAACGGCTCCATGCCGATCCGCGCCGGTATGCGCTCATTGGCGACCACGAGCTCGTAGGAGCCGGACATAAGGAAATCATCGCTGACGCCGTCGGCATGGCGCACATAGCCGTAGCCGACGCTCTTGCCGATCGTGTAGCCATAGCCGCCCGAGGTCAGGTAGCCGACCGTCTCGCCGTCGCGCAGGATCGTCTCGCGCCCGACAAGGACGGCGTCCGGATCGTCCAGCGTGAAGCCGGCGAGGCGTTTCGTCAGTGGCATGCCCACCTTGTCCTCCAGCGCCTTGCGGCCCATGAAATCGGTGTTCTTCTTGAGCTTCACCGCCCAGCCGAGCCCCGCCTCGAAGGGCGTGTCGTTGGGCGTGATGTCGGACGACCAGGCGCGATATCCTTTTTCGAGCCGCAGGCTTTCCAGCGCCCGGTAACCGATCGGGCGGATGTCCTCCGCTTTTCCCGCCGCCATCAGCGCGTCGAAGATCTCGCCCGTCGCACCGATCGGAACATGCAATTCCCAGCCGAGTTCGCCAACATAGGTGACCCGCAGTGCACGAACCGTGTGCCCGGCAATCTCGATCTCGCGGACATGGCCGAACGGGAAAGATTCGTGCGACACGTCGGCAGAGGTGACCTGCGCCAGCACATCGCGCGCCTTCGGCCCCATCAGGGAAAGCGTGCCCCAGTCCTCGGTGATGTCGGTCAGCTTCGCGTCGCTGCCCTCCGGGATGTGATCGGCGATCCAGGCGAGATCGTGCGTGCGGTAGCCCGTGCCGGTGACGATATAGAAACGGTCTTCGGCGATCCGCGCCACCGTGAGGTCCGCCTCGATGCCGCCGCGGCTGTTCAGGAGCTGAGTATAAGTCAGCCGCCCGACTGGTTTTGAGACATCGTTTGCACAGATCCAGTCGAGCGCCTTCAGCGCGTCCGCGCCTTCGAGTTCATATTTCGCGAAAGAGGACTGATCGAAGATACCGACGTTTTCGCGCACATGGGCGTGCTCGTCGCCGACCGGGGCGAACCAGTTCTGCCGGCCCATCGAATAGACGTCCTCCGCCTCCATGCCCTCGGGCGCGAACCAGTTGGGACGCTCCCAGCCGAGCTTGGAGCCGAACACGGCGCGGTGATCCTTCAGCCGATCGTAGAGCGGAGAGACGATGCGCGGCCGCCCGCTCTCATATTCCTCGTGCGGGAAACCGATCGTGTAATGCTTGCCATAGGCTTCCAGGGTCCGGTCGCAGACCCATTGCCGATCGCGGTGCAGCCCGGAGAAACGGCGGATATCGACAACCCAGAGGTCGAGCGGCGCTTCGCCCGACATCGTCCATTCGGCCAGCACCCAGCCGGCCCCGCCTCCGGACGCGATACCGAACGCATTGAAGCCGGCGCCGACATACATGTTCGAACATTCTGGCGCCGTGCCGAGGATGAAATTGCCGTCCGGTGTAAAGCTCTCCGGCCCGTTGATCATTTGCTTGACGCCCGCTTCGGCCAACGCCGGAATGCGGATCATCGCCTGTTCCATATGCTGTTCGAAATGATCGAAATCGTCGTCGAACAGCCGGAATTCCCAGTCGTTCGGCACGTCGCCGGTCGTCCAGGGCTGAGGGTTCGGCTCGTAGCCGCCCATGACGAGGCCGCCGACCTCCTCCTTGAAATAGGTCCGCCGGTCGGGATCGCGGATCGTCGGCGCGTCGGCGGCGAGGCCGGGGATTTTCTCGGTGATGATATATTGGTGCTTGACCGGCTGCAGCGGCACGTTGATGCCGGCCATCTCGCCGACCTGCCGCGCCCACTGGCCGGCGCAATTGACCACCTTTTCGCAGGCGATGTCGCCCTTGTCGGTCTTCACCTTGGTGATCCGGTCGCCGTCCATCTCGAAGCCGGTGACGCGCACCTGCTCGTGGATCTTCGCGCCATGCATGCGCGCGCCCTTGGCGAGCGACTGGGTGATGTCCGACGGACTCGCCTGCCCGTCCGTCGGCAACCAGCTCGCGCCGACCAGATCCGACGTGTCCATCAGCGGCCACATCGCCTTCACCTCGTCAGGCGACAGGAGATGCATCTCCATGCCGAAGGACCGCGCCGTCGTGGCGAGGCGGCGATATTCGGTCCAGCGATCCTCGTTGGTCGCAAGCCGCAGGCAGCCGGTCATTTTCCAGCCGGTCTCGAGCCCGGTTTCCTGGTCGAGCCGCTTGTAGAGGTCGACAGAATATTTCAGCACCCGGGTGATCGACGCCGAGGAGCGCAGCTGACCGACGAGTCCGGCGGCGTGCCAGGTGGAGCCGGAGGTGAGCTGCCCCATTTCCAGCAGCACCACGTCGGCCTTGTGATCCTTCGCCAGGTGATAGGCCGTCGAGCATCCGATGATGCCGCCGCCGATGACGACGATCTCGGCCTGTTGGGGAAGCGTCATGATGAAGTCTTTCCGTGTTTGGAGTGATAGCGGTCGAGCGCGGCGGCGAGCCGCGCGAGGTTTTCCTGCGTATAGGCGGCGTAATCGACGCCCGGCGCATCCAGGTGCAGCTCCGAGACCATCGACCACATCGCCTCGCGCAGCAGCGAGGCGCATTGCATGGCGTCGAAGGAGCGCTTCACCGCCGCGTCGGAGGCGCGGCCGAAATAGGTCGAAAGCAACCGTTCCGCCGTCTCGTCATCCATGCCCGAATTGGACGCCGCGCCGGCGAGATCGAACATGGCCGTGTTGAAACCGGCATATTCGAAGTCGATCAGCCAAAGCCGCTTGCCGTCATCGAGGAAATTGCCCGGCAGCAGATCGTTGTGCCCGAAGACGATCGGCAACGGCGCCTGGGCGGCCTCCAGCGCCTCGGCGAGCGCCAGGTAGTGCGGCAGCTCGGCAACATGGCTGCTGTCGCCGGCCTTCAGCGTGCGTGCATAGTCCCGAATGACGTGGAACACCCAGAACATGAAGCCCGGCCCGGACACCGCCGCCAGCATCTTGTGATGAAAATCGTTCAAGAGCTGCGCAATCCGCTCCGGCTGCGCCCGCATGTCCTCTTCCGTCCATGTCCGCGCCTCGAGGAAGGCCGAGACCATGACGCCCGGTTCCGAATATTCCACCTTCGGCGAAAATCCGGCCTCATGCGCTGCGCGGGCCACCGAAATTTCGCGCTCGCGGATGACGTGATGGAACGGATAGTCCTTGCCGAACCGCACGACATGCTTTCCCGCGCCGTCCTTGACCAGCCAACTCTCGTTCGACAGCCCGCCGGTCAGCGGCTCCATGGCGACGTTGCCGGTCCAGCAGGGCAGAGCAGCGATCTTTCCTTCCGCGCTCATTGCCCTTCCTCCGAAATCCCGAGCCGGTTGCGCGCCCGCATCGCGCCCGCCGAGATCAGCCGGTCGGAGATGATCGCGATGAAGGCGACGGCAAGCCCCGCGACAAGGCCGCGGCCCGGATCGGCCTTGGTCAGAGCGATATAGACCTCCTGACCGAGGTCGCGGGTGCCGACCAGCGCGGTGATCACCAGCATCGACAGGGCGAACATGATGGTCTGGTTCAGCCCGAGCATGATTTCCGGCAGGGCGAGCTTCAGCTTGATGCGCGTCAGGATCTGCCATTCCGTGCAGCCCATCGCCTTGCCGGCCTCGATCAGACGCGGATCGACCCGCTGGATGCCCAGCACCGTGTAGCGGATGGCCGGCACGATCGAATAGGCGACCACCGCGATCATCGCCGTGAAATCGCCGACGCGGAACAGCATCACCGCCGGCATCAGGTAGACGAAGGAAGGCAGCGTCTGCAGCGTGTCGATGGCCAGCTGCACCCAGCGCCAAAGCCGTTCCTTCTCCGCCGCGGCAATACCGATCGGCGTGCCGATCAGCGTCGCGAACAGCACCGAGATGCCGCAGAGATAGGTCGTGATCATCGCCTTTTCCCACTGGCCGGTGGCGGCGATCAGGAAGGAGAGCACGGCGACCAGCAGGGCCAAGCCCGGCCCGCGCAGCACCCAGCCGGCAACGCCGAGGATCGCGACGACGCCGATCCAGGGAAAGCCGAGCAGCAGCCGCTTGAACGGCACCAGCACCTCGATCAAAAGCGTGTTCTTGATCGCTTCCAGCGTGTCGAAGAAGTTGACATTGATCCACTCGACGACGCGCGACATGAAGGTGCCCGTAGAGATCGTCAGCGCGTCCGGATAGGCCTGGACGGCGGGAACAAAAAGGCCGGCGACGCCCGCAATGACCACGAAGACGAGCGCCGCCAGCAGATAGGGATTGTTCGCGACGAAACCGCGCGGCTCATGCAAAGCCGGTTTCGCCTGCCGGTTGGCGAAGGCCTGGCTCAGCCGGTCGAGCGCGATCGCCAGCGCCACGATCGCGAAACCGGCTTCCAGCCCGGCGCCAAAATCGAGCCGCCGCAGCGCCGCCAGCACATCGAAACCGAGCCCGCCCGCGCCGATCATCGAGGCGATGATGACCATGTTCAGCGACAGCATGATCACCTGGTTCATGCCCACCAGCAGGCTTTCCTTCGCCGACGGCACCAGCACCCGCCAGGTCATCTGGCGCTGCGAACAGCCGATCATCTGACCGAGATCCTTCACCTCGGGCGGCACCCGGCGCAACGCCAGCGTCGTCACGCGGGTCATCGGCGGCATGGCGTAGATCAACGTCGCCACCACCGCCGCCGTCGCGCCGAAGCCGAACATGAACAGGATCGGCACCAGATAGGCGAAGACCGGGATCGTCTGCATCAGGTCGAGCACGGGCAACAGCGCACGGTCGAGCCAGCGCCAGCGAAAGGCGCCGATGCCGAGCAGCAGCCCGCCGACGACACCGAGCGGCACGGCGACGAGGATCGAGGCGAGCGTGACCATCGCGCTCGTCCACTGGCCGAACACCGCTATGAAGATGAAGCAAAGCGAAACGACCAGGGCCAGCCGCCGGCCGCCGGCGTAAAGCCCCATCAGCGCAACCACGACGATGACGGCGATCCAGGGAAGCGGCGGCACGAGCTGTATCGCGCCCGATCCCTGCCCCGAGAGGAACCCGGTCGACAAGAGGCTCAGCACCGCCTTGTAGGGCACGTTGACGACCGCCGCGATGAAGCGGGTCAGATCCGTGAAGGTGAAAAGCCCGAAGGAGGCGTCGTTCAACAGCCACTTGGTGAATATGTTGATCCACTTCGCGACCGGAACCTCCATCTTCCTCGGATAGTCGAAGGCCCATTCGGCGAGCGGCTCGCCATATTGCCAGAACAGGACGAACAGGACAGCCGCCGCGCCCATGATCCACGCACCGGTCCGCCGCGGCCTCGCGGCGCCGATGGGCTGGATCGAGGCGACGTCCGTCATCTCAGCCTCCGAGCATCATGGTGACGACGTCGGAGCGATCGAGCATGCCGACCGTCTCGTCATCCGGTCCGGTCACCCGCAGCCTTTCGGCGCCCGCGAGGAACAGCGGCGCGGCTTCCGCGACCGTCGCATGCGCCGAAACCGTGGCCTGCGGCGCATCGCCTTCGAGCGGCTTCATCACCGAGCGCACGCGCACCACCTTGGCGCGCGGCACGGCGCGGGTGAATTCCTGGACATAGTCGGTGGCGGGGTGGAGGACGATCTCCTCCGGCGTCCCGGCCTGGACCACTTCCCCGTCCTTCATGATGGCGATCTTGTCGGCAAGCCGGATCGCCTCGTCGAAATCATGGGTGATGAAGACGATGGTCTTCTTCAAAACCGATTGCAGGCGGATGAACTCGTCCTGCATCTCGCGGCGGATCAGCGGATCGAGCGCGGAAAACGGCTCGTCGAGGAACCACAGCTCCGGCTCGACCGCGAGCGACCGGGCGATCCCGACGCGCTGCTGCTGGCCGCCGGAGAGCTGCCGCGGATAGGCGTCCTCGCGGCCGGTGAGTCCGACAAGCGCGATCATCTTGCGGGCGCGCTCTTCGCGCTCCGCCCGTCCGACGCCCTGCACTTCGAGCGGAAAGGCGACATTGGCGAGAACGGTCATGTGCGGCAACAGGGCGAAATGCTGGAACACCATGCCCATCTTGTGCCGCCGGATCTCGATCATCCGGCTGTCGCTCGCCGCCAGCAGGTTCTCGCCGTGAAACAGGATTTCGCCGGCCGTCGGCTCGATCAGCCGCGACAGGCAGCGCACCAGGGTCGACTTGCCGGACCCCGACAAGCCCATGATGACGAAGATCTCGCCCTCGCCGACCGTGATGTCGACAGCGCGCGCGGCGGCGACGAGGCCGGCGGACTGGATGTCTTCAAGGGACGGATTGCCGCCATGCCGGGTCAGGAACTCCTGGGCTCCGTGCCCGAACAGTTTCCAGATATTTCGGCAGACGAGTTTGGCTTCCGGCGGCGCCATTGATGCCTCGGCAAATCGGGAATTCGTGAAGGCGGAGCCGCCGTCCGGGAGGTTGGACGGCGGCTCCGGGCTGTTGGCGGATGCGGCTTACTTGCCGATCCAGCCCATCCAGCGGTCTTCGTTGGCGGCCATCCACTCGGCGGTCACTTCCTCGACGGTCTTGCCGTTGAGATCGACCTCGGTAATCATCGCGCCCATCTCGTCATTGTCGATGGTGAACGCCTTGATCGCCTCGTAGGCGCCCGGCCACTTGTCCTTCACGCCAGCCCAGCCGACCTTCCAGATCTCGCCGAACGGCTTGCCGCAATCATAGGCCATGTCCGGATTGGAGCCCCAGGCCGGGTCGTTGTAGCAGTCCGCCGTATATTCCGGGAACTCTACCCACTCGCCCTTGTATTTCGCCGGAGCCCAGTGCGGCGCGTAGATCCACAGCATGATCGGCGCCTTGCGCTGATAGGCGCTTTCCAGCTCGGCGAACAGCGCCGCGTCCGTTCCGGCATGGATCACCTCGAAAGGCAGGTCCAGCGCCTCGACGCGCTCGTCGTCGAAGCCGCCCCAGGTCACCGGTCCGCCGAGATAGCGGCCCTTCGGCGCGGTTTCGGCGGTCGAGAAGGCTTCGGCGCAGGCCTCGTCCTTCAGCGCTTCCCAGTTCGGAAGCCCCGGGCACTGTTCCTTCATGTATTCCGGGAACCACCACTCTTCCTTGGCCTTCATGCCGGTCGGGCCGAAATTCTCCACCTTGCCGGTGGCGGTCGCGGCATCCATCGCCTCGCGGCCGGTCGTTTCCCACATTTCCATCGCGACATCGAGGTCGCCCGTCTCCAGCCCGGCAAACTGCGCCAGGTAGTCGGCCTGGACATAATCGACATTGTAGCCGGCCTTCTGCAGCACCTCGCCCATGAGATGGGTGGTGATCAGCTGGCCGGTCCAGTCATGCAATGTCAGCTTGATGGGATCGGTGGATTCCTGCGCCGTCGCGGGAAACGACCCCGCCATCATCGCGATTGCCGACACCGCGAAACTCGCGGCGAGGGTCTTTCTCCTGAATTCGAATGCTGTCATGTCGCGCTCCCTGTGCACCTGTTCGGGGAACCGTGATGATCGCAATCGCCTGACCTGTTCGGGTCGTCTGTTGCCTTGCACCTCGGCCCTGATTGAAATTAACGCGTGAGAAGCTGCTGCCTGTCAATCGAGTTTTGTGGCTTTTTGTGATTTTCATGCCCGATTTTGTGGATTTGATTGCAAAATCGGCAGACAACGCCTAACGAATAAGCATCAATTGGAGCAAACCCCATGCTCTCCAAGCGCCACGCAGAAATTCTGAAGATCCTCAACGAGGAGGGAAGCGTCACCATCGCGGCGCTCGCCTCCCGGCTCGGCGTGTCGCTGGAAACCGTCCGGCGCGACGTCCGGCCGCTGACGGAAAACGGCAGCGTCCTCAAGGTGCATGGCGCGGTCGGCCTGGCCGGCCAGATCGGCGAGGCGCCCTTCCAGCGCCGCATGCGCGAAAACGCCAGCGCCAAGCAGCTGATCGCCCGCCGCCTCGCCGAAACGATCCGCAACGGCGATTCGGTCATGCTCGACACCGGCACGACGACCAGCTTCGTCGCGCGCGAACTGACGGCGCTCCGGCGCCTGACCGTGGTGACGAATTCCTCCGATGTCGCCCGCACGCTGGCGACCGTCAACGGCAACCGCGTCTACATGGCCGGCGGCGAGTTGCGCAGCGATTCCGGCGCCGCCTTCGGCGCATCGGCGGTCGATTTCATCCGCCGTTTCACCGTCACGCATGCGGTCATCTCGACCGGTGCGGTCGGCGTGAACGGCGTCATGGATTTCGATCTGGAGGAGGCGGAATTCGCCCGCATGGTGCTCTCCTGCGGCGAGCGCAAGGTCGTCGTCACCGACCGCACCAAGTTCGGCCGCCGCGGCCTCGTCAATGTCTGCGGCTTCGACGACATCGACGAACTGATCACCGACGCCGCGCCGCCCGACGAAATCGCATCCGCGCTCGAGCGGGACGGCACCCTGCTGACCATCGCCCGGGCCTAGGTACGGTCGCCGCGCGCTTGACTGGCTTCCGGAACAATGCATGAGCTTCTCCATGTTGCCTGCTGATCCGGTTTCCTATGACGATCTCGTGTCCCGCTTCCGCTGGGACGTCCCCGAACGCTTCAATATCGGCGTCGCCTGCGCCGACGGGCATGCGCCGGACAAACCCGCCATCATCGACTGGTCGGAGGACCGGTCGGTCACGCTGAGCTTCGGCGAATTATCGGAGAAGTCGAACCGCTTCGCGGCCGCGCTTGCCGGTCTCGGCGTCCGGCGCGGCGACCGGGTGGCGATCCTGCTGCCGCAATGCTTCCAGACGCCGATCGCCCATCTGGCGATCTACAAGCTCGGCGCCATCGCCGTGCCGATGGCCATGCAGTTCGGTCCCGACGCGATCGCCTACCGGCTGAACCTGTCCGGCGCGGCCGCAATCGTCCTCGACCAGAGCGGTCTCGCCAAGCTCGAAGCCTCGGGCGAGGAATTCCCCGGGCTGAAAACGCGGATATCCATCGACGGCGGCGCGGATGCTCGCGATTTCGACGAACTCGCCGCCGGCGGCGCGGCGGATTTCGCACCGGCCGACACCGGCCCCGACGACCCGGCGCTGATGATCTTCACCTCCGGCACGACCGGCCAGCCCAAGGGCGCGCTGCATGCTCATCGCGTCCTGCTCGGGCACCTGCCCGGCGTCGAAACGCATCACGAAATGCTGCCGCAGCCGGGAGACCTGC
Source organism: Ahrensia sp. (assembly GCA_002698425.1). The sequence goes on along the minus strand of NZXU01000087.1, from coordinate 16,199 downwards.
TTTGGACGCCGGCCGACTGGGCCTGGGCCGGCGGGCTGCTCAACGTCCTGCTTCCGGGGCTCTATCACGGCGTCCCGGTCGTTGCGGCGCGCGCCCCGCGCTTCAGCGCCGAATGGGCGCTGGCACTGATGGAAAAGGCCGGCGTGCGCAACGCCTTCCTGCCGCCGACCGCGATCCGGATGCTGGCGACGCTCGGGCCCCGCGCCCGCGATTTCGACCTGAAGCTGCGCACGCTCGGTTCCGGCGGCGAGGCGCTCGGGCGCGAGACGCTCGCCTGGTGCCGCGACAATCTCGGCCTGACGGTCAACGAGTTCTACGGACAGACCGAATGCAATCTGGTCCTGTCGGCCTGCGCCGCACTCGATGTCGTCCGCCCCGGCTCGATGGGCAAGCCGGTGGCCGGCCACCGCGTCGCGGTCATCGACGACAAGGGCAACGAATTGCCCGCGGGCGCGCAGGGCCAGGTCGCCATCCGCCGTCCCGACCCGGTGATGTTCCTGGAATATTGGGGCAATCCGGACGCGACCAGGGCGAAGTTCATCGGCGACTGGATGACCACCGGCGACCAGGGCATGCGCGACGAGGACGGTTATTTCTTCTTCGTCGGACGCGACGACGACGTCATCTCCTCGGCCGGCTACCGCATCGGCCCGGGCGAGATCGAGGATTGCCTCGTCGGCCATCCGGACGTCGCGCTGGCCGCCGTGATCGGCAAGCCGGACCCGATCCGGGGCCAGTTGGTCAAGGCCTATCTTGTTCTCAACGAGGGCGTCGCACCGTCCGAGGCGCTGAAGGAGGCCATCGGGTCCTTCGTCAAGCAGCGCCTCTCGGCGCATGAATATCCGCGCGAGATCGAGTTCGTCGACGAGATGCCGCTGACCACCACCGGCAAGGTCATCCGCCGGATCTTCCGCGAAAGGGCCGAGGCCGAGGCGGCCGTCTAGCGTTTCACCATGTGGCGCAGCCGGTCGCGCATCTGCTTGGCGGCGTTGCGGGTGTTGCGATAGAGATCGAGTTGCGTGGCGACCATGCGCGCCTCGCGGTCGCTGTTCGGACGCAGGCCGACGATCATCGTGGCGAATTCGCGCCGTTCCGACCAGAGCCGGGTCATCACCGGATGATCTTCCACGGCGCAGGAATCGGTGATCTGGATGTTGGGATCGTCGAGATGCGATTCCGTCGTTTCCATCATCAGCATCGTGCCGATCGAATATTGCGCCAGCGCCTCGTCATAGGTCGTCTTCCAGGTCCAGGCATGGCCGGACTGGACGAGCACGATCAGCGAGGCGACGACGCGCCCGTCGAGCTTGAAGGCATGGATGCGGACGAGGTCGCGTTCGGCCAGATTGTTGATCGCCTCGCGCGCGAAAGCCGCGCGGAACCGCTCGGCGGCAAGCGATGTCTTCTGGCGCCCCTTCCAGCCGGAATTTTCCAGCAGCAGGAACTCCTCCATCGCGAAGCGGACATCCGTCGGGTTACGCGCGACTTCGTATTCGAAGTCGCCTATCGCTTCGAGATTTCGGCGCAGGCGGCGGTAATTGCGCCGCGTGCTCGACGACAGCGTGTCCTTGAAATAATCGACGCCGTCCTTGTCGCTCTGCAGGAACGGCCGCTGCACGGAAGCGGTGGTCAACACCGGCAGGCCGCGACCGATGGCGACGCCCCGCAGCGTCGCGATCGCCGGGCTTTCCATCATGACATCCGGCAGGACGAGCACTTTCGGCATGCCGAGGTTAGGATCGCCGAGCGTGGAGAGAAGGTCGTCGAGAATACGCGAGGCCTCGCGCCGCTCGACGATGGGAATGCCGTAGGGACTGTAGCTGTTCGCCCAGGCGCGGATGACTTCCGGCCCGAGCGGAAAGCCCGAACGCTCGATCGAGAACGGCATCAGGAAGCGGGTTTCGGCTTCGCCGGCAGGCCCGTCCTGCAGCATCATCAGGCGAACCTCGCGATCGTCGAGCCGCGGCATCGCCGGAACCAGGAAACGCGGCGAGAAGAAGATGTTCGGCTCGAGCGCGTAGTCGGTGACGCGGTCGATATCCTCCAGGATGTCGAAACCGCTATCGGCCGGGTAGATGACGAGCCGGCGGTCGCCCCTGGACAGCCTGCTGATCTCGGGTCGGATTTCCTTCGGCATGTCGCCTTCCAGCCCGGACATCATGAAGGATCCGGCCTGCGGTACCGCCTGTTCGATCATCGGTTGGGGAAGCATTAGGCGGCGGGCTCCTTCGGTTGCGGGGCCAGGACGAACATCAGAACGCCGACGCGGCGATATACGATCAGGACCAGCAGCAGCGCCTCGGTGCCGATCGCGATGGCCGAGGCATAGGCCGCGCCCAGGAGCCCGTATGTCGGGATGAGCACGAGGTTCAGCGAGATATTCACCGCCAAAGCTGCCCCGAAAATCCCGGCGCAGATATTCTGGTGGCCCGTCATGTTCAGAAGGCTCTCGGCCGGTCCGACGCCCGAGCGCAGCACCACGCCGATGACCAGGATGAACAGCAGCGGATAGCCCTCGGCGAACTCAGCGCCGAACATCGACAGAAGCAATTGCCCCCCGGCCAGGACGGCCAGCGCCATCGCCAGCGAGGGGAAGAAGGTCCAGTTGGCCGATCGGCGCGCGAAACTCCGTAGCGCTTCCCTGTCCTCGGCGCCCGCGAGGCTCGCGAATTGCGGCGCCGCGCCGGCCCGAACAGCGAAGAAGACGAAATGAACCAGCGCCAACGTTTTCACCGTGGCGAAATAGACCGCGACATCGGACGGCGGCAGATAGATGCCAACCATCATGACGTCGGCATTGGTCAGCAGGAAGAAGAAGCTCTCGACCAGCAGCACCGGCACCGCATATTTGATCCAGACGCCATATTCCGTGCGGCGCGGGCCGCTCGGAAACATGCCGTCGAGATCGTGGGTCATCACGAGAAGCTGCAGGATCGTCGTGGTGTAGGTCGCCAGCACGGCGGAAATCACCGCGGTGATCGCGTTGGCCTCGTATCCGAGCGCATGCGCGGTGGCCATGTAGCCGAGCACCATCAGCGGCCGGATGATATAGGTCGGCGCAAGGGCGCGAACCGGCCAGGACTGGGCCCTCGCGGCGCCTTCGAGCACGCCGCCGAGCGCCACCATCGGGATACTGGTGAAGATCAGGATGAACGGGACGACGTAATAGGCTTCCATCTGCTCCGACAGTAGCCAGACGGCCGCGATCGCGAGGGCCGCGAACACGCTGGAAAACAGGAGCGAGAACAGGCGGCTGCCCAGAAGCAGGCCGCGCAGCCGGTCCATGTCGCCTTCTTTGACATATTGCGGCAGGAACCGGATCACCACCGTCGAGAAGCCGAGGCAGGAAAAGTCGCTGAGCATCAGGACGGCGGTCCAGACGAAGACGTAGATCCCGTATTCGTGGCTGCCGGTCCAGCGCGCCATGACGACCTGCGAGAGGAAGGCGAGGCCGGCGCTGGCGACACGGATGGCGAAAGCGACCAGCGACATGCGCTGCGCCTTCGCGGCCTCGTCCGTGCCGTTCCAGATCGTGTCGAACCGGCGCGCCAGCGGCATGATCCGCTCCGAGAGCGGACCCGACAGGTATTGTTCTGCTGTCTCGACTGCCGAAAACCGCACGGGCGCGTTCCGAATTACCTCAAACCGGAATCCGGATACTCTATCGGGCTTAAGAAAGCGTTCGCCCGGCGCGGGGCCGGGCGAGAATAGTGCGATGTGTGCGGGGCCGTGCGCGCCCGGTCAGGCCGTGGTCACGAAGGCGCCGTGGCAGTGCTTGTACTTCTTGCCCGAACCGCAAGGACATGCCTCGTTGCGGCCGACCTTGCCCCAGGTCGAGGGATCGTCGGGATCGCGGTCCTCGGCGGCGACCTGTCCCGATCCGATCGCGGCGCCGTAATCGGCAGCCGTGGCGGGTGCGGAAAACTCGTCCTCGCCGGTCGTCGCGTCGGTGTGATGCGCCGCCATTTCCGGCATTTCCGGCGGCGGCGCTTCCGCCTGCTCGCGCACGATTTCGACGCGCATCAGCTGGGCCGTGACCGCCTGGCGCAGATTGGCGAGCATCGCCTGGAACAGTTCGAAGCTCTCCTGCTTGTATTCCTGCAGCGGATCGCGCTGCGCGTAACCGCGGAACCCGATCACCGAACGCAGATGGTCGAGGCTGACGAGATGTTCGCGCCACAGCGTGTCGAGCGTCTGGAGGACGATCGACTTCTCGACATATTCGGTGATCTCCGGCCCGAACCGCTCGGCCCGTTCGGCAGCCGCCTTGTTGGCGGCGTCCATCAGCCGTTCGAGGATGTCGTCCTCGGCAATGCCTTCCTCGCGCGCCCACTCGTCGACGGGCACATCGATGTTCAGCAGCCGGACGGTCTCCTCCTTCAGGCCCTCGATGTCCCACTGCTCCGCATAGGCCTTTTCGGGGATGTGCTTCTCGACGATCCCCTCGACGACCTCGCGGCGCATTTCCTCCACCGTGTCCGAGAGACCGGTGCCGTCCATCAGTTCCTTGCGCTGCTCGAACACGACCTTGCGCTGGTCGTTCATGACGTCGTCATATTTCAGCAGGTTCTTGCGGATGTCGAAGTTGCGCGCCTCGACCTTCTTCTGGGCCTTTTCGAGCGCCTTGTTGATCCACGGATGGATGATCGCCTCGCCTTCCTTGAGGCCGAGCTTCTGCAGCATGCCGTCCATGCGGTCGGAGCCGAAGATGCGCATCAGGTCGTCCTGCAGCGACAGGAAGAACTTCGAGCGACCGGGGTCGCCCTGGCGGCCCGAACGGCCGCGCAGCTGGTTGTCGATGCGGCGGCTTTCGTGACGCTCGGTCGCCAGCACGTAGAGGCCGCCGGCTTCCAGCGCCTGGGCCTTGAGCCGCTTGATGTCCTCGGTAATCTCGGCGATGCGCCTGTCGCGCTCCTCGCCTTCCGGCACGTCGGCCAGTTCCTGCTCGATACGCATCTCCGCATTGCCGCCGAGCTGGATGTCCGTGCCGCGGCCGGCCATGTTGGTGGCGATTGTCACCGCGCCCGGCACGCCGGCCTGGGCGACGATGAAGGCTTCGCGCTCGTGCTGGCGCGCGTTGAGCACCTCGTGCTTGACGCCGCCGTCCTTGATCGCCCCGTCGAGATTGTCGAGCGAGGTCTGCAGATACTCGCGAAGCTCGGGCTCCTTGCCTTCCTTGATGGCGTCGAGCCGCGTCTTGAGCGTGTCGCGGATATGCTTGAGCCCCTTCGGATTGCTCAGGATCGCCGACAGCATTTCCGATTTCTCGATCGAGGTCGTGCCGACGAGAACCGGCTGGCCCTTCTTCTGGCTGGCGATGATATCCATGACCACGGCCGCATATTTCTCGTCGACCGTGCGATAGACCTCGTCATCCTCGTCGATGCGCTGGATCGGCAGGTTGGTCGGGATTTCGACGACGCCGAGATCGTAGATATTGCCGAATTCCTCGGCTTCCGTGGACGCCGTACCGGTCATGCCGGCCAGCTTGTCATACATGCGGAAGTAATTCTGGAAGGTCACCGAGGCGAGCGTCTGGTTCTCCGGCTGGATCGCCGCGCCTTCCTTGGCTTCCAGCGCCTGGTGCAGCCCTTCGGAGAAGCGCCGGCCCGGCATCTGGCGGCCGGTGAACTCGTCGATGATGATGATCTCGTCGCCCTTGACGATGTAATCCTTGTCGCGCTGGAACAGCTTGTGGGCTTTCAGCGCATTGTTGACGTGGTGGACGATCGCGACGTTCTCGACGTCGTAGAGGTTTTCGCCCTTCAACAGGCCGGCCTCCTCGAGCATCCGCTCGAGCTTCTCGGTGCCGCCCTCGGTAAAGGTCGCGGAGCGCTGCTTCTCATCGATCTCGTAGTCTTCCTCGCTCAGCATCGGCACGAACTTGTCGATGGCGATATAGAGTTCGGACTTGTCGTCGAGCGGACCGGAGATGATCAACGGCGTGCGCGCCTCGTCGATCAGGATCGAGTCGACCTCGTCGACGATCGCGAAGGCATGGTCGCGCTGCACCATCTGGGCGCGCTCATATTTCATGTTGTCGCGCAGATAGTCGAAGCCGAGCTCGTTGTTGGTCGCGTAGGTGACGTCGCAATCATAGGCGATCTTGCGCTGATTGTCGTCGAGGCCGTGGACGATGACGCCCACCGACAGGCCGAGGAAATTGTAGAGCTTGCCCATCCACTCGGCGTCGCGCGAGGCCAGGTAGTCGTTCACCGTGACGACATGGACGCCGCGCCCGGCCAGCGCGTTGAGATAGACCGGCAGGGTGGCGACCAGCGTCTTGCCCTCGCCCGTCCTCATCTCCGCGATGGCGCCTTCGTTCAGAACCATGCCGCCGATCAGCTGGACATCGAAAGGCCGCATCCCGAGCGCCCGCTTGGCGCCTTCGCGGGCGACCGCGAAAGCCGGGACCAGGATGTCGTCGAGCGATTTGCCGTCCCGGATCTGGGCCTTGAACTCTTCCGTCTTGCCGCGAAGCTGGTCGTCGCTGAGCGCCGCGATCTCGTCTTCGAGCGCGTTGATGGCGGCGACTTTGGGGTTCAGCGACTTGAGGCGGCGGTCGTTGACGGAACCGAAAATCTTGCGGGCGATGCCGCCGAAATTGACCATGAAAATGGTCCTTTCCCAAGGATTTGCCGCGACGTGTGGCGGCTTGAATTCTTCGTGTTTGCGTCGGTTGTGCGCTGCTAGTTCGCCCCGGAATCCGGCTATTCGGAGGTGGACGCGATAGCGAAGGACAGATAAGAGGGGCAAATTGTGATGTCAACGTCGCGCCGGACCAAGAAACCCAATGCCGCGCGGCGCGTTCCGGTAAAATCCGGGTGAACCTTTTTTCGCAACCAGGCGAGTGATCAATGCAGATTTTCCGTTCGTTCAACCTCCTGTCAGCAGCTTCCCTGCGCGGCGCCGTCGCCGGCCTCGCCGTGACATCGATCGCGCTTGCCGGCGCCCTGCCGGCCGCCTCGGCGCAGGACCAGAACGAGGTTCTCGCCACGCTGAACGGCGAGCCGATCACCCGCCAGGATCTCGACATGACCCTGAACGATTTGCAGGACCAGCTCGGCCAGGTGCCGGCCGAAGGCCGTGACGCCGCCGCCCTGACGGCGCTTGTCGATATCCGCTCGCTGGCGAAGAAGGCGGCGGAAGCCGGCCTCGACGAGACCGACGATTTCAAGACCCGTCTCGAATTCCTGCGCCAGCGCGCCCTGCATAACGCCTATTTCAAGGCCGAAGTGCTCGACAAGATCAGCGACGAGGACGTGCGCGCCCGCTACGACAAGGAAGTCGCGGCGACGCCGCCCGAAAACGAGGTCAGCGCCCGCCACATCCTCGTCGAAACCGAGGATGAAGCGAAAGCGATCATCGCCGAACTCGACAATGGCGCGGATTTCGAGACCCTCGCCAAGGAAAAATCGACCGGCCCGTCTGGACCGGCCGGCGGCGATCTGGGCTATTTCTCGCGCGGCCGCATGGTCCCGGAATTCGAGGAAGCCGCTTTCGCGCTCGATGTCGGCGCCTACACCAAGGAACCCGTCCAGACGCAGTTCGGCTGGCATGTGATCAAGGTCGAGGACAAGCGCGCCGTGCAGCCGCCGGCTTTCGCCGAGGTCGAAAACCAGATCCGTTCCGTGCTGTTGCGCGAACGCTATTTCGACCTCCTCAACAGCCTGCGCGACGAGGCTCAGGTCGAGGTCACGGATCCGGCGCTCAAGGAAGCCTATGACAAGGCGATGAGCGCACAACAGCCCCAGCAGTAACGCCGCGACGAGAGGCACCATGACCAGCGTTTCTCCGCTCGCGCCGAAAAGCCTGCCGGACATGCCGGCAATCTCCGGCGTCCGCATCGCCACCGCCAAGGCGGGCATCAAGTACAAGAACCGCGTCGACCTGATGGCGATGGTCTTCGACGAAGGCACCGCGGTCGCCGGGGTCTTCACCCGGTCGAAATGCCCGTCGGCGCCGGTCGAATTGTGCCGCGAGCACCTGCCCGGCGGCAAGGCGCGCATCCTGGTCGTCAATGCCGGCAACGCCAATGCCTTCACCGGCAAGAAGGGCCGACACACCACCGCCGTCGCCGCCAGGGCCGCCGCCGGCGCCGCCGGCTGCGCCGAGGACGAAGTGTTCCTGTCCTCGACCGGCGTGATCGGCGAACCGCTCGATCCGTCGCATTTCGAGCGCCACCTCGCCGACATGGTCGCCGGTGCGGAAGACGGCCGCTGGAGCGACGCCGCCCATGCGATCATGACGACGGACACCTTTCCGAAAATGGCGACCCGCACCGTCCGTCTCGGCGACGTGGAGGTCACCATCAACGGCATCGCCAAGGGCGCCGGCATGATCGCGCCCGACATGGCGACGATGCTCTCCTATGTCGCCACCGACGCCCCGGTCTCGGCGGCTGTGCTGCAATCCCTGCTCGGCCGTTTCACGCCGACGACCTTCAACGCGGTAACCGTCGATTCCGATACCTCGACCTCGGACACGCTGCTCGCTTTTGCGACCGGCAAGGCCGAGGGCGCGCCTTCGATTACCGATCCGGAGGATCCGCGCCTCGCGGATTTCGCCACTGCTTTCGGCGAATGCCTGCATGAGCTCGCGCTGATGATCGTCAAGGACGGCGAGGGCGCGACCAAGCTGGTTCGCGTCGACGTCACCGGCGCGGTTTCGGACGATTCGGCGAAGCGCATCGCGATGGCGATCGCCAATTCGCCGCTGGTCAAGACGGCCATCACCGGCGAGGACGCCAATTGGGGCCGCGTCGTCATGGCCGTCGGCAAGGCCGGCGAACCCGCGGACCGCGACCGGCTCGCCATCTGGTTCGGCGATCTCCTGCTCGCCAGCGAGGGCGAGCGCCGCGACGATTATTCGGAGGAGGCCGCCAGCGCCTACATGACGAATGAGGAGATCGTCATTCGCGCCGATATCGGCCTCGGCGACGGCAAGTTTACGGCCTGGACCTGCAACCTGACGAAGGAATATGTCGCGATCAATGGCGATTATAGGAGTTAACAAAATGTCCGGCCTAGCGCTCGTCCGGCGTCTCGAAGCCGTGGGATTCCGCGCCTGGCCTGCGGCCTCGGTGCATTACGACGGAAGCTGGGCGGTGCGTCTCACCGCCGGCCACCCCTCCAAGCGCCTGAACTCCGTCAATCCGCTTGATCCGTCCGATTACCGCGACATCGACCAGCGGATCGCCCGCGCCGCCAAGCGCTTCAGCTCCTATGGCCGGCCGCTGGTCTTCCGCCTGTCGCCGCTCGCGCCGATGCAGCTCAATGCGCATTTCGACGCCAATGGCTGGCGGCGTTTCGACGAAACCAGGGTGATGATCGCGGCGCTCAAGGACATCGATCTGGACAGCGGCATCGACCAGATCCCGCTGCAGGACATCGGGCGCTATGTCGACGCGTCCATCGCGATCCGTGCGATGGAGGGCGAGCGCAAGCCCGGCCTCACCGAGGTTGTGGAATCGATCCGCCCGCCAAGCGGCATGTTCGTGTTGGAGGACGATGACGGGCCGGTGGCGTCCGCGCTCTGCGTGCACGATAACGACCTTGCCGGCCTGTTCGACGTCGCCGTCCGCGAGGACCAGCGCGGCAAGGGCTATGCCCGCTCGATCGTCCGCGCCGCACTGCGCTGGGCCGCGGCGCAGGGCGCACAGCGCGCATGGCTCCAGGTCATGGTCGCCAACAAGTCCGCGGTCGATCTCTACACGAGGCTCGGCTTCCAGGAAGCCTATTCCTATTCCTATCGCCAGAAGGGCGAGTGACCGGCCCGTGACCGAAGCAGCGCCGAAACGGGTTCTCCTCGTCGCCGCCTGCGCGTTGCTCGACGCCGACAACCGCGTCCTGCTGGCGCGCCGGCCCGAGGGCAAGTCCATGGCCGGCCTGTGGGAATTTCCCGGCGGCAAGATCGAGGCGGGCGAGACGCCGGAACAGACGCTGGTGCGCGAACTGCACGAGGAACTGGGCATCGAGACCGAGGAGCCCTGCCTCGCCCCGCTGACCTTCGCCAGCCACGCCTATGACGAGTTCCACCTGCTGATGCCGCTCTATGTCTGCCGCAAATATCAGGGCATCCCGATGTCGCGCGAAGGCCAGCAGTTGAAATGGGTCCGCGCTGCGGCGCTGCGCGACTATCCCATGCCCCCGGCCGACATTCCGTTGATACCGGTCATCCAGGACCTTCTGTGACAGACCCCTTGGCAACCCCTAACAAACGTCGTTAATCAAACATTTATTACAATGTGCGATTCGATATGAACAAGCCGGGCTTTACAGCGTCCCGGCGGTGCGTTTGTCTCGTCGTGAAGAGGGGGTAGTTAACATGCATAATGACCGCGATTGGGCTGATCTGCGGCCCCAAAACGCGTCCGCATTCAGCGAAGCCGGCTTCGGCATGATGCGGATCACCCTGCTTTTCGGATCCTTCGCCATCGCTATCGCCCTGTTTCTGACGCCCTTGCTGGATCGGTCGGAAGGCGCCTCCGTCGCAGGCGGGCAGTTCTATGCCGGCGTCGACCGCATGGCGACCGGGACGGTCCGCCCCGGCGAGCGGCAATACACGCTGCGCCGCAGCGTTCTGCAGACCTCTCCGACCTCCACCTGCGTCATTCATTCCAACGGCACACGCTCGGGCGACTGCTGATCCGCCTTCCGGGATCTACCCCTCTTCGCCGCCGGACCTGTCCTTCAGGACATCCGCCAGCCGCGCCGTCGCGCTTCCCGGCCTGAGCGGTTTCTGCTGCGATTCATGCGGCGCCCATCCCGACATCCACACGAAATTGAACGACGCGCGCACCCGTCCATCGGTGTCGCTATGACGCGTGGCATAGAGTTCAGCCGCCTTGGCGAACAGGTCGCGGCGGGAGAATGACCGGCTGCGCGAAGCCAGCGTGTTGGTCGCCCCCATGGCCCGAAGATCGAGCATCAGGTTGAACAGCGTATCGTAGCGCACCGTCAGCGTCTCGCTGTCGGTGACAGGCAGGGCAAAACCCGCCCGTTGCAGCAGGCCTCCGGCATCGCGCACGTCGAGGAAGGGCAGCACGCGGGCATTTGCCGCGCCCGTCAGTTCCGCTTCCGCCGCGATCAGGCAATCGCGCAATTCGCCCAGCGTGCCCGCGGCCGGAACGCAGGCGAGGAACAGCCCGTCCGGCTTCAGCGCCCGGCGGATCTGCGCCAGCACGCCCGGCGTGTCGTTGGTCTCGTGCAGCGTCAGCAGGCTGACCGCGAGGTCGTATTCCGCTTCGCCGAGGCCGAGCGCCTCGTCGCCACCGAGCAGGCTCACGTCGTGGCGTTCGAGCAGGCCGCTGTCCTCCATCGGCAGCCGCGGCGCGCCATCGGGGACGAACAGCACCCCGCGTTCGAAGTCGCGCTTCACGGTCGACAGCCTGAAGTCGAGATCCTCCGCCATGGCGCGGAACAGGAAATCGGCCCCTTGCGCGCCGATCCCGGCGGCGCGGCGGCGATTCCTTCGGACCTGCTCGAGGTCGATGATTGTTTTGACGGCCATGGCCGCTTCTGTAACAGTAAATGCCTCCGCTGCCAGCCTCGGGGCGTTCACATGATGCAACTGACGCATATGGCGAGCCGCGCCGTCGCCTCGGTCCTGTTTCCGGACACCTGCCTCGCCTGCCGGATGCATGTCGCCGAACGCGGCACGCTCTGTCCTGACTGCTGGTCGCAACTGCATTTCATCGCCGAACCGGTCTGCGACGTCACGGGAACGCCCTTCCAGCATGAATTCGGCGAGCGCATGGTCAGCGCCGAGGCGTTGGCGGACCCGCCGCCCTATCGCCGCGCCCGCGCCGCCGTCCTGCATGCCGGCATCGCGCGCCAACTCGTTCAGCGCCTCAAATATGGCGACCAGACCGAACTCGCACCCTGGATGGCGCGCTGGATGCTGCGAGCCGGCGGCGACCTCCTCGCCGGGAGCGACGTGATCGTCCCGGTGCCGCTCCACAAGAGGCGGTTTCTCGCCCGTCGCTACAACCAGTCCGCCGAACTCGCCCGCGCAATCGCGCGCCAGACAGGCCTGATCTTCGAGCCGGGAGCGCTGCAGCGCGTCAAACCGACCCGCCAGCAGGTGGGCCTGACCGCCAACGAACGCCGCCTGAATGTCCGCGGCGCCTTCCGCGTCCCCGCGGAGCGCGAGATCGCCGTCGCGGGACGGACGGTACTGCTCGTCGATGACGTCTACACGACCGGGGCGACGATCATCGCCGCGACCAGGGCGCTGAAGCGCGCGGGCGCCGCGGAGGTCGACGTGCTGACCTTCTCGCGCGTCGTCGCGCATTTCACCGGACCGCTCCACCACCGGACCTTTGGATAAGGCGATCTTTTCACGATGATGCAGTGCACATATATAGCTGCTTCGGAAAGGATGACCCCAATGGCCAATGTCACCATCTACACGCGGCAGTTCTGCGGCTTCTGCACCGCCGCCAAGCGCCTTCTGGACAAGAAAGGCGTCGCCTATGTCGAGCATGACGCGACCTTCAAGCCGGAGCTGAAGCGCGAAATGATCCAGCGCTCGCATGGCGGTACGACATTCCCGCAGATTTTCATCGGCGAATTCCATGTCGGCGGCTGCGACGAGCTCCACGCGCTGGAACGCGCCGGCAAGCTCGACCCGCTGCTGGCCGCCGCCTGACCATGGCCCGTCCGCTCACCTGCGCGGCGGTCCAGATGCGGTCGACGACCGATATCGCCGCCAACCGCGACGATTTCGAACGGCTCGTGCGCGAAGCGGCGGGACAAGGCGCGACCTATGTGCAGACGCCCGAAATGACGGGCCTGATCCAGAAGAACCGCAAGGCGCTGCTGGACGCGATCTCCGCCGAAGACAGCGATCCGATCGCTGCGACGGCGTCGTCGCTGGCAAGGGAACTCGGCATCTGGCTCCATGTCGGCTCGACCCCGATCGCGCTCGGCGACGGCAAGGTGGCCAATCGCGCCTTGCTGTTTGGGCCGGACGGCGGCAAGCGCGTCGCCTACGACAAGATCCACATGTTCGACGTCGATCTCGACAATGGCGAGAGCTGGCGCGAATCGGCGGTCTACCAGCCGGGCGACCGCGCCGTGAACGTGCAGATGGATGACGCGCTGCTCGGCCTCGCGATCTGCTACGACGTGCGCTTCCCCGACATCTTCCGCAAGCAGGCGCTCGCCGGAGCGGAAATCCTCACCTCTCCGGCCGCCTTCACCCGGCAGACCGGCGAAGCCCACTGGCATGTCCTGCTGCGCGCGCGCGCCATCGAGAACGGCGCTTTCATGATCGCCGCCGCGCAAGGCGGCACCCATGAGGACACCCGCGAAACCTACGGCCATTCCATGATCGTCGATCCCTGGGGCCGCATCCTCGCCGAGAAAGCCAACGACGAGCCCGGCGTCATCACCGCCGCCATCGACCTCGACGCCGTGCTTGAAGCGCGGCAGAAAATCCCCAATCTTAAGAATATACGACAGTTTAATCTCGTCGGCCCACAATGAGGGTTCGACCGGAGCGTTCAAGGTGATCAAGTTTTCGCTTAGATGTGACAACGACCACGGCTTCGAGGCCTGGTTCCGCGACAGCGGCGACTATGAAACACAGAACAGGCGCGGCTTCCTCGAATGCCCGACCTGCGGCTCCAGCCATGTGTCGAAGGCGCTGATGGCGCCGAATGTCGCGACCGCGCGCAAGCGCGAGGAAGTCGCCGTCGCAACCGGTAATGCGGTTCAGCGCGAGGTCGTGGCGAAATTGCAGGCGATGGCCCGCGAGGTCCGCAAGACCGGCGAGGATGTCGGCACGCGTTTTCCCGAGGAAGCCCGCAAGATCCACTATGGCGAGGCCGACGCCCGCGGCATCTATGGCAAGGCGTCGCCGGAGGAAGTCGGCAAGCTTCTCGACGAAGGCGTCGAGATCATGCCCCTGCCGGACCTGCCGGAAGACATGAATTGAGTCATGAACTGAGCGCCGCTCAGTCCTTCGGCCTTTCGGCCACCACCATGTAATTGACGTCCATGTCGCGCGACAGGCCCCATTCGGCCCTCAGCGGATTGTAGCTGACGCCGCTGCGCCGCGTGATCTGCATGCCCGTGCCCTGCAGCGCGGTTTCGAGTTCGTCGGGCCTGACGAGCTTTTCGTATTGATGCGTGCCCTTCGGCAGCCAGCGCAGGATTTGCTCCGCGCCGAAGATCGCGAGCCCGTAGGCTTTCATGGTGCGGTTGATCGTCGCCACGAACATCAGCCCGCCCGGCCGCACCATCGCGGCGCAGGACTTCATGTAGAGATCGACATCGGCGACATGCTCGACGACCTCCATGTTGAGCACGACATCGAAGGTTTCGCCGGCCGCCTGAAGGTCTTCCGACGTCGTGGCGCGGTAATCGATCGGCAGGCCCGACTGCTCGGCATGGATCTTCGCGGCCTCGATATTGTTTTCCGACGCGTCCGCCCCCAAAACGTCCGCCCCAAGCCGCGCCATCGGCTCAGACAGCAGGCCGCCGCCGCAGCCGATATCGAGGAATCGGAGGCCCTCGAAGGGTTTTGCGGCTTTCGGGTCGATCCCGAAATGGGCAAGCGCCGTTTCGCGAATATAGGTCAGGCGAACCGGATTGAACTTGTGCAGCGTCCACAGCTTGCCGGTCGGGTTCCACCACTCGGCCGCCATCCGCGCGAAATGTTCCACCTGTCCGGCGTCGATCGTACTTGCCTGGCTCGCCATGCTGCTCTTTCCCTTGTCGTTCGCCTTTTCAACTCGGGCCGGCAGGCCCGCAAGTCAAGAGGTCGGCCCAAAAGGTCGACCAAAGCCAAACTTGCGACGATTGACGCAATTGGATATGGAGCGCTCCGACCTGTCGGGCGCAAATCGCCCGCAATCCGAACCTGAAGCCGAGCATTCAATCCGCCATGGCCCGTATCGTCATGAAATTTGGCGGCACTTCCGTCGCCGATATCGACCGCATCCGCAATGTCGCGCGGCATGTGAAACGGGAAGTCGACAGTGGCCACGAGGTCGCCGTCGTCGTCTCCGCCATGGCCGGCAAGACCAATGAGCTGGTCGAACTGACCCGCGCCGCCTCGCCGATGCACGATGCGCGCGAATATGACGCGATCGTCGCCTCCGGCGAGCTCGTGACCGCCGGCCTGCTGGCGATCGTCCTGCAGTCGATGGGGGTCGACGCCCGCTCCTGGCAGGGCTGGCAGATCCCGATCAAGACCGACAACGCCCATGGCGCGGCCCGCATCCAGGAGATCGATGGCGAGCGGCTGATCGAGCGCTTCAGGATAGGCCAGGTCGCCGTCGTCGCCGGCTTCCAGGGCGTCGCCCCCGACAATCGCGTCTCGACGCTCGGCCGCGGCGGCTCCGATACCAGCGCAGTGGCGATCGCCGCGGCGGTTCACGCCGACCGCTGCGACATCTATACCGATGTGGACGGCGTCTACACGACCGACCCGCGCATCGAGCCGAAGGCCAAGCGGCTCGGCAAGGTGTCGTTCGAGGAAATGCTCGAAATGGCCTCGCTCGGCGCCAAGGTGCTGCAGGTCCGCTCGGTGGAACTGGCCATGGTGCACAACGTGCGCACCTTCGTGCGCTCGAGCTTCGAGGCTCCGGACGCTCCCGGCATGGATGACTTCGACAATCCGCCGGGCACGTTGATCTGTGATGAGGATGAGATCGTGGAAAAGCAGAATGTGACCGGCATCGCCTATACGCGCGACGAGGCGCAGATTTCGCTGCGCCGTGTGCAGGATCGGCCGGGCGTCTCCGCCGCCATTTTCGGACCGCTCGCCGAGGCCGGCATCAATGTGGACATGATCGTCCAGAACGTCTCTGGCGACGGCCAGTTCACCGACATGACCTTCACGGTTCCCAGCAGCGACATGGACAAGGCCCTGCGCGCCCTCGAAAGCGTCAAGGACGATGTCGGCTACGATGCCGTCCAGTCGGATACGGGTCTCGCCAAGGTCTCGGTGATCGGCGTCGGCATGCGCAGCCATGCCGGTGTCGCAGCCACCGCCTTCAAGGCGATGGCGGGCAAGGGGATCAACATTCGCGCCATCACCACCTCCGAAATCAAGATCTCGATCCTGATCGACGGACCCTATTGCGAACTCGCCGTGCGCACGCTGCACGACGTCTACGGTCTCGACAAGCTTTAGTCGCTACGGCTATGCCATACGGATGGAAGCGCCGGCGGAACGCGCCGCGCGCG
>NZXU01000086.1 GCA_002698425.1 Ahrensia sp. | reverse complement strand
GGCTGTTCGCCATTTAAAGCGGTACGTGAGTTGGGTTCAGAACGTCGTGAGACAGTTCGGTCCCTATCTGCCGTGGGTGTAGGAATATTGAGAGGATCTGTCCCTAGTACGAGAGGACCGGGATGGACGTATCACTGGTGGACCTGTTGTCGTGCCAACGGCATAGCAGGGTAGCTATATACGGAACGGATAACCGCTGAAGGCATCTAAGCGGGAAACCGACCTCGAAACGAGTATTCCCTGAGAGTCGTGGAAGACGACCACGTTGATAGGCCGGGTGTGGAAGCGCAGTAATGTGTGAAGCTTACCGGTACTAATAGCTCGATCGGCTTGATTGTTCTCATTGCTCATGTTCACGGCGCATGCCGTGGCTGCAAATCCAGCTTCTCAAATGTTTGTGCTTCGCCGACCTGGTGGTTTTGGCGGGGTGGCTGCACCCGATCCCATTCCGAACTCGGCCGTGAAACACCCCAGCGCCGATGGTACTTCGTCTTAAGACGCGGGAGAGTAGGTCGCTGCCAGGTCTGCCAAGCACAAGCATTCGATCATCTTCTCTTCTACGGCCCCAGCAATAAACATCTATCGCCGGGGCTTTGCAGTAGCGCTTCTCGGCGCGGCACTTCCCGGCACTTGCTTCGCAATTGCCTGCCAGTGCTGCGTGAAAAGCCGGAACGCTTTTGACGCGGGGTGGAGCAGCCCGGTAGCTCGTCAGGCTCATAACCTGAAGGTCGCAGGTTCAAATCCTGCCCCCGCAACCAAAGATCGACCCGTTCATCGCGAGATGAGCGGGTTTTTTCCTTTCTGGGTTAGTGCGCGAGCCATGTTGGCTGTCGCGAAGACTTCATCTTCGCTCGGCCAAGGCAGCTCGTCGTTCGGCGAGCCTCACCATGACCCGCAGCCCGCAGGTTCAAATCCTGCCCCCGCAACCAAAAATCGACCCGTTCATCGCGAGATGAGCGGGTTTTTTCGTTTTTGGACCATAGTTCCGGCGCCTTCGGCGCCCGTTTTACCTGAACCGCTCCCGGATTTTTTCAGAACTCTTGCCGCCGCAAAGCGATCGTCGGATAAAGCCTGTCCCGCAGCTAAAAATTGAGCCGTTCATCACTGGATGAGCGGGCTTTTTTGTGCCGGGATTCAGCCCACTGTTCGAGAAAAAGTTGCCTTCAGGGCATTCAGGAGATTCGCGCGGCGACGCTTTTGAGCTTCAGATAGGTTCGCATGCCGTCGATTCCCTTTTCGCGTCCGAAGCCGGACATGCGGTTGCCGCCGAAGGGAACCGATATTCCGCCGGCGAAATACTCGTTGATGAAGACCTGGCCTGCGTCGATCCGCCTGGCCAGCCTGTGGGCAGCGGAGAAGTCGCGGGTGTAGACGCCCGCGACGAGGGCGTACTGTGTTGAATTCGCGAGGAAAATTGCCTCGTCGACATCCTCGGCGATCTGAACCGCCAGCACCGGGCCGAAGATTTCCTCCTGCGCGACCGGGTCGCCGACAGGGACGTTATTGATGATCGTCGGCTCGTAGAACCAGCCTTTTCCGGTCTCGGGATCCGTTGCGGCTGCGCCGCCGGTGGCGATCTCGAGCCCGCGTTCGCGCGCGGCGTGGACGATCGTGGCGATCCGGGCCAGGTGGGCGGCAGAGCTGACGGGCCCCATATCGGGGCGGTTCAGACCATGGCCGAGTTTCAGCGCGCGCGCTCTCGAAACAAGGGCCTCCATCAAACCCGCATGCGCCTTACGTTCGACTATGAGACGCGATCCGGCGGAGCAGATCTGGCCGGCATTTTCGTAGATGGCGCCGATGATCCCGTCGGCGGCCGCGTCCATGTCCGCATCCGCCAGCACGACGAGCGGCGATTTTCCGCCCAGTTCCGGCAGGACACTGGTGACGTTGCGCGCCGCGGCGCGGATCACCTCGATACCGGTCGCGGTCGAGCCGGTAAAGCTGACGTGACGGACCAGCGGATGCGAGACCAGCGGCGCGCCGGCGTCTTTTCCCGTTCCGGTCACCACGTTGACGACGCCCGCGGGCAAGCCCGCCCGCAGAAGCAATTCGCCGAGCATCAAAGCGGTCAGCGGCGTCTGTTCGGCCGGCTTGACGACGGCGCTGCAGCCGGCGGCGAGTGCGGGCGCGATGCTGCGCGACAGGGTCGAGATCGGATAGTTCCAGGGAACGATGTGCGCGGTGACGCCAACCGGCTCCCACTCCGTATAGGCCAGATAGTCGGGCCCGAGCGGGATCGACCGGCCCTCGAACTTGTCGGGAAGGCCGGCATAGTACTCGAAACAGCGCGCGGCGCCGGCAACATCACCCTCGGCCTCCTGCAGCGGCTTGCCGCTATCGAGGGATTCGGCGACCGCGAGGCGGGCGGCGTTCTGCCGGATGAGTACTGCCGCGCGGGCGATAACCGAGCCGCGGGCGGCCGGCGTCGCCGAACGCCATTCGCAGTTCAAGGCGGCATGCGAGTTCTCGACGGCGCGGTCGATATCCGCCGCGTCTCCAGCGGCGAATTGATGAAAGGCGGCGCCATTGCCCGGGTCGATACTGTCCATGACCGCACAATTGGCGGACGGCGTCCAGTCTCCCGCGATCAGGTGGCGGTCGGGCAGGCCTTCGATCCGACCGGTTTCCCGGTATTGGGCGACGAGCGCCGATACGGTGTCGTTCATGTCTCAAACTCGCTGGATTGGCAGGCCGCGCGGACAATCCGGTCAAATTGGTCTCCTGTTAAGGTCCAGTTTGATCAAACTCGCAAACCAATATGGCCGAAGGACCAGCTCCTTTCCTCGCGGCACAGCTCAAGCCTGTTGTAAATTTGCCTTTGCTTATATAAAAGAAATGGAATATAAAGATCGTGGACCGGTGGCGTTTCTCCGGTCAGTGCGTAGTGCGCAACAGCTTACCAACAGGCCGGATCGGCCGCCCGAATGGAGATGAGTCGTGCAGAAGGAAAACCCGGAGATCGACAGGCTGGAGAATTTTCCGGTCACGTTCTTTGCCGTCGTCATGGGCATGCTCGGCCTGACGCTGGCGACCCATGCCGCCGAGACGGCGTTCGGGACGTCGCCAATCGTCTCCATCATCATTCTCGCCGTGTCGATCCTGATCATGATCGTCGTATCGGGATTCTATGCCGCCAAGGCGCTGACGCGGCGCGGCGCGGTCGCCGCCGAATGGGCGCATCCGGTCAGGATCGCCTTCTTTCCGACGATTTCCATTTCCGTCCTGCTGCTGGCGACCGCCTTCGTGCCTTACAGCCGGGATCTGGCGACGGCGCTTTGGATCATCGGCGCGATCGGTCAGGGCGTGCTTACGCTGAGCGTTGTCGCCAACTGGATCGGGCACCGGACCTTCCAGACGATCCATATCGGGCCGGCCTGGTTCATTCCGGCGGTCGGCAATGTCGTCGTTCCGGTCGCCGGCGCGCAACTGGGCTTCGTCGAGATTTCCTGGCTGTTCTTTTCGGCCGGACTTGTCTTCTGGATCGTCCTTTTGACGCTGGTGATGAACCGGCTGATCTTCCACGATCCGCTGCCGGCGCGGCTGCTGCCGACACTGGTCATCCTGATCGCTCCGCCGGCAGTCGCTTTTCTCGCCTATATGCGCCTGACCGGCGACCTGGACGCCTTCGCGCGTATCCTGCTCAATTCCGGCTATGTCTTCGCGGCGGTCGTGGCCACGCAGATCGGCAAATTCGCGCGGTTGCCCTTCGCGCTGTCCTGGTGGGCGCTGTCCTTCCCCGTCGCGGCGCTGACGATTGCATCTTTCTCCTATGCCCACCTGACCGGCTCCGTGGCGCATCAATTTGTCGCCGCTGCCTTGCTGGCCGCCCTTGTGGTGATTGTAGTGGTGCTGCTCTATAAAACCACCCGCGCGATCGCCGCGCGGAAGATCTGCCTGCCGGAGTGATTTCCGGCGCCCGAGGGAGGAGCATCATGACGACGTCGAACGCGCATCCGGTCAGCCGGTTTCCGATACCGAAGCTCCAGGATTTGCCGGACGATATCCGTCAGCTAATCGAGACCGTCCAGGAGAAATCCGGTTTCATCCCGAATGTGTTCCTCGCGCTGGCGCGCCGGCCCGACGAGTTTCGCGCCTTCTTTGCCTATCACGACGCGCTGATGGAAAAGCCGGGCAATCTGACGAAGGCGGAACGGGAGATGATCGTGGTCGCGACCTCGGCCGCGAACCAGTGCCAATATTGCGTAATCGCCCATGGGGCGATCCTGCGCATCCGGGCGAAGAACCCGCTGATCGCGGAACAGATCGCGGCGAATTATCGCAAGGCCGACATCACGCCACGCCAGCGGGCCATGCTGGATTTCGCGATGAAAGTGGCGCGGGTGTCTTACGAGATCAACGAGGACGATTTCACTGAACTCGCCAAGCACAGTCTGACGGAAGAGGATGCGTGGGATATTGCCGGAATCTCGGCCTTTTTCGGCATGTCGAACCGCATGGCGAACGTGATGAGCATGCGCCCCAACGACGAGTTCTACCAGCTCGGCCGCTGATCCGGCAGGCATAGCTGCGTCTCGCGCCAGAGGGACAAGGCGGCTTCGAACGCTTGCGTTACGAGTTCACCATTCGTTGCTGTTGATCAAGTAACAATTTTAGGATTGACTGCTCCCATCCGGCGGATGGGCGTTGAGGAGCGCATACTGTTCGCAGGGTTGTTTCGGAAGCGCAGGAGGGCGCGGTCGAAACAAGGGAGGAAAAGAACACTATGCCGTCAACGGTGCAGGCCGGGGCGCAGGCTCCGCACACCTTTCCCCAATATCTGCTGTTGAACGCGGATCGGTTCGGCTCGCGAACCGCCATGCGGCACAAGGATCACGGCATCTGGAAAAGCTGGAGCTGGGCCGAACTCGCCGACGAGATCCGGGCCTTTTCGCTCGGGCTCCAGGCGATCGGGCTGCAGTCCGGCGACAAGGTGGCGATCGTCGGCCATAACCGCCCGCGTCTCTACTGGGCGTTTGCCGCGGTCCAGGCGCTGGGCGGCGTGCCCGTGCCGGTCTATGCGGATTCGGTCGCCGAGGAGATGGTCTATGTGCTGAACCATGCCGGCGTCCGCTTCGCCGTTTGCCAGGACCAGGAGCAGGTCGACAAGGTCCTGTCGATGACCGACGAACTGAAGGACCTGCACAAGATCGTCTATGACGAGGCGCGCGGCTTGCGCGACTACGATCACACCAACCTCCATTCCATCGATGCGATCGAGCGGGCCGGGCGGGATATTTTCGCAAAGGACGGCGATTCGGCGTGGAAGGCGGGGATCGCGGCGGGCAAGGGGGAAGACCTCGCGGTCATGCTTTACACGTCGGGCACGACCGGCAAGCCGAAGGGTGTCATGCTGTCCTTCGACAATCTCGTGATCTCGGCTCGTAACGGAAACGCGTTCGACCGTCTGACGGAAGCGGATTCGGTGCTGTCCTACCTGCCGCTCGCCTGGGTCGGCGACCACGTTTTCTCGTATGCGCAGGCCTATGTCGGCGGCTATTGCGTCTGTTGCCCGGAGAGCCCGGAGACGGTTGACGCCGACCGCCGCGAAATCGCGCCGTCCTATTTCTTCGCGCCGCCGCGTGTCTTCGAGAACATGCTGACCGCCGTGATGGTGCGCATGGAGGATGCCGGGCCGACGAAGAAGCGGATGTTCGACCATTTCATGGCGCATGCGCGCCGGGTCGGCGAACCGATCCTGAACGGCGAGACGGTCGGCTTTTTCGATCGGCTCAAATACCGGCTCGGCGAATTCCTGGTCTACGGGCCGCTGAAGAACCGGATGGGTTTCCTGCGCATGCGGGTCGGTTACACGGCGGGCGAGGCGATCGGTCCGGAAATCTTCCGCTTCTATCGTTCGCTCGGCCTCAATCTGAAGCAGCTCTACGGACAGACCGAGGCCTCGGTTTACATCTCCGCCCAGCCGGACGGCGAAATCCGCGCCGACACGGTCGGACGCCCCTCGCCGGATGTGGAGATCCGCATCGAGGAGAATGGCGAGGTCATGTATCGCTCGCCGGGCGTCTTCGTCGGCTACTACAAGAACGAAGAGGCGACGCGCGAGACCAAGACCAACGACAACTGGGTGCATACGGGCGACGCCGGCTTCTTCGACCATGAAGGCCATCTGCGGATCATCGACCGGGCCAAGGATGTCGGCAAGCTGAATGACGGCAGCCTGTTCGCGCCGAAATATATCGAAAACAAGCTGAAATTCTTCCCGAACATCAAGGAGGCCGTGGCCTTCGGCGACGGGCGCGACGTCTGCACCGTGTTCCTGAACATCGACCTGACGGCTGTCGGCAACTGGGCGGAGCGCAACAACATCTCCTATGCCTCCTACCAGGAACTGGCGCAGCATCCCCGCGTCTACGCGATGATGGAGGAGCATGTGACGCAGGTGAACCGCGACCTCGCCAGCGAAGACACGATGGCGGGATCGCAGATCGCCCGGTTCCTCGTCCTGCACAAGGAACTGGACGCCGATGACGGCGAACTGACGCGCACGCAAAAAGTGCGCCGCTCCTTCATCGCCGAACGCTACGCGCCGCTGATCGAGGCGCTTTATGACGGCTCGACCGAGAAATATGTCGAGACGGAAGTCATCTTCGAGGACGGCCGGAAAGGCAAGATCGCGGCGACCGTGGAGATCCGGGACATCGAGCGCGTGCCGGCGGCCCCTGCTCAGAAGGAGGCGGCGGAATGAACGTGCATGTTCAGGAGGATATGTCGCGGCACATTTTGCGCGCCGATGACGGCATCGCAAAGGGCGAGGACCTGCTCAAGGTGGAGAATATCTCGCTGTCCTTCGGCGGCGTGAAGGCGATCACCGACATTTCCTTCGATATCAAGAAGGGCGAGATCCGCGCGATCATCGGGCCGAACGGCGCGGGCAAGACGTCGATGCTCAACGTCATCAACGGCTTCTATTTCCCGCAAGAGGGCACGATCACCTTTCGCGGCGAGAAGCGCCGGCGCGCCCGGCCCTCGGAGACCGCCCGCGACGGCATTGCCCGCACCTTCCAGAACATCGCCCTGTTCAAGGGCATGTCGACGCTCGACAACATCATGACCGGCCGCATCACGCTGCAGAAACGCAACCTGTTATGGCATGCGCTGTGGAAGGGGCCGGCGGAGCGCGAGGAGATCGAGCATCGCGAAGCGGTGGAACGGATCATCGATTTCCTCGAGATCGAACATATCCGCAAGACGCCTGTCGGGCGGCTGCCTTACGGGCTGCAGAAGCGGGTCGAGCTCGGCCGGGCGCTCGCCGCAGAGCCGGCGCTGCTGCTGCTCGACGAACCGATGGCGGGCATGAACCTGGAGGAGAAGGCGGATATGAGCCGCTTCATCCTCGACGTGAACCAGCAATACGGCACAACCATCGCCCTGATCGAGCACGACATGGGCGTCGTCATGGACCTGTCGGACCGGGTCGTGGTGCTGGATTACGGCAAGAAGATCGGAGACGGCACGCCGGACGAGGTGCGCAACAACCCGGACGTGATCGACGCCTATCTGGGCGTCCCGCATTGAGGAGAACGAGACAGTGTTGAGCGAAATCTTCGTGGAACCCTTCGTGGACATGGTCTCGGCGCCGGATTTCCTGATGCAGGTTCTGTGGGAGGGACTGGTATCCGGCATCCTCTATGCGCTGATCGCGCTCGGCTTCGTGCTGATCTACCGCTCGTCGCGCATCTTCAACTTCGCGCAGGGCATCATGGTCGTGTTCGCCGCGCTGACGCTGGTGGGCCTGCACGAGGCGGGCGTGCCGGCGTGGATCTCGGTCGTGCTGACGCTGGGCGTCATGTTCGCCCTGGCCTTCACCGTCGAACGCGTAGTGCTTCGGCCGCTTGTCGGCCAGCCCGACATCATCCTGTTCATGGCGACGATCGGCATCACGCTGTTCCTGATCGGCTTCGGCGAGATCATCTTCGGCGGCGAAAACAAGGTGATGATCACCGAGCAACTGGGCATCCCGACGGATTCGGTGGTGTTCGAGCCGTTCGGCGGGCTGTTGATCCTGGAGCAGAAGGACATCACGGCCGCGGCGATCGCGGCGCTGCTGGTGGTCGGGCTGCTGCTGTTCCTCAACAAGACGCGGATGGGCCGCGCAATCCGGGCGCTCGGCGACGATCACCAGGCGGCGATGTCCGTCGGGATTTCGCTGCAGACGATCTGGGTTCTGGTCTGGTTCATCGCCGGCATCATCGCGCTGGTGACCGGCATCGCCTGGGGCGCGCGCGCCGGGGTCAGCTTCGCGTTGGAGGTCATCGCCTACAAGGCGCTGCCGGTGCTGATGCTCGGCGGGCTGGAATCGATCAGCGGCGCCATCGTCGGCGGGCTGATGATCGGGATGCTGGAGAAGCTTTTCGAGATTTATTGGGGGCAGCCGCTGCTTGGCGGCAACACCGAGACCTGGTTCGCCTTCATGCTGGCGCTGGTCGTGCTGCTGTTCCGGCCGCAAGGGCTGTTCGGCGAACGGATCATCGAGCGGGTTTGAGCGGGACGGTCATGGAAAAAACAATGGCAAAAATTGATCTTTCGGCCGCGCGCAACGGGGAGGCCGGCTGATGTTCTATCGTACGGCGGGCCAGTTCAAGACCAGTTATACGGCCGACCAGGCGCTGTTCCCGGTGCGCCAGGACGCGGTTCTGCTCATCGTCATCCTGGCGTTTGCGTGGATCGTCTTTCCGCTGACGGCCAGCGAGTTCGCTTTCCAGACGCTGTTGATCCCGATCCTCATCTATTCGCTGGCGGCGCTCGGTTTGAACATCCTGACCGGCTATGCCGGCCAGCTCAGCCTCGGCACCGGGGCGTTCATGGGCGTCGGCGCCTATGCCTGCTACAAGATGGTCACGCTGATGCCGTGGATGAACCCGATCGTGGCGATCCTGCTGTCGGGCGTGTTCAGCGCGGGGATTGGCGTCGTCTTCGGTATCCCGAGCCTTCGCATCAAGGGTTTCTATCTCGCCATCGCGACGCTTGCCGCGCAGTTCTTCCTGGTCTGGCTGTTCGAGAAATGGGCCTGGCTCTATAATTACAACGCGTCGGGCGCGATCCAGGTGCCGAACCTCGACATGTTCGGGGTGTATGTCTCGGGCCCGCAGGCGACGTCGTTCACGCAATATTATGTCGTGCTCGCGATCGTGTCGCTCCTGACCTGGATCTGCATCAACCTGACCCGCGGCCGTCCGGGGCGGACGTGGAAGGCGACGCGGGACATGGATATCGCCGCCGAACTGATCGGCATCGACCTGATGCGTTCCAAGCTGACCGCCTTTGCGGTGTCGAGCTATATCGTCGGGGTCGCGGGCGCGCTGTTCGTCTTCATGTGGCGCGGCGCCGCCGAACCGAACCTGTTCGATATCCCGCTGAGTTTCCGCATCCTGTTCATCGCCATCATTGGCGGGCTCGGCTCGGTCCTCGGCAACTATCTCGGCGCCATCCTGATTGTCGGACTTCCGGTGGTGCTGGGCATCTTGCCGGAGGCGCTCGGATTGGAAATCACATCGGCCACCGTCGAGCATCTCAACGTGATGATCGTCGGCGGGCTGATCATCTTCTTTCTGATCATCGAGCCGCACGGCCTTGCGCAGCTGTGGCGGCTCATCCGGGAGAAACTCATCATCTGGCCGTTCCCGCATTGAGGGGAGCGGCCGACAACCAGCGAAGCTTCGTCATGATATCAATGGGAGGATCTGTGATGAAAATGACTGCCAAACTGATCGCCGCCGCCGTGGTGGCGGCCGTCGCGGGAAGCGCCGCGTCGGCGGAGAGCATCTATGCTCCGAACCTCAGCTACCGGACCGGACCGTTCGCGGCCACCGGCATTCCGCTGATGAACGGCCAGAAGGACTACATCAACATGCTCAACGCCCGCGATGGAGGAATCGGCGGCGTGACGGTCGATTTCGACGAATGCGAGACCGGCTACTCCACCGAGAAGGGCGTCGAGTGCTACGAAAAGACCAAGGGCAAGGCGATCGTCACCCAACCCTGGTCGACCGGCATCACCCTGCAGGTGCTTCCGAAAACCAATGTCGACGAGATTCCGATCCTTGCGCCGGGCTACGGCTTTTCGCCGATGGCGGACGGCAAGGTGTTCCAGTGGGCCTTCAACACGCCGGCGAGCTACTGGGACGCGGCCTCGATGATCCTGCAATATATCGACGGCAAGGATGGCCTCGAGGGCAAGAAGATCGCGTTCCTGCATCTCGACCATCCCTTCGGCAAGGAGCCGCTGCCGTTCCTTGAGAAAAAGGCAGCCGAGCAGGGGTTCGAGCTCGTGCCGATCCCGGTCGGTCTCAAGGAGATGCAGAACCAGTCGGCGCAGTGGCTGCAAATCCGCCGCGAACGTCCGGACTATGTCGTCATGTGGGGCTGGGGCGCGATGAATGCCGGCGCCATCACCGAAGCGGTCAAGACCAAGTTCCCGATGGAGAATTTCATCGGCGTCTGGTGGTCCGGCCATGACGCCGACCTGGCGATCGTCGGCGAGGACGGCAAGGGCTACAAGTCGATCAGCTGGTCCTTCCCGCAGCTGGATGCGCCGGTCATGGCCGACATCAAAAAACATGTCGTCGACGCGGGCAACTCCGAGTCGAACGAGGAGGAAATGCAGGGCGTGTTCTACGGCCGCGGCGTCGTGATCTCGATGATTCTCGCCGAAGGCATCAAGGCAGCCCAGGACCATTTCGGCATTGGCGCCATCGACGCCGCCCAGCTGCGTTGGGGCCTGGAAAACCTCGACGTTACCGAGGAGCGTCTCGCCGAACTCGGAATGACGGGCATGGTGCCGCCGTTCAAGACGTCCTGCTCCGACCACACCGGACATTCCGGCGGCTGGATGCTGGAATGGGACGGCGCGAAATTCGTCAAGGTCTCCGATCTGCTGACGCCCGAATCGGAGGCGATCGGCGCACTGGAGGTCGAGAAGGCGAAGGAATATGCCGACGCCAACGCTCCGTGGCCGATGAACGAAGACTGCAACTGAGACAGTTGGACCTGATCCTGCCGGCGGCGCCTGCCGCCGCCGGCAATTCCCACGCCGCCGCGTTTGCAGAGAAGAACCGATGCTGGATACCGCAAAGACCCGGGACACGCTTCTCGCGGTCAACAATATCGAGGTGATCTACAATCACGTGATCCTCGTCCTGAAGGGCGTGTCGCTGACCGTGCCGCGCGGCGGAATCGTCGCCATCCTGGGCGCGAACGGCGCGGGCAAGACGACGACGCTGAAAGCGATTTCCAATCTCCTGCACGCCGAGCGCGGCGAGGTGACCAAGGGCTCGATCAGTTTCGAGGGCGAGCAGATCCAGAACCTTTCGCCGTCCGAACTGGTCAAGCGCGGCTGCATCCAGGTGATGGAGGGCCGGCATTGTTTCGGACATCTGACGATCGAGGAAAATCTGATGACCGGCGCTTACACCCGCAGCGACGGCCGGGCGAAGATCGCCGAGGATCTGGAGATGGTATACACCTATTTCCCGCGCTTGAAGGAGCGCCGCAAGAGCCAGGCGGGATACACGTCCGGCGGCGAGCAGCAGATGTGCGCCATCGGGCGGGCGCTGATGTCCCGGCCGACGACGATCCTGCTCGACGAGCCCTCGATGGGGCTCGCGCCGCAGTTGGTGGAGGAAATCTTCGAGATCGTTCGCAACCTGAACGACAAGGAAGGGGTGACTTTCCTTCTGGCTGAGCAGAACACCAATATTGCGCTCCGTTACGCCACCTATGGCTACATCCTCGAATCCGGCCGTGTGGTGATGGACGGCGATGCGAAGGAATTGCGCGAGAACGAGGATGTGAAGGAGTTCTATCTCGGCATTGGCGGCGAGGGCCGCAAATCCTTCCGGGACGTGAAACACTACAAGCGGCGTAAGCGCTGGCTGGCCTGACGGTCCGCAAGGAAGAGACGACATGAGCGAGCATTTCGACGACCAGGAAACGCGCGATCCGCAGGAACGCGAGGAGACGCTGTTCGCGCGCCTGCCGAGTTTCATCGAAAGGGCGAAAAAGGTCGCGCCCGGATGGGCAAAGCGGCTGGCGGAATTCGATCCGCACACGATCACGTCGCGCGAGGCGCTGGCGGCGCTTCCGGTGCTGCGCAAGCCCGAACTGATGGAGGCGCAGGCGGCCGAACCGCCTTTCGGCGGGTTTGCCGATCACGCGAATCTCGACGGCAGCCGTTTCTTCATGTCGCCCGGCCCGGTCTGGGAGCCGCAGGCGCCGGGCCCCGACCCGTGGCTCGCCGCGCGCGCCTTTTTCGCCGCCGGCATCCGCAAGGGCGAACTGGTGCACAACGCGCTCTCCTATCACATGACGCCGGGCGGCTTCATTCTCGACGAGGGTGTGCGGGCGCTCGGGGCGCGCGTCTTTCCGGGCGGTATCGGCAACACGGAGGCCCAGGTCGAGGCGGCTTCCTTCCTGAAGCCGGACGCCTATGCCGGCACGCCGGATTTCCTGAAGATCATGCTGGACAAGGCTGCGGAGATGGGCCGCGACCTTTCCTCGATCACGAAGGCGCTGGTTTCCGGCGGGGCGCTATTCCCGTCGATGCGTACGGAGTACCGCGAGCGCGGCGTCACCGTCCTGCAAGCCTATGCGACCGCGGATCTCGGCGTCATCGCCTATGAGAGCTCCGCTGACGGCGAGCCTCTGCCGGGCATGGTCGTCAACGAGGACATGATCGTCGAGATCGTCCGGCCCGGCACGAACGATCCGGTGCCGGCGGGCGAGGTCGGCGAGCTGGTCGTTACCTGTTTCCACCCCTCCTATCCGCTGATCCGGTTCGGCACCGGCGATCTTTCCGCCGTGCTCGACGAGCCGTCGCCCTGCGGGCGCACCAATATGCGCATCAAGGGCTGGATGGGCCGGGCCGACCAGCGCACCAAGGTCAAGGGCATGTTCGTGGATCCGAAACAGGTGGATGCAGTGGTCAAGTCGGTTCCGGGCGTCGCGCGGGCGCGGCTGGTCGTGGACCGCGAGGGCGATGGGGATGCGATGACGCTGATGGTCGAGCCGGCGGCGGACGCCGCACCGGACCTGTCCGCTCTCGCCACGGCATTGGCGGCCCAGACCAAGCTGAAAGGTGCGGTCGAGCTTGCCTCCGATCTGCCGAATGACGGCAAGATCATCGACGACCGGCGGGATTACTCGAAGTAGTTTCTAAGCGAAGTCGCAGGAGACCATGCCAAACGGGCCGAAATCCGCATGGATGCGGCTACCCGACGGGCATTCGACCGGGCGGATGAAGGATCCCGACAGGATCACCTGCCCGGCCTCGATCTTCTGGCCATAGATCGCCATACGCTTCGCCAGCCAGACGATCCCTGTCACCGGGTCGTTGAGCACGCCGGCGCCGAGCCCCGTTTCCTCCACTTCGCCGTTGCGCGAGACGATGGCGCCGATCCAGCGCAGGTCGAAGGCGTCGATGGCGTGCCGTTCCTCGCCGAGAACGATGCCGGCATTGGCGGCGTTGTCGGAGATCGTGTCGCCGATCTTGCGGGTCTGGCCGCTCTCCGGGTCGGCGCGCAGAATGCGGGTGTCGAGGATTTCGAGCGACGGGGCCACGTAATCCGTCGCGGCGACGACATCCTCGCGGGTGACGTCCTCGCCCGCGAGCGGGGCCTTCATGATGAAGGCAATTTCCGCCTCGATGCGCGGCTGGATGAAGCGTCCGGCCGGGACGGTCGCGCCGTTCTCGAACGCCATGTCGTCGAGGAGGACGCCGCTGTCGGGAATGTCGATATTGAGCGCGGATTGCATGGCTTTCGAGGTCAGGCCGATCTTCCAGCCGATGACCTTGCGGCCGGCGGCAAGCTTGCGGCGAACAAGCGCCGACTGGACGGCATAGGCGTCGTCCAGCGTCATGCCGGGATGACGGATGGTCAGAAGGCCGATCTGGCTGCGGTTCCCGTCGGCGGAAAACAGCTCTTCCGCGGCGCGCTCGATTTCGGTTTCGGTGAGTGTCATTTCTCGTCCGCCACGCCGTTCTTCAGGATGCCGATGCCTTCCGCCTCCACCTCGATCTCGTCGTCGGGTTTCAGATATTTCGGCGGGTCGAAGCGGGCGCCGGCCCCGGTGGGGGTGCCGGTGACGATGATGTCGCCGGGCACGAGCGTCGTGAAGGTCGAGATATAGGCGATCTGCCGGGCGACGGGGAACATCATGCGGCCGGTGCGGTCGTCCTGCCGGGTCTCGCCATTGACGCGGGTCGCCAGGTGGACATCGGTGATCTGCGCATGATCGCGGAACGGCACCAGCCACGGGCCCATCGCGCCGGAGGCATCGAAGTTCTTGCCCTGGGTGACGTTGAACTTCGCGTGGCGAACCCAGTCCCGCAGCGTGCCCTCGTTGCATAGCGTCAGCGCGGCGATGTGATCGAGCGCTTCGGCGTCCGGAATATGCCGGCCGCCCTTGCCGATCACCACCGCGATCTCGCCTTCATAGTCCAGCTTGTCCGAGACTTCGGGCCGGATCAGCGGTTGGCCGTGGCCGGTGAAGGATCGCGGGAAGCGGACGAAGAGCGACATGTTGGCCGGGGCTTCCTGTCCGTCCTTGTATTCGGCGTTGCGGTCCGGGAAATTGACGCCGACGCAGATGATCTTCTCGGGCGCGGGGATCGGGATCTCCCACCGGAAGCTGCCGTCGGGATGGGTGATCGCGCGGCCGGCGGCGGCTTCGACGAGCTGCTCCAGCGCGCCGGCCTCGATCACCTCGCGCAGCGTCGGCCATTGCGGGAAATCGGGCGACAGGGCGATCACGCCGCCATCGGCGACCGCTCCGTAGAATGTCTCGCCATTGGCTGAAAAGGTTGCAATGCGGTCAGGCACTCGGCGTCTCCATGGTGCGGGCAATTTCGACGATGACATCGCCGGCGGTCTTCACGTCATCTTCGGTGGCGCTGAAGGCGCCCGCCGTGAAACGGATAACCAGGTCACCGTCGACTCGGGTCTGGGTGAGGTAGATACGACCGTCATTGTTGATGGCCGTCACCAAGGCGAGATTGAGGGCGTCCGGATCCACGCCGTCCCGCCGATAGCGGAAGCTGAACAGCGACAGGACAGGATCGGTGACGATCTCGAAACCGAGTTCGGTCCGGAGCCGTTCGGCGAGAGCCCCTGACCATTTCACGTGATTGCGGATCATCTCGCGCAGGCCGTCAAGGCCATAGACGCGGATCAGGAACCAGATCTTCAGGGCCCGGAAGCGGCGGCCGAGCGGGATCGACCATTCCGAATAGTTGATGATGCCTTCGGCGCCGTGCGTCTTGAGATATTCAGGCTGGATCGCAAGCGTGCGGACCAGATCGTCGGGCGAGCGGATGAAGTGCGCCGAGCAGTCGAACTGCGCGCCGAGCCATTTGTGCGGGTTGAAGACGACGGAGTCCGCCTCCTCCACGCCCGTCCAGTAGTGGCGGAATTCCGGGCAGATCATGGCCGCACCGGCCCAGGCGGCATCGACATGGACATAGAGCCCGTGTTCGCGCGCGACCGGCATCACCGCCGTCAGGTCGTCCATCGCGCCGACGCCGGTGCCGCCGATGCAGGCTATGACGCCGGCGGGCTTGTATCCGGCGGCGATATCCTCGCGGATAGCGGCGTCGAGCGCGGCGGCGTCCATGCCGCGGTTTTCACCGGTGACCGGAATGCGGCGGAGATTTTCTTCGCCGATGCCGGCGATCCAGATGGCGCGGTCGATGGAGGTGTGGACTTCGCGCGAGCAATAGATGCGAAGTTGCTCTTGGCCGGCGAGACCCGCCTTGTTGCCGTCCCAGGAAAGCGCCTTTTCGCGCATGGTCAGCACGGCGGCGAGCGTCGCCGAGGAGGCTGAATCCTGGATTACGCCGGCGAATCCTTCGGGCAGGCCGACCGACTGGCGAAGCCAATCGAGCATCACCGTTTCCATTTCGGTCGCGGCCGGCGAGGTCTGCCACAGCATGCATTGCGGCGCGATGGTGGAGACCAGATATTCCGCCAGCACGGAGGCGGGCGCGGCATTGGCCGGGAAATACGCGAAGAAACGCGGGTGCTGCCAATGGGTGATGCCGGGCATCACGATGGTTTCGAAATCGGCGAAGATCGCGTCCATCGGCTCGGCGGCGTCAGGCGGCGAGGCGGGCAGGGCGGCGGCGACCTCGCCGGGTTTCGTCTGCGCGCGCACCGGCCAGTCCCGCAGGCCCTCATGATAGGTGACGGCCCAGTCGGAGACCTTGCGGCCCCATTCTGCGAAATCGCTCCAGCGCATACTAACTCCTAGGGTGCGACGATGGGCTGGGCGGCAAGGCTTGGCGCGACGACCTCGGTCCCCTCGAACAGGCTGCCTTCCTCGAACCATGAACGCGGCGCGGCCGCGCCCCACAGCGTCTGGCGCTGCGGGTCCTTCAGGTCCCACTTGATCGGCTCGAGGTCCGGATCGACGGTTTGGTAGTCGGAGCAGTAGATCTCGATGCGGTGGCCGTCGGGGTCGCGGATATAGAGGAAGAAGGCGTTGGAGATGCCGTGCCGGCCGGGGCCGCGCTCGATGCTGGAAACCCAGCCCGTCGTCGCCATCAGGTCGAGCAGGTCGATGATGTTGAGCGGGGTCGGCACCCAGAAGGCGGTGTGGTGCAGCCGGGGGCCGCGGCCGTTGGTGAAGGCGATGTCGTGGACGCCGCCCTTGCGATGCGTCCAGGCGGCCCAGAGCCGGCCGGTCTCCTCGTCCTCGGTATACTCGGTCACGCGAAAACCGAGCTCGTTATAGAAGGCGACCGACTCGTCGACATTCGGCGTGAAGCAGTTGAAATGGTCGATGCGCAGCGGCTTCACGCCCCTGTACAGCTTGTATTGCTGGTGGATCGGCGGCAGGCGATCCATGCGGGAATAGAATTCCAGCGGGATGCCGTGCGGATCTCGGGTGCGGAAGGTGCGCGACTGGTAGGGTCGCTCGACCCATTCGACCGGCAGGCCCTTGCCCCTGAAGAAGTGTTCCGCCTTGTCGAGGTCCTCCTCGTCGAAAACCTTGAAGCCGAGGTCGCGTGCGGCGGCGGTCTCGCATTTGCGCAGCACGATGCAGTGATGGCCGCGTTCCTCCATGGCGCGCAGATAGATCGCCTCGGATGTCTCGTCGGTGACCTGAAGGCCGAGCGTGTCGACGTAGAAGGCGCGGCTCTTTGCGAGATCGGTCACCGCCAGCTCCACGTGGGACAGGCGTACGATATTGAAGGGCGGATAAAGGACGGGTGCGGGTATCGGCATCTTGTTTTCTCAGGTGACGGGGAAAATCACATTGACCTGGCCGGTGCCAGAACTCGGGAAGTACTCGGTGACGATTTCGCATTTGCCCGCATAGGCGTCCCAGCCGAGCGCGCCATAAAGCATGGCGGTGTCGTGCATCGAGCCTTCGCCCGAGCAATGGTTGGCGTAGTCGCCAAGCATCTTCAGGAAGGTGGCGTGATCGCCGCGCTTCCACATTTCCAGGACCATCAGATCGACCTGGCGGTTGAACTCGGACGAGATGGTGAATGTGCCGTTGTTGGGCGCATAGTCCTTGTTCGACCAGATCTTGTGGGACAGCGAGCCGGAGGCAAGCAGCAGCACTTTCGAGTCCGAGGCGTCGACCGCAGCGCGGATCGCCTCGCCGACCATGCGGCTCTCGTCGTGATCGTGAACGGTGCAGAAGGCCGCCACGGAAACGACCTTCATGTCGTGCTCGCGGCTCATGAAATGCATCGGGACCAGCGTACCGTATTCGAGGTCGAGCGAGTCGAGGTGGTGGGCGAGCGTGTAGACGCCGAGGTCGGTGGCTTTCTCGGCGATGGCGTCGCCGAGTTCCGGATTGCCCCGGTGGTCATAGGGCATGTCGCGGATGAATTGCGGGAATTCGCTCGAGGTCAGCAGGCCCTTGAAGCGGCTGTTCGCATTGATGTGGAAGCCGGCATTGACGAGCCAGTGGGTGTCGCAGATCACCACGGTATCCGCGCCGAGCGCCTTGGCGCGGCGGGCGATTTCCAGGTGGCCGTCGATGGCCGGCTGGCGCTTTCCCTTGATCGGGCCTTCCTGTTCCGACATCTGCAGCGTCGGCACATGCGTGACCTTGGCGGCCAGTACGATCTCACCCATTGTCTCTACCTCCTCCTCGTCACGCCTCTGCGTGCATCATCGCTTACCAACAAGATTACTTGCCAAGCTGCGGAATGTGATGCTGGCCGGTGGCGAAGCCGACATGCTTCTGCTCCATGTAGAACTCGAAGGACCAGTCGCCGCCGTCGCGACCGATGCCGCTGGCCTTGACGCCGCCGAAGGGCGTCGGCAGGTGGCGGACATTCTCCGAGTTCACCCAGATCATGCCGGCTTCCAGCTTGCTGGTGAAGCGCAGCGCGCGGGTCAGGTCATTGGTCCAGACATAGCCTGTCAGCCCGTACTGCACGCCATTGGCGATCTCCAGCGCCTCGTCCTCGTCCTTGAAGGTGATGGCGGTCAGCACCGGTCCGAAGATCTCTTCCTGGGCGATGCGCATGGAAGGCTTCGCGCCCGTGAACAGCGTCGGCTTGACGAAATGGCCGCTGCCTTCCACCGCCTCGCCGCCCGCGGCGATCGTCGCGCCATCGGCCTTGGCGATATCGAAGTAGGACGTCACCTTGTCGAGATGGGTCTTGTGGATCAGCGGGCCGATCTCGGTCGACGGATCGAGCGGATGGCCGACCTTGATGCGGTTGACGCGCTCGACCAGTTTCTTCTGAAATTCCTCGGCGATATTTTCCTGCACGAGCAGGCGCGAGGAGGAGGTGCAGCGCTCGCCATTGAGCGAATAGATCATGAAGATCGCCGCATCGAGGGCGCGGTCGAGATCGGCGTCGTCGAAGACGATGACCGGGTTCTTGCCGCCCAGCTCGAAATGGACGCGCTTCAGCGTGTCGGCGCCCTGTTTCATGATCATCGAGCCGGTTTTCGACTCGCCGACAAAGGCGATTGCCTTGATGTCGGGATGTTCCGTGAGCGCCTTGCCGGCATCCTCGCCGAAGCCGTTGACGAGGTTCCAGACGCCCGGCGGCAGGCCGGCCTCCTCGGCGATATCCATCAGGATGCGGGCGGTCACCGGCGAGAATTCCGCCGGCTTGTGAACAACCGTGCAGCCGGCGGCGAGCGCCGGGGCGATCTTCCAGGTCGACAGCATGAAGGGCGTGTTCCACGGCGTGATGACGCCGACCGGGCCGATGGGCACGCGGGTGGTGACATTCATCAGCGTTGCGGACGGCAAAACCTGGCCGTCGCGCGCCGACGGCGCCTTGTCGGCAAAGAACCGGAAATTCTCCGCGCCGCGCAGCGCCGCCTTGGACATGAAACGATGCGCCTGGCCGGTATCCCAGCACTCCGCGAGAGCGATCTCGTCGGCGCGGGCGACAATGCGGTCGGCGATGTTGTGCAGGATCTTCTTGCGGCTGACCGGATCGATGTCACGCCAGGCGGGGAAGGCTTCCTTCGCGGCCCGGGCCGCGGCGTCGACATCCTCCGCGCCGCTCTTGGCGACCTTGCAGATGAAGCTCTCGTCGACGGGCGAGTGATTGTCGAATGTCGCACCCGACATGGCGGGGCGGGCTTCGTCCCCGATCTGGTTCAGGATCCCGTGTTCGCGGAGATGGGCGAGATAGGTCTCGAGCTTTTCGAGGTTCTGTTGAAGCGTGGTCAAGGGATCAGCCTTCCTTCAAGAAATCGCGTATCGTGTTCAGCTTCGGGCTGAGTTCCGGATCGATGTCGCGCATCTCCATCGACAGCGCGAAGGGATGCGTCGTCATGATCGGCTGGAGGAATTCCCGCGCCGCGGCGAAGAGCGCTTCCGTCGCCATCTTCTTCGCCTCGAAAGTCCGCCCGCCACGCAGCCGGATCGAGATGTCGATATAGCCATGGCGAGGGTCGCCATCGGCGATGGCGACATGATCGGCCTTGAAGGCGCGGACGCGTATTCCGGCCATCGGGAACACGCCGGTTTCAATGCCGGTCTTGCGCAGCAACTCGCACAATGCCGCAATGTCGGTCGCCTGCTCCATATTGGCGGAATAGTCGATCATGATGTGCGGCATCGGCGCCTCCTCCTTTGCCTGATATAATTAACTTGTTAATCGTATTTGGCGTGGGAGTCAAGCAGCGGATTGTCGGCGTCCGCATATTGCCTTGAGAGACTATGACGGGCAAAAGTCTTTCATGGCGAAACCCCAAAACATGCCCGGCTCTCCTATCGGCCACGCGACGGCGCGCTCACTGCCGATCGCGCTTTTGCGCGCCCGCGAGAACGTGATGGGGCCCATCCGCGCGATGCTGGCGGATGCCGGCGTGACGGAACAGCAATGGCGCGTCCTGCGCGTAATCGACGAGCACGATGCGCTGGATCCGACGGAGATCGCCGAACGCTCCTGCCTGTTGCTGCCGAGCCTGACGCGCATCCTGCAGACGCTTGTCGACAAGGGCTATATCAACCGGAAGCCGCATCCGACCGACGGGCGCCGGCAGCAGATCACCATCACGCAGGAAGGCCGCGATTTCCTTGCCTCGAACATGGCCGAGAGCGAGCGCATCATGGCGGGCTTCCAGAAGCATCTCGGCAATGAGAAGCTGGAGACCCTGCTGGATCTCCTGAACCAGCTCGACGACGTGAAATTCTAGCGCGCCTGTCCGGTGAATTGGAAAAATCGCCCGGCACTGTATATTCAGAGTCGGTTCTAAAAATATCCAGGAAGCAGACATGGCCGGCCAGACCGAGACGGTGATCGAGGCGATCCTTGTCGCGATCGACAAGGGCGAGATCGGCCCGGGAGAGGCGATCGACGAGCAGGCGCTGATCGCCAGGCACGGCGTGTCGCGCACGCCCGTGCGCGAGGCGATCATCCGCCTGGAGACGGCCGGACTGGTGCAGCGGCATGCGCGCAAGGGCGCGGTGCTGTTCAAGCCGACGCTCGAGGAATTTCTCGGCATCCTCGAAGTGCATGCGCGGCTCGAGGCGCAGGCGGCGGGTCTCGCGGCGCGTCGCCTGACGCCGGAACTGGCGGGCGAACTGGAAGAGATCGTAGCAGCCTGCGAGGCCCATGCCGCCGAGTTCGGTTCGAGCCGGCCGAACGACTATTACCAGCTCAATCTGCGTTTCCACGAAGTGATCGCGCGCGCCTCCGGAAATCCGTTCCTGATCGACATGGTCAAGATGAATGCACGCAAGCTGATGGCCTATTACCGGGCGCGTTACCGCTATCCCGGTTCGGTGGAGGCCTCGGCAAAGGAGCATCGCGCCATCGCCAAGCTGATCTCCGCGCACAGGCGCGAGGAGGCGGAAGCCGCGATGGAGACGCATTTCAACTACGACCGGGGAACGGTCATGGACCTGCTGGCCGCCGTGGGCTAGCCGGCAGGGCTGGCGGTTGCCTGTTCGAAGAAACGGGCGATCGTCTCCGCGAAATTCTCGTAATCGGCGGGATCGGATAGCGAGGCGCGCGCTTGCGCGACGACGTCTTCCGGCAATTTGCCGGCATACTCCTCGATCAGCGCAGCGACGAAGTCCGAAGACATTTCGGGGTGGTTCTGGGTCGTGTAAACGCGATCGCCGATCGCGAACCCGCCGACGGGGCAGGCCGCGGAGCCGATCAGTACACGGGCATTTGCCGGCACTTCTGTGACCTGCTCGATATGGGCGCCATATTGCGCGAGGTCCGGTCCGAGCGGCGCCATCCAGGGTGCGGGATCGACGATGTCGGATTTGGTCAGGCCGAACACCCATCCGTCGGGGTTCGTCTCCACCTTGCCGCCGAGCGCCAGGGCAATGGCCTGATGGCCGAAGCAGGCTCCGAAGAGCGGGGTCCCGGCCGCGACGATCTCCCGGATCAGTTCGAGCAGGCGGTCGATCCACGGCTCGCCGTCATGCACGGATGCGGGGCTGCCGGTGATCATGACGCCGTCGAAGGACGACAGGTCTTCGGGGAAGACGCCGTCCTTCACGGCGAAGACCTCGCAGCTCCAGTCCGGACGCGCGGCGTGGATCAGCGCAGTGAATTTCTCGCCGTCTTTCGGATGGGCTTGCGCGAAGGTGCTCTCATCCGTGTTCGTCATCAGGATGGCCAGGTGCATGGCGGGTCCGCAGATTCTTGTTTACATATTTATGAGCTCGCATAATATACATAAAACCGCAACCGGAAAGGATGCTTCATGACAGTCTGGGTTCCGACCGACGACGGCCATGCCGATCTCGCAAGTCATGACACCTTCACCGACGGGCCGCCCCACAACACCTTCGCGCGCATGCGAAAGGAGGATCCGCTGAGCTGGATCGATTGGGACGGCGGCAAGGGTTTCTGGGCCGTGACCCGGCACGAGGACATCCTCGCCATGAACGGCAACACGCAAGTGTTCTCGTCGGCGCGGGGCATCCGGATGGAGGACCAGTCCTACGAGGAATATCTGGCCCGGCGCACCTTCCAGGAGACCGACGCGCCGGAACACATGAAGACGCGCATCAAGGTCGCCAAGGCGTTTTCGAAGCCGGTGATCGCGGGCTTCGAAGAGGATATCCGCGTGTTGTGCGACGAGATCCTCGACGCGGCGCTGCCGCTCGGCACGTTCGACGCGACGAAGGAGATCGCGCGGCAATTGCCGATGCGCATGCTCGGGCGCATCATCGGCACGCCGGACGAAGATCTGCCGTGGCTGGTCGAGAAGGGCGATGCGCTGATCGCCAATACCGATCCGGATTTCACCGACCATGTCCTCGACAAGATGGACACGGACGAATTCCGGATGATGCCGTTCAACTCGCCGGCCGGGACGGAACTCTATGCCTATGCGAAAGACCTGATGGAGAAGAAGGCCGCCGCCGGCGACACGGAGGGCGTGCTGCACCTGATCCTGCAGCCGGGACGCGACGGCGAGACGATCTCGGAGACCGAGTTCCGCAATTTCTTCTGCCTTCTGGTCGCCGCGGGCAACGACACGACGCGCTATTCCATCGCCGCAGGCATCCAGGCGCTATGCCACCAGCCGGAGCTGCTCGGCCAGATGCAGAGTGACGACAAGGTCTGGGAGACGGCGCCGGACGAGATCATTCGCTGGGCGACGCCGGCGCTCTATTTCCGCCGCACCGCGACGCAGGATTACGAGATGCACGGCAAGACGATCCGCGAGGGCGACAAGGTGCTGCTCTGGTTCGCGTCCGGCAATCGCGACGAGACGGTCTTCGACGACCCGTTCCGGGTGAATCTCGGCCGCACGCCGAACCGGCACATGTCGTTCGGGCAGGGCGGGCCGCATGTCTGTCTCGGCATGTGGCTGGCGCGGCTCGAAGTGCGCGTACTATTCCAGGAACTGGCGCGGCGGATCAAGTCGATCGAGCCGGCCGGGCCGCACAAATTTCTTCGCTCCAATTTCGTGGGTGGTATCAAGAGCCTGCCCGTTACCGTGGAAATGGCTTGAGGATCATCCGATGAGAACCAGACTGCGCGCCGTCTTTTGCGATCATCTGAGCATCGTGCGGGGCAAGTATCTGCCCGGCTCGAAGATCGGCGATGCGTCGACGCGTTTCTGCCGCTCGACCTTCGGCGTGCATTACGACCGCGACCTGCTCAATGCGCCGGGCGCGATGATGATGCAGGGCATGCCGGACATGGAGCTGAAATGGCGCCACGACGACATCCGCGAGTCGTGGGACGGGGATACGAAGATCGTCATCGGCGACCTTCACGACGACGCCGGGGCGCCGCTGGAGCTCTGCCCGCGCGGGGCGTTGAAACGCGCCGTCGGCGACTGGCAGAAAAGGGGCCTGACACCGAAAGTCGGCATTGAACTGGAGGCTTACGCGCTGGTCGCCGACGAGAATGGCCGCCTGATGCCCTATGACAGCCCGGGCGGCGTGGTCTACGGCACAGGGCCATTTGCCGACCCGCTGCGTTTCAACGACCGCATCTGGGAAGTCGCCGACGAACTCGGCTTCTCCATCGAGATGATCACGGCGGAATACGACTCGCCGCAATTCGAATACACGCTGACCTTCGACGATGCGGTCAAGGCCGTCGACGACATCGTGCTGTTCCGGCTGATGGCGCGGGAAATCGCGCTGGAATACGGAGTTATCCTGTCCTTCATGCCGAAACCGATCGCCGAATGCGGCGGGTCGGGCATGCATATCAATTTCTCCTTCACCGACGAGACAGGCGGCAATGCTCTGTCGACCGGCGAGAAGGGCGGGCCGGACCACATGAACGACCTGGCGCGGGGCTGCGTCGCCGGGCTGATGCATCATCACAAGGGGCTGGCCGGGCTGATCGCGCCGACGGCGAATTCCTACCAGCGGCTGCAGCCGGGATCACTGTCCGGCTTCTGGCGCAACTGGGGCGGCGACCACCGCAACGTGACGATGCGCGTTTCCGCCGAGGGTGGCCCGAAGGCGCGGCTCGAGCATCGCACCGCCGACGCGTCGGCCAATCCCTACACGGCGGTCGCAGCGGTTTTGCAGGCGGCGCGGCTCGGCCTCGAAAACGGCTATACGCTGCCGCCGATGGAGACCGGCGACGGGTTCGACAATACAGACGCGAAGGAAGGCACGGCCATCGACTTGAAGGGCGCGACCGCCGACCTGAAAGCGGACACGGTGCTGGCCGAGGCGGTCGGGGCGGGCCTCGTCGCCAACCACGTCTTCATGAAGGAAAAGGAAGTCAAGAAAACGCGCGACCTCGAAGGCGACGCGCTGCGCGATTTCTACGTCTATTTCGTATGAGGCAGTAGCAATGAAGGTTACCTGGAAGCTGGCCGACGGCCGCGAGATCATCGGCGAGGTGGCGAACGGCCTCAACATGATGGAGGCCGCCGTCGCCAACAATGTGCCGCATGTCATCGGCGAATGCGGCGGCAATCTTTCCTGCGCCACATGCCATGTCTATGTCGACGAAGCCTGGCGCGAGAAGACCGGCGAAGTCGGAGACTTCGAGGACGACATGCTGGACGTCGCGGAGACGGAGCGCCTGCCGGAGAGCCGGCTGTCCTGCCAGATCACCGCGTCGCCGGAGCTCGACGGTCTGGTGCTGATCGTTCCGGAGCCCTGATGGAACGCAGGCTCAAGCGTCGCGTTCTTCGCCGGTCCGCGCGATCAGTTCTTCCGATGTTACCACCTCGGCATATTCGTTGCCCAGGATCGCCAGCGTAAGGTTCTGCACATCCGCCGCGTCCCATGTCTTGCCGTCCGAGGCCCGCACCGGGACGGCGGTGGTGGCGTCCGGCGGCAGGATGATGCGGTAGCCGAGCGCCTTGCCGGCGCGCACCGTGGCGTCCATGCTGTTATGAATGACCACGCCTGTCAGGACCAGGCGGTTGGCGCCCATGCCTTTCAGGACGGCGTCGAGCTCGGTGCCGATAAAGGCGCAGTTCTGCTGCTTGGCAATCACCGGTTCGCCGGCGACCGGCGCGACCTCGCGCTTGATGGCGTTCCACGGGCCGTGGGTGTGGTAGCTCGACGTCGGTGTCGGTTCGTCATGCTTGACGTGAATCACCGGCCAGCCCTTTTCGCGCCAATGCGCCAGGAGGCGCTGGATCACCGCGAGATAGCCGGGATTGTTCTTGCCGTCCCAGACCGGCTGGTCGATGGCGTCCTGGACGTCGAGGATGATCAGCGGAAGCGGGTTCGGATTCGCGGTCACGGCAGTCTGTCGATCCTCACCGGCAGCGAACCCGTCGGTGCTTTCGCGTCAGACTGTGGTCGATACCCTGCGGATTCGCAATCCGGATGCCGGCCTGCGGGTGTGGCCTAGGCCGCCGCCAGTCCCGCATCCAGCGCGTCGACGATCTGCTGCACGTCGTCCGCTGTCAGGATCAGCGGCGGCGACATGATGATGTTCGGGCCGGAGACGCGGACCATGACGCCGGCGTCGTAGGTCGCCTCGAAGATCCTGCCGATGGTCGCCTTGTCGATCGGTGTCTTGGCGTCGCGGTCGGAGACCAGTTCGAGCGCGCACATCAGGCCATGGCCGCCGCGCACGTCGCCGATCAGCTCGTGCTTTTCCGTAAGGCCCTGCAGGCCGGCGTAAAGCTCCGCGCCGCGCGCGCCGGCATTGGACGCGACGTCCAGCTTTTCGGTTTCCTTCAGGCAGGCAATCGCCGCCGCCGCGCCGACCGGGTGGCCGGAATAGGTGTAGCCGTGGCCGATCGCCGCGCGGCCGGTCTCGTCCTTTTCGAAGACCTCGGCGACCTTGTCGGAGATCATCACCGCGCCGAAGGGGAAGTAGCCATTGGTGATCGCCTTGGCCGTGGACATCATGTCCGGCTGGACGCCCCACAGCCGAGAGCCCGACCATGCGCCGGTGCGGCCGAAGGCGGTGATCACCTCGTCGGCGATCAGCAGGATGCCGTGCTTGTCGCAAATCTTGCGGACCATCGGCATGAAGCTCTCATGCGGCGGGATGACGCCGCCCGCGCCGAGCACCGGCTCCATGATGAGCGCGGCAATCGTACTTGCGCCCTGGAAGGCGATCTCGTCTTCGAGCGCCGAGGCGCAGAGCTGCGCCAGCTTCGCGGGGTCGGTCTCGTTGAACGGGTTGCGGTAGGTGTAGGGCGCGGGAATGTGGTAGCAGCCGGGCAGGAGCGGCTCGTACTGGGTGCGGAAATTGGCGTTGCCGTTGACGCTGGCGCCGCCGAAATGGGTGCCGTGATAGCCCTTCTTCAGGCTCAGATATTTCACGCGGCCCGCCTCGCCGCGCACCTTGTGATACTGGCGGGCGAGGCGCAGCGCCGTCTCGACACTGTCCGAACCGCCGGAGGTGAAGAAGGCGCGGGTCAGGCCGTCGGGGGCGAAGAATTCGCGCAGCATGAAGCTCAGTTCGATGGCCGCGTCGTTGGAGGCGCCGCGG
Organism: Ahrensia sp.; assembly: GCA_002698425.1. Next base: position 41,799 of record NZXU01000086.1, on the reverse strand, counting down.
AAGGTCGAATAATAGGGTAGGGCGTCGAGCTGGGCGGCGATCGCCTCTTTCACTGGCTGGCAAGAAAAGCCGAGATTGACGTTCCAAAGACCGCCGACGGCGTCGAGCGTCTGCTTGCCGTCGACATCGGTGATGCGTACGCCCTCGCCGCCGACGATGATCTTGGGCGGATTGGCGAGGCTGTCGGCCGGATGCGCCATCGGGTGCCACATGTGGCGGGCGTTGTTTTCCTTCAGAAAGTTGGAATCCTTCATGGCGTGCTCCCTTCGGCGATACCCAGCAAGTGCAGCGCGGCCGCGTAACTCTCGCGCGGCCGGCAGACATCGAAATGAACGGTGTTGAGCCCGACCGCCTTCGCGCCGTCGATGTTGCGCAGCTGGTCGTCGACGAAGACGCAATCCTTGGCGGCAAGGCCGAGTTCGTCGAGACAGGCGCTGTAGGCGCGGGGGTCGGGTTTCAGGATATTGGTGTAGGTCGCGTCGACGATGACGTCGAAATCGGCGAGGAAGGGCAGCTTGTCGCGGAAATCCGCGCCGTAGAAAAGGTCGAGTTCGTTCGACAGGATGGCGAGGCGGATCTTGGCGGCCTTCGCCGCGGCGACGGCTTCGCGGAATTCGGGCCGGATGACCGCGTCCGGGTCGCCGCCGCGCGCGGCGCGCACGAAGTCGGCCATCTTCGTCCAGTCCTTGCCGACCAGTGCGCCGACCTCGCGGGTGCGCTGCATCCAGTAGTCGCGTTCGGAGATGCGGTCGGCCTGCATGTCGCGCCAGAGCGGATCGTTATCGGGGTCGAACGGGCCGCGCCATGTGAGCGTACCCGGTGCGAGGCCGAGCGCCGCTTCCGACAGATCGTGCGTCTCGAAAAGGGTGCGGGTGACGACGCCGCCGAAATCGAGGATCAGGGCTTGGGTCATGCCGCGACCGCCTGCGGGAAGCTTTCGGGTACGAAGCCGCCAATGGCGCGTGTCAGCTCCATCGCGCCTGTCAATACGGCGTGTTTGATCACCGCCGCGCGATCGGGCGTGACGCGCGCGACCGGCGCGGCGACGGCGAGTGCGCCGATCGGCAGGCCGTTCGTGTCGAAGACCGGGGCGGCGTGGGAATGGACGTCGGCCTCGAAGCCGCCGACGGATTCGGCGATGCCCGTCTCGCGGATCGGGGCAAGCAGGGCGCGAAGGGCGGCGGGGTCGGTCACGGTGTCCGGCGTGTGCTTCTTCAGCGGTAGGGCGAGCACGGACTCGACGAAGTCATCGGGCGAAAAGGCGAGCACGGCGAGGCCGGACCCGGTGCCGTGCATCGAGAGGCGTTCCGCATCCTCCATCATCACGCGGGTGGCGTGGCGCGTCGAATAGGCGTGGGCGAGCGCATTGAGTTCGGTTCCGCGCAGCACGCTGACATGGGCTGTCTCATGGGTCTCGGCGGCGAGCCGGTCGAGGATGGCGCGCGACGCCGTAGTCATCGGAACGGCGGCCTCGCGCACTCTTGCGAGGCGCAGAATCTCCGGCCCGAGACGCCAGCTCTTGTCCGCTCCGGTCTGTTCGACGAAGCCGCCGGCCTGCAATTCGGTCAGAAGCCGGTAGGCCGTCGCCTTGTTCACGCCGGCCAGCCGCGCAATCTCGCTCAACCCGATCTCGGTGCGGGACTGATTGAAATTCGTCAGCAAAGACAATGCTTTGGACACGGTTCCCATGGCGGGGCGTTCCTGTTCCCGGACGTGACGTGGCGGTGCCGCGGTTGGGCCCGCGGTCGTTTTCCTAAAATTCATTGACAGGGGAAGAAAACGAATGTCAATCTATTTTAGAACCGTCGGTTCACTATTTGAACCTCTACCAGGGAGGCTGCTGTGTTCAAATCCACTCTTCTGAAAGGCGCTCTGGCCAGCGCCATGATCCTGATGGGAGGCGCCGCCTATGCGGAGTATCCCGAGAAGCCTGTGAATTTCATCGTGCCGTGGCCTCCGGGCGACCTCGAGGATGTGCTGACCCGCATGATCGCCGAGGATTTCCAGGCCGAGTATGACATACCCGCGGCGGTGGTGAATAAACCTGGCGGCGGCGGCGGCCCGTTCCCGGGCGCGATCGACGTGGCGACGTCTCCGGCTGACGGCTACACGATCGGCTCCTTCGTCATCGGCGTGCCGGTGGTCGGCCACCAGATCGACATTCCGGAACTGACGCCGGAGAAGTTCGATCCGCTCGGCATCTTTCTCACCTATCCCTTCGTGATCGCCACCAGCGGCGACGCGCCCTATTCCTCGATGGAGGAACTGGCGGCCTATGCGAAGGAGAACGAAGTTGCGCTCGGCCATTTCGGCGACGTGCTGACGCCGACGCAGGTGACGAAGGCTTACGCGAAGAATGCCGGTTTCGAATGGGGCTCCGACGCCGCTTTCGACGCGCTCGACTGCAACACGCTGGCCTCGGGCGACGCCGACGTCATCAACACCACGCTGCAGCTGATCCTGCCGTGCCTCGACAAGGTGAAGGTGCTGACCTCGATCACAGACGAGCGCATCCCGCTGGTGCCGGACGCGCCGACCATCGGCGAACTCGATCCGTCGCTCAACATCGCGCTGTGGAACGGGCTCTTCGTCGTGAAGGACACGCCGCAGGATGTGCGCGACAAGATCATCGCCGTCGCCAAGAAGACCGTGATGAGCGATCGCGCCCAGGCGGTGGCCAAGGAGACCGGCGCGCTGATCTACTGGCAGGACGCCGACGAGAGCGCGGCGCGTATCGCCAAGGACATCGAGACGGTCGCCCATATCGGCGAAATCCTCGAGCAGTAAATTCCTCTGCGGGCCCGGATCTTCCGGGCCCGTTTTGCATCATCATTCGAGACAGCGACTGTGCAGAGCGAACGCGAGCGCCGATTTCCGGGACCGAGGCGAGGGCAACTCCTCTTCGCCGCCGCTTTGCTTTTCTTCGCCGTGCTGCTGCTGTCGCAAACGCCCAGCCAGACGCGCTGGGTCGCCAAGACGGATTTCTTCGCCCAGCCCCGTTTCTGGCCGGCCGTCGGGCTGATCGCGATGGCCGCGTTCGGCGCGCTGCATCTCTACCTGCTGCCATGGCGGCGTTTGCGCCGCGCCGACCGGGCCGAGGCGCGCAAATGGGCTGCGGTGGTCGAGTACGCCGCCTGGTTCATGGGTTATGTCTTCGCCGTGCCGGTGATCGGCTACCTCCCGTCGACGCTCGTCTTCGTGCCGCTGCTGGCGCGCCGTCTCGGCTATCGCAGCGGCCGGATGATGCTGGCGGCCGTCTTGTTCGGGCTGGCGACCGTGGTTGTGTTCAAGAGCTTCCTCTCGGTGAAAATTCCCGGCGGCATGATCTATGAATATCTGCCGGGCGCGATCCGCACTTTCTTCATTCTGAACTTCTGAAGGCGCCATGGACACGCTGCTGTCGAGTCTGGAAATTCTGGCGCGCTGGGACGTGATCCTGGCGCTTCTTGTCGGCTCGATCGGCGGCGTCCTGATCGGCGCCATTCCGGGCGTCGGTCCGGCGGTGGCGATCGCAATCCTCTTGCCGGCGACCTTCTCGATGGACCCGATCGTCGGGCTGACCGTGCTGCTCGGCATCTACGGCTCGTCGATGTATGGCGGCGCGATCCCGGCGGTGCTGATCAACACGCCGGGCACGGCGGTCAATGCGCTGACCACCTATGACGGCTTTCCGATGACGGCGCGCGGCGAGCCGCGCCGGGCGCTATCGCTCGCCTATTCCTCGTCCTTCTTCGGCGGCATCTTCTCGGTCATCTGCCTGATGGCCTTCGCGCCGGTGCTGGCGAAGGTCGCGCCGATGTTCGGGTCGCGCGAGATCTTTCTCGCCGCGCTGCTCGGCATCATCCTCGTCATCGTCGCGCATCGCGGCCAGAGCCTGATCGCCGGAGCGCTGGCCGGGTTCGGCATCTTCATCCAGACGATCGGGCTGGAGCCGGTGAAATATTCCAAGCGCTTCACCTTCGACCAGGCGTTCCTGTCGAGCGGCATCGACCTGATCGTCGTCGTGCTCGGCCTGTTCGCGCTGAGCCAGGCCTTCCTGCTGCTGACCAGCGACGACGAGAAGATCCGCACGACGAAGCTGCGGGGCGGGCTGTTCCAGGGCTTCCGCGAACTGGCGCGCCATCCGCGCGTCGCCGGCGTGTCGGCGTCCTTCGGCGTGGTGATGGGGATGATCCCGGGCGTCGGCGAATTCACGGCGCAGTTCCTGTCCTACACCTATGCGCAGAAGACCTCTAAGCGGCCGCAGGATTTCGGCCATGGATCGTCGGAGGGCCTGATCGCGGCCGAGACCTCGAACAATGCCGTGCCGGCGGCCGCCATGGTGCCGCTTCTGGCGCTCGGCATTCCCGGCGAGGCGCTGACGGCGATGATGCTCTCCGTCTTCTACGTCCACAATGTCGTTCCGGGACCGGGCCTGTTCCAGAACTCGATGGACTTCATCATGGCGCTCTACCTGGCGCTTCTGATCCTCAACGTGCTGGTCGTCGTCTTCCTGCTGGTCGCGACGCGGCCGCTGATCCAGGTCGTCAAGATCCCCAACCGGTTTCTCGGCCTGTGCGTGCTGACGCTGTCCTTCGTCGGCGTCTATTCGCTGCGCAATTCCGCGACCGACTGCATCATAGCCGCCGTGTTCGGCATCATCGGATACATTCTCAAGCGGCTGTCGCTGCCGATCGTGCCGATCATTCTCGGCATGGTGCTCGGCAATATCATGGAGGTGAAGCTGCGCGCCGGGATGGCGCGGGTGAAGGAGCCGTTCGACTTCATCGACCGGCCCGTGGCGATGATCCTGTTCCTCGCGATCCTCGCCGTGCTCGCGATCCATTTCCGGCACGTGCTGCAGGACCGCAAATCGCTCAAGGAGGCCGAATGGCAGAGCAAGCACAGATCGACGCGCTTCGGCGCACTCCTGTTCCGCCGCAAGGGCTCCTTGTCGCGGGCGCGCGGCAGGAAGGTGAAAGCGCGCCACTCGACGTCATATCGCCGATCGACGGAACGCGACTGACCACGATCGCCGACGCGACGCCCGCCGAGGTGGAGCGGGCGGTGTCGTCCGCGCGCGCAGCCTTCGAGGACCGGCGCTGGGCCGGGCAGCCGCCGGCCGCGCGCAAAAAGGTCATGCTCAAATGGGCGGAGCTGATCGAGCGCGAGGCGCTGGCGCTGACCGTGCTCGGCGTGCGCGACAACGGCACCGAGTTCGCAATGGCGTTCAAGGCCGAGGCCGGCTCGGCGGCCGGGACCATCCGCTACTACGCGGAGGCACTCGACAAGATCTATGGCGAGATCGCGCCGACGGCGGACACGCAGCTCGGCATGGTGCTGCGCGAGCCGGTGGGCGTGGTCGGGGCCATCGTGCCGTGGAACTTCCCGCTGATGATCGGGGCGTGGAAACTGGGACCGGCGATCGCGGCGGGCAACTCGGTTGTGCTGAAGCCGGCGGAGACCGCATCGCTGACGCTGATCCGGATCGCCGAGCTGGCGCTGGAGGCGGGCCTGCCGAAGGGCGTGCTCAATGTCGTCACCGGGCGCGGCGCGGTGGCCGGCGAGGCGCTGGCGCTTTCGATGGATGTCGACGTGCTGGTTTTCACGGGCTCCGGTCCGGTCGGGCGGCGGCTTCTGGAATATTCCGCGCGGTCCAACCTGAAGCGGGTCTATCTGGAGCTTGGCGGCAAGTCGCCCTCGCTCGTCTTCGACGACGTGAAGGACATCGCGCAGGCCGCTAAGGTCACCGCGAACGGCATGTTCCGCAATTCGGGTCAGGTCTGCGTCGCCTGCTCGCGGCTGCTGGTGCAGCGCGGCATCCATGACGAATTCGTCGCGGAACTGGCGAAAGCGGCCGGGGCGCTGACCGTCGGCGATCCGCTCGACATCGCGACGCATGTCGGGGCGATCAACTCGGAGCGGCAGCTGCAGCAGAGCCTCGGCTTCGTGGAGACGGCGGCGAAGGAGGGCGGGTCGATCCATACCGGCGGTGGGCGCGTCCTGCAGGAGACCGGCGGCTATTACATGGAGCCGACCATCGTCACGAATGTCGGCATCGACGACACGCTGGCGCAGAAGGAAGTGTTTGGCCCGGTGCTGGCGGTTTCAGCCTTCGACACGGAGGAGGAAGCCGTCGCGATGGCGAACGGCACGGAGTACGGATTGTCGTCCGGCGTCTGGACCAGCGATTTGTCGCGGGCGCACCGGATGATCCGTTCGGTCCGGGCCGGGGTCGTCCATGTGAACACCTATGGCGGCTCGGACCTGACGGTGCCGCTCGGCGGGGTCAAGCAGTCGGGCAACGGGCATGACAAGTCGCTGCACGCCTTCGACAAATATGTCGACCTGAAGACGGCGTGGATACAGCTTTGAGGGAGTGAGAATGACCGACAAGACCATCCTCGTCGTCGGCACCTACGACACCAAGAACGACGAATTGTCCTATATGGCCGAGTGCATCCGCGCCCAGGGCGGCGGGGTCGTGACGATGGATGTCAGCGTGCTCGGCGATCCGGCGGAGCCGACCGATTGGTCCAAGCATGATGTGGCGGCCGAGGGCGGCAGCTCGATCGAGGCGGCCATCGACTCGGGCGACGAGAACCATGCCATGCAGATCATGGCGGCGGGCGCGGCGGCGCTGGCTGCGCGGCTGCATCGGGAAGGGGCGATCAACGGCGTGATCGTGCTCGGCGGGACGATGGGAACGGACCTCGCGCTCGACGTCTGCGCGGCGCTGCCGCTCGGCGTGCCGAAATTCGTGGTCTCGACGGTGTCCTTCTCGCCGCTGCTGCCGGCCGAACGTCTCGCGCCGGACATTCAGATGATCCTCTGGGCGGGCGGGCTCTACGGGCTCAATTCGGTGTGCAAGTCCTCGCTCAGCCAGGCGGCCGGGGCGGTGCTGGGCGCGGCGCGCGCCGTCGAGGCCCCGGTGCGCGACAGGCCGCTGATCGGCATGACCTCCTTCGGCAAGTCGGTGCTGACCTATATGGTGACGCTGAAGCCGGAACTGGAAAAGCGCGGCTACGAGGTGGCGGTGTTCCACGCGACCGGCATGGGCGGGCGCGCCTTCGAGGCGCTTGCCGCCGAAGGAGCCTTCGCGGCGGTGTTCGATTTCGCCACGCAGGAGGTCGGCAACCACATGATGGGCGGGCTCTCCGCCGGCAGCGACCGGCTGACCAATGCCGGCAAGGCCGGCATTCCGCAACTGGTCGCGCCGGGCTGCATCGACCTGATCGATTTCGTCGGCTGGCAACCGCTGCCGGAGCGTTTCCGGGAGACGCCTTCGCATGCGCATAACCGGCTCTTGACCTCGATCGTGCTGGAGCCGGGGGAGCGCCGCGAGGTGGCGCGGGAATTGTGCGGCCACATGGCCGAGGCGACCGGACCGACGGTCTTCCTGCTGCCGAAAGGCGGTTGCCATGAATGGGACCGGCCGGGCGCGCCGCTGAACGACCCGGATGGGCTGGCGGCGTTCTGCGACGAGATGGAAGCGGCCTGCCCTGATGCGGTCGAGCTGAAGGCGCTTTCCTGCCACATCAACGACGCGGAGTTCTGCGAGACGGCGCTGGCGGTTTTCGACGGGTGGGTCGAGGCGGGAGTGGTGAGGAAGCCGGGCGGCTGACGCCACGCGGTCAAGGCGTCATCCCCGGGCTCGCGCAGCGAGAACCGGGGATCCAGTCAGGGCCAGGTCCTTGAAACTCTCGGCTCTGGATTCCGGGTTCCGCTTCGCGGCCCCGGAATGACGGAAAGCGCGAGGCCGCTTACGCCTTGCTCAATTCCTTGGCGTGCAGCCAGTCGGCGTGCTGGGGGGCGCGCTTGGTTTTCGACCATTCTTCCAGCATGTCCCATTTGACCGCGGTAAGCCGCTCCAGCAGGGCGTCCTCTTCCGGGTCCGGGCAGGCGAGTTCGACGCGGTGGCCGTTCGGATCGAAGAAGTAGATCGAATGGAAGATCGAGTGGTCGGTGACGCCGAGCACCTCGACGCCGTTCTTTTCCAGATGATCCTTGAATTCGAGCAGGGTGGGGCGGTCCTTCACCTTGAAGGCGATGTGCTGCACCCAGACCGGCGTGTTCGGATCCCGGCCCATCTCGGGCTTGGTCGGCAGTTCGAAGAAGGCCAGCACGTTGCCGTCGCCCGCGTCGAGAAAGACGTGCATGTAGGGGTCGGGCTCATGCGTCGACGGGACGTTGTTCTCGGCAATCGCCAGAACGAAGTCCATCTTGAGCATCTTGCCGTACCATTCCACGGTCTCTTTCGCGTCCTTGCAGCGGTAGGCGACGTGGTGGATCTTGTCGAGTTTCAGGGTCATGGCCGGTCCTCCTCTCAGTTCCGGGCTTGCGCGGCGTCGAGCGCCTCGGCGAGCGTTTCGCGGTCGCCGACATGGTTGGCCAGGATCAGGATGAGCCGGGCGTTGAGCGCGTCGCTCTCCTCCTTCGACAGGCCCTCGTGAATGGCGAGCAGATCTGCGTAGAAATCGTCGGGCGCGGCGATGTTGGGTTTCGTGTTGAGCTTTGCCATGGTCATGCCCTCCCGGTCGCGGTGCGCAGCGCGGCCTTGACCGCGGCCTCGTCATAGCTCGGCCAGCGCGCCGCGACATGCTGATCCGGCCTGAGCAGGTAAACGGCCGATTTCGCCCCGCCGAGATAGCGCGCGGCGAGGTCGCCGGTCGGATCGTCGGCGGCGGAAATGCGCAGGGCCTCGGCGGCGATGCCGCCATCCTCGACCGTGTCAGGAATCTCCGCATCGATGGCGAGCAGCTGGAACTGGCCGCCGAGCCGGTCGAGCAGGAAGTCCTTGCCGAGCGGCGCATCGGGACAGGGGGCGCCGGGCCGGGTGCGAGCCGGGGCGTCGGTCAGTTGGTCCGGGCCGTTGAGCGGCGAGCCGTCATAGACGCAGGGTACGGACAGCCGGCCGGAATTTACCAGCGGGCGGGCGAAGTCGAAGCGCTCGGACAGATCGAGCGCCGCGTCGCGGAAGATGCGGGAAATCTCCGATTTCGGCGTGATGAAGTCGGTCGAGCGCGATGAGTTCATGATGTTCTCGTCGGCGCCGTGGATGCGCTCGACATCGTAGCTTTCCAGCAGGCTGTCGGGCGCGAGGCCGTCCATGACCAGCTTCAGCTTCCAGCACAGATTGTCGGTATCCTGCAGGCCGGAATTGGCGCCGCGCGCGCCGAAGGGCGAGACCTGGTGGGCCGCATCGCCGGCGAAGATCACGTGGCCGTGGCGGAACTTCTCCATACGCCGGCACTGGAAGGTGTAGATCGATACCCATTCGAGCTCGAACTTCACATCGTCGCCGAGCATCGCCTTCAGACGCGGGATGACGTTTTCCGGCTGCTTTTCCTTTTCCTTGTCGATGTTCCAGCCGAGCTGGAGATCGATGCGCCAGACGCCGTCCGGCTGCTTGTGCAGCAGGGCCGACTGGCCGCGATTGAAGGGCGGGTCGAACCAGAACCAGCGTTCGGTCGGGAAGTCGGCTTCCATCACGACATCGGCGATCAGGAAGTTGTCCTCGAAGACGCGGCCGACGAAATCGAGCCCCATCATGGCGCGGACCGGGGAGGCGGCGCCGTCGCAGGCGATCAGCCAGTCGCAATCCATCCGGTAAGGTCCGTCCGGCGTGTCGATGGACAGATTGACGCCGGTGTCCTTCTCCTTGACCGAGACGAGCTTGTTGCCGCCGCGCAGTTCGATCGGCTTGCCCTGGCGCTGCAATTCGAAGACGCGCTCGACCAGATAGAGCTCGAAATAATATTGCTGCAGATTGATGAAGGCCGGGCGCTTGTGGCCCTTCTCGGGCAACAGGTTGAAGTCATAGACCTGCCGATCGTCGAAGAAGACCTTGCCGACATTCCAGACAACGCCCTTGTCGACCATCGGGTCGCCGCAGCCGAGCCGGTCGAGGATTTCCAGCGGCCGTTTGGCGAAGCAGATGGCGCGCGACCCCCAGGAGACCTTGTCGTTCTCGTCGAGAACGACGACCGGAATATCCATCTGGGCGAGGTCGATCGCGGCGGCCAGCCCGATCGGGCCGGCGCCGACGATGACAACGGGATGATGCGCCTTGGCGTCGGGCTTTTGATCAGGCGACTGCCTGTAGGGGTAAAGCGGCGTCTCGAAGATCTTCTTGCCGCCGGTTTCGACCGTTTTGTCCAACATGCCTCATCCTCCCATGGTCTTGTGCCCGGTGGATAAACCGGGCCGTGGCTCAGCCCTGCAATGCGTCCCACATCTTGCGGTCGCGCTCGGCGGTCCAGATGCGCGGCGTGTCGATGTCGAGCGCCTCGTCATAGGCGCGCGCCACGTTGAAGGGCAGGCAGTGCTCATAGATCGCGTAATCGGAGAATTTCGGATCGCATTCGGCGCGGCAGGCGTCCCATGCCTCCTTCAGCGAACCGCCGCGGACCGCGACCTTGGCCACCGGGTCATAGGTCGAGGTGACGAAATCGGTCGTCTTGTCGAGGGCCGCGTTGACCATCTCCTTGCCGACGAGCGCGTCGCCGCGGCCCGGCGCGATGGCGTCGACATCGAAGGCGCGGATGTTCTCGATGGTTTCCGGCCAATCGTTGAAATGGCCGTCGCCGCAATAGCAGGCGGAGTGGTACTCGACGATATCGCCCGTGAACATGACGTTCTCGTCGGGCACATGGATGACGATGTCTCCGGCGGTGTGGGCGCGGCCGACGAACATCAGGTCGACGCGGCGCTTGCCGAGATAGACGCTCATGCGATCTGTGAAGGTCGTGGTCGGCCAGGTCAGCGGCGGGATCTTGGCGACGTCGTCATAGCCGGCGAACAGGCGCGGGAAGCGCATGAACTCGGACTCGCGGTCTTCCGCGCCGCGCTCGACCACCATCGAGCGGGCCTTCTCGCTCATGATGATGGTCGGAGCGTCGTAGGCGGAGGCGCCGAGCACGCGCACGGCGTGGTAATGGGTCAGCGACAGATGAGTGATCGGCTTGTCGGTGACGGAGCGGACCTTCTCGATGACCTTGTTGGCGAGTTCCGGCGTCGCCTGCGCCTCGACGATCATGACGCTGTCATCGCCGATGATGACGCCGGTGTTCGGATCGCCCTCGGCGGTGAAGGCCCAGAGGTCGCGGCCGATTTCGCTGAAGGAAATTTTCTTTTCGGCGAGATCGCCGGCGGAGGCGAATTGCTTGGCCATCAGGCGGCTCCTTCGTATTTTTCCACGGTCTGTTCGATGGCGCCGAAGATCGAGTGACCTTCGGCGTCCTTCATCTCGATGCGCACGGTATCGCCGAAATGCATGAAGGGTGTCTTGGCCGCGCCTTCGAGGATGGTCTCGATCATGCGCACTTCCGCGAGGCAGGAATAGCCGAGGCCGCCATCCGCGACGGGCTTGCCCGGGCTGCCATCCGCATCCTTGTTGGAGACGGTGCCGGAGCCGACGATGGCGCCCGCGCCGAGCGGGCGGGTCTTCGCCGCGTGGGCGACGATGTCCGGGAACTCGAAGGTCATGTCGACCCCTGCATTGGCGCGGCCGAGCGGCTTGCCGTTCAGGTCGACGCAGAGCGGCAGGCTGACCTTGCCGCCGTCCCAGGCGTCGCCCAGCTCGTCCGGCGTGACGGCGACGGGCGAAAAGGCGGAGGAGGGTTTCGACTGGAAGAAGCCGAAGCCCTTGGCGAGTTCGCCGGGAATCAGGCCGCGCAACGAGACGTCGTTGACCAGCATGACGAGCCGGATCGCGTCCTTCGCCTGTGCGGGCGTCGCGCCCATCGGCACGTCGCCGGTGATGACGGCGACCTCGCCTTCCATGTCGATGCCCCAGGCCTCGTCGGCCATGACGATTGGCGCGCGGGGCGCGAGGAAGGTGTCGGAGCCGCCCTGGTACATCAGCGGGTCGGTCCAGAAGCTCTCGGGCAGTTCGGCGCCGCGCGCCTTGCGCACCAGCTCGACGTGATTGACGTAGGCCGAGCCGTCCGCCCACTGATAGGCGCGGGGCAGCGGCGACAGCGCGTCGTGCTCGTGGAAGCGCTCGGTCGGCACGGCGTCGTGCGACAGGCTTTCGGCCAGCGCCTCCAGCTTCGGGGCGGCATGGTCCCAATCGTCAAGAGCCGCTTGCAGCGTCGGGGCTATGGAGGTGGCGTCGGTGCAGCGCGTCAGGTCGCGGGAGACGACAACGAGCCTGCCGTCGCGGGTTCCGTTGTCGAGGGTCGCAAGCTTCATTCATTCGTCCTTCAGTTCGGCGGATCGGTCGGGGAGGTCTGAAATGGGGGCGTGGCCATGCCGGCGCTGCGCTTCCTCCCGCTCCTCCCGGACGGTCCGCATCGCGATAACAAGCCGTTCGTAATGGTTGCGGATGTAACTAACAACCGGTTTTTGCAGAAAGCGGCGGCGGGGACGGCGTCAGGCGATGCGGACGATGTGCGCCGGCGCGGCGGCGTCCGGACCGGCGGCCCGTTCGACGCGGTTGCGGCCATGGTGCTTGGCCGAATAAAGGGCCTTGTCGGCGGCGGCGACGATATCGTTCAGATCCATTTGCGGACCCGCGGCCGCGACCCCGGCGCTGACCGTTGCCCGGACCGGAAGTCCATCGACGAATTCATGGCTTTCGGCGAAGGCGCGGCGGACCCGCTCGGCGATCGCGCAGGCCGTCTCGATCGACGTGCCCGGCAGGATCACGACGAATTCCTCGCCGCCATACCGGCCGAAATGATCGCGCGGACGGATCATGAGCCGGACCGTCTCGGCGAAGTCGCGCAGGATGCGGTCGCCGAACTGATGGCCGTGGTTGTCATTGATCGCCTTGAACCTGTCGAGATCGAACATGACCAGGGAGCAGGGGTCGCCGGAATGCCTGTCGCGCTGAAGCAGCCGCTCAGCCATTTCGAAAAAGGCGCTGCGATTGCTGGAGCCGGTCAGAGGATCGCTGCGCGACGCCTCGACGTAACGCTGTTCGCTGCGCTCGTGACAGAGCAGGATCATCATCAGCGCCGATCCCATCGAAAACAGGATCGACTCGAAATGGACGATGCCGAATGCGCTGGCAAGCGACGGCGCTCGGTCGAAAGTGAACCGGCCGGTCATGACTTCGCCAAGAGCCAGGATGAAAACGGAGCTGTGCAGTACCAGGAAGCCGGACAGGGTCCAGCGGGCCGGGAGGCGTTCGCTGCGCTTCTTGAGAAGCAGGTAGACCGCAGCCAACAGGAAGACCGGCCACAAGGTAAAGCCAAGAGCGCCCGACCATATCCGGGCGTCGATTCCCACGGGAAGCAGGGTGATCGCCGACAGCATCGCCGGGGCTCCGGCGACCACCGGCCAGCGCATCGGCAAGCCGAAAAAACTCCGGACGCCGGCCCAGATGAGGACGGGCGTAGTGCACATGATCGCGCCCGCAATCGGGATGATGACGGTATCCCGGGTCGCGAAGGCCGCGATAAGCATGCCGAGACCGACCGTGTATGCGATATGCGCCGCCCCCCACCAGAGCAGTGCGGTCGCATCGCGAAAGCGCAGCCACGCGCCGAGCACGAACAGGCTCGACATCGCCGAGGCGATCACTTCGGGGACCATCAGTGTCAGGGGGTCGAGATGCATAGGCGGAGGTTTTCTCCTTCCGCAAGGGAATAGCCGTCCGTTGTAGGGGGCAAGACCTTGCCAACTCGTTAAGGAAATCCCGGGATTCATACAGGCGCGATCCGCTTCATCTCGCCTTTCGGGAGGCCGCCGCCCGGGGATTTCTACAGGCTCCAGACCTTCGGCATGGAGCCGCCGCCCAGAAAGTGCGCGATCACCGGCAGCAATTGCCGGCGCAGGACATAGCTCGACGGGGCGGCGAGGCGGACAATGATCTTGGCGCCGGCGCCGCTGCCGATGCGGCTGGCACCGCCGGCCGTTCCCGTGAGGTGCGCACGGCATGCGTCGACGGCAAGATCGAGGCTTTCTGCGTCGTCCGGCAGGAGGGCGACGAGGGTCGCGACAACGCGGTTCGGGCCGAGGACAGCCGGGGCGGCGATATCCCCGGCGTCGGCAAGATCGAAGCGGAGATCGTCGGCATGGATCAGCCGGCCGTCGCGGCGGATGCGCCAGCGATCGTGGAAGAAGCCGCGCGCCACGGTTTCGCCCATCGCTTCGCGGCCGAAGACCAGGCTTTCGAGACCGACGAAGCGGGCGTCCGCGGCGAGGTCGACTTGAAGGTCGCGGGACAGGCGGCCGCCGTCGAAGAGGATCGTTTCCTGCGGCAGCCAGAACAGGCTCGCGCCGGCCTCGACCGTCGCGACGGTCTCCTGGCGGCCGGTGTCGCCGGTCGATTTGTAGATGCGTTCGCAGGCCTGCGTGGTGACGACGGCTTGCGTGCCGGGGCCGGCGTGGAGCGTCCAGCGAAGCGTGTCGCCGCCGGTAATGCCGCCGGACGTGTTGATCAGAACGGCTTCGAGCGCGGCGCCATAGGTCTTGGGAACCCGGATCTTGGCGTTGCCGGCCTGATGGAGGCGGTCGATGCGGGTCGCGCCCGCGGAGGCCTTGACCGCAAGGGCGCCGGCGCCGTGCGAGCGCTGCATGGCGGGTGCGGCGAGGGGCGCCGTCATCCGCCGAGATGTTTCTCGCCGCGCTTCTTCGCCAGCGCGATCTGGCGCTGGCGTTCGGCGAAGCGGGCGCGGTCTTCCTCGGAGCGGGCCTCGTAGCAATGCGGGCAGGAGACGCCCTCGACATAGTGCTCCGAGCGGGTTTCCTCCGGCGTCAGCGGATGGCGGCAGGCGCGGCACAGCGTGTAGTCGCCGGGTTCGAGACCGTGGCCGACGGCCACGCGTTCGTCGAAGACGAAACAGTCGCCATGCCAGAGGCTTTCGTCTTCCGGCACGTCCTCCAGATATTTCAGGATGCCGCCCTTGAGGTGATAGACCTCGTCGATGCCGAGGTTCTTGACGAAGGCGGTCGCCTTTTCGCAGCGGATGCCGCCGGTGCAGAACATGGCGACCTTCTTGCCCTTCAATTCATTGTGGTGGCGGCGGACCCAGTCGGGGAATTCGCGGAAGCTGGCGGTCGCCGGATCGACGGCGTTCTCGAAAGTGCCGATCGCGTATTCGTAATCGTTGCGGGTATCGACCACGATCGTCCCGGGATCGGAGATCAGGGCGTTCCAGTCGGACGGCGCGACATAGGTGCCGACGATCTTGTTCGGGTCGGTGCCCGGCACGCCCATGGTGACGATTTCCTTCTTCAGGCGCACCTTCATGCGCAGGAAGGGTTCCTTGTCCGCCCAGCTTTCCTTGTGTTCGAGCTCTGCGAATTCGGGCTGGGCGTGCAGGAAGGCGATCAGCCTGTCGATGCCTGCGCGCGAGCCCGCGACCGTGCCGTTGATGCCTTCCGAGGCAAGCAGAAGCGTGCCTTTCAATCCCGCCTCGGCGCAGACCGCCTCGAGTTCGGGCTTGAAGGCCTCGTAACGGCCGAAATCCGCGAAATGGTAAAGCGCGGCGACGATATATTGCGGGGTATCCTGCATGGCTTCCGGTTACTGCCGTTGCGGGACGGAGGCAAGAGGTGAGGAGCATCGGGCGAAGCTGGTCAATCGACAGTGATGTGTCGATTGGAGCGATGAAGGGCAGTAACGATGGCGCAGGGCAGGCATCGCGGGCCCCCTCTGTCCCTTCGGGACATCTCCCCCGCAAGGGGGGAGAATGGCGGCCAAGCGGTTACGCCCGGTGCTTCGGATTCGAAGCCGGTCACTATGCGGATACTGGTGAATCCACCTCAGGACGTGTCGGGGGAGAGGGCCCAGCCGACCAGTGTGTGCAGTTCGGCGAGAACGGCGTCGGCCTCGTGACGCGCGCGTTTACGGTGGCCGGGTGGACGGCCTGTGCGGAGCGGCGAGCGGCGCACGGGCTTGCCCGCTTCGGCGCGGTCGCGTCTGCGCTGAAGGCGGGCGAGGCGTTCCGCCTCATGCTGGAGATCGTCAAGCGCGCGCCGGGCGGAAAGCAGCCTCCGGCAAATCGGGCCGGCATCGAGCGCGTCGTCAGGCTCGCGATACCAGCCATCGGGGACGGGTCTTGGCGGGGCGGCGTCCGGTCCGAAAAAGGAAATGCGCGGAAAGCTTTTCGGGCGGCGACGCCGAGGCTGGAGCGAGAAGGTCCTGGGCGGATCGCTCAGCGGGAAGGGCGGCACCGGAACGACGCTCCTGCCGTCCTTTGGCGACTGCCCGGGCCGACGGCTGCCGGCTTTTTCCGGATCATGGAAATAGGCCCGGACGCCGACCGGAAAAGGAATGTCGGCGAGGTCGCGCGCGGCGATGACGATCAGTCGGCGCAGGGCGGATTCGGTGGTCTTGAGAATGCGGCGAATGGCGTTGAGGCGGTGGCGCGGCAGCGTTTCGGGCATTGCGCCTTTCACCATGCCGGCCATGGAAAAGAGCGTCGCGAGGATGCGCAGCAATGCGTTCCTGTTCAGCTCGATCGCTCCCTGCCAGTTGAAATCCACCGCTGCGCTCCGGTCCGTTGACGCCTCCGTCCAAGGCTACGGGTGGTTTGCCCGCGTTGGACAAATTTTTCTTCGAAAGCGGTCTGCGGATGGCTCCAACCGGTGTGCAAAAGGCCTGCCTCCGCTATGTCGAGACGAGAGGAAACGCAGGAGACACAGATGGGCCACATGGCGAAGGGCGTCTATCATGTCGAGGACGATGTGAGCCGCACGATGCCCTCGGGCGAATGGGAGCGCCAGAAGAGCACGGTGCGCAACTGGATCACGCCGGACGGCGCGCCCGGGCCGACCGGCGAGGGCGGCTTCGCGGCTGAGGCGGGCCGGTACCATCTCTATGTCGCCTGGAACTGCCCGTGGGCGCACCGTTCCCTGCTGGCCCGTGTCTTCAAGACGCTGGACGCGCTGATCACGGTCTCGGCGGCGCGGCCGAACCGGACGGAGCAGGGCTGGGTCTATGACGAGGCCGGAGAATTCTCCGACCCGCTGATGGGCATCGCGGCGCTGCACGAGGTCTATGCCGCCGATCCCGCGCCCTATACGGGCCGGGTGACCGTGCCGGTGCTCTGGGACAAGCAGCGCAAATGCATGGTTTCCAACGAATCCGCGGATATCGTGCGCATGCTGAACACGGCTTTCGAGGATATCACGCCGGAGACGCCGGACCTCTATCCCAAGGCCGCGCGCGAGATGATAGACGCCTGGAACGAGCGCATTTACGCCACGGTGAACAACGGCGTCTACCGGGCCGGTTTCGCCTCGACGCAGGAGGCCTATGAGGAGGCGGCCTACGAGGTCTTCGAGATGCTGGATGCCATCGACGCGCATCTCGCCGGGCAGCGCTTCCTTGCCGGCGACCGTTTCACAGAGGCGGATCTCAGACTGTTTCCGACGCTGGCGCGGTTCGACGTCGCCTATCACTACGCCTTCCGCTGCAATCTGCGGCGGATCTCGGATTACGAGCATCTCTGGCCCTATGCCCGCGAGATCTACCAGATGCCCGGCGTGGCGGAGACGGTGCGTTTCGCGATCTACAAGCAGGGCTATTTCTCGAAGAGCGAGAAGCGCAATCCGCTCGGCATCGTGCCAATCGGGCCGGCGCTGGGACGCGATATCGACTGGGACGAACCGCACGGGCGAGGCTGAAATTTATCCACCGGGCGGCCGGGCCGCGCATCCTTTCCCGCGATGCAATCAACGCGGGACGAAGCGATGTTTTCAGCCGAGGTGAGAAAAGAGATCGAGGCGGTGGCGCGGGAGGCAGGGCTTGAACCGGCGGCGCTGCTGGCGATCGCGGAGGTGGAATCGGGCGGGCGGGCTTTCGCTATTGTCGGCGGAAAGCGCGAGCCACTGATCCGATTCGAAGGCCATTACTTCGACCGGCTCGTCGATGACGGCAAGCGAGCGCGGGCGCGTGCGAAAGGGCTCGCGTCGCCCTCCATGGGCGCGGTGAACCCGGCGTCGCAGGCGGCGCGCTGGGCGTTGCTGAAGGACGCGATGGAGATCGACCGGGCGGCGGCGCTGCAATCCGTCTCCTGGGGAATCGGGCAGGTGATGGGATCGCATTGGAAAGCGCTTGGTTACGGATCGGTCGAAGAGCTCGTTGCGGAGGCGCGCTCCGGCGTTGCCGGGCAAATTCGGCTGATGCTGCGCTTCCTGGTGACGAACAGGCTGATCGGGACGATCCGCAGGCATGACTGGGCCGCGTTTGCGCGGGCCTATAACGGGCCGCGCTACAAGGTGCATCGCTATGACAGCCGTATCGCGGCGGCCTATGCGAAACACAAGCGCGGCGGCGCGCCGGCGGCGCCCGGCGACATGCTCAGACGCGGGGATCGGGGCGAAGCGGTCAAGGACCTGCAGCGGGCGCTGACCGCGGCCGGCTATCCGATCGCGCAGGACGGCGCGTTCGGCCCGGCGACGGCGAGGGCGGTGGAGCGGTTCCAGTCCGATCATGGTCTCGGCGTCGACGGCATCGCGGGGCCGGCGACCTTCGATGCCTTGGCGAAAACGCATGGCGGCCGGTCCGCGCCGCGCGGTTTTGCATGGCTGCTCGGCATGATCCGGCATATGCTGCCGCTTGCCGTCCGCATGGCCCGTCTCCGGGCTGGACGGAAGGCTTAAACCGATTTAAACAACCCTGAAACCACTCAGCGAGGATCGTTTCATGCCGCAGAATACCGATGCGCTGCTGCCCATCATGACCGGCCAGAAAGTCATTCCGGTGATCGTGCTCGACGACGCGAAGGATGCCGTGCCGCTGGCGAAGGCCCTGGTGGCGGGCGGCCTGCCGGCGATCGAGATCACGCTGCGCACCGACGCCGCGCTGGATTCGATCCGCCGGGTGGCCGCCGAGGTGCCCGAGGCGGTGGTCGGGGCCGGCACGATCCTCAATGCGGCGCAGTTCGACGAGGCCGTGGCGGCGGGATCGAAATTCATCGTCAGCCCGGGCCTGACGCCGGAACTGGTCGAGGCCGCCAATGGCAGCCCGGTTCCGCTTCTGCCCGGCGCGGTGACGTCGAGCGAGATCATGGCGGCGCTGGAAGAAGGCTACTCGCTGCTGAAATTCTTCCCCGCCGAACAGGCGGGCGGCGCGGCCTATCTCAAATCGCTGTCCTCGCCCTTCGGGGGCGTGAAATTCTGCCCGACCGGTGGGGTTTCCGCGAAGAACGCGCCGGACTACCTGTCGCTGCCGAATGTGCTCTGCGTCGGCGGCTCCTGGGTCGCGCCGAAAGACGCGGTGGCGAGCGGCGACTGGGACAGAATTACGGCACTGGCGAAAGAGGCCGCCGAGGCCCGTTGATCTTCACGCCTGAAGGGGCTGCTAGCGGCGCCCTTCTGCGCTTCCGTCATTCGGTTCAAAGTGTCCGAACAGAAAAAGCCCGGGATGGCGGACCATCCCGGGCTTTCCTGTTTGCTTGTGCCTGGAAGCTTAGAGCTTGCCGGCGCGCTGCTGCAGCATCAGGAAGGTGTCGAAGTTGTACTCCGACAGCTGGAACCACAGATAGCCTTCCTTGCGGTAACCCATGTAGCTGTCGTGGACCTTCTTGAACATCTCGTTCTTGGCGGCCTCTTCCGCGTAGACCTCGTTGGCCGCGTCGAAGCAGGCTTCGAGGATCGGCTGCGAGAACGGACGCAGCTGCGTGCCGGAGGCGGCGAGCTGCTTCAGCGCGGTCGGGTTGAGCGTGTCGTAACGCGCCATCATGACCGAGTTCGCCAGAGCGGACGCGTTCTTGACGACCTGCTGGTAGCTCTTCGGCAGTTCGTTCCACTTGTCCAGGTTGATCATGTTCTGCAGCGCGACGCCGCCTTCCCACCAGCCCGGGTAGTAGTAGTACTGGGCGACCTTGTTGAAGCCGAGCTTCTGGTCGTCATAGGGGCCGACGAACTCGGCGCCGTCGATGGCGCCCTTTTCCAGCGCCGGGTAGATGTCGCCGCCGGGGATGCCCTGCGGAACGACGCCGACCTTGGCGATGATACGGCCGCCCCAGCCGCCGATGCGGAACTTCAGGCCCTGCAGGTCTTCGACCGTGTTGATTTCCTTGCGGAACCAGCCGCCCATCTGCGCGCCGGTGTTGCCGGCCGGGAAGGCGATCATGTTCTGGGTGGCGTAGAATTCGTTGAGCAGGTCGATGCCGCCGCCCTCATACTGCCAGCCATTGGTCATGCGGGCATTGAGGCCGAAGGGGACGCCGGTGCCGAACGCGAAAGTCGGGTCGATGCCGGAATAGTAGTAGGACGCGGTGTGCGACATTTCGACCGTGCCGCTCTTGACGGCGTCGGCGGCTTCGAGCGTGCCGACGATCTCGCCCGCGGCGAAGACCTGGATGTTGAAGTTGCCGTCAGTGGCTTCCTTGACGGCTTCCGAGAAGACTTCAGCGGCGCCGTAGATGGTGTCGAGCGCCTTCGGGAAGCCCGAGGTGAGACGCCAGGTGACTTTCGGCATGGTTTGCGCGATGGCGGGTGCGGCCAAAGCGGTTGCCGCTGCCGCGCCGGCACCAACCGCGCCGGTTTTCTTGATGAAAGAACGACGATCCATAAGATCCTCCCAATGATTTTTCCGTTCGAGACCGCCCCGTCCTCCCCGACAATCGGGCCCGTTTCACGGCGAACTCGGCGCGTACCTTACAGTTTTGCCTTCCCCTGTCCAGCGTCCGGGGTGTGGTGAAAATACGATATTGGTAAATTTTATTGTCCAGTTGGGGTGAGGATCGCCGATCGGAACGAAAATGCCCAAAATCAGGGCAAAACAAGAGCGTTGCATCCCGCCGCCTCTCGCATACATATAGCCGTCCAGCCAGGAGCACAGATCATGCAGCCAATCGTCGCCGTCGTTGCCGATGTCCGGGATTTCGACAATTACCGCTGGCACGCGACGCCGCAATTCTATCTCGAAGCGGCGATGGGCGTGGCCGGCGTGCTGCCGATGATCCTGCCCGCCTTCGGCGAGCGGATCGATTACGACGCGCTGGTCGGCCGCATCGACGGGGTGCTGCTGTCCGGCTCGAAATCCAATGTGCATCCCGGGCTCTACGATACGGAGGCGACGCCGGAGCACGAGCCCTTTGACGAGGCGCGCGACGCGACGGCGCTGCCGCTGATCCGCGCGGTAATCGACGCCGGGGTGCCGCTGTTCGCGATCTGCCGGGGCGTGCAGGAACTGAATGTCGCGCTTGGCGGCTCGATCGCGCATGAGATCCAGACGCAGGAGGGCATCGCCGACCACCGGGCACCGGTGAGCGATGACCAGGATGTGCGTTTCGGCCTGACGCATGGCGTCGCGGTGAAGCCGGGAAGCTGCCTGGCGGGGATCGTCGGCAGTGAGCGCGTCGAGGTCAATTCGCTGCACCGGCAGGCGATCGGCACGCTTTCGCCGCGGCTGCAGATCGAGGCGACGGCCGATGACGGGACAGTCGAGGCCGTGTCCGTGATCGACGCGAAGGGCTTCGCCGTCGGCGTGCAGTGGCATCCCGAATACTGGGCGAAGACCGACGAGACGTCGGGGCGGCTTTTCCGCGCTTTCGGCGACGCGGTGCGGGCGCATGCGGCGGGCTGAAAAAGATTTTTTCGCCGGGCGGGAATAATCCCGGCTCCCGCGGTGTCTTACCTATCGAAATCGGCCGGTTTCGTTTCGCAAAGACACCAATCAGGAGTTATCCGATGAAAACCGCCATCACTGCCGCTACGGCCTTCTTTCTTCTCGCTGGCGCCGCATTTGCCGCGCCCGTGACCACCGTCTCGACCGCAAAGGGCGACGTGCTCGCTGGCGAGAACGGCATGACGCTCTATACGTTCAAGAATGACAAGGAAGGCGTCTCCAACTGCAATGGCGGCTGCGCCGCCAACTGGCCGCCGCTTTTCGCCGCGGACGGCGACACCGCCGAGGGCGCCTACAGCATCGTCACCCGCGCCGACGGCTCGAAGCAGTGGGCCAAGGACGGCATGGCGCTCTATTTCTGGGTCAAGGACGCCAAGAAGGGCGACATCACCGGCGACGGCGTCAACGGCGTGTGGGACCTTGCGCGTCCCTGATCCTCTGACACGCCGACAGGCGGGCGTAAACGCCCGTCCGCGCGCCTCCCTCATCCCCTCGACGGGAGGCGCGCGATGAGCCGTTTCGAGACGGACATGCTCGCCATCCTGCCGCGGCTGAAACGCTATGCGCGCAGTCTTTCGGCGAGCCATGCCGACGCCGACGACCTGGTGCAGGACTGCCTGGAGAAGGCTTTCGCACGGCGGGAGACCTGGCGCGGCGAGAATTTGCAGGGCTGGCTGATGACGATCCTCACCAATCTCAACCGCAACCGGCTGCGCCGGGCCGTCGCGACGCCGCCGATGGTCGATTACGACGCGGCGGGCGGGGTCGAGGCCGAGCATGCCGAAAGCGACCCGCTGGCGCGCGACAGGATCGCGGCGGCGCTCGAGCGGCTGCACCCCGACCAGCGGGCGGTGCTGATGCTGGTCGTCGTCGAGGGCTACGCCTATGGCGAGGTGGCGGCGATGCTGGAGATACCGCTGGGCACGGTGATGAGCCGGCTGTCGCGCGCGCGGCGCACGCTGGCGGCGATCCTGGAGGGCAATAATATCGTGGAATTCCGGAGAAACACATGAATACGGCACCGGACCATTTCAGTGAATACGAGCTGCACGCCTATGTCGACGGGCGGCTGACGCCGGAGCGCCGCGCCGAGGTGGAGGCGTTTCTTGCCGACCATCCCGAAGCGGCCGCCGAAGTCGCGGCCTGGCGGGCGCAGAACGAGGCGATCCGCGCGGCATTCGGCGCGGAACCGGTTCTGGGGGCGCAGGACCGCGCGATGGTTGCCGGTCTTTCGAAGGGCGGGCGCAGATGGCGCGGACGCTATGCGATCGCTGCCGGGTTCGCGCTGTTCTTCCTCGCCGGCGGCGGCGCGGGCTCGTTTCTGACGGCGGCGTTGCAGAAGGAGGAACCGGTTCAGATCGCGCAGATGCTGCCGGAGGCCTCCAAGGCCAATTACCTGATCTATGCCGGCGAAAGGCGTCATCCTGTCGAGGTGGCGGCGAGCGAGGAGGAACATCTGGTCCGCTGGCTCGGCAACCGCATCGGCAAGACGCTGCAAGCCCCGGACCTGACGGCGAAGGGTTTCGACCTGGTCGGCGGGCGGCTGGTGCCGTTCGCGGAAAAGCCCGGTGCGATGCTGATGTATGAGAACGGGTCGGGCGACCGGGTGACGGTGCTGATCGGCGTTAATTCAGGGCATGAAGGCACGGCGTTCCGCTTTTCCGAGACGGACGGCGTCTCCACCTTCTACTGGGCCGATAACGGCTTCGGCTACGCCATGTCCGGCGCGGTCGGCCGCCAGACGCTGCTCGGCCTCGCGCATATTCTGTATGCGCAGTATTGAGAGTTATACAGCAAAAAATAATCTTTGCTGTATAACGGGGAAGATGTTTCCCGGACGGAAGCTCAGAACGCCTCGAAGGTGAGGTCCAGGTTCGACGGCTCGACGACGTTCCAGCCGTAGCGGTCGTCGGATGCCAGGCGCATCAGCACCTTGCCGGTGTGATCGGTGATGCGGACCTTGTCGCGCTCCGTGTCCTGCCAGGTGCGGGCGGCGGCGACGCGGGGCATGTCTTCGCAATTGCCGGGTTCGACGCGGTGGACGTCATAGCCCTCGTCGCGGTGCAGGGCGACGATGCAGGTCCGGTTGCGGGCATGATCGACGACCATGAAATGGTCGGCCTTGCGGAGATCGACGGAGGCGGTGGTCATCGGATCGACGCCGGGGCCGGCGACGCCGTAACCGACGGCGAACATGGCGGCGACGCCCATGACGACCGCGCCATTGATCCAGAATGCATAGGACTTCATCATCACCCGTACTCCCCGACAACGCGGCGGATCATGAAGCGTCATGGTTAAGGGCGCCCTAACGGGGGCGATCCTCCATTGTCCGCCGTCACGCCCGGTAGCGCAGCGTCTCGACGAAGCGGGCGAAAGCGGGCGAGGCGTGGCGCCGGTTGGGATAATAGAGGTGATAGCCCTGAATGGCCGGGCACCAGTCCTCCAGAACCGTGCGCAAGCGGCCGGCCTCGATATAGGGGCGCGCGAGATCCTCCGGCACGAAGGCGAGACCGTGTCCGTCGAGGGCGGCGTGCAGCACGGTCATGATGGAGTTGCAGGTCAACTGGCCGCTGACGCGGACTTCGAGATCCCGCCCGTCTTTCTCGAACTCCCAGGCATAAAGACCGCCGGCGGAGGCGAGACGCAGATTGATGCATTGGTGGTTGGTCAGTTCGCCCGGATGCTCCGGCGGCGAGCGCCGGACCAGATAGCCGGGCGTGGCGACGACAAGGAACCGCCAGTCAGGGCCGATCCGCACCGCGATCATGTCCTTGCTGACGGATTCTCCCAGCCGGACGCCGGCATCGAACCGTTCCCCGACGATATCGACGAAGCCGTCATCGATGGAAATCTCGACATCGATATCCGGATAGTCGGGCAGGAACTTCGCCAGATGCGGCCGCAGGATGGTCTCCGCGGCATGGATGCCCGAAGAGATGCGAAGCGTTCCGGCGGGCGTATCGCGCAACTCGCTCAGGGCGTCGATTTCGGAGCGGATCTGCTCGAAATGCGGAACGATCGCGTGGAACAGCCTTTCGCCCGCCTCGGTGGTCGACACGCTTCGCGTCGTCCGTGTCAGAAGGCGCAGGCCCAGCCGTTCCTCCAGTCCCCGGATCGTGTGGCTCAATGCCGAGGCGGAAACCCCTAGCTTCGCTGCCGCCCTGGTGAAGCTGCGCTCCTCGGCAACCGCGATGAACGCTCTCAGATCGGCCAGTTCGTCTCGCGCCATTAGTGAATTCTGCTCAATAGTTCATGCGAATTATACCCGCTAATCGGATAGCGCGTTTCGACCTATCTTGCCAGCACAGACACCGAGGAAAGAAAGGATATTCGCGATGGAAATCACGCGTGCAGACAAGCATCCGGGCGGTCCGGGACCGACCGACTGGTTTACCGGTTCAGTGCAGATCGAGATGCTGTTCAACGGCTTCGACAAAGAACGCGTGCAGGGTGCGAATGTGAGTTTCGAGCCCGGCGCACGCACGGCGTGGCACACGCATCCGCTCGGACAGACCCTCGTCGTCACCTCCGGCGTCGGCCGGGTGCAGCGCTGGGGCGGTCCGATCGAGGAAATCCGTGTCGGCGACGTCGTCTGGTTTCCGGCCGGCGAGAAGCACTGGCACGGCGCGGCTCCGGACGAGGCCATGACCCATCTGGCCATCCAGGAAGTCCAGGACGGGAAGACCGTCGACTGGATGGAGAAGGTTTCGGATCGGGATTACAATGGCTGACCTCGGTCGAATGGCGCGGCGCGGCTTCCTGACAGCGACGCTGGCCGCCGTGTTCTCCACCGCGGCTCACGCCCAAACCGGACCGGAAACGAACGAGGCAGCCATGACCCGTATCAAGGTCATCGTCGGCGACACCACCTTGCCCGCGACGCTGGACGATACGCCCGCTGCGCGCGACTTCGCCTCGATGCTGCCGCTGGAGCTTGTCGTGAGTGACTATCACGGCACCGAGAAGGTCGCCGATCTCGGCCGCAAGCTCGACGCCACCGATGCGCCGGAGGGCTACGCGCCCCAGGCCGGCGACATCACGCAATACCGACCGTGGGGAAATCTGGCGATCTTTTACAAGCCCTTCAGCTACTCCCGCGGGCTGGTCCGGCTCGGTGCGTTCGACGGATCGATCGCCGCACTCGTCGAGGCCGGAGAGACACGCATCCGTATCGAAGCCGCCGACTGACACCAACGGCTTTTCCCGTTCGCAGGACCAACCGCCTTCGGGCGGACGGGTTTCCTGTGCCCCAACCGGACGGAAGTACCGGCTCGCACCGAGCCCTTCTAACCGACCCTTCCCCCTGCCGGCATAACGGCCGGGGTCAAACCAAACCAAACCGCAAGAAAGCAATGGAGACCATCATGGCCAACAACATTTCAGACAAAGTCGTCATCATCACGGGCGCATCGTCGGGTATCGGCGAGGCGACCGCAAAACTGCTCGCGGCGAAGGGTGCCAAGGTCGTGCTCGGCGCGCGGCGCGAGGAAAAGCTCAAGCAGATCGTCGACGCCATCAAGGCCGATGGCGGCGAAGCCGTCTACCAGGAACTGGACGTGACGAAGCCGGCCGAGAACGACGCCATCGTCAAGCTCGCCAAGGAAACGTTCGGCGGCGTCGACGCGATCTTCCTGAATGCCGGCCTGATGCCGAGCTCGCCGGTTTCGGCGCTGAAGACGGACGAGTGGAACCAGATGGTCGACGTCAACATCAAGGGCGTGCTGAACGGCGTCGCCTCCGTCATGCCGACCTTCACCGAACAGAAGTCCGGCTATGTGCTGGCGGTCTCCTCGGTGGCGGGCCTGAAGAACTATCCGGGCGCGTCGGTCTATGGCGGCACCAAGTGGTTTGTGCGCAACTTCATGGAAGTGCTGCGCATGGAAGCGGCGATGGAAGGCACCCATATTCGCACGTCGACGCTCTATCCGGCCGCAATCAGCACCGAGCTGCTGGACACGATCACCGACCAGCAGACGGCGGCGGGCATGCAGGGCCTTTATGACGCGATGGCGATTTCGCCGGAGCGGATCGCCGACGTCGTTGCCTTTGCGCTCGGTCTGCCGGAAGACACCGCGGTGAGCGAATTCACCGTCGGGCCGGCCAAGCAGCCCTGGTAAGCGCGGCGGAAAGACCCGACGCAGATAGTCCCGGCGGGCGCATGCCCGCCGGGATATCCTGTCCAACAGACCAATCAGGAGAACCGGAATGCCCCATGTGATCGTTAAAATCTGGCCCGGCAAGACGGAGGGGCAGAAGCAGGACCTCGCCGAAGCCGTCACGAAAAGCGTGATGGACATCCTTGGAAACAGCGAGGCGTCTGTTTCGGTGGCGATCGAGGAGGTCGATTCCGATCGCTGGCGCGACGAGGTCTATCAGCCGGAGATCGCCGGGCAGCTGGACCGTCTCTACAAGAAGCCGGGATATACGATGTAGGGGCCCAGCCGAGGATATCGCTGACGACCCGTCCGATACCTGTCAGCGCCTCTTTTCCAGTCCCGCCGCCTTTGCCTCGGGAACGGGGGTGACGGCCTCTCCCTTTTCGAACCAGGACACGAGATTGTCGGCGACAAGGTCGCCCATGGCGGCACGGGTGTGGGCCGAGGCGGAGCCGATATGAGGCGTCAGGAAGGTGTTTTCCATCCCGATCAAGGCGGACGGAACATGCGGCTCGTCCTCGAAGACGTCGAGGCCGGCGGCGGCGATCGTGCCGGCGGCAAGCGCCGCGATCAGCGCGGTCTCGTCGACGACCGAACCGCGGGCGACATTGACCAGAACGCCGTCGGGGCCGAGCGCTTCCAGCACCCCTGCATCAACGGCATGGCGGGTTTCCGGCGTGCCGGGGACGATGCAGATCAGCGTGTCGACGGCCTTGGCCATGCCGGCGAGCGTCGGGTGGTACGTATAGGGCACGTCGCCGACGCGGTGGCGGGCGTGATAGTGGACGGGCAGGCCGAAGCCCTCGATGCGCCGGGCGATCGCCTTGCCGATGCGGCCGAGGCCGAAAAGGCCGACGGTCCTGCCGCGCATGGTGAGCGGCGAGGGCGTGAAATTGCCGACGCTCTCCCATTTGCCGTCGCGCACCCACTGGCCGGCCCGGTCGAAGCGGCGCAGGGTGTTGAGCAGCACGCCGATGGCGGTATCGGCGACTTCCTCGTTGAGGACGTCCGGCGTGTGGGTGACGCAGATGCCCTTTTCGATCGCGTGCAGAGACGGCACCGGGTGATAGCCGACGCCGAAATTGGAAATGATCTGAAGCGCCGGCAGGGCGTCGATGACGGGCACCCAGTCCGGATTGAGCAGCGCGGCCATGCCGGTGATCTGATCGCGCTTGCCGGCCGGGATGAGGGCGGGATCGGGTTTGTCGATGAGGACCGTGTCGAAGGCTTCGAGGATACGCTCGGCGGCGCGATCGTAGAAGCGCGCCGGCATCAGCACGCTGACCGATTTCAGGTCGTTCATGTCAGGCCCGTTCCTTGACCGGCGATGTCGACTGACGGATGTGGAGCTCGGGGCGGATCAGTTCGAGCGCGCCGGCATTGTCCTTGACCGCGTCGATGCGGTCGAGCAGGGCGCGGGCGGCGCGGCGGCCGACTTCGGGCTGGCCGTTCCAGACCGTCGTCAGCGCCGGGGTGGCGATGGCGGCCTCCTCCAGATCGTCATAGCCGGTGACGGAGATGTCGACGCCCGGCACGAGGCCGGCGCGCGCGATGCCGTTCATCAGGCCGATGGCGACGAGATCGTTCCAGCAGACGGCGGCGGTCGGCTTGTCGGGCAGGGCGAGGAATTCGCCGGTCGCCTCGAAGCCGGCCTGCTTGGTGCGGGGGCCGGGAATGCGCCACTCGGGCTTGGCCGCAAGTTCGGCCTTCTGCATGGCGGCGAGATAGCCCTGGTAGCGGTCGCGGCCGGTCGAGGTCTCGTCGGTGCCGCCGATGAAGGCGATGCGCTTGTGGCCGAGCGAGATCAGATGCTTGGTGGCGAGGCCGGTGCCGAAGGCGTCGTCGCCGCGAAAGACCGGCAGGCTGGCGCGCGGGATCGAGCGGGCGATCAGCACGACCGGCAGGCCGTTGCGCAGGATCAGGTCGACATCGTCCAGCGGCGTGCCGATGGCCGGCGACATGATGACGCCGTCGGCGCCGAGCTGCATCAGCGTGTCGAGGAAATCGCGCTGCTTTTCGACATTGTCGTAATGGTTGGAGAGAAGGAAGGTGTGGCGCGAGCGGTCGAGCTCGGTCTCGATCGACTTCAGGATCTCCCCGTAGAAGGGGTTCATGATGTCATGGACGACGACGCCGATGATGCCGGATTTCGAGGTGCGCAGGCTGGCGGCGCGGCGATTGTAGATATAGCCCATCTGGCGCGCATGGGCCTTGATCTTCTCCTTCGTCGCCTCGGCGACGAGCGGGCTGTCGCGCAGCGCGAGCGACACGGTCGCCGTCGAAACACCAAGGGCTTCGCCGATGGTGGACAGTTTGATCTTTTGCGCCACGAACTCCCCCGCCTTTAAACTTTTTAAAATAGTTAAACCCTCAGCGCAAGGCAATTGCAAAGGGTCGCAGGTAGAGATTTGCCATCGGGACGGGCTTGGCCGTCAAGAGGTCTCGGCTTCCGGCGCGGGCTCGGCCTTTTTCTTCTTTTTCTTCGCCGAGGGCTTCTTCTTTTTCTCGGCCGCGGGTTCGCCGAGATTGGACTCGATCTTGGCGAGGATCTTGGCGAGCTGCTTGCGCTCTTTCTTCTTCACCCCGTCCAGCGCCCGCATTTCCGCGTCGCGGATGGCGCGCTGCATCTGCTCGAGGACCGCGCGGCCTTCCTCGGTGAGCCAGACATGGATCTGGCGGGCGTCCGTTTCGGAGGGGCGCCGTTCGACGAAACCCTGTTCGGCGAGGCGGGTGACGGTCTTGGTGACGGTGGGCGGCTTGACGCCGAGGGCGGCGGCGAGTTGGCCGAGCGTCTGGCCGTCCTTTGCCGCCAGCAGTTCCATGACGCTTTCCTGGCCGGCATAGAGACCGGTGGTCTGCAGGAGCCTGGCCATGTGGGTGCGGCCGACGCGGGCCGCGTTCTGCAGGCTCGCGAGGAGCTTGGTGACCTCTTCGGCTTCCTTTTCGATGTAATAGCGATTCATGGCGAACCATTAAGCCGACGAAAGAAACCGGGTCAAGCAAACCGCTGATTTTCCGGCGATCCGTCGCTAGAGAGGCGGAAAAAACTGCTGCCCGAAGAGGTAGAAGGCGAGCGGCACCGGCGAGACGGCCAGTGCGACCGCGATCAGGAATCCCGCCGCGGAAAAGAGCCGCGTCGATCCGGCGAGCAGCGCTATGCCGCCGCCGCCGCCGATGATCGAATTGCCGGGTGTGTTGAGCGCCAGGGCGAGGGCGACATGGCGGTGGCGCAGCAGGAAGGGGATGGCCCGGTTGGGCGCATGGTCCATCAGCCGGGCCAGCCTTTCCTCGCGATCCGTGGCCTCGATATCGTCGATCAACAGGGCGACGCGTTCCAGATGCAGGAAACGCGCAAAGCGTGCGATGGCCGCGAGCGGGACGAGGCGGCCCGCGAGAAAGGCGATCGACAGGCCGATGACCGTGCACAGATAGACCAGCAGCGCGATCGAGGTGCCGTGGATCGCCATCAGCATCATGCCCATTTCGACGCCGGGGACGAAGGGAATCGCGAGCAGGATACAATAGGCGACGGCGAGCGCCGCTGTGCCCCAGCGGGCGATCACGCCGCTTTGCTTCAGTTCCGCGCCGAACAGGTCGGCGAAATAGTTGCCGGCGAGGTTCGCGGCAACGAGCAGCACAATCAGGAGGACGATCCGCCGGGCGGTCTTCCAGGTGAACATGGGCGGGCTTTCCGCGACAGGCCGGGCGCGCCGGCAGACTGGTCAACCTCATAGCATGGAAGAGCGGACAAGTGCGCGCCAAGGCGCGGGTTCGGGCCTTGGCAGACCGGCCCGCGATCTTCTAGGAATGAAGCTTCCGCATTTCAGGTTCTTTCATGCCATCTTCAACGCCCCTCTGGATCAAGTCGCCTCTCGCCATTCTCGCCGACGGGGACGCCTCTGGCGGCGTTGTCGTGTCGGCCGGGACAATCGTTGAGCTCGTGCCGGCGGGCGGGTCGCCGTCGATCGAATGCGCGACGTTCGACGCTTCGCGGCATGTGGTCCTGCCGGGGCTGATCAACACGCATCACCATTTCTACCAGACGCTGACGCGGGCGCATCCGGCCGCGATCAACAAGGAGCTGTTCGACTGGCTGACGGCGCTCTACCCGATCTGGGCGAAGCTCGGCCCGGACGGGCTCAGGCTGGCGACGCGGCTGGCGCTCGTCGAACTGATGTTGTCGGGCGTGACCTGCTCTTCGGACCATCATTATGTCTTTCCCGGCGGGCTGGAGGATGCGCTCGACATCCAGGCGGAGGAGGCGACCGCGCTCGGCATCCGCATGGTGCTCAATCGCGGCTCGATGAATCTGTCGCAGAAGGATGGCGGGCTGCCGCCGGATTCGGTCGTGCAGGACCACGATACGATTCTCGCCGATTGCGAGCGGGTGATCAGCAGGTATCACGACGCCTCCGAGGGGGCGATGCTGCAGGTGGCGCTGGCGCCGTGCTCGCCCTTTTCGGTGACGCGCGAACTGATGCGGGACACGGCGACGCTCGCGAACAGATGCGGCTGCGCGCTGCATACGCATCTGGGCGAGACGCATGACGAGGACGAGTTCTGCGTCTCGATGTTCGGCTGCCGGCCGGTCGATTACCTGGAGGATTGCGGCTGGCTCGGCGACAGGACCTGGCTGGCGCATGGCATCCATTTCGGCGACGACGAGATCGCGCGCCTCGGCGACGCGGGCGTCGGCGTTTCGCATTGCCCGACATCGAACGCGGTGCTGGCGTCGGGCTTCTGCCGGACGCGCGATCTGGAAGCCGCGGGCGTCAAGGTGGGGCTCGGCGTCGACGGGTCGGCCTCCAACGACAGTTCCAACCTGATGGAGGGCGCGCGCCACGCGCTGATGCTGAACCGGCTGCGCTACGACGCGACGGTGACGCATCTCGACGTGCTGCGCTGGGCGACCGAAGGGTCGGCGCGGTGCATTGGGCGCAGCGATATCGGCGCGATCGCCGTGGGCAAACAGGCGGACCTGGCGCTGTTCACGCTGGACGAATTGCGGTTTTCCGGCGCGCATGACCCGCTCGCCGCGCTGATCCTGTGCGGCGCGCATCGTGCCGACCGGGTGATGATCGCCGGCAAATGGACCGTCGAGGACGGCATGCCGGTGGGCGTCGATATCGAGAGACTGCGCCACGAGCACGGCGCGGTGGCGAAACTCTTCGCGGAGGCGACATGACGGCGGACGGGGCGACGAAGCCGAAACGCCTGCGGCGACGCGTCGAAACGCTGCCGGAGCGCATGGCGGCGCCTGCCGAGGCGGCGAAATGGATCGCGGTGCTGCCGCTCGGCGCGACCGAGCAGCACGGGCCGCATCTGCCCTTCGAGACCGACAGCCTGATCGCGGAAGCCGTCGTCGACCGGCTGATCCGGCGGCTGCCGGACGCCGCGCCTGTGGTGTTCCTGCCGGTCGAGGAGGTGGGCTATTCGCCCGAGCACATGCACGTCGCCGGCACGAAGACGCTGGAATGGGACCAGGCCGTGCGGCGCTGGATCCGGATCGGCGAGCAGGCGCATCGCTCCGGCATCCGCAAGCTGGTGATGCTGAACGCGCATGGCGGCAATTCGCCCTTGATGACGGTCGTGGCGACGGAACTGCGCACCCGGTTCAACATGCTTGCGGTGGCGACGAGCTGGACGCGGTTCGGCCTGCCGGAGGGCGTGATGAGCCCGGAGGAAAAGCACCTCGACATCCATGGCGGGCTGATCGAGACCTCGGTGATGCTGGCGATCCATCCGGACAAGGTGGCCATGGAGCGTGCGGCGGATTTTCCGTCCCGGCAAGGAGAGTTCATCCGCGATTATCTCCATCTGCGCGCCTACGGGCCGCATGCCTTCGGCTGGACCATGGAGGACCTGTCGGCGATCGGCGCGGTGGGCAATGCGGCCGGCGCCTCGGCGGAGATCGGGGAAGCGATCCTCGATCACGCGGTGAGCGGGCTGCTGGAGCTGCTGAAGGACGTGGAGAAGCATCCGGGCTTCACGGGCTGATCGCCGCATAGCCCTCGCGAATTCCCACAGTGTGAGAAAATTCGGTGGCAGCGTTGACCGTTGCCGATCCGCCGTTATCCTGCACACGTCAGGGCCGCGCGCCCTGATTTTTTACGGGAGGAACGAATGGCAGTATCGGTGCAGGTGATCTATCCGGTCGCGGAGGGGACCACGTTCGACTTCGATTATTATGCGGACAAGCACATGAAGCTGGTCGACCAGACGATGGGTCCGCATCTCCAGTCGACGGTGGTGACAAAGGGACTGGCGGGTGGCGGCCCGGACGCACCCCCTGACTTTTTCGCGGTCGCGACATTCGTCTTCGCGGACGAGGCAGCCATGAAGGCCGCCCTGGAAGCGAGCGGTCCGCTCGGGGAGGATCTCCCCAATTTCACCAATGTGGCGCCGAAATTCCTGATCGGCGAGGTGATCGCCTGACGCACAGCCGCGTCAGGCATTCTCGGATCTGAGCTGTTTCAGCCGGCCGGGCTGACCGCGACGACGGTGAAGGTGTGCATCTTGCCGTCATGGCCGGAGATGGAGACGTATTCGCCCTTGTTGAAGGAATGCTCGCCGAGGCGGAAGCCGGATTCCTCGTCCTCGTCATCGTCGAAATCGTAGTCGAAGACCCACTGGCCCTTCTTGTGGCGCTCGAGATAGCCGAGTTCGGCGCGCTCGCCGTCCCAGAAGCGCTCGACCGTGCAGGCCTCGGGGTGCTTCTTCCATTCCGCGCCGTCGATCTTCATGTCGTCGCCCAGCGGCAGAACGAGGATGTAGCCCCGGTTCTTGTTGCCTTCGGGAAAACCCGGTTCGCGGGCCATTTCGAGGCGGACATTGTAAAGCGGCATGGATGATCTCCCGTTATGTTTGTTTTGGTCTCGTGCAAAAGCATGCGCCCCGCCTTGATGCCGATCAAACGGAGGGACCCGCGCGAATTGCCGTGACACGGCAGCGCCTTAGATAAGCGGCCATGGGACGACCCACAAGGAGATTCAATTGACCCACCATGTCGCCATCGTCGGCGCGGGGCTGGCTGGCGCATCGGCGGCGCGGACATTGTCGCGCGCCGGCTACCGGGTAACGGTGTTCGAAAAGTCCGGCGGCACCGGCGGCCGGCTCTCGACCCGGCGCACGGATCACGGATCGTTCGATCATGGCGCACAATACCTGACAGCCCGTGGCGCCGGGTTTGGGGAGATGCTGGCAGAACTGGCTACGGCTGGTGCTGCGGATCAATGGAGACCGGCGGAGAAGGACCGGGACGTGGCGTGGCATGTCGGCATGCCGGGAATGAGCGGGCTGGTGAAGCCGCTTCTCGATGGAATCGAGGTTCGGCGGCGCTGCCGCATCTCCGCGATCCAGGCGGAGCGGGATGCCGTGCGCCTGATCGGCGAGGGCGGCGCGGTCGGCGAGTTCGACCGCGTTATCGTCAGCGCGCCCGCGCCGCAGGCGCTCGATCTCGTCGGCGCACTCGATCCCGGTTTTGACGGGATTTCGGCGGCTGTCATGGCGCCGTGCTGGGCGGCGATGTTCGCCTATCGGGAGAGGATCGGCGCGGTGCCGGACATGTTGCGTGGAGACGATGCATCGCCGCTCGGCTGGCTGGCGCGCAACGGCTCGAAGCCCGGCCGGGGCAGCGCCGAAACGGTTGTGATTCATGCAGGCGCGGCATGGAGCGCCGATCACCTCGATGAGGAACCGGATGCCGTGCGCGTCCTGCTGGCGACCGCGATGGCGGAGCGCTTCGGCTCCGATGCCGCCGATCCCCTGTTCGGCGTTGCGCATCGCTGGCGATATGCCCGGGTCGACCGGCCGGCGGGAATGCCGTTTTTCAGCGGTTGCGACGACCGGGTCCTGGCCTGCGGCGACTGGTGCCTCGGCGGGCGGGCCGAGGCGGCGTTCGACAGCGGTCACGCGGCGGCGCGGCGCGTCATCGAGGAATTGGCATAGACCGACCCGATCGCCTATATGCGCATCTGAAACCCATTGCCCTTTACGAGGCCTCCCATGAGCGAACAGTCCATCCCCGTCACCGTGCTGACCGGCTATCTCGGCTCCGGCAAGACGACGCTTCTCAACCGCATCCTCACCGAGGATCACGGCAAGCGTTACGCGGTGATCGTCAACGAGTTCGGCGAGATCGGCATCGATAACGACCTGATCGTCGAATCCGACGAGGAAATCTACGAAATGAACAATGGCTGCGTGTGCTGCACGGTGCGCGGCGACCTCGTGCGCGTGGTCGAGGGGCTGATGCGCCGTCCCGGCCGCTTCGACGCCATCGTGGTGGAAACGACGGGGCTCGCCGACCCGGCGCCGGTGGCGCAGACCTTCTTCATGGATGACGACGTGCGCGAGAAGACAAGGCTCGACGCCGTGGTGGCGCTGGTCGACGCCAAGCACCTGCCGCTTCGGCTGAAGGACAGCCGCGAGGCGGAAGACCAGATCGCGTTTGCCGACGTGGTGCTGCTGAACAAGACGGATCTTGTTTCCGAAGAGGACCTGCACGACCTCGAACACACAATCCGCGCGATCAATCCGCATGCGCGAATCCACCGGACCGAGCGGTCGAACGTGGCGCTGAAGGATATTCTCGACCGCGGCGCCTTCGACCTGCAAAGGGCGCTCGCCAGCGATCCGCATTTCCTCGATCACGACGATCCGGACCATGTCTGCGGGCCGGCCTGCGATCACGATCACGGTCATGACCATGGTCACCACCATCACGGACATGATCATGACCACGGCCATCATCATCATGACCATGGCGACGGGATTCACGGGACGACGATCCAGTCGGTGTCGCTGCGGGGCGGCGAGGTCGATCCGCAGAAATTCATGCCGTGGATCCAGAAGATCACCCAGCTCGACGGGCCGAATATCCTGCGGCTGAAGGGGATCATCGCGTTTCCGGACGACCCGCAGCGCTATGTCGTGCAGGGCGTGCACATGATCATCGAGGGCGACCACGAGCGCGACTGGAAGGCGAGCGAAAAGCGCGAGAGCCGCATCGTCTTCATCGGCCGGGAACTGGACCGCGAGAAGCTGGAGCGGACCTTCGCCGCCTGCGCGGCGTAAGCCGTGCCGCCGGAGAAACTGACGGATTGCCGGGGCGAGACGCTTGGCCCCGGTGACGTCGTCCGGCTTCCCTTCGACTATATGAGCGGTCCCGGTTCTTGCGGTGTGGACCTGATGGTCTTCGATCCGCGTGAGGACGATTGCGGGCTCGGCGTGATGACGGTGACCGGCTACAAGGCCGGTCTGATCCTCAGCGTCTTTCCGTCCGCATCGAAGCCGGACGGGTATCGCGGGCTGAGCGCCGACTGGTTGATCGCGAACTGGGACGACTGGTTCTGTTACGGACATGGCGAACTGAAACCGATTCCGATATCGCAGGTGGTCGTGCTGCGAAGCGGATGCTACGAGATCGCTCCGCGCAAAGATTGAATCCGGAAGATATCCTCTCATGCCCACAGTCGCTCCCCTCGATCTCGACGGCTATTGCCTGTTCGCCGGGTTTCTCGGCGAGACGCCGGTCTTCGCGCTGGCGGACGGCACGGTGCACCGCCTCGACCAGGGTCACCAGTCGTCACAGGTCCATGACGGGCTGAGCTGCGCCGTCGTTTCGCTCGACGGCAAGACGTTGATCACCGGTGGCGAGGACGGGCTGATCGAGCGCACGGACGGCGAGGGGACGAGCGAGGAGATCGGGTCGGTCGGGCGCAAATGGGTGACGACGCTCGCCGCCGGCCCGCAGGGCGCTGTCGCTTACGCGGCGGGCAAGCAGGCATATGTCCGGCTCGCCGACGGGACCGTGAAGGAGTTTTCCGAGGAACGCTCGGTGGAAGGGCTCGCCTTCGCGCCGAAGGGATTGCGGCTGGCGACGGCGCGTTACAATGGTGGCACGCTGCACTGGGTGATGACGGCGGGCAAGCCGATCGACCTCGAATGGAAGGGCGCGCATACCGCCGTGATGTTCTCGCCGGACGGCAAGTTCCTCGTCACGACCATGCAGGAAAACGCCCTGCATGGCTGGCGGCTCGACGAGATGAAGCACATGCGCATGTCCGGTTACCCGGCAAAGGTGAAGAGCTGGTCATGGTCGGCGAAGGGCAAGTGGCTGGCGACGTCCGGCGCGCCGGCGGCGATCGTCTGGCCCTTCCAGGGCAAGGACGGCCCGATGGGCAAGGCGCCGCTGGAACTCGGCACGCGCGGCGACGCCATGGTGACGGCCGTGGCCTGCCATCCCGAGGAGGACATCGTCGCGATCGGCTATTCGGACGGCATGGTCATGGCGGTGCGTTTCGCCGATTCCAAGGAGGTGCTGCTGCGCCGCGGCGGCAAGGGCCCGATCTCGTCGATGGCCTGGGACCGGGACGGCTATCGCGTCGTCTTCGGCTCGGAGGAAGGCGATTGCGGCGTGATCGATATCCGGGGATAGAGGCGAAGGCCGGTTCGACGCGCTGTGTGAAAAAGACGTCCGGGCGGTAACCATAATTCAAGGTTCGTCGGGCAGGCATTTGACCGATCACGCCGACTTCACGAGAGTGTGATCGATGGCCTCGTGGCGGAATGGCTACGCGGGGGACGTGCAAATCCCTTCCAACCCTGGTTCGAATCCGGGGCGAGGCCTCCAACTCCCCCTGAATGCGGATTGAAGCCCGGCCGGACATAACGGCGTGCCGGCTTGTCGCTCTCGTCATGTCAAAATTTATAGATTCAAGTCGCGCCGGAACATATGATGAACATATGGCCCGTTTCACCCTGCGCGAAAAGCTCGAAATCCTCTCCGACGCCGCGAAATACGATGCGTCATGCGCGTCGTCCGGCTCCACGAAACGCGATTCGCGAAAGTCAGGGGGGATCGGCTCTGTCACGGGGTCCGGGATCTGTCACGCCTATGCGCCAGACGGACGATGCATCTCGCTCCTGAAGATCCTGCTGACGAATTTCTGCATCTACGACTGCTCATATTGCATCAACCGCTCGTCCTCGAACACGAAGCGGGCCCGGTTCACGGTGGACGAGGTCGTGCGCCTGACGATGGATTTCTACAAGCGCAACTATATCGAGGGACTGTTCCTGTCCTCCGGCGTGATCCGTTCGCCGGACGAGACGATGGGCGAACTGGTGGAGGTGGCGCGCAAGCTGCGCGAGGAGGAAAACTTCTCCGGCTATGTGCATCTGAAGACGATCCCGGATTGCGATCCCTTGCTGATCCACGCGGCAGGGCGCTATGCGGACAGGCTGTCGATCAATGTCGAACTGCCGACGGACGAGGGTCTGGGTCGGCTCGCCCCGGAGAAGCGGCCGGGCGACATAAGGCGGTCGATGGCGCGTCTGCGCAGCCATATCGAGGAGGCCTCCGAACCGACGCGGCAGAGCGGCAGGCGCAAGCGTTTCGCGCCCGGCGGGCAGTCGACGCAGATGATCGTCGGCGCGGACGGTTCCGACGACGAGACGATCCTCCGGTCCAGCTCGCGCCTCTATGGCTCCTACCGGTTGAAGCGCGTCTATTACTCGGCCTTTTCCCCGATCCCGGACGCGTCCGGCGCGTTGCCGCTCGCCAAGCCGCCGCTGATGCGCGAGCACCGGCTTTACCAGGCGGACTGGCTGATGCGGTTCTACGGATTCGAGCAGACCGAAATCCTCGCCGGTTCCGATGACCGCATGCTCGATCTTTCGATCGATCCGAAACTCGCATGGGCGCTGCGGCATCGCGAGACATTTCCGGTCGACGTGAACCGGGCGGACAGGCAGACGCTTTTGCGCGTGCCGGGGTTCGGGACGACCTCGGTCAAACGCATCCTTGCCGGCCGGCGTTTCGGGCGATTGCGGCTGGCCGATGTCGCGCGGGTGTGCCAGTCCATCGACAAGGTCCGGCCGTTCATCGTCGCGGTGGACTGGTCGCCGGGCGGCCTGATCGACCGCGTCGACCTTCGGCAGCGGATCGCACCGGCAAAGCAGCTGAACCTGTTCGAATGATCTCGGTGCGCCTCGCGGCAGAAACGGATTTCGACGGATGGCGGGCGGCAGCGCGCAGCCTCGCGCTCGCCGGCGTCCGGCCCGAGACCGTCAACTGGACGGTGGAGGGGCGGGACGATGCGGGGCTGTTCGGGGAAATCTCCGATCCGCTGCCGCAAATACCGGAAGGCGCGCAATTCAACGTGCCGCGGGACTTCGTCGAGCGCGCGGAGATGCTGATCTGCCATCGCGATCCGCAACGCTTCGCCTTTCTCTACCGCATGCTGTTGCGCGTCATCGAGCGTGGCGACTTGCTCAGGAACGCCACCGATCCGGATGTGAGGCAGTTCGAGGCGATGGAGAAATCCATTCGCCGTGACATTCACAAGATGCGGGCCTTCGTGCGGTTCCGCAGGATCGAGGAGGCGGGCGATGAGCGCTATGTGGCCTGGTTCGAACCGCAGCATTTCATCGTCGTACGAAACGCGCAGTTCTTCGTACGCCGCTTCACGGGGATGAAATGGACGATCCTGACCCCGGACCGGTCAGCGCGCTGGGACGGCGAGACGCTGGCTTTTGGCCCCGGCGCGACGAAGGACGGGATGCCGGACGGGGACGCGGCGGAGGATCTTTGGAAGACCTACTTCTCCAACATCTTCAATCCTGCGCGGCTGAAGGTGAAGGCGATGACCGCCGAGATGCCGCGCAAATACTGGAAGAACATGCCCGAGACGGCGCTCATTCCGGCGATGATCGCCGGTGCCGACAAGGCGCATCGCGCCATGCTGGACAAGGCCCCGACGCTTCCGCCGGCGCACCATGCGGCGGTGCGGTCCCGGTTCTGGTCGTCCGATCCGGCAGCCGATGCCGGCGATGCCGATACGCTCGAGGGATTGCGGGACCTCGCAGACGGCTGCATGCGCTGTCCGCTTCATCGGGACGCCACGCAGGCGGTGTTCGGAGAAGGCGCCGGGAACGCACAGATCGTCTTTGTCGGCGAGCAGCCGGGCGACCAGGAGGATATCCAGGGCCGACCCTTCGTCGGGCCGGCGGGCAAGGTTTTCGACGCCGTGCTGGAAGAGGCCGGTATCGAGCGCGGCATGGTTTACGTGACCAATGCGGTGAAGCACTTCAAGTTCGAGCCGCGGGGAAAGCGGCGCATCCACCAGAAACCAAATGCCGGCGAAGTGCGGCACTGCCGCTGGTGGGTGGAAAAGGAGATCGCGCTGGTGCGTCCGAAACTGCTGGTGGCGCTTGGCGCCACGGCGGCCTATTCGCTGCTCGACCGATCCGTCGCCATTACGCGCGAACGCGGGACGATCACCAACCGGGAAAGCGACGGCGCGCCGGTGTTGCTGACCTACCATCCTTCCTTCCTGCTGCGGATACGCGACGAGGAGGAAAGGGCGCGTCAGCGCGTAAATTTCCTGCAGGATTTGGTGGCCGCGCGGCAATGGCTGCTGGACAACGCCGACAAATAGCAGCGGTCAGCGAGGGCGGATTTCCACCGTGAACCCCGACGATTTCCTGCGGTTTCCTATTGCAGAATGAGAGGCGGCGCGGGAGCTTCCTCCCGCACTATATCCGCGCCGCCATCGGCCCCCGCCGATATCTCTTGATTATGCCACGAGGCGCAGCTTGCGCGGTTTCGTGACCTTTTCGCCGCTCGCGACGACCATTCCGGCTGCACCGTCGAGCCAGCCGTCGGCCAGTTCGATGGCGAGGAAGCGGTCGCGCTCGACCGGGCCGGGGAGCGCCAGCGCCGCGGTCTTTTCAGCGGTGAAGCCAAAACGGGCGTAATAGGGCGCGTCGCCGACCAGCAGCACCGCGCCATGGCCGAGCCGGGCGGCTTCGGACAGAGCATGGCGCATCAGCAGCGAGCCGGTGCCCTTGTTCTTCGTGTCCGGATCGACGGCGAGCGGGCCGAGCAGCAGCGCCGCGATCGGGCGGCCGACGGCGTCGATGCCGGCCTGGACGTTCCAAAGCCGTACCGTGCCGACGATCTCGCCTCGATTGTCGCGGGCGACGAAAGCGAGGCCTTCGGCCGGCTTGCGGCCGGCGCGAAGTTTCCCGGAGGTTTTCTTCTTCCAGTTGGGCGCCATCGCCCGGTCGAGCAGGCCGTCGCGCGCGACGACGTCCGCCCCGGATTCGAGCGCAATGGTGACGGCGTCGCCGTCATGAACCAGCGAGTTCATTGTCTTAGTCCCGAAAAGCGTCTGGGTCAGATGACGTAGGAACGCAGCGGCTCGAAGCCGTTGAACGCGACGGCCGAATAGGTCGTCGTGTAAGCGCCGGTGCCCTCGATCAGAACCTCGTCGCCGATGGTCAGTGAGAGCGGCAGCGCGTAGGGCTTCTTCTCGTAAAGCACATCGGCCGAATCGCAGGTCGGGCCGGCGAGGACGCAGGGCTCGGCGGCGTCGCCGTCACGCGGGGTGACGATGTTGTAGCGGATCGCCTCGTCCATGGTTTCGGCGAGACCGCCGAACTTGCCGATGTCGAGATAGACCCAGCGCACGTCGTCTTCCTCGGACTTCTTCGAGATCAGAACGATTTCCGACTTGATGACGCCGGCATTGCCGACCATGCCGCGGCCCGGCTCGATGATGGTTTCCGGGATGCGGTTGCCGAAATGCTTGCGCAGCGCGTCGAAGATCGCCTGGCCGTAGGCCTTCGCGGAGGGCACGTCCTTGAGGTAACGGGTCGGGAAGCCGCCGCCCATATTGACCATCTTCAGCGTGATGCCCTTCTCGGACATGCGCTCGAACACCCAGCGGGCGTCGGCCAGCGCCTTGTCCCAGGCCTTGAGGTCGGTCATCTGCGAGCCGACATGGAACGAGACGCCATAGGCGTCGAGGCCGAGGCGGGCGGCATGGGCCAGTACGTCGACAGCCATTTTCGGTGCGCAGCCGAATTTGCGCGACAGCGGCCATTCGGCGCCTTCGCCGTCGGTCAATACGCGGCAGAACACGCGGGCGCGGGGCGCAGCGCGGGCGATCTTTTCGACTTCCTCGACGCAGTCGACGGCGAACAGGTTAATGCCGAGCTCATGAGCGCGCGCGATGTCGCGCTCCTTCTTGATCGTGTTGCCGAAGGAAATGCGTTCCGGGGTCGCGCCGGCGTCAAGCGCCATTTCGATTTCGGGAACCGAAGCGGTGTCGAAATTGG
>NZXU01000085.1 GCA_002698425.1 Ahrensia sp. | reverse complement strand
GACTAGCCTCAAAGCCCATCCCCTCCTCCGTCATCCTCGGGCTTGACCCGAGGATCCACGGCTGGGGAACACACCTGCCTGCGCAGGAAAGAAAGCGATCCAGCCCGGCGATCCGCAATGAGCCGGCCGCCAAGGTCAGCGCCTCCTGGCCATGGATCCTCGGGTCAAGCCCGAGGATGACAACTTTTGGGGGGCGTAACGCGCTAATCGCCGGTATCCGGGACCGACTGCGAACCGCAGGTAGCTATTCGGTGAAATCCCCGAAGTCCGTGACTAGCCTCAAAGCCCATCCCCTCCTCCGTCATCCTCGGGCTTGACCCGAGGATCCACGGCCGGGGAACACTCCTATCGGAGCAGGTAAGAAAGCCATCCAGCCCGGCGATCCGCCACCAGCCGGCCATCACGTTTAGTGCCTCCTGGCCGTGGATCCCCGGGTCAAGCCCGAGGATGACGACAACACCGCTAGTCGCCAAAGCCCAAGACTGGCCTTACAGCCCACTCCCCGCCAAAGAGCCTCACCTGTTCAAATCGAGATAGAGATCGTTCCAGCCCGGGTTCATCGCCTCGATCAGGTCGATCTTCCACTTGCGGTACCAGCGCTTCAACGACTTCTCCCGCTGGATGGCGTCCGAGATATGGTCGTGCTGTTCGTACCAGACCAGCCGCGTGCAGCCATAGCGTGACGCGAAGCCCGGCGTCAGGCCCTCGCGATGCTCGTGGATGCGGCCTTCGAGGTCGCTCGTCACGCCGATATAGAGCGTGCCCTTCTTGTGGTTCGTGATGATGTAGACATAGCCCGCCATGACCGCCGAGCCTCCTCGCCGTGGATCCTCGGGTCAAGCCCGAGGATAACGGAGGATGGGATCAGCGCTTCACCTCGCCCCGCACTTCCATCAAGATCCGCCCCAGCATGTTCCTGCCGCTGCCGTCGCCGCCGTCGGCCCAATAGGAATCGTTCGTCGTGTGCTCGACGATCTCGGCGTCGCCGGTCGACAGCAGCGCCGCACGGACATCCCCGTGCTGCGCCACCTTCGCGCGGATGGCGGTGCGCATGATGTCGTCCTTGACCGCGTTCCAGTCCGGCCGCAGCGGCCAGTCGCGATTGCGGCCCATCCGCGCGGCGATCATCGGCGACGGCTCGCGCCGGATCGTCTCGCGGAGCGCCGCGTCGAGGAACTTCTGCGCCTGGAAATAATGCTCGCTGGTCGGCCAGATCATGCCGATCTCGATCGGATGGGCCGAAAAATTCGAGAAGCATCCATAGGGATCGCCGGTGCGGTAGAAGCGTATAATCTCGGTCATCGCGACGCTCTACCGCGACACGCACAAGCGCGCAAACGCCCCCGCCGGGAACCGCTGCGCCTCCCCGAACATTCTCCGTTCGAGACCCATGAACCGAGGAGACGTCCCATGAACTGGCACCTGCCCCGCAAGTACCGCGACCAACTTCCTGACCGCGACACGCTCGCCGGCTACCTGCCGTCGCGCTCCAACCTCCCCTCGCTCGGCCTGTTCGACCGCCGCCGCCAGAACACCGAGACGACGCTCGCCATCGGCGTCGGCGCGGCCGCCCTCATCGGCCTCTGCGCCGGCGCCTGGCTCGTCTCGCGCGACAAGGCGCTGGAGAAAAGGGACATGGAAAAGTTCCTCAAGGGCCGCTCCGATTTCGGCCACGGCAAGAAGAAGGGCT
Organism: Ahrensia sp.; assembly: GCA_002698425.1. Next base: position 73,242 of record NZXU01000085.1, on the reverse strand, counting down.
AGGCGGCTCCGCCGATCCTGCTCAGGACGGCTCCCTGAACTCTTCCGGATGGTCGGCAACCCAGTCGATCATCCGCCTCTTGAGTTGCCGGGTCCATTGGTCCTCGTGCCAGACAAGCGATCTGCTTGACCCGTCCAGTCGCATGGTGAAGTTACGGTCGATCAGGCAATCTTCCGTATTCTTGACCAACTCTGCCTCAAGTCGTCGCATGTCCCGGAACATGGAGAGTAATGAAGTGCCGCCCGACGGGTTGAAGCCGTCGATCACCGTCTCCAGGTGAGCCATCGTTTCCACGTAGCTATCGCGAAACGCCTGCAGCCCCAGTTCTTCCAGGGCCGGCGGCACATCGTCGATCCAGTCCGGATTATTGACGATGAACTGGGCGAGACCTCCATTGAGAAGTTCGCCATCAAGGCCACTGACAACCAAAAGCAGCCATTGCCCCCGTGTGATCAGCCTGGCCCGCAACAACGCCCCCGGCGATCGGTAGCGATTGCTCTCATAGACCAGTTCGCTCCGCTCAAAAACCGGAGGCGCAAAACACGCGTCTGTCAGGTCGGCAAAAGCGTCATCGAGGTCGCCATTCATCTCGGCATGAAGATCAGTTCCCGCTGGCAGCAGGACAGGCTTCTTTCTTAAGAACATGCTCGCGCCTCCGAAGCTGAGGTAAGCGGAATCGAACGCGCAAAACAACCATGAAGTGCACCTCGGTTACGGCAGCACGCTCTCTCAAACGATGGATACCCTGGTCGCTCGGCGCGCAACGGATGCGCGCAAAACGCTTCTATCCCGGGCCTTTGCGCTCCCGAACGACATTCCCACGAACGAAATCGATCCACCAACGCTGAAACTCCGCCTACCCTGTCCCGATCCGATTAGGGGCCCGCCAGCGACGGTGAGAAGCGCCCGGCGAAGCAGGCCAATCGACAACGATTTGTCGATTGGAGCGCCGAACGCCCGAAGCCATAGCGGAGGGCCCCAGCGAGGAGCTTGAAGGTGGAACAGACAACGGTGGAACAAGCGGGGTGGGACTGGACGCTGGTCATTGACCGCAACCGCGCGATCCTTCTGCGCGTCGTCGCCACGCTCTGCGCCATGGCGGGGCTGCTGGACGGTAAAACGCCGAAGACCCTGCCGCGCCATCGCCACAACGCCGTGCGGCGCATCCTGCGCACCGCCGAATCCGCCATGCGCCGGCTGATCGTCATCGCCGCGCGCCAGATCGCCGACATCCCGCCGCCGGTCGGCGTCATCATGTACGGGCTGGGCGGTGGCGAACCGGGCCGCAGACCGGCGCGAAAAGCGAAGGACGCCGATGCCGATGCCCCGGTTCCGCCCTTCCCGCTCACCGATCCGGTGAAGCGGTTTTCGAACGTGCCCCCGCCGCGGAGGTCGAAGAGCTTTCCGCGCATCAGCACTCCCGGAGTGACCGAACCGAGGCCCGTGCCGGACGGCTGGTATTGCCTGCCCGACGACGCGATCGACGCGGGGCCGCTTTGCCGGCGCATCCTGTCGATGCAGCGCGCGCTCGGCGACATCGGGGCCGAGGCCCGCCGCCTCGCCCGCCTGCAGCAAAGGCGCGACCGGGCCCTCCCGAAAGAGCGCCGCCGCTCGCCGATCCGCGTCGGCCCGCCGCCCGGCCGCCGCGCCCGGCCGGTCCACGAGATCGACGACGTCCTGGCGGATTTGCACTGGCTCGCCAACGACGTCCTTGCGTCCGACACGTCATGACAGGGCTCTCACCGCGAGCAAGTCTGCAAACCCGGCCCGGAAACGGCGCGCGGAGGAGCTTGCGCGTGACAGCGCCCGCCTCCTGCTGGTAAAGCGCGCTGGTCCAACAGGAAGACCCGCCCCATGCAGCCCTGGATCGAGATCGACACCGCGACGGTTCCCGGAGACGGCCAGACATTGCGGCTGATCCGGCGCGGCGATGAATTCTCCATCATGACCGGATCGACCGCGCTGATGAACAGCCGTCAATTCGGCTCGGAAGAAGCGTTGGCCCGGCTCGCCCGGGAGCGGCTTCAGGGCCGCAAGAACCCGAAAATCCTCATCGGCGGCCTCGGCATGGGCTTCACCCTGCGCGCCGCGCTCGCGGAATTCGGCGGCGACGCGGCGATCGCCGTGGCCGAACTCGTCCCGGCGGTCGTCGCCTGGGCGCGCGGGCCGCTGGCCGGCCTCTTCGCCGGCAGCCTCGACGATCCGCGCGTCGCCATCCATGAAGGCGATGTCGCGCGGATCATCGATGCGGGCGGTTGGGACGCCATCCTGCTCGATGTCGACAACGGCCCCGAGGGCCTCACCCGCGACGAGAACGATAGCCTCTACGGCTATGAAGGCCTCGCGGCCGCCCGCCGCGCGCTTCGTCCCGGCGGCATCCTCGCCGTCTGGTCGTCGCATCGCAGCCCGGAGTTCACCCGGCGCCTCAAGGCGTCGAGCTTTTCGGTCGACGAGGTCGCGGTGCGGGCGCGCGGCAAGCGCGGCGCCCGCCACGTCATCTGGATCGCGAAGAAGTAGCGCCCGCCGTCTGCAACGATCTTCTCGGAATCGTCCTCGGGTTCCTTGCCGGATCTCGTGTGATCATGGAGCCGGCGGCGGAACGCTCGCCTCCCGCCGGCGTTGTCCTCTCAAGGAATACAGAGGAGCCGGCCATGACGAAGCTGAACTACGAGATTGTCGAGCGCGACGGCGGTTACGCCTGGAAGCTCGGCGACGCCATTTCCGAGACATACCCCACCCGCGACGCCGCCACCGCGGCCGCCATCGAGGATTCCGCGCGGCGCCAGTCCGGCACCGCCCCGCAAACGCCCGAAACCGAGGGCGACGCGCGCCGCTGGCACAACGAGATGGCCGATAACGATACCGGCATCATCAAGGATTCGGCGCACCGCTACTGACGTCCGGGTCGGGCTGCGCCCGGCTCTCGCGCCAGACGATATAGACGCCGCTGGCGATGATCACCGCCGCGCCGGCATAAGTCAGCAGGTCCGGGATCTCGTTCCAGAACAGCCAGCCCATCAAGGTCGCCCAGATCAGCGCGGTATAGTCGAACGGCGCGACCACCGCGGCCGGCGCGAAGCGGAAGGCCTGCGTCATCATGGTGATACCCACCGTGCCAAACAGCGCGATCCCGGCGAACAGCCAAAGATCCTCCATGCGCACCGGCGTCCACACGAATGGCATCGCCAGCGCGCTGAGCAGCGCCCCGGCCCCCGTCAGGTAGAGCATCAGCGTCCAGACCGTCTCGCGCGGATCGACCCAGCGTGCGCTGATCATCAGCACCGCGTAGAGAAAAGCCGTCGCGACCGGAAAGAGCGACGCCGCCTGGAAGGTCGAACTGCCGGGCCTGACGACGATCAGCACGCCGGCGAAACCGATCAGCACCGCCGCCCAGCGCCGCCAGCCGACCGGCTCTTTCAGGACGAGCGCCGACAGGGCGGTGATGAAGACCGGCGCGGCGAAGATCAGCACCGTCGCCTCGGCCAGTCCCAGATAGGAAAGCCCGGTAAAGAACAGCGTCGCCGCCCCCACCCAGATCGCGCCGCGCACCAGGTGGGCGGCGGGCTTGTAGGTTCTGAGCGCGGCGCGCCCGCCCATCCTCCAGGCGATCGCGACGGCGATCGGCAGCGCGATGATGTTGCGCAGGAACAGGATCTGGATCGGCGCATAGCCCGCCGTCAGCGTCTTCGCGAAGGCGTCATTGATGCACAGGCTGAACACGCCGACGATCATCAGACCGATTCCGGCGAATGCCTGCGACCGTCGATCATCCGGCGCCTTGAGCATGCCCTGTCCCGTTTGTGTTCGAGTGCGAGGCCTTAGATCATTGCCGGCGCGCGGCACAAGCCCTGCGACGCACGCTCCTGACACACAGCCGCCGCGCGACCGTCTCTCTCGGGGAGAACGTCGGGCTGCTTGCGCCCTGTAACCGTTTCCCCGATTTCCTGCCGCCTGCATTTGTGATATGGAGCGCTATTGGCGGCTTCCTCTTGGGGGGTATAGGCAGCCAATCGCGGCGGCCAACCTACCCAACCCCTGGCCGCCGCGCCAGGGTTGGCGCGCCATCCGCGCCGCTCATCAAACGTCCTGACAAGCCGCAAAAGAACACCCGAACCGCCATCCGGCGCTCCGCCTCCGCCGTCTGCCGCGCCTCTGTCTTCAGCGCGTCCCGCTCCTCATCCGTCAGCGCGGCAAGGTCGCAGCCCGAAGCGAGATATTTCCGGATCGTTTCCATGGCTCGTCATCCCGTGATCTCTCGGCTCCGGGCCTAACAGGATGGTGTCATCAGAAAAAATGAATTATAGGGATATTTTCAATCTCACTCAGAGATATGAAATGGAACTCTCCGACCTGCATATTTTCCGCACCGTCGCCCGCGAAGGCGGCGTCACCCGGGCTGCCGAAAGGCTGAACCGGGTCCAGTCCAACGTCACGACCCGCGTGCGGCAGCTGGAGGAGAAGCTGGGCGTCGATCTCTTCCTGCGGCAGGGCAGAGGCCTGATCCTGTCGCCGGCGGGCAAGACCCTACTCGCCTATGCCGACCGCATACTCGACCTCGCCGCCGAAGCGCAGAACGCCGTCACCGACCGGGCCCCGCGCGGGCTGCTGCGGCTCGGCTCGATGGAAAGCGCCGCCGCCATCCGCCTGCCGGCGGCCCTGTCGGAATTCAATCACCGTTTTCCGGACGTGACGATCGAGCTGCGCACCGGCAACACGCTGCAGCTCGGCAACGCCCTGATGGCCGGCGAAATCGATGCCGCCTTTGCCGGCGAGCCCCTGCCCGACGGGCCGTTCAACACGCTGACCGCCTATGTCGAGGATCTGGTCATCGTCACCGCGAAGACCGTGCCGCTCGACGGTGCGCCGGGCAGTCCCTCGCGCGTCATGCTCGCCTTCGAACATGGCTGCCCGCATCGCATGCGGCTGGAGGACTGGTTCGAGAGCCGAAGCGTCATGCCGGAGCGGATCGTCGAAATGGGGTCCTGGCACGCCATTCTCGGTTGCGCGGCGGTCGGCATGGGCGTCGCGCTGCTGCCCCGCATCGTCGTCGACACGCTCCCCGACCGCGCCGCCCTGCAACTTCACGATCTGCCCGCCGGCAAGAACCGCGCCCGCACCCTGCTCGCATGGCGCAAGGGCGTCACCTCGCCCAATGTCGAGGCGCTCGTTTCGCTTTACGAGGGCGGGCCCGCCCCGTCCCCGAGAGGAAGCGCCCGCGCCGGCTTGCAAAGCCGCGCCGGACAGGACACAACATCGAGGCCGTGACCAAAGCCTCCGATCCCTTCATCCATCATCCGGTCCTGCGCGGCCGGATCGTCGAGCCCGAAAAATCCTCCTTCCGGACTTTCGAGCCCTCGGACCTCGACGCCGCGATGAAGGCGCAGGGCATGCCGGACAACTGGCGCTACAGCGACGAAAAGCGCGAAGCGTTGCGCAAGGCCGCGCTCGCAGAGCGCGAGGGTCAGGACCTCTGGGTCTTCGCCTATGGCTCGCTGATGTGGAACCCCGCCTTCCTCTTCGCCGAGGTCCGCCATGGCCGCGTCGACGGCTATGCCCGTTCCTTTTGCCTCTACGATACGCGCGGCGGCCGCGGCACGAAGGAACAGCCGGGCCTCATGGCCGCGCTCGACCGGGGCGACCATTGCCATGGGCTGGTCTTCCGCATCGCCGCCGGTCTCGTCGAGGCGGAAAGCCGCATCCTGTTCAAGCGCGAAATGCTGATGGGCTCCTACGTGCCGGGATTCGTCGCTTGCGAGACCGGCCACGGCACGGTCGACGCCCTGACCTTTGTGGCGAACCACGCGGCCCCGCATATCCGAACCGATATCCCGTATGCCGACAAGGTCCGCTTTATCGCCACCGGAACCGGCCGGCTGGGCTCGAGCCGGGAATATCTGGAAAACCTCGCCGATCATTTCGAGGCGCTGGACATCGACGACCCGGAAGTCTTCGGCCTGCTGAATGATGTCCGCGCGTGGTCCGGGGCCGCCGAATAATGCCCCTTGTCTACGCCATCGGCGATATCCATGGCCGCCGCGATCTCCTCGACCCGCTGCTGGATGCGATCGTCCGCGACGCCGGCGAGAACGGCCAGGCGCCCCGCATCGTCTTTCTCGGCGATATCGTCGACCGCGGCCCGGAAAGCCGGCAGGCGCTCGACCGGGTGATCGCAACAGTGCAGACCTTCCCCGGGTCGCGGCTGATCCTCGGCAATCACGAGGAATTCATGCTGCGCTTCATCGACGAGCCGGAGCATCGCGACCGGATCGCGAAGACCTGGTTTGCCAATGGCGGACTGGAGACGATCGCCTCCTATGGTTTCGGCAAGCGCGACCGAGTCGACACGATCGCCGCCCGCATCGCCGAGGAGCACGCCTCCCAACTCGCGGCCTTGCGCGCCGCCGACTGGATGGTCGAGACCGACCGCCACTGCTTCGTCCATGGCGGCGTCGATCCGATGTTGCCGCTCGCCGACCAGGATCCGGTGACGACGCGCTGGATCCGCCATGACTTCCTCGATCATACCGACCCGCTCGAAAAGATTGTCGTCCACGGCCACACGCCGACCGACGCATCGTTGCCGGAAATCCATCGCAACCGCATCGCCGTCGATACCGGCGCCTTCCGGAGCGGTCATCTGACCTGTGCCATTCTCGACGAGACCGGCGAAGCCCCGCCGCGTTTTCTGGCAACCGACGATCATGGAAAAAGCGTCGAGGTTGCGGAAGTCCGGCCAGTGGAATTTGCCTGAAGCAGGTCAGCAATAGACGCCGCGCAGATGCTCCGGAGGCTCGCTCAGCGGCTCACCCTTCGAACAGATCCATTCAGCCGGGTGGTCTAGGGGCGATTCCGCGCACCGCGCTTCCGCATAGGCCTTGCGCTCGAAACACTCCGCTTCGCTGTCGAATGCGCGCGGAGACCAACCATGGATTTCACCGCCGGAGACCCACTCGCCGTCGATCAGGAAGAACACATTCAGCCACCAGGGCGGCTCGTCCCCGGCCGCCTCCCCCGCCAACGCAAGTGCAAGCGCCAACATCGCCGCTATCGCGATGCGGCCGGGCCAGAAACCGGTCACGACACATTCTCCTCCCGATCCGCGGTCACAGTAGCCAGCCGCGATCGCCCCCGCCACTGATCGCCCTGAAGAAGCCGGTTTCGGACCTTTTCCTCGCGAGGCAGACGTCGAGCGCCTGTCCATCGCAATAAACCTCTGCATCCATCGATCCGCCATGCGGCTTCCGCATGCCTGCCCTGCGCATTCTCCATCTGCAAATTGATGCGCTGCAACATCATATTGCCGCCAAGCAAAGGAGAAAGAACAATGGCAAGAAACCGTTTTGCACAAACACTCGGCCGGATCGCCAACAGGATCCAGGGCCCCACGCTGCGCCAGGTCGAAGAGGATTACCTCTCCAAGTCGGTCTCGATCTACGATCTCGAGCGCCGCATGCAGGAAATCGAGCGCGGCAAGTTCCGCAGCTTCTGATTGCCCGACAGGCTGGCCCGCGAAAGACCTCCAGCGCGGGCCGCGCCTTCCCTCTTGCGCGCCGGACAAATCATGGCAGGCTTGCCGTCATGCTCCGGTTCGCCCTCCTCCTCATTCTCTTCATCCCCGCCGCGGCAAGCTCGGAGCCGCTCGATCGCTTCGCCGGCCGCTATCGTGGCTGCGCCGTTTCCGGCGGAGAGTGGGTGCCGATCGAAACGACGCTCACCGTTTCGGGCGGTCGCCTGTCCGGCTCCTACATCTTCATCGAGTCGTCCGGCCGCAACGTGCCAGGCGTCATTGCCCTCGAAACCCATGACGGCGGCGACAGCATCGCCTTCCAGTGGCGCGACCTCTACGGCGAAGGCCCCGCTGTCTTCGAGTTCACGGCCGATGGCACAGGCTTCGACGGCTACTGGACTGTCGAGACGAGCGACCGCCGCTTCGACTGGAACGGGGTGCGCATCGGAAGCGGCCGGACCATCCCCGACTGCCGCACCCCGATCAGCTGAGCGAAAATGCCGCGAACTGATCCGGAATTCTTAATTGCGCGTAAAGACAATCGGTGAGACGCTGCAAGGCGTCACGCAGACGTGAACGATTGTCGCTTGCGGGAACGGCGCAAAAGATGGAGCGTCTCCCCAGGGTTCGCCCGGCGAAGGTCGTTCGACCGCGTCAGGCGTCACCGCAACGGACACCAGGCAAAGGAGATCCCCGCCATGTCCAGCCGTTCCTCCCTGATCCTCGATCTGGCCCGGGTCATGATCAAGCAGGCGAAGATGCTCAAGGCCCAGGGGCTGTTCGCGGAAGCCCGCGCAATCGCCCGCCGCGCCATCGAGCTCAACCATGTCGGACATGCCTCCGAGCGGTTGCAGCCGGTTCCGGTCCGTATCAGGCGCCGCTGACAAGTCCATCCCCGCATTCCCTTGCGGCGCGTAACAAGTTTCGCGCAAGCATCCTGTGGCTTGATCTTTCGACAACCCGAAATGCCTCGGGAGAAGAAAAGAAGAGCCATGATGGTCGAACAACAAAAGCTCGAGCGGATCGTTCTCGCGATCCATGATCAGGCAGGACTGCTCCGCCGCGCCGGCAAGACCGCCGAAGCAACCGGGATGGAGCATCGCGCCGCCGAACTTCGCGCGCTCTGCGCCACCCGCCCCTCCGCCAATCTCATGGAATTCTGCCGCCAGGCGGCCTGACAGCAAGGCAAGCTGAAAGGGCAAATGCGCCGACGCCGTCAGGCGTCGTCTTCGAGCATTTCCTTGACTGTGGTCGCCAGCTGTTTCAGCGAGAACGGCTTCGGCAGGAAGCCGAACTTGGCGCCCTCCGGCAAATTCTTCGCGAACGCGTCTTCGGCATAGCCGGAGACGAAGATGAACTTGATGTCGGGATACGTCTTGCGCAATTCCGTCAGCAATGTCGGCCCGTCCATCTCCGGCATCACGACATCGGACACGACGATGTCGACCTTGCCGTCTAGCTCTTCCAGCAGTTCCAGGGCCTCAACGCCGCTTGACGCTTCATGCACGGTGTAGCCGCGCGAGGTCAGCGCCCGGACGCCGCCCATGCGAACCGCATCCTCGTCCTCAACCAGCAGAACGGTCGCCGTCCCTGACAGATCGCGCTTCTTCTCGGTTTCCGGCGCTTCGGCCTTCGCCGCCGGCATGTCGTCTTCGGAAGCGACGTGGCGCGGCAGGAAGATGCGGAAGGTCGTTCCCTTGCCGACCTCGGAATCGGCATAGATGTATCCGCCTGTCTGCTTGATGATGCCATAAACCATCGACAGGCCGAGACCGGTGCCCTTGCCGACCTCCTTGGTCGTGAAGAAGGGCTCGAAGATCTTTTCCAGCACGTCGGGTGCGATGCCCGTGCCGCTGTCCTCGACCTCGATCATCACGTAATCGCCAGGCTCGAGCCCGCGATAGTCGAACGCCTCGCAGTCGCGCGCGCCCACATTGGCCGTGCGGATATGCAGGTCGCCGCCATCCGGCATCGCGTCGCGTGCATTGACCGCGAGATTGACGATCACCTGCTCGAACTGGCCGAGATCGGCCTTGACCGGCCAGAGGTCGCGGCCATGCTCGATCTGCAGGTTGATCGCATTGCCGACCAGGCGTGACAGGAGCATGCGCAGATCGGCGAGCACGTCGGTCAGCGCCAGCACCTCCGGGCGCAGCGTCTGCCGGCGCGAAAACGCCAGCAACTGCCGCACCAGCGACGCGGCGCGATTGGCGTTCTGCTTGATGTTCATGATGTCCGGGAAGGACGGATCGGACGGCCTGTGGCTGGTCAGAAGCAGATCGGACGCCATGATGATGGCGGTCAGGACATTGTTGAAGTCATGCGCGATGCCGCCGGCCAACTGCCCGACCGCCTGCATCTTCTGGCTCTGCGCCATCTGCGCCTCGAGCGCTTTCTGCTCGGTCGTGTCCATGGCGTAGACGATGGCGGCTTCCTCGGTCGCCGGACCGTCCGAATTGCCGCCGTGCCCGGCCACCGCGTTGACGAAGACGCGCAGATGCCGCTCCTTCGCTCCCGGATTGATCACCGTGTCGAACGGCTCGATCTTGGCCTGGTTGGCGGCCGCGGCCATGAATGCCTTGCGGAAACGCTCCTGCGAGTCGCCCTGCATAAGCGCTTCGAACCTGACCTGCCCGTCGACGCCATCGGCATCCGTGATCGTTCCGAACAGGTTCATGAAGGGCGCGTTGGTGCGCAGGATGCGCCCGTCCTTGTCGAGCGCGGCGATCGCCATCGGCGTGGAATTGAAGAAGCGCGTGAACCGGATTTCCGACCGGCGCAGATCGTCGACGGTCTCAGCGCCTTCCGAGCGGTTCAGGACGATCGTCCGCGTCGACGCCACCTGACCGTCTTTCTCCGCATGGACCCGGTGGATGATCTGCACCGGCACGCTGACTCCGTCGGCGCGCATCAATTCGAGATCCAGCGCGGCGGTCCGGACCGTGCCGGCCTCGGCCCGCACCGCCTGGATCATCGCCATGCCGTCGCTGGCCACGATATCGGAGACGGCGACCGAGCCGGGAACGAAGGTCGTCAGGTCGATCCCCAGCCAGCCGGCCAGCGTCGCGTTGACATAATGAACCCGGCCCTCGGCATCGGCGGAAAAGAAGCCGACCGGCGCCTGGTCGAGATAATCGATCGCCTTTTGCAGCTCCAGGAAGGTCTGTTCCTGGTCGTCCCGCTCGGCGGTGATGTCCGCAAGCCGCCAGACCCTCAGCGGCGTGCCACGCTTCTTCGGCTGCAGGAGGCGCACCGAGGCGCGATACCAGCGCGCGCCGTCTTCTTCTTCGCTGAGGCCGTCCTGCAGGCGGAACTCCTCATCGGCTTCGAGGCCGCGAATCAGGCTGTTGGCGAGCCGGTAGACCGCGTTGGCCGCGTCGTCATGGCGAGAAAGCACCGAATCCGGCGCCTGCAGATCCTCCGCCCCGCTGGCCCCGATCATCTCGCCATAGGCCTTGTTGGAATAGACGATCGAGCCCTTCTCGTTGAGAATGCAGATGCCGTCGGCCATCGAATCCGCATAGGCGCGGCCGACATCCTCCGCCTGGTCGGAGCGGGCGAACTCGACGAATCCGATAGCCGAAGCAAACAGATAGAACACGCCGACCATCGCCAGCAGGCCGAGCATCACCAGGAGGAATGTCTCGTTGAGATTCTCGCGATAGAAAAATAGGAAGATCGCCGCGCCGAGGGAAGCAACGCCGAGGATCAGCAGCCGGACCGCAGCGCTGGGCCGGTTTCCAATATCGCCAAGCGCCCTGTATTCATTCGCCATGGCGGATTTTCCGGCTTTGCCCATTTCCCTCAAGTCGCCGCATTGCCGCGTGATGATGGTTTGAATCACAAACAAACCCGGGGTGAAAGCCCCGCGGTCAAAATTTGTCATTACGCTTCGGCGTTGCTAACACCTTCGACGTGAAAGCTCCGGGAATCACCCGGGACAGGGAAGAGGACAGACATGAACGGATGGCTGACGCAGTTGCTCGGTGAGCAGGGCGCAACCTGGACCCTCTATATTCTCGGCGGAGCGGCAATCCTTGTCCTGGCCTGGGTGGCGTGGTTCTGGACGCGCCGCGTCGCCGGAGGCGTTTTCGTCGAGGGCGGCCGCAATCGCAAGCACCGCCTCGCCGTGGTCGACGCGACGGCCGTCGATGGTGACCGGCGTATCGTTCTGGTTCGCCGCGACGATGTCGAGCATCTCGTCATGATCGGCGGGCAGAACGATTTCGTCATTGAGAGCAATATAGAGAGCGCGCCGACCGAAACGGACAAGCGCGGCCAATCCCGCGACCGTCGCGGTCGCGAGGCTCAGCCGGCTGCACAGGATCGTCGCCCGCTGCGCCGGGAACCGAACCCCGCTCCCGCAAGACCGCCTGTCCGCGACGAAGCCCCGCGTCGAGCCGCTCCCGTGTCGGCGCCGACGCCTCCCCCGCAGCCTGCGGTGCGCGAAACCGCTGCCCCGGAAGCGCCTCCCGCGGCAGCACCGGTCGCAGTCGCTTCCGTCGCGGCGGCGCCCGCCTTCCTGCGCCAGGTTCCCGAACCCGCGCCTGCCGCGCCGCAATCCGAACGCGTTGCCCCGGCAATGGAGCCGAAGGTCGAGCCCTTGCGCCGGGAAAGTCCGGAAGTCCCTGAACCGGTTCGCGACACCGAGGAAATCCTCATCGCGACGCAGCAGATGGAGCCCGTCGCCGCAGGCAACGAGCCGCTGGTCCAGGCGCCCGAGCCGCCGCAACGCCACGCCGAGCCGGAGATGGTCCCCGTCCCCGAAGACATCCCCATGCCGGTCGCGGTGGAAGCGCCCGAGCCGCCGCAATCCGAAATGCCGACTCAAGCCGAAGAGACGGTGGCAGCCGAAGCGGCTCAGACAGAATCCGTGCAGGAAGAAGCGTTCACGGCCCTTTTCGCGCGCGGCCAGGGAAACGGATCGACCTTCGCGGAACGGTTCATGTTCCAGACCCCGAAGGCCGCCGAAGAACCGGTGGCGGTAGCTGCGCAAGAACCTGTGGCGGCGATATCCGAACCGGAACCGGCCACCGACATTCACGAACCCGAACCCGTTGAAATCGAGGCCGACGCACCGTCCGCGCCATTGGCCGTAGAGCCCGCGCCCGAAGAGCCGCAGCACACCCAACAGCTGGAAGCGACCGTCGAAACCGCTCTTGCTCAGGAGATGGCGCTGGTAGCCGAGGTCGAGGAACCCGCGCCGGAAACTCGCGAAATGGCCGATGGCGAAGTCGAGCCGGAGACGAAGGCGAAGCAGGCGCCGGATAATGACGACGCGGAACGGCCGGGCGAAACCCTCGAGGACGAGATGCATCGGCTGCTTGCGCAGCTAACTACCGGCAAGCGCTGAAACAGAAAAAGGCGGGCCAAAGCCCGCCTTTTTGAATATCCATCCAAGAGTTTCCCCTCAGTCGTCGCGATAGACCTTCTCACGCCGCTCGTGGCGCTCCTGCGCCTCCAGCGACAATGTCGCGATCGGGCGAGCGTCGAGGCGCTTCACGCCGATCGGCTCGCCGGTTTCCTCGCAATAGCCGTAGGTGCCTTCATCGATGCGCTGCAGGGCAAGATCGATCTTGTTGATGAGCTTGCGCTGCCGGTCGCGCGCCCGCAACTCGATTGCCCGGTCCGTTTCCGAGGACGCGCGGTCCGCGAGATCGGGATGATTTGAGCTGTCGGACTGCATGTGGTCGAGCGTCTCGCGCGCCTCGCGCAGGATATCGTTCTTCCAGGACAGCAGTTTTTTTCGGAAATAGGCGCGCTGCCTATCGTTCATGAAGGGCTCGTCTTCGGCCGGTATATAGTTATCAGGAACGTCTTTCGGTGCCACTGAATCACTCCCAGCATGGTGCCTGTGGGCGCTCTATAATCACCTCGCGTAAAAGCGGCAAGCCAACTTTCCCTCTATTCGCAACGAAGTGATCAAACCGTTGAAATCGCAGCAGATGCGAATGCGGAGCGAATGCGCAAAAAATGGGCAACCCCCGCGGCCCCGACGCTCGCATGCCTTCCACAAATGTATCATTTGCGCTCACCGGCGCGTCGGGGTAATCGCTTCGCATCGTGGTTCTCGGGAGTTACCAATTGAGCCGACTTTTCTTGTTTCGCCATGGGAAAGCCGCATGGGCGCAACCCGGAATGCGCGATTTCGATCGCAAGCTGGACGATAGTGGCGTCGAGGAAGCGATCGGCATGGGCCGATTGATGGCGAAACACCAACTGGTTCCCGACATCGTCATTTGCTCCACCGCGGTCCGCGCCGTCGAGACTCTGGACGCGCTGAATGCGGCGCTGCACCTGGAAGACGTCGTGCGCTACGAGCAGAACCTTTATGCGACCGACGCGCCCGGTTATCTCGAGATCGCCGCGGCGACGGAGACCGATGGCGATGTCATGCTCGTCGGCCACAACCCCATGCTCGAGGACGCCGCCCTCGCATTGGCGCAGGATGGCGAGGAAAACGCCCTCGACGCGCTGCATATGGGATTTCGGACCGCAGCTCTGGCCGTCATCCGCTTCGACGGCCCCTCCTCCGACTTCGCCACGAAGACCGGCTTTCTGGAACATTACCTCACCCCTGCCGACGCCTGACGCGAAGACCGCCCTTTTGCGCCGGCCCGATCAATACCTATATCGGAACGGGAACAGACGGCGCGGGACAGGAAGAACGTGGCAAGACTGGTATCGCTCGGCGATGAAGCCCTCATCGCCCTCGACACGATCGCCGGAAGGGCGGCGGGTGTCTTCGCGCCGAATCTGCGCATCGGCGTCACCGGCCTGTCGCGCGCCGGCAAGACGGTTTTCATCACCGCGCTTGTCCATAACCTGATCCATGGCGGCCGCCTGCCGCTTTTCGACCTCGTTCATTCGAACCGGCTGTCCAGGGCCTATCTGGAGCCGCAGCCCGACGACGGCGTGCCGCGCTTTGCCTATGAAAGCCATGTCCGCGACCTCGTCGAAAACCGCATCTGGCCGGAGTCGACCCGCGCCATCTCGGAACTGCGCCTGACGGTCGAATACGAGCCCGCCGATGGCTGGAGCCGCTTCCTCGCCCGCAATCGCCTGCATATCGATATCGTCGACTATCCCGGCGAATGGCTGCTCGACCTGCCGCTTCTGGCCAAGAGCTATGCCGAATTCTCCGCCGAGGCGATGGACCTCGCCCGCGCCGGCAGCCGCGCCACCCTGTCGACGGACTTTTTCGCGCTGGCCGACACGATCGACCCGAACGCTCCCGCGGACGAGACGATCGCCCAGGATCTCGCCGAGGCCTACAAGCACTACATGCTCGCCTGCCGCGACGACGGCCTCGCCTTGTCGACGCTGCCGCCCGGACGCTTCCTGATGCCCGGCGATCTCGACGGCTCGCCTGCCCTCACCTTCGCGCCGATGCCGAACATCGTCGACAACCCGGCGAAAGGCTCGATGCAGGCGATGATGGAAAGGCGCTTCGAATCCTACAAGGCGCTGGTCGTCAAGCCGTTCTTCCGCAACCACGTCGCCCGGCTCGACCGCCAGATCGTGCTGATCGACCCCATGCAGGCGATGAATGCCGGCGAGGAAGCCGTGCGCGACCTCGAACGGGCGCTGGGCGATATTCTTTCCTGCTTCCGTCCGGGCGGATCGCATTTCCTGACCGGTCTGTGGCAGCGAACCATCGACCGCATCCTCGTGGCCGCGACCAAGGCCGATCATCTCCATCATGAAGATCATACGAAGATGGAGGCGATCGTGCGTCGCCTCGTGCAACGCTCGATCGAAAAAGCCGGTTTGAGCGGCGCACGGGTCGAATCGCTTGCGCTCGCCGCCGTGCGCGCAACGCGGGAAGCGGCCGTGAAAGAGGGCAAGGACCGGCTGCCGGTGATCGTCGGAACGCCGCTTGCCGGCGAAACCATCGGCGATGACAGCTTCGACGGCGAAACCGAAACGGCCATATTTCCCGGAGACTTGCCGGACAATCCGGATTCGATCTTTGAGGAACCGCCGACGCCGGACGCGGCAAACCGTTTCGTTCGCTTTCGGCCGCCGCGCCTCGAACGCGCGGCCGACGGCACCACGCTCTCGCTGCCGCATATCCGCCTCGACAAGGCCCTGCAATTCCTGATCGGAGACCGCGTGTCATGAGCGACGATCCGACCCGCCGCAGACCGCGCGCCTTTTCCATCGAGCCGGAGGTCCCGCCCGCCGAACCTCCCCGGCCCGAGACCGCACGGCGCAAGCCCCGCGCCATCGCCCCCGGTCCGGCGCTGGAAATGGAGGCGGAAGACTATTTCGAGCGCGAGGAACTGACCGCGGACCGCGCCGTCATCGCGGAAGTGGAGCGGCAAAGGCGCGGCCTGTCGCTCTCCTCGCTGGCCTTCGGCGCGGCCGGGCTGTTCGTCAGCCTCGCGCTCGGCCTGTGGATCGATTCGGTCGTTCGCGCCCTCTTCGACCGCAATGAATGGCTGGGCTGGTTGGCGCTCGGCGTCGCCGCCCTCCTCGTCGTCGCGGTGATCCTGATCGTCCTGCGCGAAATCACGGCGATCCTGCGGCTGCGCTCCATCGACCACATCCGCGCCGAACTGGCCGACGCCCTGGTCGGCACCGACGAGAAACAGCTGCACCACGCCACGCGCAAACTCGTTCATCACATGGCTTCGAACCCGAAAAGTTCGGCGGGCCGCGCCGTCCTGGCGAAACAGGAAGGCGAGATCGTCGATGCGGCGGATTACTATGCGCTTGCCGAACGCGAACTGTTCCGGTCGCTCGATCGCGACGCCTCCATCCTCGTGATGGGCGCATCGAAGCGCGTTTCGGTCGTCACCGCGGTCAGCCCGCGCGCCTTCATGGACATTCTCTACGTGCTCTACGAGAATTTCCGCCTCGTGCGCCGCCTCGCCGAACTCTATGGCGGCCGCACCGGCACATTCGGCAATCTGGGCCTTTTGCGAAAAGTCCTCGGCCATCTCGCGGTCACCGGCGTCGCCAGCTTCGGCGACGGCCTCGTCCAGCAGGTGGTCGGTCACGGCGTGGCGTCGCGTCTATCCGCCCGATTCGGTGAAGGCGTGCTCAACGGCCTGATGACGGCCCGCGTCGGCCTCGCGGCGATGGAGGTCTGCCGCCCGGCCCCCTTCCACGCGGTTAAACGCCCCAAACTGTCCGCGATTCTGGCGACGTTGACGGCATCGAAGGACGCCGGCGAAAATACGCCGTCCGACGCGACGTAACATTTCGTGAGCGCCGCGATGCGTGCTATGGCGCGATTTACAAAGTATGTGTTAACCATTCCGGCCAATGATGCGCTGACACCGCACAGCCGACCACGAAAGCCGCTTTGCCATGATTTTACGTTCGATGGCCGTTTCCGCCCTTGCGATGATGCCCGTTGCCGCAACGGTCGCACCCGCTGACGCGAACGATCGCGAGACCCGCTTCTTCACCCAGATCGAGGGCAAGTGGCGCGGCCCCGGCGAGATCGTCGCCGGCAAGTACAAGGGCACGAAATTCACCTGCGAGTTTTTCGGCGAGACACCGTCGAACAAGCTCGGCATGACGCTCGACGGCGGCTGCCGCGTCGGCCTCTTCTCCCAGAAGATGAAGGCGACCGTGAAGCGTCGCGGGCGCGGCTATACCGGTCAATTCCTCGACGGCGCAGACGGCGAAGGCCTCGACGTGATCGCGGGCACGGTGACGCCCTCGCGCGCCGTTCTGACCCTTAAGCGCAACCAGCTCGACGGCGCCATGCTGGCCCGCCTTGCATCGAAGAACCAGCTCAACATCACGGTCTCGGTCGAAGTCGGCGAAACGCTGGTTCCGGTGATCGGCATGAAGCTGGACCGCGTCAACTCGCTCGCCGAGAACCGCTGAGCGGCGTCAGACCGACAATACCGCATCCGATAGGTGCAGGCCCTCGTCGGCGAAGGCTTCCGCAGAGGCGCGAATCGTTCGCCCGGAGAGCATGACGTCGCCGGCGATATCGGCCAGCGGCACCATCACGAAGGCCCGCTCGGCCATGCGCGGATGCGGGATCGTCAGATTGTCGAGCTCGACCGTGCTGTCCCCGTAAAGAAGAATGTCGATATCGAGCGTGCGCGGTCCCCAGCGCGTCTCCCGCACCCGGCCGAGATCGCGTTCCGTCCGAAGCACCAGATCGAGAAGCTCCGGCGCACTCAGCTCCGTTTCGATCTCCGCGCAGGCGTTGAGAAACCAGTCCTGCTCGACCGGCCCCCATGGCGGCGTCCGGAACACCCGCGACACTGAGACGACCTTGCAGGACGGATTAGCGTTCAGCCGCTCGATGGCGGTCTGCATGGAGGCGGCCACGTCGCCGACATTTCCGCCAAGCCCGAGATAGGCGGTGACGGGTTCAACCATCGGAGCGTGCGTCATGTACGACGCGGACCTCGACATGATCGAGCACGCCCGGAACCGGCGCATTCGGCTTGCGCACGGTGATGTCGGCCTGGATGATCTGCGGGAACCGTTTGCAGAGCGCCTTGGCGATCTCCAGGGCGATCGCCTCGATCAGGAAGCGGCGCTCGCCGGTGACGATCCGCTCGATCTCGAGAAAGGCGATGCCGTAATCGACCGTCCCCTCGATATCGTCCTTTTCCAGCGCGTCGCCCGGATCGACATCGAGCACCGCGTCGACATAGAAACGCTGTCCTAGAAATTCTTCCTGGTCGAAGACGCCGTGGCGCGCGAAGAACGCGCAATTCATCATGCGTATCTGGTACATCGGGGGTCGGTATCCTTGATTTCAGCCCGTTATGTCCGTTCGGCGATCATAGCATCCGCGATCGCCATTGCATCACGATTGACGGCGACATCGTGTACCCGGAATACGGCAGCGCCGGCCGCGCGCAGAAGCGCCGTCGTCGCCGATGTTCCAATATCGCGGTCAGCCGCCTCCCGCCCGGTCGCATGACCGATAAACCGCTTCCGGCTGGTGCCGGCCAGCAACGGATAGCCCAATTTGTGCAGTGCCTCGAAGCGCGCCATCAGGGCGAAGTTCTCTTCGGCATCCTTGGCGAAACCGAAGCCCGGATCGAGCACGATCTGCGCATCCTTCACACCGGCCCTCGTTGCGATCTCTAGCGACCGTTCCAGGAAGGCGAACTGATCGGCGATGACGTCTGCCAGTTTCTCGCGCTCGCGTCCCGTATGCATGATGCAGAGCCCGGCGCCGGTCGATGCGGCGACATGGGCGATATCCGGTTCGCGCTGCAGGCCCCAGACATCATTGACGATATGGGCGCCGGCCTCGACCGCCTTCGCCGCGGTGTCGGCGCGATAGGTGTCGACGGACAGGACGGCATCCGGCAGCGCAGCGCCCATGGCGCGCATGGCCGGCAGCACACGTTCCTGTTCGGTCGCGGCATCGACCGGATCCGCGCCCGGCCGCGTGCTTTCGCCGCCGATATCCAGGATCGCGGCCCCCTCGGCGACCATCGCCCGGCCCCGCGCGACGGCCAGCTCGACCGATGTCAGTTGCCCGCCATCGGAAAAACTGTCCGGCGTGACATTGAGAATCCCCATCAATACGCCGCTTGCGCCGAGGGCGAGGTCGCGCCCATGCGCCAGACGCCATCGACGTTCGGCGAAAACGTCGGTTTCAAATTGGATCATCGGGCTGTTTGACTGTGCCGCAGGCGGTCAGGCCTGCTGCTCCGGGACATGGACGACGAGGCCGTCGAACTCGTCGGTCATCTTGATCTGGCAGGACAGGCGCGACACCGGCTTCGGCTCGAACGCGAAGTCGAGCATGTCTTCTTCCATCACTTCCGGCTTGCCGACCTTGTCGGTCCATGCATCGTCCACATAGACGTGGCACGTCGCGCAGGCGCAAGCGCCGCCGCACTCGGCTTCAATGCCCGGCACGCCGTTCTTGACCGCGTTCTCCATCACGGTCGAACCGCTTTCGGCGTCAATCTCAAATCGGGTGCCGTCAAAGGCGACGACGGTCAGCTTCGGCATTATCATGCTCTCCGGTGGGGTGTGCGGGCGACCGGGCCGGTCAGCCGCGACTTAAACCGAAGGCCGGCAAAGTCAACCTGCGGGCGGCGTGAAAGCAGCCAAATCGGCATATATGCGGCGAAAAACCGCCCTCGCCGTCCGGAGCGACGGATCATTGGAACCAGCGTGCGAAAACAGCTTGCGCCGTGAAGAAAAGCACGGGAGGCAACTGTCCGCCCCGGGTCGCGAACGCCTAGCGCAGCAGCGAGGCGATGTAGTCGCGGACGGTCTCGACTTCGCGAAGCAGCGCCGTGACCGGCGCCGGATTGTCCGGCTCCGTTTCGATCTGCAACGCATGGTCGGCCAGACCGAACGCGCCGATAGCCCGCGCCGCGCCTTTCAGCGTGTGCGCCTGGCGCTTTCGCGTCTCGTTGTCGGTCAGCGTGCGCAGGTCGTCGCCGAGCATGGCAGCCTGCTTGGCGAAGAGCCGAAGCACCTCCTCCTCGAGCGCGCGATCGCCACCCGTCTGACGAGCGAGAAAAACAAGATCCACCGGCCTGTGGTCTCCCCGCAATTCGCAGGGCGTGTCCGGTGGGGCGAAGATCGGAGCTGTGTTCATATCCATCCGTTCCCCAATTGACCCACCGTCATGATGTCATCGAAAGGTGGCCGAGGAGTTAACTTCCCGCTGCCCGTTATCCACAGACCCGGAGGCAAATCTTAACGCATCATGTTGCGTTAACTTTATATTTAAACTTTTGCGGATTGCCGCAATCGCGAGTTCCAATTGCAAAACTGTCCCGTTACGATACGCCCATGACGAGGCCGCATCACCATAGTTGCGCCCTCTTTTGGTGTGAGGGACGGGAATCCCGGATCTAAAGACCGGCGGGAAACGCCGGCTGTATTCTTGAGTGAGGCGCCATATGGCTGTGAATAAGAACGCTGCGAACCTCGATCGCGACATGGAAGCAGCGCTTGAAGAGGCACTGGAAGCGGGACTGGGCGACGACATCGAACTCGATGACGAATTGTCGCTCGACGATTTCGAAAACCAGGTCCGCGCCGCCGCCGACGAGCTCGCCGAGGAAAGCAAGGGATCGCCGGGGAAATCCGGGAAGGCTGCCAAGGCCGACAGCAGCAAGGACGCCCGCAAGGAGCCCGAGCCGCGCAAGCAGCAGGCCCGTGCGCCCGCGCCGAAACCTGCCGCCCCGGCGAAAAAGCCGGCCGCCAGCGAGCCGAAGCGCCTCGTGTCCTTCAGCCCGGCCAATGACGACGATACGCGCCGCGACTACGCGGCGATCATGTCGCGCCTGCAGCGCGGACAGGCCGGCGGCCTGCCGCTCGGTGCGATCGCGGCCAGCGTCGCCTGGGTCATTGCCGGGTTGCTCCTCGCCCAGATCACCTATGACCGTGGCATTTCCGCAATCCTGACGCCGAGCGGCCTGCGCGACACGCCGGGCGCGGTCGCGCTTCTGGTCAGCATCATCGTTCCGGTCTTCGCCTTCTTCGCGATCGCGGCGATGATCCGCCGCAGCAACGAGATGCGTACCACCGCGCATTCGATGAGCGAGATCGCGCTCCGGCTCGCGGAGCCCGAAAACCTCGCCCAGGAACGCATCGTCACCGTCGGCCAGGCCGTCCGCCGCGAAGTCTCCGCCATGGGAGAAGGCATCGAGCGCACCATCGCCCGCGCCAGCGAGCTGGAAGCGCTGATGCAGTCGGAGGTCTCCGAACTCGAACGCGCCTATTCCGACAACGAGGCGCGCGTCCGCGCCCTCCTCACCGACCTCGGCAATGAGCGCGAAGGCATCGTCACCCATGCCGAACGCCTGCGGGCCTCCATCGCCGGCGCGCACGAACAGCTGCGCGACGAACTCACCGGCTCGGCCGATTTCATCCGCGACAACGTCCGCAATGCCTCCACACAGCTGACCATGTCGCTCAACGAGGCCGGCCAGTCGCTGATCGGCCGCATGGAACAGTCCTCGAAGGCGGTCAACGACACGATCGCGTCGCGCCTCGACGAGGTTTCCAACCGCATCTCGAATTCCGGCGAGGCCTTCGCCAGCCTGATCGACATGCGCATCGCCAATCTGAGCGAGCAGACAGACGAAGCGAGCCGCCGCCTGGCCGAGTCGCTCGAATCGCGTGCGACCAACCTGGTTTCGATGCTGACCGAGACGACCGGCAGCATGACCGGCGAGTTCGACCAGCGCATGGCGAGCCTGGAGGAAACCTTCAGCTCCCGCGGCAAGCATCTGCTGGAAGACTTCGAAACCCGCGTCCACGCGATCAACCACGGCACCGAGAAGCTCAATTCGGCACTCGACGCCCGCGCTCGCCAGATCAACGAGACGCTGCTTGAGCGCACCCGTGCGATCGCCGAGACCTATGCCCACGGCAATGCCCAGGCCGGTGTGATCGCCGACAAGGCCCGCCAGGCCTTCGCCGAGCAGACCAACGCCATGGAAACCTCGCTTTCCGCGATCCTGGACGAGAAGTCGGCGGCCTTTACCGCCAAGCTGACCTCGATCTCCGACGGCACGGCCGAGGCGATCTCCGCGAAGACCGGCGACTTCCTCAGCCGACTCGACGAGAAGACCACCGCGATCTACGGCGCCGTCGGCCACACGGCCGACCGGCTCTCCGTCGCAGTCGATCAGGAAACCGGCCGCATCAACGAGGCTCTCGACAGCCGCACCCGCGCCCTCACCGACGAGCTCGGCCGCAAGGTCGACGAGTTCGGCGCCACGCTGGACTCCCGCTCCGACGAATTCAGCCGCACCGCGACGCAATTCGGACAGGCGTTCGATGCGCAGGCCGAACTGCTTATCGACCGCGTCGGCGGCTACTCCTCGCAGCTCACCTCGGCGCTGGACGAGAAGGCGCAGATGCTCAACTCCAGCGCGTCCACCTTCCGCGAGTCCATCGAGGCACAGGTGGAATCGGTCGCCGCGAGGCTGCATGAGCGCGCTGCCGAGTTCGAAGCGAACACCAGCCGCTTCGACCAGAACATCGTCAGCCTGACCGACAATCTGAACAGCCGCCTGATGGAAGGCTCGGCCCAGTTCGAGGCGAACGCCGCCCAGCTCAACCAGAACATCGGCTCGCTGACGGAAAACCTGTCCGATCGCCTGAACCAGCACACCGCCCTCTTCGAGGAGCAGTCCTCGTCCTTCGGCGACCGCATCGGCACGCTGGCCGACCGGCTGGCCGAGCACCTGTCGGAGAATTCCGGCCGGCTCGCCGCCACGCTGGAGGAAAAGACCGCCCATCTCGAATCGACGCTCAGCGAGCGGACGAAATTCCTCGACGCGACGCTCACCGAGCGGACGAATTTCCTCGACTCGTCGATCGGCGACAAGACGGCCTTCTTCGACTCGACGCTCGAGGAGAAGACCCAGCGCCTCAGCGAATCTCTCATCCAGCGTTCGACCGCCCTCGTCGAGGACATCGCCGCCGCGAGCACGGCGCTCGAGAATGCGATGACCCAGGGCAATTCGCGCCTCGAAGCCCTTCTCAGCGACAAGGCCGGCGGCTTGCAGGCTGCCATCGAGGAGCGCACCAACACTGCCATCGTCGCCCTGTCGCGCAGCACGGAAGCGCTGGAGAGCCTGTTCGACCAGAACACCGGCATCATCGACGAGCGCGCGGAAACGATGCGCAAGGCGCTTTCGCTCGGCATCGAGAATGTCCGCAAGACGCTCGAAGACAGCGCCGGCCTCGTTGCGCGCACCCTGCGTGACAGCGTCGCCGTCGCCCGCGTCGAGCTGGAAGAAGAAGCCACCCATGTCGGCGAGACCATCAACACGCATGGCAAGGACTTCTCCGCGAAACTGGCTGAGCAGCTGGCCTCCAACCAGCAGCGCATTGCCGAGGAACTCGCAACCAACGAGAAGCGCCTCGCCGACCAGGCCGAGCTGATCCGCAGCCAGGCCGAGGAAATGCTGGCGTCCTTCGAAACCCGCGCCAACGACGCGACGCGCAATGTCGGCGGTTCGACCGAAGAGGCCATCAACGCCTTCGTCGAGCGCACCAACGAGCTGTCGACCCTGCTCTCCTCGCACACGCAGAGCCTGGAAGACCTCATCGAGAACTCGACCCGTCCGCTGCTGGAACGTCTCACCGACGACGGCAGCAAGCTGGCCGAACAGCTCGAACACGCAACGACGGCGGCAACCGAACGCCTCAAGGCGGAAAACACGGCTCTCATCACGGCCATTGCCCGCCGCACCGCCGACACGGTCTCGGCGGTCGAGGAAGCCCAGAGCGGCCTGACCGAAAGCGTCGACGACCTGATCAACCGCCTGTCCGCGTCGAACACGACGCTCGGCCAGCTGATCGGCGACGCGAAAGCCAATCTCGGCCAGATCGACGAAAAGCTGCTCGAGACCACTTCGAACTTCGCCGACAAGGCGCACCGCGCCGCCGACTCGATCGCCAACTCGGTCAGCGTTCTCGACGGCAACATGCTCAAGCTCGGCGACGTCTCCAACAAGACGCTCGAGGAAGTCGCCTCCATCGCCGCCCGCTTCGAAGAGCACGGCAAGGTGCTTTCCACGGCATCGGATCTCCTCAACGAGGCAAAGACCGGCGTGTCCGACAAGCTCGAAGAGCGCCACAGCGCGCTGGAGACCCTGTCGAGCGGGCTGGTCTCGAAGTCGGAAGAGATCGAGAAGCTGATGCGCTCCTTCGAGTCGATCGCCACCGAAGCCTTCAGCCAGGTCGAGGAGCGCACGCGCAAATCGGCCGACGAACTGTCCAGCCGGCTGCGCGAAGCCGCGCAGGAGGCCGAGGGAACCGCGCGTTCGTCTTCGGCGGCGATCTCCGAGAATGTCAGCGACATCGTCAATTCGGCGCTCAAGCGCTTCGAGGACGCTACCAGCGAAATGCGCCGGGTCGCGTCCGACATGAGCAAGGAGCTCAACCAGACCCGCGAAGAAGTGCGCAAGGGTATTTTCGAGCTTCCTGAGGAAACCCGCGAATCGACCGGCGCCATGCGCCGCGCCGTCTCCGAGCAGATCAGTGCGCTCAAGGAACTCTCGCGCATCGTCGAAAGCTCCGGCCGCGCCTTCGATGTCGGCGGCGAGCGCCGTGCGGCGAAGCGCCCTTCCGCGCCTGAGCCCGCTCCGGCAACCCCTGCCGCACCGGCAAGCACCGCCGCGGCGGCTCCTGCGCCCGCACCTGCCCCGGCTCCGGCCCGCGAACCGGTCGCCGCAGCCGCGGCAACCGTCACGGCGCCCGCGCCGCAGCAACCGGCCGCTCCCCAGCGCCAGCAGCCCGCGACCGCAAGGGCGCAGGCGCCGAACCAGGTTCCGTCGCAGCCGGCGCTGCGTGGCAGCCTCGGCGCGAATGCCGGCACCGCCGCCGCACCGGCCCGCCCCGCTCCGCAGGCCGAAGACGCCAAGCCAGAAGGCCAGTCGGGCGGCTGGGTCAGCGATCTGCTGCGCCGCGCCTCCAAAGAGGACGAGCCGGCTCCGCGCACGCCGCAGCGTGTCGACCAGCCGCGCGAGCCGCTGCATGCGGTCGAATCCCTCAACTCGCTGTCGGTGGACATCGCCCGTGCGATCGACCACGACGCGGCGATCGAATTGTGGGAGCGCTATCGCCGCGGCGAGCGCAACGTCTTCACCCGCCGGCTCTACACGCTGAAGGGCCAGCAGACCTTCGACGAGATCAAGCGCAAATACGACAACGACTCCACCTTCCGCACCTCGGTCGACCGCTACGTCAACGATTTCGAGAAGCTGCTGCGCGACATCGCCAAGAACGACCGCGACAACATCATGACGCAGACCTACCTCTCCTCGGATACGGGCAAGGTCTACACCATGCTGGCCCACGCGGCAGGCAAGCTGAAGTAATCGGCTCCGCGAAGTCGCGACAAACAGAAGCCGCCGGGTCCGAAAGACCCGGCGGTTTTTTCATGGTCGATTGAGAGAAATCAGAGCCGGGCGGTCGCCCAGGCGACGATGTCGCGCGCGACGTTCTCGAAGGCGGCGTCGATAGCCGCCACGAAAGCGGCATTGTCGGACCCGGTCGCCACGACGCGCTCTTCGAATACGCGTTCGCTCGCCACGACGCCGTTGCGGTCGTTGAGGATCTTGACCGCGATGGCGACATGGGCCGCATTGCTCGGCGCCTCGATCCCGAAGGATCGGATTTCCGTGACGATCTGGTAATCGATCGCCAGTCCCTGCCCCGGCAGGCCGACGCCCTTGAACCGGTCGGAATTCTGGAAGGCCTGCGCCAGCCGCATCTGGACCACACGAGGCAGCCGGTCGCTCCACTGCGACTTGCCGAGATACTGGATGGTCAGCGGGTCGGTCTGCACCACGATGTTCTGCGAATCGAGCGCCTTCAGCGCCTGCGGCTCGGCAATCAGGATCTGCGTGCCGCGGCGCACGGGCCGCGTGTCGCTGATCGTCGGCACGCCCAGTTCATAGGTGTCGTCGGTCGGCATCACGCCGCCTATCGCAGCGCAACCAACCAGCGAAAGCGGCAAAATGGCGACTTGTACGGCGCGCAGGAGTTTCATCGTATCTCGCCCAACCCGGGACGGTTTTCGGAAAATGCCCGGTGTCCCCATTCCGTAACGTTCGGATTTTGATAGCGTTCCGTCACTGGCTGTCAACGCCTCTGCCGGCCATTGTAGGTTTTCACGTCGCCGTCCCCGCCGAATATCAGGCGCTGCGGATTACGCTCGAGGTCGGTAATCGCCCGCTCGATGCGCGTGACCGAGCGCCGTGTCTCGTTGATGAGCGCCGTTGCATCCGCCAGTCCGCGATCGGAGAAACGCTCCAGGCCGTCCGAGACCGTGTTGATGCGCGCATTCAACGTCTCGGCGGTCTTGCGGAAGGCTTCCAGCGTCTTGCGCGTCTCGGCCATCAGCGACTCGCCCTCATCCGAGCCGAGCAAGCCATCCGTCTTTTCGAGAATACCGTCGATACGCACCGACGCCGCGTTGAGTCGTTCGGCAAGCTGTTGCGTGTTGGTGATGATCCCCTGGATATCCTCCCCGCGTTCACCGAGGCCCTTGGTCAGCTTCTCCACTTCGGCCAGCGACGCCTGGGCTGATTTTCCGGCATTGGCGATATCCTCCACCGCAGCCGTGATCTGCTCAGGCGGAACCGCATCCAGCACCTTGTCGAGACGGTCAAACGTGCCGCCCAGGCGGCCGCCAATGCCTTGCAGGTCGGTCGCGACGGTCTGCACCTTGCCGACAACATCCTCGAACTGGTTGGACACCTTGTTCAGATTGGCCGTGAAGCCGTCGACATTGTCGACGATCGAGGCGAGCTTGTCCGGATCGACGGCCTCGAGCAGGCCTTCGATGCTTTTCAGCGCCGTATCGAGCTTGCCGGACACATCGGCGAGCGCCTGCCCCACACCGCCAACACCTTCGAGAAAGGTGTCGATCTGGTCGGAATTCTTGGCCAGCGCGTCGCTGAAGGTCGCGGCGTTCTCCAGCGTCGTGTTGAGCGGCTCGCGAATGTCGTCGACGGCGGTTTCGAGCGTGCTCAGGATACGGTCGGCCCGGCTGAATATATCCTGCGCGGTTGCGAGCAGGTCATTGATGGAGGACGGGTCAGCCTTGACCGTCGGTATCTTGCCCTGCTGCTCCGCCAGATCGAAAATGCTGGGCTCCGTGGGATCGCCGCCCTCGAAATCGATGAAGGCGATTCCGGTCAGGCCGGTGGAACCGAGCTGTGCCTTTGTGGAACGCGAGATCGGCAGATCGCCGCTGACGACCGTCCGTGCGATGACGAGCCGCGGATTGGATTCATCGAAGCTGAGACCCGTGACCTTGCCGACATCGATACCGTTGAATTTCACGAGACTGCCGACGCCAAGCCCCGTCACCGACCCCTCGATGACGACATCGAGCCGCGAAGTCTGGCCGCCTGTATCGACACGCGCAACCCAGTAGACGATCGCGAACCCCGCGAGGAAAACGAGGAGCGTGAAAGCGCCGACCGTGACGTAATTGGCTTTGGTTTCCATGGCTCAGCCCCCTGCCCCGGCCGCGGCGTTTTTGCCGGGCATGACAATCTGCCGGGCCCGCTTGCCACGAAAATAGGACTTAACCCACGGATCCTCGCTTTTCAGCATGTCGTCGATCGTACCCACAACCAGTACCCTTTTCTCGCCAAGCACCGCGATCCGGTCCGCGACCGTGAAAAGACTGTCGAGATCATGCGTCACCATATAAACGGTCAATCCCAGCGTGTCGCGCAGCTTGGCGATCAGTTCATCGAATTCGGACGCGCCGATCGGGTCCAGCCCGGATGTCGGTTCGTCGAGGAAGACGATATCCGGGTCGAGCGCGAGAGCCCGCGCCAGCGCCGCCCGCTTGATCATGCCGCCGGACAGTTCCGACGGATATTTGCCCGCGGCATTGGGCGACAGTCCGACCAGTTCCATCTTCAAAAGCGCCAGTTCGTCCATCAGCGTTTTCGGCAAGGACAGATATTCGCGCATCGGGACCTGGATATTCTCCAGCACGGTCAGGGCGGAAAACAGTGCGCCGTGCTGGAACAGCACCCCCATGCGCATGTCCACCTGGATCCGTTCCTCTTCGTTGATTTTGTCGAGATCACGACCGAGCACGGCGATCGTGCCGTCCTGTTTCCGATTAAGCCCGAGAATCGTGCGCAACAGCACCGACTTTCCGGTCCCGGACGCACCGACAAATCCGAGGATCTCGCCGCGATAGACGTCGAGATCGAGGTCGTGCAGCACCACGTGACGGCCAAACTGCACATGGATGTCGCGAACGCGTATGATCGGGTCCGTACCGTTCATCAGAAATCGATCGCCGCGTAGAATATCGCAAAGACGCCGTCGACGACGATCACCACGAAGATCGATTTGACCACCGAAGCGGTCACCCGTTCGCCCAAAGATTCGGCGGAACCTCCCACCTTCATGCCCTCGACCGACGCGATGATGCCGATGATGAAGGCCATGAAGGGCGCCTTGATGAACCCCGCGAATACCGTGGTCAGATCGATCGCGTCGCGCACGCGAGTGATGAACGCATCCGGAGAAATCCCGGAATAGGCCTTTGCCACGAACATCGCGCCGCCAAGCGCGGCGATGTCGGAAATCACCGTCAGGAGCGGCAATGCGATGCCGAGAGCGACGAGGCGCGGAAACACGAGTACGCCGACGGGATTGAGGCCGATTACCGTGAGCGCGTCAATCTCCTCGCGCATCTTCATCGAGCCGATCTCGGCCGTGATCGCGCTTCCGGACCGGCCGGCGATCATGATCGCTGTCAGAAGCACGCCGATTTCGCGCAAAACCAGGATGCCGACGAGGTCGACGACGAAGATCTCGGCGCCGAAATAGCGCAACTGAAACGCGCCTTGCTGCGCAATGATGGCGCCGATGATCGTCGACATCAGAGCAATGATCGGAATGGCGCGCACACCGGTACGGTCGATCTGGTTCACGACAGCCGCGATGCTGAGGCCGCTGCCATGCCCGAGCTTCATCTGCGACCCGCGCACGGCAGCGCCGACCATGTGAAGCCCCATCACCATGTCGTCGCGGAAATCGTAGACCGCCTTGCCGAGGCCGATCAGCAGTCGCGTGACCAGCGAGTCGCGGCTTTCCTCCGGCTCCTGGTCGGAAAGGTCCTCCATCGCCTTGCGCACCGCGTCCAGCAGCACCTCATGGGCAGGGCGAATGCCGTCGAGCGAGGCCGACCCGCCCTTTTTCCCTACTTCCTGGGCTAGACGGTAGATCAGCCAAGCGCCGGCGGTATCGAGATAGGTAATCCGCGACAGATCGAGCGAAACCGTCTTTCCGCCGGCCTCGCGTTCGAACCGCCGCATCTCGGCGTCGATGCCGGAAACCGTATGCGTCGCCCACGGGCCGGACAGCGTCAACTGCAGGCGGCCGTCCTCGCTTGCCGACTGGACGGCCGGAAGCTGCGGCGACGCATTGTCCCCGTCGATTTCCATATGAATCGTATCGACCATCGGCCTATTAATATAGACGGTTGCCGGACAAGTCTGCGGCGTACAGGCCACATCAACGGAAATATCGCAGCATTTCCAAGGAACAGGAACATCATGGAATTTGCCGATTGCCGCGTCGAAACCTGGGTCGAGCGTTTTCCGATCAACGGCAAGTTCCGGATATCGCGCGCCAGCAAGACCGAGGCGGAAGTGGTGGTCTGCCGGGTCACTTCCGGCGGATTCAAGGGGCTCGGCGAATGCGTCCCCTATTCGCGCTATGGCGAAACGGTCGAATCGGTCCTTGAAGCCATCCAGGAGACCGCCGAACGCCTCGGCGACCGGATGACACATGACAATCTGCATGAAGCCCTTTCCGCCGGCGCGGCGCGCAATGCGCTCGACTGCGCCCTGTGGGATCTTCGAGCGAAGATGACCGGCCGCCACGCCCATTTCCTCGCCTGCCGTCAGCCGCCGCGTCCGGTCGAAACCGCCTTCACGATTTCGCTCGATCATCCCGATGTCATGGCCGATGCGGCCCGGGCCGCGTCGCGCCGGCCGCTTCTGAAGATCAAGCTGGGCGGCGAGCACGACATCGCGATCATGCACGCCATCGCGGCGGCCGCCCCGAGAAGCCGCATCATCGCCGATGCCAATGAGGGCTGGACGCCGGAAAACCTGCCGTTAATGATGCGCGAGGCGGCCCGCGTCCATATCGCCATGATCGAGCAACCCCTGCCCGCCGGACAGGACGAGATTTTGGCAAGCTTGCCCCATCCCGTGCCGATCTGCGCCGATGAGAGCGCCCATGCCACCGAGGATCTCGAAGCGCTCGGCGATCGCTACGATGCCGTGAATATCAAGCTCGACAAGACCGGCGGCCTGACCGAGGCGCTGCGCATGCGCGACCGCGCGCGCGAACTCGGCTTCGGCGTGATGATCGGCTGCATGGTGGGCACATCGCTCGCCATGGCGCCGGCCGTGTTGCTCGCCCAGGATGCGGATTATGTCGACCTCGACGGCCCGCTGCTGCTCGCTCGCGACCGTTCGCCCGGGCTCGACTATGCCGGCAGCATCGTTTCTCCGCCCCGCGCCGATCTCTGGGGTTGAAAACGCACGAAAAAACTCCCCAGCGTTGACCTTTCGGTGCGCGGGATCGCGCCCTATAAGAGTCGGCAAAACAGGGAGTGACCGAATGGATCTGGGTCTGAAGGGCCGCAAGGCAATCGTCTGCGCATCGAGCCGGGGTCTCGGCCGCGGTTGCGCCATCGCACTGGCGGATGAAGGCGTCGATCTTGTCATCAATGGCCGAAATCCCGAGGCGACCAACGCGACGGCGGCGGAATTGCGGGCCCGCGGTGTCTCGGTGACGGTCGTCCTCGGCGACGTTTCCGACCCGGCAATCCAGGAAGAACTGGTCGCTGCCTGCCCGTCTGCCGATATCCTGGTCAACAACAATGCCGGTCCGCCGCTGCGCGACTTCCGGGAACTGGACCGCGAAGCCATCCTGGCCGGCGTGACCCAGAACATGGCGACCCCGATCGAAATGATCCAGAAGGTGATCGACGGCATGTCGGAACGCGGGTTCGGTCGCATCGTCAACATCACCTCCATGTCGGTCTACCAGCCCATTTTGGGCCTCGATCTCTCGTCGGGCGCCCGCGCCGGCCTGACCTCGTTCCTTGCCGGCATCGCCCGCTCGGTCGCCGACAAAAACGTCACGATCAACAATATCCTGCCGGGCAAATTCGACACCGACCGCATCAATGCGAATTTCGAATTCAACGCGAAGAAGACCGGCAAGACCGTCGAGGAAATTCGCGAAGTCCAGTCTAAGGCGATTCCCGCCGGACGCCTCGGCACGCCCGACGAGTTCGGCCGCACTTGCGCGTTTCTCTGCTCGGTCCATGCCGGCTATTTCACCGGCCAGAACGTCAAGCTCGACGGCGGGCTTTTCCCGAGCGCATTCTAACAGGACCGGTCACGAAAGACCCCGGGGGAGACAACGTCATGCAGCAGGAAGAGACACCGGATCAGGCCCACGCCCCGACCCCCAGCCTCGAGGACGCCGCCCTCTTCTTTCACCAGTATCCGCGCCCCGGCAAGCTGGAGATCCAGGCGACCAAGCCGCTCGGCAACCAGCGCGACTTGGCGCTCGCCTATTCGCCGGGCGTCGCCGCGCCCTGCCTCGCCATTGCCGAGGATCCGGGAAAAGCGGCCGACTACACGGCGCGCGGCAATCTCGTGGCTGTAGTCTCCAACGGCTCCGCAGTCCTTGGGCTGGGCAATATCGGGCCCCTTGCCTCGAAACCGGTCATGGAAGGCAAGGCCGTCCTGTTCAAGAAATTCGCCGCCATCGATGTTTTCGACATCGAGATGGACGCGCCCGATATCGACACGATGGTGCAGGTCGTCTCGGCGCTGGAACCGACTTTCGGCGGCATCAATCTCGAGGACATCAAGGCCCCCGAGTGCTTCGAGGTTGAGGCGCAACTGCGCGAGAAGATGAACATCCCGGTTTTTCACGACGACCAGCATGGCACGGCGATCATCGTGGCGGCGGCGATCCTGAACGGGCTGGAACTGGCGGGAAAGCCGATCGGAGAAGCAAAGATCGTCACGTCGGGCGCCGGCGCGGCCGCGCTCGCCTGCCTCAACCTTCTGGTCTCGCTCGGCGCGAAGCGCGAGAACATCTGGGTGAACGACATCGAGGGCCTCGTCTATGAAGGCCGCGAGACGCTGATGGATCGCTGGAAATCGGTCTATGCGCAGAAAACCGACAAGCGGAAACTGACCGACGTCATTCCCGGCGCGGACGTATTTCTCGGCCTCTCGGCGGCCGGCGTACTGAAACCCGAATGCCTGAAGGAAATGGCCGAGAAGCCGCTCATCATGGCGCTGGCGAACCCGGTTCCGGAAATCATGCCGGATGTCGCTCGCGAAGCACGCCCGGACGCGATGATTTGCACGGGGCGAAGCGATTTCCCCAATCAGGTCAACAACGTATTGTGTTTTCCTTACATTTTCCGGGGCGCGCTCGACGCCGGCGCAACGACGATCAACGAGGAAATGAAAGCCGCCGCCGTCCGCGCCATCGCGCAACTCGCCCGCGAGGAACCGTCGGATGTTGCGGCCCGCGCCTATTCTGGCGACACGCCCGTCTTCGGGCCTGATTACCTGATCCCCTCGCCCTTCGATCCGCGACTGATCCTCCGCATCGCACCGGCTGTCGCGAGGGCAGCGCAGGACAGCGGCGTCGCGCTGCGTCCGATCGAGGACATGGACGCCTATGTCGACCGTCTAAACCGGTTCGTCTTCCGCTCCGGTCTCGTAATGAAGCCAGTCTTCGCAGCGGCGCAATCGGCGACCAACAAGCGCGTCGTCTATGCCGACGGCGAGGATGAGCGCGTTCTGCGCGCCGCCCAGGTCGTGCTGGAAGACCGTCTCGCCGAACCGATCCTGATCGGCCGGCCCGACGTCGTGGAAACGCGGCTGAAGCGCTTCGGCCTCAAGATCAAGCCAGGCGTCGACTTCGAACTGATCAATCCGGAGAACGATCCGCGCTATCGCGACTATGTCGACCATCTCGTCAAGGTGGTCGGCCGGCGCGGCGTAACACCCGACGCGGCTCGCTTGCTGGTCCGTACCAACTCCACGGTTATCGCCGCCATCGCCCTCGAGCGTGGCGAGGCGGACGCGATGATCTGCGGCCTTGAGGGCCGCTACGAACGGCATCTGCGCCATGTTCGTCTCATCGTCGGCACGGAGCCCGGGACGCAGGACCTCTCGGCCTTGTCGATGCTGATTTCACAGCGCGGCGTGACCTTCTTCACCGACACCTACGTCACGGAAGAACCCTGCGCCGAGGAACTGGCGGAAATGACGGTTCTCGCCGCCCGCGAGATCGCCCGTTTCGGCATCGAGCCCAAGGCGGCGCTGCTTTCCTTCTCCAATTTCGGCTCGCGCGACGCCGCCTCGTCGCAGAAGATGCGGGAGGCGACCGCAATCCTGCATCGTATCGCCCCCGGTCTCTGCGCCGATGGCGAAATGCACGCCGACTCGGCCCTCGACCAGAAACTGCGCGACCGCGTCTATCCCAACTCCGTACTGACGGGCGAAGCGAACCTGCTCGTTTTCCCCAATCTCGACGCCGCAAACATCACGCTGAACGCGGTGAAGATCATGACGGACGCGCTGCATGTCGGGCCGATCCTGCTGGGAACCGCCAAGCCGGCGCATATCCTGACACCCTCGGTGACATCGCGCGGCGTGGTCAACATGACGGCGATTTCAGTGGTTGAAGCCACCCAGCGCGAAACCGCCGCCATAGCGGCGGAGTGACAGGCCGCGCCGTTAGGAGCCCGTTAAGCCTGACCATAGCGGCCGGTGGAAAAAACCGGCTCGCTTAACCGGCCATGCCACATTTGCGGTGTAGTCTTCGACCCGAAGGGACTCCTCCTGGGGAGTGGAAGAACGTGACGGCACAGCCCCGCGGCAACCGGTTTCAGACCCATTTCGTGCGCATGCGGACACTCGCCGCTTGCGCCGCGGGCGCTCTATTGCTCTCGGCAGCCGGCGCGCAGGCCGATATATGCGACGATCTGCGCGCCCAGTTGCGCGGAGCCAGCGCCATCGGACCGGGCACGTCGGCCCAAGCCCAACGCTACGCCGAGGCGGCAGCGCGACAGGTCGAGGAAATCGCGAAGACCCGCGCAATGCAGGAAAGGCGCGGCTGTTTCGCCAATTCTTCGGCGGAGTGCCAGTCGCTCTACCGCACCATCCAGGAGATGAACGCCAATCTCGATGCGCTGGAACGCCAGCGCGACCGCCTGTCCGGCGGTCGCAACGCCGCTCAGATTCGCGCGATCGGAACGCAGCTCGAACGCAACGGCTGCAATGCGCCGCAGCGCGTCGCCCGAACAGAGCCGCATTCGATCACGGTGATCCCGGAAGCCCCCGATCGCTCGCGCCTTAAATCGCGCATCATCGTGCGTGAGGGAATCGGCCGCCAACGGCTCTATGATCCGAATGTCGAGAGCGATACGGCGCTGATGACACCGCCTGCCCCTGCCGATGCGAACGAGATCACCATTCCCTATATGCCGGGCACCTTCCGTACATTGTGCGTGCGCACATGCGACGGCTACTACTTCCCGATTTCGTTTTCGACCGGCTTCGATTTCCTCAGCCGCGATGCCGATACCTGCGAATCCATGTGCCCCGGCACCGAGGCGAAGCTCTTTTTCCACCGCGTGCCGGACCAGGAGAGCGAAGCGATGATCTCGCTGCAGGGCCAGCCCTATACGGCCCTTCCGCAGGCATTCCTCTACCGCAAGCTCAACCCGGAACAGGCGGATCCGTCCTGCACCTGCCAGGCACAGCCGACGACGGCGAGGCTTGAGCCTGAACCAGGCAACGCAGCGACCAGCCAACCGGATATGGCCGCCACGCCGATGCCGGACGACGCAGAAACACCGGATCCGATAGACATCACGCCGCAAGCGACCGGGTCCGAACCGGGCACTGACGGAGCAGACATTGCGAGCGAAATGAGCGAGGACGAGGCGGATGGCTCCCGGAAGGTCAGGGTCGTCGGGCCAGAATTTCTTCCCGCCCCAGAAGAGGCAATAGATCTGCAATCTCGGGACCGGACGACCGACCGGTAAGGGCGATGCGAAGCGGCATGAACAGCACCCGGCCCTTGCGGCCGGTTGCCGATTTCACCGCCGAGGTCCACTCGCCCCAGGTCGCCTCGCCGATCTCGCCATCGGGCAAAAGATCGAAGGCCTCACGGACATAAGCGAGATCCTCGCCTTCGAGCACGGCATCTTTTGCCGGCGCCTTCGTGACGATCGCCCACCAGTCCGCCGCATCCTCTACCTTCTCGACATTGGCGCGGATGACCGCCCAGAAGGTTTCGGCGCGCAGGTCCGTGACATCGATACCGACCGCCGCGAGGCGGTCTGACACAGCTGCGAACGGCAACTCATGGACGATCTGCCGGTTGAGTACATCCAGTTCGGCCGGGTCGAATTTCGCTGCAGATTTCGAACTCGAAGAGGGGTCGAAGCTCTCCGCCATCGCTTCCAGCGAAGGCGCGGCCGCGACCGCTTCCGAGGTGCCGATCAGCACCGCCAACGAGACGACGGCCATCGGCTCGTAGCCGGCTTCGTGCAGCGCCTTGATCGACAGTGCGCCGGAGCGCTTCGACAGCCCTTCGCCTGTGGTTGTCGTCAGGAGATTGTGATGTCCGAAGGCCGGAGCCTCGGCCCCCAGCGCCCTAAACAGGGCAATCTGCGCGCCCGTATTCGTCACATGATCGTCGCCCCGGATGACATGGGTGACGCCGAGATCGATGTCATCGACCACGGAGGGCAGCGTGTAGAGATAGCTGCCGTCCTCGCGGATCAGCACCGGATCGGACATCGACGCGAGATCGACCGTCTGCGGCCCACGCACGACATCGTCCCAATGAATTTCGGTGCGCTGCGTTTCGAAGGGATCGCTGGCAAAATTCGGCAGCAGGAAGCGCCAATGTGGCTTGCGGCCATCGGTCTCGAACGCCGACTTTTCGTCATCGGCGAGCTTCAGCGCCTCGCGTCCGTAGACCGGAGGCAGCCTGCGCGACAGCCGGATCTTGCGGCGGCGTTCCAATTCCTCCGGCGTCTCGTAGCAGGGATAGAGCAAGCCGGCCTGCTTCAACGTCTCGACAGCCGCATCATGCGCCGCGCCGCGCTTCGACTGATATTCGACCTGATGCGGATGAACGCCGAGCCAGTTCAGGTCGATGGCGATCTGGTCGGCATATTCCTGCTTCGAACGCGCTACATCCGTATCATCGAACCGCAGGATGAAACGGCCGCCGTGCTTCAGCGCATAGAGCCAGTTGAACAGGGCGGTGCGCACGTTGCCGATATGGATATTGCCGGTGGGCGATGGCGCGAAGCGGACGGTGACGGACATGGATAAGGTTCGGTCTCGGTGGAGTGTTACGCGGCAGCGGTTACCCCTCGCCCGGCCTCATTGCAAGGCTTCGGCACCGTGCGGCGCTTCACGCGCCACCAGTCGCCTGGAAACGGTGAAGAGTACGAGGCTGGCGGCGATACAATAGAGCCCCATGACGAAGATCTGCCCCGGATAGGATACGCCCAGATCGATCAGTGTGCCCGTTAGGCCCGGTCCGACCGCCGTCATGAACACCATGACCGCGACGATGAAGGAGCGAATGGAGCCGAGATGCGCCGTCCCGTAGACCTCCGGCCAAACCGATCCGAACAGCGTGGTGGAAAAGCCGTAGGAAACGCCAAGCAATCCCATGAAAACAAAGGGCGCCCAGACAGCATCGGAAACGGCCAGGACAAAACACGCGATCGAAAGCGGCGCGAGAAAGACCGGCAAAAGGCGCACGGAGGAAAACCGGTCGACGAGCCCGCCGCAGACAAGCGAGAAGACCACCGTCATCGAAGACATGACGACGAAGGATGCGGCGAAGGTTTCGCGATCCCAGCCGCGGAGTTCGACGAGGTAGATCTGGTGGAAGAAGATCGTAGTCCCGATAAAGGGCGGCGCCAGCACGCCGGTCAGCAGCAGATAGAAGGCCGGATCGCGCAGCACCTCGCCGCGGGTCCAGTTGCGCGCCGCCGGCGCATCCTTGCGCGTCACCGTGCTCTGCGGCTCGCGCTCCACGCGCATCAGGAAGTAGATCGCCGGTAGCGCGACCAGCAGCATGACCGCCGCCGCGACAAGCCAGGAATTGCGCCACCCGATTGCGCCGGCAAGGACGACGAAGGCGAGAGGATAGAGCGCTTCGCCGAAATTCATCCCGATCGCCGAGACCGAGACGGCGCGGCCGCGCTGGGCGGCGAACCATTTGCCCATCGCCGTCATGGCGATATGCGTCATCATCCCCTGCCCGAAAAGCCGCAGCCCGTAGATCGTGATCACCAGCAGGGCGAGCGCATGCGACCACGCCATCAGCACGCAGGCGAGCGCTAGCATCGGCGCGGTCAGGAGCACCACGCGGGAGACGCTGAAACGGTCGACGATCTTGCCGAGTTGCGGCAGGGTCAGAGCGCTTGCCAGCGTCGCGCCCATATAGAGCGTGCCGAACCCGCCATGGCTGAGCCCGTACTCGCTTCGGATCCCGTCGGCCGACAGCGAGATGAAGAAGGTCTGCCCGAAGGCGGAGAAGAAGGTCAGCAGAAATCCGCCCGCGAGCCAGCGGGCATTCTCGGCCAGGAATCGGATGAACGACATGGCGGCGTCCGTAAATACAAGAAGACCGGTAATCCGGTCGCCGCGCGGGCGGCAGGGGTTGTCGGTGAAAGGAAAAAGCTAGCGATCGCTGATGTGCAGGAAAGCTTGATCACAAAGCCGGCGTCGACGCAATCGACGGTGACGAAATCGGATAGCGGATAAACCCAAAGGAGAGTTCCCGGCGGCATCGCAAACGCCTACAGTAGCCGGAGAAATGCGGCTCGAACACAAACACACGGCCGAGGCGATCCGTCTTCGCCTCGCGGATGGTCACAAGCCCAATTACCTGCGCGATTGGGTCTATGGCGGCATCGACGGCGCCGTCACCACCTTCGCCATCGTGGCGGGCGTGGTGGGCGCGTCGCTGTCGGCGCATGTCGTCATCATTCTCGGCCTCGCCAACCTCCTCGCTGACGGCCTTTCCATGGCGGCCAGCAACTATTCTGGCACCAAGACGGAGATCGACGACCGCGACCGCCTGCGGGAGATGGAAATTCGCCATATCTCGCTGGATCCCGAAGGGGAACGCGAGGAAATTCGCCAGATCATGGCTATGAAGGGGCTCTCCGGCGACACGCTGGAGCACGCTGTCGAGGCGATCACGTCGGACCGCGAACGGTGGATCGCAATGATGCTGACCGAGGAACATGGTCAGGCGATCACCATGCGCGATCCGATGACCTCGGCACTCTCCACCTTCGCCGCGTTCCTGATTTGCGGCGCGGTGCCGCTTCTGCCCTATATGCTCATGCCGGCAGACCAGGCTATGCCCGTGGCGCTCACCCTGACGTCGGCCGTCTTCTTCGCCATCGGTTCGATGAAGAGCCGCTGGGCGGTCACGCCGTGGTGGAAGTCCGGAATCGAGACGCTCGTGATCGGTCTCGCTGCCGCGGGCGCGGCCTTCCTGATCGGATATCTGCTGCGAGACTGGGCGTCGGCTTAGGCGCTGAGCCGTTCACTCTCCGGCTTTTCTTCCGCGTCGGCAATCGTGGTCCGGCCGCGTCCCTCGCCCTTCGAACGATAGAGGAACTGGTCGGCGGCCGTGATCACCTCTCGCGCGGCGCGCCCGTCCCGCGGCCAGATCGCAATCCCGACACTGGCCCCGATCTTCAATGTATGGCCGTGGTAGGAAACCGGCTCGGAGGCATCCGCGACAAGGCTGTCGCCGAGCCTTTGCAGGTGATCGCTGTCGACCTCTTTCGTTACGGCCGCGATGAATTCGTCGCCGCCGATCCGTGCAACGATACCGTGATCGGCGATACGGTCCTGGAACCTCTGCGCGACCGCGCGCAGGACGGCGTCGCCGGCATGATGACCGAATGTGTCGTTCACATCCTTGAAGCGGTCGAGATCGATACAAATGATCGCCACCGGATCGCTCCCGCCGATGAGTTTCTCGAATGCCTGGTCGAACTGGTGGCGGTTGGGCAGTCCGGTCAGCGCATCATGCGCCGCCATGTGGCGGTTACGTTCCTCGCTCTCGGCAAGGGCGCGCAAGGCGCGTCCATGCCGCGTCACGATATAGACCAGCACCGCGCAGATCAGCGCGCAGAGGCCGATCGCCACCGGTGCAACCGCTTGGATGATCGCCGGGCGCGGCGCGCGCGGATGCCACCGGAAAGCCAGTTCCGGAGCCGCGCCGGCGTTCGGCAGCACGATATGCGAAATCGGCAGGTTCGACGGAATGAACGGCACCACATCCGGCGCAGGCAGCCCCAAACGGTGGCCAAGTTCAGTGACCGCTTGCCGCGTCAGCGGCTTGAACGCGACGAAGACCGTGTCCTCGCCGTCCTTGATCGCGAAATCCTCGGTCTCCGGCACGATGACCTGCGCGATCGCGATGCCAGGCACGCCGTCCCAGTTCCGGATCGCCGTCGCCTGCAATCCACGCACGACGTTGTCATTTCCAGCCGGAACGAGAAAACCGTTTCCTGCGCTCACGCGCTTGGCTTCGAAATATCGACGCGCTGCGGCGGTCAGATCGGCATTCGCTTCGACAATGGAGAGATTTCCGGGATTGCGCAGGATCTGGTCGCCAATGACCGCGACGCCCGCCTCACCGTCGGGCGCGACAGTGACGGCCCACTCGTAACCGAGCCCGTCGATCATCCAGTCGGCGATCTGCTCCTGGACGAAGTCCATGTCCTCGCCGCCCTTTTCCGCCAGGGCTTCGACGGCAGCGTCCCAGAAGGCGATCTCGGAATGCTCCCGGATCGCTTCCTGGGCCATCCTGTCGAACTCCAGGCTCGTCGACCGCATGTCGGCGTCAAGCGCGAACCTGTCGGCTTCCCGGGTCGAAAATTGGATGACGATCGCAATCGTCGCCACAAAAGCGATGACCATAGCACCCGCGGCCAGATAGACCCTTCTGGCAACCCCGGTCCTCGCAGCCGCCAGCGACAAATCGAATGTAGTCATGCCGTAGCCCTTGTTTGCACGGGACCATAGCCGAAAGAACTGAACAGACGATTGACCCGCGCAAAGCATCTCCGGCCGCTTGCGATTGAAAGCCGGCGTCCACGGTGCGATGCTCAAAACATGCGACAAGAAGAGGAAATCGGCGATGAAAACTTTGCTGGGCGCGTGCGGGGTCTTCTTTGCCGGGGTCGTGTGCGCCCTCGCCGGCCCTGAAGGCGACTACGCTGTCACTGGCACGAATCCCGGTGCGAATGGCACCTATCGAGGGTCGGTGTCGGTCCGCCAGACGGGCGAAACCTATGAGGTGATCTGGGATATCGCCGGCACCCGCTATACCGGCTCTGCTCTTGGAGCCGCGCCCGTCAAGGGGCGTTCGATGATGGGACCGGCCGATGCCGGCGACGATACGCTGGCCGTCGGCTACATCTCCGGACGGAGCTTCGGACTCGCATTCTACGTCGAGCAGGACGACGGCACCTGGAAAGGCGTCTGGACCTATGGCGGCTCCGACAAGATCGGAACCGAGGTCTGGACCCCGAAATAGACAGCATTTTAGGGGATTGCGGCGTCAACCGGAATCGATTTGCGAACCGCCGCACGCCTCCGCGCGGCAGGTTCGGCGAATGCGACCAAGACCGCCGAGACAGCTGCATAGATCGCCATGGTCTCGATCATTGACGGCAGCGAAACGCCGGCATCGATCAGCCAGCCGCTCAACCCCGGACCGATCGCCGAGACGAAGACCATGATCGCGGTCACGAGCGATTTGACGGCGCCAAGGTGCCGCGTGCCGTACAATTCCGGCCAGATGGCGCCGAAAACGACCGAATAGACGCCGAAAGCCACCCCCATGCCCGCCATGAAGATCAGGATCGCATAGGCGGACGACATCACGCCAAGCGCCAGCGTGGCGACGGCCATGGCGACAAGCATGACGGGCAACATGACCGCGGAATGAAACCGGTCCGTCACGACCCCCGTCGCGAATGTCGCGACCACAGCGAAAACCGACAGCACCGGTGTCGCGCCGGCGAATTGCGCCAACGCCCAACCGCGCAGCTCGGTCAGATAGACCTGGTGAAAGAACACCGTCGTCCCGATCAGGGACGGAGCGATCAGCCCGGGCATCAGCAGCCAGAACAGCGGATCGCGAAGCATCTCGCCAGACGCCCATTGCCGCCCCTCGTCCCGATACTCCGCTTCGGCGGCAGATTGCGCGCGCGGCTTTCGCATCAACAGGAAGACCGCCGGCAACACGATCAGGATGAAGAGCGCGGCATTCATCATCCATGCCTCTCGCCAGCCGGCAAACGCTGCAAGCGCCACGAAGCTGATGGGCATGACGCTCTCGGAGAACTGGTGGCCGAGCGCTGCTGTCGACATCGCCTTGCCTCGGTTGAGCGAAAACCAACGCCCTATTGCCGTCATCGCGGTCTGGTTCATAAGCCCTTGGCCGAACATTCGCAGCCCGGCAATCGCGACGAAGACCGTGACCGCCGACCACGCATTGGCGAGTAGCAGCATGCACGCCCCGAGGCCGAGGATGACCAGGCCCGCATAGCGTTCGATCGGCATCGTGTCCGCGAACCGCCCGGCGAACGGAATCGCTGCGGCGCTCGCCAGCGTGGCAAACATGTAGAGCCCGCCGAATTCGCCGTGGCTCAGCCCGAGATCCTCGCGAATACCGCCGCTAGACAAAGCAACATAGAAATTCTGGCCGTAACTCGCGAAAAACGTCAGCAGAAACCCGCCGGCGAGCCAACGGGCGTTTTCGCGCAGGAACGGGAACATCCTCATTCCCGACTGATCGCAGACTCGGGGAGGTTTCTCAAATCTAAACCGGGATCACGCCGCGGGACGATCCGTACCGTTTACGTCCGGTCGCGGAACCGGTTGGTGATCGGATAGCGTCGGTCGCGGCCAAAATTCTTGCGGGTGATCTTCACGCCCGGCGCCGACTGCCGGCGTTTGTATTCGGCGATGTAGAGCAGGTGTTCAATACGGTGGACCAGGTCGCGGGCGTGGCCACGGGCGACGATGTCATCGACCGCCATCTCGTGTTCGACCAGGCTTTCGAGGATGTCGTCGAGCACCGGATAAGGCGGCAGCGAATCCTGGTCGGTCTGGTCGGGCCGAAGCTCCGCCGACGGCTCCTTGTCGATGATATTCTGCGGAATGACCATGCCGGTCGGGCCGAGCGCGCCGGGCGGCGTGTGCGCGTTGCGCCAGCGCGCCAGCGCATAGACCTGCATCTTGTACAGATCCTTGATCGGATTGAAGCCGCCATTCATGTCGCCATAGAGCGTCGCGTAGCCAACGCTCATCTCCGACTTGTTGCCGGTCGTCACGACCATCGAGCCGAACTTGTTGGAAACCGCCATCAGGATGGTGCCACGCGTCCGGCTCTGCAGGTTTTCCTCGGTGATACCGCTTTCGGTGCCCTCGAACAGCTCCGACAGCGATGACATGAACCCCTCGACCGGCTCCTTGATCGGCACGACATCGTAGCGGCAGCCGAGCATCTGGGCGCAGATCTCGGCGTCGGCCAGCGATTCCGACGAGGTGTATTTGTAGGGCAGCATGATCGCGTGCAGGCGCTCCTCGCCCAACGCATCGACCGCAAGCGCCGCACATATGGCGGAATCGATGCCGCCCGAAAGGCCCAGCACGACGCTCTTGAAGCCGTTCTTGTTGACGTAGTCGCGAAGACCCAGCATGCAGGCGCGGTAGTCCGCCTCCTCGCCTTCCGGGATGCGCGACATCGGCCCCTCGTCGCAGAACCAGCCTTCCTCGCCGCGCCGCCATGTCGTGACGATCACCTGCTCCTCGAACTGGCTCATCTGGAAGGCGAGCTTGCGGTCCGCGTTGAAGGCGAAGGACGCACCGTCGAAGACCAGCTCATCCTGCCCACCGAGTTGGTTGGCATAGAGAATCGGCAGGTCGCTTTCGATCACCTGCCGTATGACGACCTGGTGGCGGATATCGATCTTTCCCCGGTAGTAGGGCGAGCCGTTGGGAACCAGCAGGATCTCCGCGCCGCTCTCAGCCAGCGTTTCGCAGACGCCGAGATCGCCCCAGATATCTTCGCAGACCGGGATGCCGAGCCGAATGCCGCGGAAATCCACCGGTCCTGGCATCGGGCCTTCCTGGAAGACCCGCTTCTCGTCGAATTCGCCGTAATTCGGCA
The DNA here is from genome assembly GCA_002698425.1 of Ahrensia sp. Next base: position 29,972 of record NZXU01000085.1, on the reverse strand, counting down.
GGTCGACCTTGTGGCGCTCGGCCGTGACCGTGCCGCCATCGAGCACCATCACAGAATTGTGCCGCAATGTTCCGCGGGCTAGCGGCACGCCGATCACGACGCCCGGGCCGCCATCGGCGGTATCCTCGGCAAATTCCCGTACCGCCTTCTCGCAAGCGGCCAGGAAGGCCGGCTTCATGACGAGGTCCTCCGGCGGGTAGCCGGAGATGAACAATTCGGTGAAAAGAACGAGATCGGCGCCGTGACGCGCCGCGTCGGCGCGGGCTTCGCGTGCCTTGGCAAGATTGCCGGCAATATCGCCGACGGTCGGGTTCGATTGCGCGACGGCGATGCGCAAAACATCAGGGGCTTGGCTCATGGGCGAGCATTAGCCCGGGAAGCCATCAAGGGCAATCGGGGAGAATGCGCCGGCGCGGATCGTCACGCGATCCGCGCCCGGCGACAATCATGTCTTATCGGCTGCGCGGTGCCGGACGCTTGCGGCCCGGCAGCAGGCCTTCGCGCTGCGCCAGCTTGCGCGCAGCCTTGCGGTTGCGGCGAACGGCCTCGCCCTTTTCGCGGGCGCGCTTTTCGGACGGCTTTTCATAAGCGCGGCGGGCTTTCATCTCACGGAAAACGCCTTCGCGCTGCAATTTCTTCTTCAGGACCCGAAGGGCCTGGTCGACGTTGTTGTCTCTGACGAGAACTTGCAATGGCTTCCTCATTCGGTTCGTGTTCTGGCGCCGCAAACGGAGCGACGCCGGGATATCGCGGCCAACCGCGACAAGGCGGCATGAAAAGGCAACGATGAAATCGTCGGACTGGACGATGCGCGCGAGGCGCTCCGCTGCACGCGAGATGCAGGCCGACGCTAGCCGGTTCGCGAGAGCATTAAGCCGGAGAACGAAATCTCTCCGACACATCGCACAACGGCCCGGTTCCGCGCTCAAGCCGAACCGGTTAGTGTCCATATAGCGACCTTGATCAGAAATTGCCACGCCGAAAGGTAAAAAACAGGACGCAGTATCTTGACGAAGTTGTTGGCCTGGTTTGCACGCATTCTCGCATTCGCCGGGATTCTGTTCATATCGCTGTTTGCGCTCGACGTGCCCGTGTCCGAACAGCCATGGGATAAGACCGCCACGGCTATTTTCATGCATTTGCTGCCGAGCGCCGTCCTTATCGCGTGCCTTGTCATTGCCTGGCGCAAACCATGGCTAGGCGGTATCCTGTTCGTGCTGGCCGGCTTGTCGCCTTTCGCCCTTCTATCCAATCCGCCATGGATCAACCTGATGCTCGGCGGCCCGTTTCTCCTTGCCGGACTCTTTTTCTGCGCGAGTTATGTCTTCGAACGCAATCCGGGCAGGCAAGGATGAACGGTCCGCAGAAAACAGTTCTCGCCCGCATTACAGGGCGCGTGCAGGGCGTTTCGTTCCGGGCATGGACACGGTCGCAAGCCACAAGGCTCGATTTGTCAGGATGGGTGCGCAACGAGGGCGACGGATCGGTGGTCGCCCTGTTGTCAGGATCGAACGACGCCGTGGACGCCATGGTCGTACTGCTGTGGCAAGGTCCGCCACATTCCAGCGTCAGTGACGTTAAAATCATGCCGCAGGAAACCGGAGACGCGACCGGTCCGTTTCAAATTCTCCATTGAAAGCAATTGGCTGCGGCGACCCGAAAGGGCGCTCGCAATAAATATATTCGATACGTCATATTTTATCGACGAAACGGCCCCGGCGGTTCATGATGACCATGAAGGGACCAAATGCGGAGCACACGCCATGTACAGGCTATACTATATGAGCTCGGCGCGGCCCGGCCTCGAGAAGGCGGAAGTCAACCGGATAGTCGCAGCCGCGGCCTTGAAGAATGCCCTCCTCAAAATCACCGGCGCCATCGGTTATGACGGCGAGCGGTTCGCCCAGATTCTCGAAGGCGACAAGGACGACGTTACCAGTCTGATGAACAAGATCAGGGCAGACAACCGCCATACGGGCATTGTCATTATGGCGGAGAAACCCGTCGACCGCCGCATCTATGACGGATGGGGCATGAAGCACATGGACAGCCTGATTTTCGACGATTTCGAAAGCGCGATGGCCGAGGCCTGAAGCTACATCAGCCCGAGCGTGTCCTCGCCGCGATCGAGAATGACCGGAATGATCAGGTCTTCCTCGTCCTCCAGGTGGCGCAACAGCATCGCGACAAGACCTTCCGTATCGCCTGCATAGGTGTCGGCGGCGAAACGCGCCGCATCGCGCCCCTCTCCCAGCTTGCCGAGAAATTCATTGGCGCCCTGCGCATTGCGCTCCAATGCGTCGTGGATTACGTGGTGGTCGCTGTCGAGAAGGTCGAAACCGCGCTTCAATCCCGTTTCCGCCTGAACGAAGACGGGGAAATAATGCATGTCCTCGATCTGGTGATGGCCGTGCAATTGCTGCAGGAAGAACCGAAGACGCGGCACGAAAAATTGCGCGAAGGGCTGCGCCTCGAGTTCCCCTTCCCTGTATTGCGAAACCGACTGCGTGAGCATGCCGCCGACTTCGCGAAACATGTCGTGCCGCTGCAGCCAGAACTGTGCCATGCCGCCGAGATTGGCGTGCGTCTGCCACTCGTCGCGCGGATACCGGTCGAACATGTAGCGCAGATCGGCTGGCAGATTCGCGCGCCGGCCGAGTGTGAGTTCGGGAGAAATTTCTGTCATTGCGCCAATGTGTCTTTTCCGTCGGCCGCTTCAAGGGCGATTAGTGGAAGAACCAGGAATCCCAGGCAAAAAAGCCGTATTGGCGCGAATGATGGGCGCGTTCCGGCTTGGGCGCATCTCCCGCAGCGCCGTAAGCGAAGAACAGCGGCAACAAGTGCTCGTCAGTCGGATGGTTGTCCGCGATGAAGGGCGCGCGTTCGCGCCAATCGAGGATGGCTTCGCGATCGCCCTTCTCGAACTGCTCCGCGAACCAGTCGGTGAAAGCCTCGATCCTGTGCGGCAATTCGGGATCGGGGTTCTTCCCGTAACGCATCGACGCGAAGATGGCGCGCAGATTGTGGGTGATATGGCCCGACCCGATCAGCAGGATGCCTTCCTCACGCAAAGGTGCAAGCGCCTTGCCGAGGGCGTAGTGATAGGCGGCGTCCCGGTTCGGATCGATGGAGACCTGCACAACCGGAATATCCGCATCCGGCCATGCCAGGATCATCGTGTTCCAGGCGCCATGGTCATAGCCGCGCTCAGGCGCGACTCGGGGATCAAGACCAGCGTCAGCCAGCATGTGAGCGATCCGCATTGCGAGTTCCGGCTCGCCGGGCGCCGCATAGACCATCTCGTAGAGTTCCTGCTGAAACCCGCCGAAATCGTAGATCATGGCTGGATGCGGATCGGTGACGACGACAGGGCCTTCTGTCTCGAAATGCGCCGACACCATCACGATGGCCTTGGGTTTGGGCAGCAGCGATCCAAGGCTCTTGAGGAAGTCACGCGCTTCCGAAGGCTCGATAACGACATTCGGTCCGCCATGGGACACGAAGATACTGGGCATGGTGGTCATGATGACTCTCCTTTGAGCCGCAGATAATATGAAACGGCCGAAGGAACGAGTGGACAGACAGAGACTTTGCGTTCAACAATTTGAAACGCAGCTTCATCGCTGCGCGAATTGCGGCAGGCCGTCGGCGATGTTGTAGTAGTCGCCCTTGTCGGCCACGTGAATATGATGACCCGAGTGGAGACCTGACGGCTTTTCGAATGAACCGGCCATGATGGAAGTCGCGTCGCTTCCATTCGCCTTCCAGAAAAGATGCGATCCGCAGGTCTTGCAGAAGCCGCGCCTGGCCGTGTCCGAGGCGGCATACCAGGTCAGGTTTTCCGCGACGTACACCGACAGCTGGTCATCCCGGCAGGCCGTCGCGGCAATGATATGACCGCTTTGCTTGCGGCATTGCTCGCAATGGCAATAGATCACTTCGCGCACCGGGCCGGTGACGTCGAAGGTCACGGCGCCGCAATGGCACTGGCCTTTCCTGTTCTCCATATCGCTTTCCCCACAAACAAACAGGGGCGATCATGGATCGCCCCCGCAGATTTGGATAGCCGATATGCGACCGTTTAAGGCCCGAAATCAGGCGTTGACCGCAAGTCTCTTTTCGCCATTGCCGTTGCGGCCGGCCTTCAGGTTCTCCGCGATCAGGAAAGCCAGTTCCAGCGCCTGATCCGCATTGAGCCGCGGGTCGCAATGCGTGTGATACCGATCCTGCAATTCGTCAGCCGAGACGGCGCGTGCGCCACCGGTGCATTCGGTGACATTCTTTCCGGTCATTTCGACATGGATGCCGCCCGGATAGGTGCCCTCGGCACGGTGGACATCGAAGAAGCTCTCGACCTCCGAAAGCACGCGCTCGAAGGGCCGCGTCTTGTAGCCATTGGCCGTGATCGTGTTGCCGTGCATCGGGTCGCAGGACCAGACGACCTTCTTGCCTTCGCGTTCCACGGCCCGGATCAGGCGCGGAAGATGCTCTTCCACCTTGTCATGGCCGAAGCGGGCAATCAGCGTCAGCCGGCCCGGCTCATTGGTCGGATTGAGAATGTCGATCAGATTGACCAGATCGTCAGCCTGCAGCGACGGGCCGCATTTGAGTCCGATCGGGTTCTTGATGCCGCGGCAGAATTCAATATGCGCATGATCCGCCTGACGGGTGCGGTCGCCGATCCAGATCATGTGGCCGGAGGTGGCGTACCAGTCGCCGGAGGTGGAATCGACGCGGGTCAGCGCTTCCTCATAGCCGAGCAGCAGCGCCTCGTGGCTGGTATAGAAATCGGTCTCACGCAACCGGGCGTAGCTTTCGGACGTGATCCCGATGGAGCGCATGAAATCCATGGTCTCGGAGATCCGGTCGGCAAGCGCCTCGTAACGTTCGCCCTGCGGGCTGTCGCCGACGAAGCCCATCATCCACTGATGCACGTTCTCCAGGTTGGCGAAGCCGCCCTGCGCGAAAGCGCGCAAAAGGTTCAGCGTCGCGGCCGACTGCCGGTAGGCCATTTCCTGGCGGTTCGGATCGGGAATGCGCGATTCCGGCGTGAAGTCGATGCCGTTGATGATATCGCCGCGATAGGAAGGCAGTTCCGTGCCGTCCTGTTTCTCGAAATCCGAAGAACGCGGTTTCGCGAACTGGCCCGCGATGCGGCCGACCTTGACGACCGGCTTGGAGCCGCCGAAGGTCAGAACAACAGCCATCTGCAGGAAGACGCGGAAGAAGTCGCGGATATTGTCCGCGCCATGTTCGGCGAAGCTTTCGGCGCAATCGCCCCCCTGGAGCAGAAAAGCATTGCCTTCGCTGACCTCGGCCAGATGCTTCTTTAGCGCCCGAGCTTCGCCTGCAAAAACCAGCGGCGGATACGTGCGCAGACGGCCCTCGACCTCGTCCAGGACTTTCTGGTCCGGATAGGCCGGGACCTGCAGGATTGGCTTTGCTCTCCAGCTGTCAGGGGTCCACGTCTGTGCCATCGTACTTACTCGCATTTGCATTTCTGGTTCGAGAAACGGCGGGGCTTTCAATCGATGCAGCCCGGGCCGCCGCGCTCCTATAAGGGAAAGCGCCCCCGGATGCCAGCCTGTATTCGACGCGGGAGCGACCCCGTCAGGCCATTTCGCGGTATTTCACGCCATGAGCGGCGAGCGCTTCGTCGAACAGCTCCGCCTCATGGTCGCGCAACGTGACGGGTCGCATGTAGCGCGGTTCGTGCCGGTCGCGGATGATTGGCGTGTGATCGAAAGCATGCGTGTCGGCGATGAAGCGCCTCACCTCGTCTTCCCCATATTCGAGAAGATAACCCTGCAGCACGGCGTCGAGATAGCTCTGCAGGATGGCGTGATCGGTGTCCGGCGCTACTTCGGGCTTGCCCTCATAGATGAAGACCGGAACCTCCAGCGACATTTCGACGGGAAGCATGATCGCTTCCGCATCGACGGTACGCCGGTGATAGTTGAATTCCCGCTCGTCCAGCGCATCGAGATTTTCGATACGGTCGAACACGAGGAGCCCCGGGAGTTCATGGCCCGGATCGCTTTCAGCCTTGACACTGAGCAGCGAGATCGGATTGTCGCCATGCTGCGGCCGGCCCTGCCAGTGACGGCGCCAACCGCGAACCCTGGCCCGGACCGCGCCGTAGATTTCGGTACGGTGGGTATCTCGGTTCACCAGCGATCCGTAGCCGAAATAGGCGAACAGGTCGCCTTTCTGCGCGGCCAGGAATATCGTGTCGAGTTGCTCGGGGGTCATTACATCCATGTCTTGGGGCTTTTCGTCGTTTCCCCAAGACATAGGATGGACCTCGCGGCACATTCAAGGGCGCGGGTCAGTCGACCCGGGCACCGTTCTTCACGATGTATGTCGGCTTGTACATGGTCACCAGTTCTTCGGCAGCCGTCGGATGCACCGCCATCGTCGCGTCGAAATCGTCTTTCGTACAACGCGCCTTCAGCGAAATGCCCAGCAATTGCGACATCTCGCCGGCCCCCGGCCCGATGATATGTGCGCCAACGACCACGCGGCTCGCTGCATCGACGATCAGCTTCATCAGCATCTTCTCGTCACGGCCCGGCAGGATGTTGTGCATTGGGCGGAAACTGGCGCGATAGACTTCCAGCTCCTCGTATTTTTCAGCAGCCTGGTGCTCGGTCAGCCCGACCGTGCCGATTTCCGGCTGTGAAAAGACAGCGGTCGCGATCGTTTCGTAATCCGGCTCGGTCGGGTTGTCCTTGAAGGCGGTTTCGAGGAAGCACATCGCCTCGTGGATGGCGACCGGCGTCAGCTGCACGCGGTTCGTCACGTCGCCGACCGCCCAGATGTTGTCGACATTGGTGCGCGAAAAGGCGTCGACCACGATCGCGCCGCGCTGATCGGTCTCGACACCGGCGTGATCAAGACCCAACCTGCCGGTGTTTGGCACGCGCCCGATCGCCAGCATGATTTGGTCGGCCAGGAGCGTTTCGCCGTCCGAGAGCCGGCCTTCCAGTCGCCCGTCATCGCGCTTCGACACCTTCTCGAGCACCTGATGGCAGACGATCCTGATCCCCTTGGCGATCATCGTGTCCTGCAGGTGATCGCGCAAATCCTCGTCAAACCCGCCGAGGATCTTCATGCCGCGATAGACCAGCGTGGTGTCGACGCCGAGGCCGTGGAAGATATTCGCGAATTCGACCGCGATATAACCGCCGCCCTCGATGACGATGGCCTTCGGCAGCTCTTCCAGATGAAAAGCGCCGTTGGAGGTGATGCAATATTCATGGCCGGGAAGCGCGTCATGAAGCTTCGGATGACCGCCGACCGCGACAAGGATCTGATCTGCCGTGATCGTCTCGCCGGTTGCTTCGAGCAACACTTCATGGCGGGACACGAGTCGCGCCCGCGTCTCGTGGATCGTCACGCCGGCGCTTTCCAGTCCCTTGCGGTAAAGGCCTTCCAGCCGGGCGATTTCCTGATCCTTGGCGGCGATCAGCGTGGGCCAATCGAACGCCGTGTCGCCAACCGTCCAACCATAGCCCGGCGCATCCTCGAAATGCTCGGAATATTGCGAGGCATAGACGAAAAGCTTCTTCGGCACGCAGCCGCGAATGACGCAGGTGCCGCCCATGCGGTATTCCTCCGCAAGCCCGACGCGCTTGCCGAGACCGCCGGCGAGGCGCGCGGCGCGCACGCCGCCCGATCCGCCGCCAATGACAAATAGATCGTAGTCGTACTGCGTCATGGAGACACTCCGCTGCGCGGCCGGGCCGCGATTTCAGAATCTGTTTCGGATTAAAGAATGCTGGAGAAGAACAAAAGGCCCGGCAATTCAACCGGGCCTTCGCATTTCGGCAAGCGGCTGGTTTCAGTTGCCGCCGGTTTGCGCGTCACCACCCTCCGCGGTGTTGGCGCGCAGGCCAGCATCGTTGAGAGCCTTCGAAACGTTCTCCAGAAGATCGCGCTCGATGCCGGCGGTCCAAATGCGGGCCGCCTTGGCGATTTCACGCGTCGCGATCGGCCCCGCGGACAGGAGCTTCTTGCCCGCATCGGTGGTGTAGAACGCGGAAATTGCCTTCAGTTCCTCTTCGGTGAACGCAGACGCATATACGCGCGCCGCCTCGTTTTCGAGGTCGGCGCGGCGCTGCACCAGGGCAAAGGCCTGTTCGTCGACAATCTCCGAGACTTCCGCCTCGAGATCGATATTGTTTGCGATCAGCCGCGTCTTCAGCGCCTCGGCGGCAGTCGGCAGGATATTGTCGTAGACATCGGTCGCCTGGATCGCCGCAAGCGCGTCGCGGGCGGCGGCGAAATGCGACTCGGAAATATCCTGCGCCATCGCAGCGGACGAGACCGCACATGCGAGCGCCAATCCGGCAACCATGCCGCGGGCAGTTTTGGCTAGCTGAAAATTCATGATTTCAATCAACTCCGATTCCCTGGACGGTTCGTTTCCTCAATTTCCACGCGCGGCGCAGTCTTGTCACCCCCGCGCCGTCAGTTCCCGGATGCCGCCGCTTCCCGCGACGATGGCGAGTGACGCCATTCCGATGAACATGCCGTGCTCGACCACACCCGGTATCGCATGGAGCGCGTCGGACAAAGCCTTTGGGTTTGAAATGTGGCCGAAAGATGCGTCGAGAATGTAATGCCCTCCATCGGTTTCGAACGCGTCACCGCTGCGTACCCTGAGGCGCAGCTCGCCCGAATAGCCGAGATCGCGATAGGCGTTTTGCACGTCCAGCCGCGTTGCTTCGAGGCCGAAGGGATTGACCTCGATCGGCAGGGCAAATGCGCCAAGCGCGTCGACGAGCTTGCTCTCATCGGCGATCACGATCATCTTCGCCGATGCGAACGCGACGATCTTTTCGCGCAGCAAAGCGCCGCCGCCGCCCTTGGTCAGGTTCAGCGCAGGATCGATTTCATCCGCGCCGTCAATGCAAAGATCGAGCCGCGGCTCCTCATCCAGAGAGGTCAGCGGAACACCGAGTTCGAGGCAAAGCCGCGCCGTGCGTTCTGACGTCGGCACGCCGACCACGCGCATGCCATCCCCGACCTTTTCGGCCAGCAAGTGAACAAATGCCTCGGCAGTGCTGCCGGTGCCGATGCCGAGTTTCATGCCGTCCTCGACATGAGCGAGCGCTGCACGCGCCGCGGCGGTTTTCAGTTCGTCCTGGGACATAAAGAAAGTGCGACCCTGTTTTTTCGGGTCCGGTTATCACGCCGCCGCCTCCGAGCCAACCGGCAATCCGCCGTCACCGGATTCAAGCGCATTGCTTTGCGCGCGATTGGCCACTACCCCGATGCGACTATCAGGAACGGAACGCGAGACTCTCATGAAACCGCCGATCATCGTCTTCGACCTCGATGGCACGCTTGTCGACACCGCCCCGGACCTGCTTGCCAGCATGAACCACGCCTTGTCGCATGTGGGACTTGGTCCGATCGCCGATGACGGCTTTCGCAAACATGTCGGCTTTGGCGCGCGCGTGATGCTCGAAAGGGCATATGAAGCATCCGGCCACGAGCATCCCGGCAAGGAAACGCTCGATGAACTGATGCGCCACTTCCTTGCCTATTATCAGGATACGATGCCGGGTGCGTCACGCCCTTACGACCACGTGCTCGAGGCCATTACCGCCTTGCAGGCTGAAGGGTATGTCGCGGCGGTCTGCACGAACAAGCTCGAAGCCTATGCCGTGCGCCTGCTGAAAGCGCTTGGCATCGACACGCTTTTTTCGGCAATCTGCGGCCAGGACACCTTCCCTGTCCGCAAGCCCGATCCGGCCCATTTGACCGGCACGATCGACATGGCCGGCGGCGATCCGCGCAAGGCGATCATGGTGGGCGACAGCGAAACCGACATTCTGACGGCACAGGCCGCCCATGTTCCGGTGGTGGCGGTCGACTTCGGTTACACGGATCGCCATGTCAGCGAGTTCGCACCCAGTCGCGTGATTTCGAGTTACGCCGCCCTCACCCCCTCTTTCGCCCTCGATCTGCTCGACCAGCGCTAACGAAGAGACGATAGAAAGCATGGCGGGACGATTCGCCACCCGGCGCGTATGCCCGAATACCGGGCTTATGTGTCCAGTTTCGCCCTTGATCGTGACATTCCCGGCACTCCGATCGGCACCAGTTGACTTTGCCGAGAAGCGCAGACTATATCCGCGCTTCCACGCTAGGTCGGGCGATTAGCTCAGCGGGAGAGCACTCCCTTCACACGGGAGGGGTCACTGGTTCAATCCCAGTATCGCCCACCATCCATTTCCTGGAAATGCTGTTACCGGCGCGCTTGTACGCATCCTGGATCTGACGCAGGCGGAAAAACTTTCGCTCATCATGCCAATCCGGCCTCCTGCACTTCCGTTACGGCAGGATACCAAATATTATCCGTAGTTTATCTGAATTGCTGCAGCGCAGCGCGATTTAACCAAGTGGCGATGGATCGCCTGTATTCTCTTGCGGATACAGGGGACTATTCTCATGCCGCTGCTGTTTCGAGCGCTGCCTGCAATCCTTATTCTGTTTGCCGCCGGAGGGTCCGCGAACGCGGCAGAACTCTCCATCGCCGACATTGCGGCGCGGCTTGATTCCACCTGGATCCTCGTCGCGGCCGGTCTCGTCCTGCTCATGCAGATCGGCTTTCTGCTACTCGAAGCAGGCTCCGTGCGCACGAAGAACGCGGTCAATGTTGCGCAGAAGAACCTGCTCGACTTCGCCTTTGCCGTCCTCGCCTTCTACACGGTCGGCTTCATGATCGGCTTCGCCCCGTCTTCGGCGGACTTGCCGGTCGGCTTCGATACGAAGCTCCTGTTTCTCAACGATATTAGCGCGCATGACGCCATCTTCTTCATCTTCCAGGTGATGTTCTGCGGCACCGCGGCGACCATCATTTCCGGCGCGGTCGCCGAGCGCATGAAGCTGAGCGCCTATGTCGTATTGAGCGGCCTGACGGCTGCGGTGATCTATCCGGTCTTCGTGCAATGGGCCTGGGGCTCTGCCCGCGGCGACAATAGCGGCGCCTGGCTCGCCAATATGGGCTATGTCGATTTCGCCGGGTCCACCGTTGTCCATGCGACCGGCGGATGGATCGCGCTGGCCGCCTGCCTCATCCTCAAACCCCGCGAGGGACGTTTTGACAAGGCGGGACGGCCGGTTCGCTTTACCGGCCACAGCCCGGTCCTGACGGCTGCCGGCACGCTGCTGCTTTTCGTCGGCTGGATCGGCTTCAACGGCGGCTCGACCCTGGCCGCGACACCTGCTGTCGCCACGATCGTGCTTCACACGATCCTCGCGGGCGCCGCCGGCGGCGGAGTCGCCTATGCATGGTTCCATTTTCGCGAAGGCTCGGCCTATCCGGAACGCGCCACCAACGGCATGATCGGCGGCCTCGTCGCGATCACCGCCGGCTGCCACGTCGTCGATCCCTGGGCGGCTGTCGTGATCGGAACCGGTGGCGGCCTGATCACCTCCTGGGCCAACACGATTCTGGAAAAGCGCTTCCGCGTTGACGACGCGGTCGGCGCGGTCGGCGCGCATGCGTTTGCCGGTGTCTTCGGAACCCTGGCGCTTGCGCTGCTGGCGCCCGAATCCGCCCTGCCGGCCGGTTCGCATAGTGGCCAGTTCACCATCCAGCTAATCGGCGTGGTGACGAACTTCGCATGGGCCTTCGGCACCGGTTTCGTCATGGTACTTGTCCTCAACAAGCTGGCCGCCGTGCGCGTCGACCGCGATACCGAGATCCGCGGCCTCAATATCGGCGAGCACGACGCGCTGATCGGCACGGCGCATGTCGAAGAAGCCATGCGCTCGCTGATCCGCGGCGACGCCGACCTTTCGGTCAGGCTGGAATCGCGACAGGGAGACGATGCCGAGGAGCTCGCCGTCGCCTTCAACGACCTCATGGACAATCTCGAGAAAACCGAGACCAAGCGCTGGCGCGACACCGAAATGCGCCGGACGGCCGAGGAAGCCAACCGCCTCGCCGCTTTTGCCGACGCCACGTTCGAGGCGATCGTGCTTGCCAGCGAACACCGCGTGATCGACGCCAATTCCGCCGCTGAAAAACTGTTCGGCTTTCCGGCCGAAGAATTGCGCGGTCGCTCGGTCAAATCGCTTTTTCCCGCCACCGACTGGCCGGGCGCCGTGTCGCATCTGAAGGAAGACGCCGAACGCCCGGCAGAGTCCGGCATCCAGCCGTCCGATGGCGATCGGGTGCCGGTCGAATTCCGCTGCCGCAGCATCGAGTATTCGGGCAACAAGACACAGGTCCTGGCCTTCGCCGACCTCAGGGAGCGCAAGAAGGCGGAAGCGCGAATCTATCATCTCGCCATGCACGATCCGCTGACCGATCTGCCGAACCGGTCTCATTTCAACCAGCGCCTGCGCGAACTCCTCGACCATCTGTCGCCGGAATCCGCGTCCACCGCGCTGCTGCTGATCGATCTCGACCAGTTCAAGAACATCAATGATTTGCACGGCCATCCCTCGGGCGACGCCGTGATCACGGCTGTCGCCGAAAGATTGCGCAGCGCCGCTGGGCCCGGCGATTGCGTGGCACGCCTCGGCGGCGATGAGTTTGCCTTTATTCAGGCGAGCATCGACTTCCCGAACCAGGCCGCGGACCTTGCCCATCGCCTGCTTTATGCGATCTCCGAGCCGGTGCATCTGCCAACCGGCGACACGATCCGGCCGGGCGCATCGATCGGCGTCGCCATCGCGCCGCGCGACGCAAGCGATGCGGAAACGCTGTTCCAGCACTGCGACGTCAGCCTCTATGCCGCCAAGAATAACGGCCGCAATACCTATGCGGTCTACGAACCGGGAATGGGAGAGGAACTGCGCAACCGCCAGAAGCTGGAGGAAGATCTCAAGATCGCGGTCAGCGAGGAACAGTTCGAACTGTATTTCCAGCCGCGCCTCGATGTCGCGTCCCGTTCGATCATCGGTTATGAGGCGCTCTTGCGCTGGGACCACCCGGTCGAGGGCCGGATCTCGCCGGCAGAGTTCATTCCGGTCGCCGAACAGTCGAACATCATCGTCAGCCTCGGCGAATGGGCGTTGCGCAAGGCCTGCGAAACAGCGGTCGAACATCTCGGCGACGCCCGCGTCAGCGTCAATGTCAGCCCGCGCCAGTTCCGCGGCAAGGGCTTCGCCGACACGGTTCGCCGTGTTCTCGAAACCACCGGCGTGTCACCCTCGAGGCTTGAACTCGAAGTCACGGAAAGCCTGTTCATCGACAATGCCGACAAGGCGGTCGCACTGCTGACCGAGCTGAAGTCGCTCGGCGTGCAGGTCGCGCTGGACGATTTCGGCTCCGGCTATTCGTCGTTGAGCTACGTGAACCGCTTTCCCTTCGACACGATCAAGATCGACCAGTCCTTCATTCGCGAGATGAACGAGGCGTCGAACGCCCTCCATATCATCGACACCATACTTCGGCTTTCCGCGGGCCTCGGCATGTCCGTCGTCGCAGAGGGCGTCGAAACGGCGGAACAGCTCCAGCGCCTTGTGACCATGGGCTGCTCGGAAATCCAGGGTTTCCTGGTCGCCTGCCCGCTGCCGGTGTCCAATTTGGCGCGCGAAGTGCCGGCCCATGTTATGGAAATCCTCGAAAACGCCATGCAGCTTCAGGGACCGAGCGCGAGAACGCTGGGTGAGATCGGCACGCTGATGCGCGAAGCGGCTGGTGAAAAGCCGGCGCAGATCAAGCAATCGGCTTAGAGTCCGGATTACCGCCGAAGCGGTAGCCACGGCATGAAATCTCAAATATAGAGATTTCCGTCCATACATCGAATTAGGATTCGGTGCGAGACGGGAGGAAATCATGCGCAGTCATCGCGTCAGCCTGCGAGCCGGGATCTAGTCCATGGCCATCCGCAACAGCCTCGAACGTGTTATCGCTTTGTTGGACCTGTTCAGCGAACAGCGTCTCGAATGGTCTCCGGACGAAATGATGGATGCGCTCGGCTATAGCCGTCCGACGCTCTATCGCTATCTGAAAACGCTCAAGGAAGCGGGCTTCCTCACCTCGATGCCGTCAGGCGGCTTCACGCTCGGGCCGCGTGTGGTCGAGATGGACTTCCTGATGCGCAGCTCGGACCGGCTTGTCGTCCATGCGCAGCCGCATCTCGAAAAGATCGCCGCGGCATACCCCGGGACGGCGCTCGTTGTGCGCTGGTACGGACACAAGCTGCTCTGCGTCGCTTCGGAATGCTCGTCACCCGATTTGAAGACCAGCTATCCGCGCGGCCGCCCGATGCCGCTGGCCCGTGGGGCCATCTCCCGCGCCATCATCGCCTTTCTGCCACGCCGAAAGCTGCTGCCCATCGTCACCGCCAATCTGGAAGGCCTGCAGGATGCCGGCCTTGGCGAGGATCTTGACGCGGTTCTCGAAGTGTTTCGCCAAGTGCGGCGGACCGGCTACGCGATAGCGCATGGCGAAGTCACGCCCGGTATCGTCGGCATTGCCGCGCCGCTCTTCGACGGAGGCAGCGGCCCGATAGCCGCTCTGTGCCTGTCGATGCCGGTAGACGAAGCGGCCCGGTTCGACACTGTCGAGATCGGCGAAAGCCTGTCCCGCTCCGCGGCCGAAATCAGCGGATACCTCACACGAGACCGCATCGCCGGATCGGCCGACGCGGACTGACCTCACACAAACCTATCAGCCAAAACCATCCAGGGAGCACACCATGAAGAAGATCGACATTTTCAACCACATCTGGCCGAAGCCGTTCCACGATGCCCTGATCGATCTTATCGGATCGACCTCCGACATCACCCGGCGATCCGAAGCCGTGCCGATGATGACCGATCTCGATCGCCGCTTCGAGGTGATGGACATGTTCGGCCCCGACTACTGCCAGGTCCTGTCGCTGGCCTCGCCGCCGCTGGAACACGTGGCCGAAGCGCCGCAGGCGCTGGAACTGTCGCGTATCGGCACCGACTCGATGGCCGACCTCTGCGCCAAATATCCCGAGCGCTTTCCGGCCTTCATCGCGACCGCGGTCATGACTGACCCGGCCGGCGCCATCGCGGAAGCCCGCCGCGCCATCGAGGAAGCCGGTGCGTCCGGCATCCAGATCTTCACCAACGTCAAGGGCAAGCCGCTCGACGCACCCGAGTTCTCGGATTTCTTCGCCTATCTCGGCGAAGCCGGGAAGCCGGTCTGGATGCACCCGGCCCGCGGCGCGAACTTCCCCGACTATCTTTCCGAGACCCGCTCGGAATACGAGATCTGGTGGACCTTCGGCTGGCCCTACGAAACCTCCGCCGCGATGGCTCGCATGGTATTTTCCGGCTTTTTCGACAAATATCCGGGCCTCAAGGTCATCACGCACCACGCCGGCGGCATGGTGCCGTTTTTCGAGGGGCGCGTCGGTCCCGGCTGGGACCAGATGGGCGCGCGTACGACCGACCGCGATCTCGCCGCGGTGCGCAAGGCTCTGAAGCGTCCGCATCTCGAATATTTCAAGGATTTCTACGCGGACACGGCCTCCTTCGGTTCCCGCAAGGCGATCGAGCACGCGATCGAGTTCTTCGGCGAGGACCACGTCGTTTTCGCCTCCGACGCGCCCTTCGATCCGGAAGCCGGCCCGATGTATATCCGCGAGACCATCCGCATCATCGAGGAAATGGACATCTCCGAGGAATTGCGCCGCAAGATCTTCCAGGACAATGCGGCGACGCTGCTCGGCCTTGATCTGAAGGCCTGATCGATCCGATGAGCGAATTCGATACCGATGTCGTCATCGTCGGCGGCGGACCGGTGGGCATGGGCCTTGCGATCGAGCTAGGCCAGCGTGGCGTGCCGGTCACCGTCGTCGAGCGTTACGAGAAGCCCCAGCCGATTCCCAAGGGGCAGAACCTCAACCAGCGCACGATGGAGCATTTCCATTTCTGGAATGCGGAAAAGGAATTGCGCGCCGCCCGCACCGTCCCGCCGGAATATGGTATCGGCGGCCTCACCGCCTACAAGACGCTACTCGGCGAATACCACTATGACTGGCTGAAGCGCGAACTCGTCCGTCCCTATTATTTCACCGACAACGAGCGCCTGCCCCAATACGCCACCGAGGAAGTTCTGCGCGCACGCGCCGCGCAGATCCCCGCGATTGAAATCCTCTATGGCTGGTCGGGCGAAACGGTGGAACAGGACGCCGACGGCGTCTCGGTGACCATTGCCGAGCGCAATGGCACGGCGCGCCGAAGCCTACGCGCGAAATATGCCGTCGGCTGCGACGGCAGCCATTCGGTCATCCGCGAGGAAGCGGGCATGTCCCAGACCCGGCGCGACCACGACAAACTGATGGTCCTGCTCGTGTTCCGCTCCGAGACACTCCATAATTTCCTGAAGCGCTATCCCGGCAAGTCATTCTACAACGTGCTGCATCCGGACCTGAACGGCTACTGGCTGTTCTTCGGCCGCGTCGATCTCGGTTCGACATTCTTCTTCCACGCCCCGGTGCCGATGGGGACGACGAAAGACAATTTCGATTTCGCCGGCCTCCTGCACCGCGCCGCGGGCGCGGAATTTCCGGTCGAATTCGAGCATATCGGCTTCTGGGACCTGCGCATCGCGGTCGCGGACGAGTACCGCAAGGGACGCGTTTTCATCGCCGGCGACGCCGCCCACAGCCATCCGCCCTATGGCGGCTTCGGCGTGAACAACGGCTTCGAGGACGCCCGCAATCTGGGTTGGAAACTCGCCGCCGCGTTGCAGGGCTGGGGTGGCGAGACATTGCTCGACAGCTATGACCTCGAACGCCGGCCGGTCTTCGCGTCGACGGCATCCGACTTCATCGAGAACTTCATCGAGGAAGACCGCGCCTTCCTCGAAACCCACGACCCCGAAAAGGACCGCGAAACATTTGAGACCGAATGGAAGAAACGCGAGCAGGGTGCGGCGGAAGTACAGTCCTATGAACCGAATTACGAGGGCTCTCCGGTCGTCTTCGGACCGGAAGGCGGCGTAAGCAGCGCGGTCGGACACCACGAGTTCGCGGCTCGCCCGGGCCATCACCTCGCGCCGCAATCACTGTCGTCCGGAAAGAACATCTTCGAGGAACTCGGTACCGGTTTTACGCTGATCGCGCTCGACGTGGACGACGATACCGTGGCCGGCTTCGAAACCGCGGCAACCGAACTCGGCGTTCCGCTGACCGTCATCCGCGACAGCTGTGCGGACGGGCGCGAAAAGCTGCAGGCGCGTATGATCCTCGTCCGCCCGGACCAGTTCGTTGTGTGGCGCGGCGACGTGCCACCATCGGACGCCAAGGCCATCCTGACCCGCGCCGCCGGCCTCGCCTAGTGATCGAGCCCGATCGCATCCGCGGCGAGCAGCGCGGCCGTCCCGCCATCGACGGGCATGTCGACACCCTTGATCCAGCTGCTCTGCGGAGAGGCAAGGAAAGCGACGACCTCAGCCACCTCCTCCGGCCGTCCGGACCGGCGGGTGCGCGCCATCATTCGGGTCGCCCGGTCGCCGAAAGCGGTGACGAAATCGTCGAGAATGCGGGTTTCCACCGCCGCCGGACTAACCGTATTGATGCGGATATCTCGCGCGATCAGCGGCTCGACCTGAGAAATCGACCAGACGATGACGGCCTCCTTCGACAAATCGTAGGAACGCACGGGATCGATGTCTTGCGCCGCCACGAAGTCTGGCAATGCATCGCCCCCGGGCAGAGCAAGCAGCGCCTTGACCTGGTCGATATTCTCCCGCCACCGCGATCCGGCCTTAGATGCGAGGCTGACGATGGACGCGCCGTCCTTCAGCTTCGGCAACAGCGCCTTTGTCATGGCGATAAGTCCGAAAGCGTTCACGGCAAGGACCTTGGCCTCGAGGCCCGGCCGCGGCGGCACGCCCGCGCAATTGACGAGTACGTCGAATGGGCCGTCAGCCTTGGCGGCAGCAGCGGCGATGGCAGCCGGATCGGACATGTCGACCTGGATCCATCGATCGACATGCGCCGCCGGCTTCTCGATATCGAAAGCGGTGATGAAGGCGCCCTGCCCCTTCAGCCTTGCCGCCGACGCCGCACCAATTCCGTGCGCAGCACCCGTCATCGCAACATGCATCTGGTATCCTCCCCGGCTTCATCCGGCTCCTCCGCCGGATTGATAACGCGTCATGCAGCAAGCACGCCCGGCTGGAATTATCCAGCCCTTCGTGAAAAAATCTCATCATTTGGGAATTTCGACAATTGAGTTTTGAACTGGAACTTTTCCTCGCGGCGCTGGCGCTGGCCGGCGGCGGCATTCTCAAGGGAGCGATCGGCGCGGGCGCGCCTGTTCTCGCCATTCCCGCTCTCTCGCTGATCTTCGACGTCCGCTATGCCGTCGCGGTCCTCGTCATCCCCAACCTGATCACCAATCTTTCGCAGTGGTGGCAATACCGCGACCGGATGCTCCCGCGCGCCTTCACCACCCTGTTCGCCGCCGGCGGCGCGCTCGGCGCCCTGGTCGGCTCCTTCATGCTCGCCTACATCCCGCCGGACATCCTTTTGACCGTGGTCGGTCTCGTCGTGCTTTTGTACATCGCCTTCCGTCTGCTCCGCGCCGACTGGGTTCTCTCCTATTCGCGCGGACTGCTTCTCGCGGGCCCGGCCGGTTTTGCCGGCGGCATGCTGCAGGGCGCGGCCGGCCTCTCGGCCCCGGTCTCGATCACCTTCATGAGCGCGATGAAGCTTGAAAGGCCGACCTTCATCGCGACGATCTCGGTCTTCTTCATACTGATGTCGATCATTCAGGGACCAACCCTGGCCGGCCTCGGTCTGCTCTCTTGGAAAATCCTGCTCCATGGCATCGCGGCGCTTGCCCTGCTGCTTGGCTTCATGCCGGTGGGCGCGTGGCTTGCGCGCCATGTCCCGCGCGAGACATTCGACAAGCTGATCCTCGTTCTGCTCGGCGCGATTGCAGCGAAGATACTGATCACGCCGTTTCTCTAACGGAATCGTGTATGCATTTGGGCGGAGACCGCCCGGTCGCGACAATGCGACGCGAACCGAGAAAACGCTTGAAACGCCAAATGATATCGGAGAAGTATCGCAGATCCGGAACGCGGATTGCCATTCTCCGGACGGCGCGCCATGTATACTTTACAGCGGAGCCGCCATATGATCGCTTCAACGCGCCGGCAACAGGCGCGAGAACAGGGAGGAGGCGTGACGACATTCGAATATCGATTCCGACCGCCGCATACCGCGCCGGAAGCGCGCGGCGCGACTCCCCCTGCCTATGAGGCAAAGCAGATCGGTGACGTCCTCTACGAGAAGGATGTCGCGGTCACCTTGCCGGACGGCGCCGTGATCCATGTCGACGTGTTCCGCCCCGTCGAGGGCATCGCCGCGCCGCTGATCGGCTGGGGGCCCTACGGCAAGCACGGACACACGCGCTATTCGGTGAATTTCCCGAAGGCGGAAGTTCATGACCACATGATTTCCGACTACACGGCCTTCGAAGCCCCTGACCCGCTCTACTGGGTTCCCCATGGCTATGCCGTGATCAACCCGGACCCGCGCGGGACCTGGTATTCCGAGGGACGCGCCACCTACCTCTCGCCCGAAGAGGCAGAGGATTTCGCGGCGCTGATCGAATGGGCCGGCACCCAGCCCTGGTCGAATGGCAAGGTCGGCCTGTCCGGCGTATCCTACCTGACCTCGGCGCAATGGCGCGTGGCCGAACTCAACCCGCCGCATCTGGCGGCGATCAATCCCTGGGAAGGCTGGAGCGACACCTACCGCGAAGTGATCCGCCATGGCGGCATCCCCGAGACGTCATTCTGGAGCTATCTGCCCGGGCGCTGGGGCCATTCGGTCACGGAAGTCGAGGACCTGCCGGTGGAAACCGACGAGCGCGAATTCTTCGACGCCTATTGGGACAGCAAGCGTTCGAAGCTCGAGCGCATCGAGGTCCCGGCCTTCGTCTGCGCGAGCTGGACCGACCAGGCGCTGCATACCCGTGGAACGCTTGAAGGCTTCCGGCGCATCTCGTCGGAACAGAAATGGCTCTATGTCCATGGCCGCAAGAAATGGGCGCATTACTACGAGCCGCGTGCCGTGGAGATGCAGCGCGCATTCTTCGACCATTTCCTCCACGGCAAGCAGACCGAAGTCTCCGACTGGCAGACGGTTCTCTATGAGCTGCGCGAGAAATACTACCAGGGCGCGGAACTGCCGGCGCGGCAATGGCCGATCGAGGACACGCGCTACGTGCCGCTCTACCTGTCGCCTGACGAGTTGAACGAAACGCCCGGTCCGGAAAGTACGGTTTCCTATCGTCCGGAGGACGGAGAGAGCCTCGTCTTCGACTACACCTTTCCGGAAGCGACCGACCTCGTCGGCCACATGGCGCTGAGCCTCGACGTCTCCATCGAGGAAGGCGACGACATGGACATCTTTGTCGCTGTCCAGAAGCTCGACACGGATGGAAATATCGTCCCCTTCGCCTACTATGCCCAGTTCGATGACGGCCCGGTGGCGCTTGGCTGGCTCCGGGTTTCGCATCGTGAATTGGACACGGCGGAATCCGAACCGCATCGCCCCGTCCTCGCGCATCGCCGGGCTTTGAAGCTCTCGCCCGGCGAAATCGTCCCGGTCGAGATCGAAATCTGGCCGTCCGGCACACATTTCGACGCAGGCGAAAGCCTCCGCCTCGTCATTGCCGGCAAGGACATATATGACTATCCGAAACCAAGCGTTTACGCCCGCCACGAGGACCTTAGGAATCGCGGCAGGCAAACGCTGTACATGGGAGGAGAAAAACCTGCCCGGCTGCTCGTGCCGGTCGTAAATGCTTCTGATGAAATCGCAAATTGACCGTGCCTCGGCTCTTGCCCTAGGCTCCTGAACAACAAAGAAATCACCTTACTGGGAGGTTGTGATGAGAAAGACACTGCTAGCACTCACCGCCGTTACGGCAACCCTGATGGCCGGCACCGCACTGGCTGCCGATACCGTCAAGATCGGCCTGATCATGGCGTATTCCGGCCCGTTTGCGGACACCGCGAACCAGATGCAGCGCGGCATCGATCTTTATATCGCGCAGCATGGCGACGAAGTCGCCGGCAAGAAGATCGAGCTCATCAAGAAGGACACCGGCGGCCCGAACCCGGACGTCGCCAAGCGTCTCGCGCAGGAACTCGTCGTTCGCGACGGAGTGGACATCCTGGCCGGCTTCACGCTGACGCCGGAAGCGCTCGGCGCGGCAGACGTGGCGGACCAGGCGAAGAAGATGCTCGTCGTCATGAACGCGGCAACATCCGTCATCACCGAAAAGTCGCCCTTCGTCGTCCGCACCTCGCTGACGATCCCGCAGCTGAATTACCCCTTCGGCAAGTGGGCTCACGAAAAGGCCGGCATCAACAGCGTCTACACGCTGGTCGCCGACTACGGCCCGGGCCACGACGCGGAAAAGGCATTTGCCAAGGGCTTCGAAGAAGCCGGCGGCAAGGTCGTCGGCGCGGACAACAGCCCGGTCGCGAACCCGGATTTCTCGGCCTTCGTTCAGCGCATCAAGGACGCGCAGCCGGAAGCCGTCTTCGTGTTCATCCCGGGAGGCGCACAGCCGCCCGCACTGGGCAAGGCCCTTGCCGAGCGCGGTTTGACGCCGCCCGACACCAAGATCCTCGCGCAGGGCGAACTGACGCTGCCCGAAGCGATCGAGAGCATGGGCGCGACGGCTGACGGGATCATCACGTCCTTCCATTACACGATGGAGCGCGACGATCCGATCAACAACGAGTTCGTGAAAGCCTATCGTGACGCCAATGACGGCCGCAGCCCGGACATCTTCTCCGTCGGCGGCTATGACGGCATGCACCTCATCTACGAGGCGCTCAAGAAGACCGAAGGCGACACGGACGGCGCACAGCTGATCGAGGCTTCCAAGGGCATGGCCTGGGACAGCCCGCGCGGTCCGATCTCGATCGACCCGGAGACGCGCGATATCGTGCAAACCGTTTGGATCCGCCAGGTCGAGGACGTCGATGGCAAACTGGAGAACGTCATCATTGACTCGCTTCCCGACATGAAGGATCCGCTGCACGGCGCCAACTGATCGCCTCACGGAAAAACAAGCGGGACGGCCTTCCAGAGGCCGTCCCTTTCTCTCGACAAGAACAAAAGAAAATCCGCGGGGTCGCCGCGGGCAAATAACTGGCAGGTGGCAGCGTGATTGCTCAATTTGCAGTGGTTCTGTTTGACGGATTTGCGTTCGGGATGCTGCTTTTCGTCCTGTCCGTCGGCCTGTCCGTCACGCTCGGACTGATGAACTTCACCAATCTGGCGCATTGCGCATTCGGAATGGTTGGCGGATACGCGACCGTCATCGCGATGAACTGGCTCGGGATCCCGTTCCTTTTGGGACTGCCGATCGCCTTTCTGGCGGCAGCGGCCATCTCCGTGGTGCTGGAACGCACGATCTTCCGGCTGCTCTATGGCGGAACGGAACTCAGCCAGGTCCTTTTGACCATCGGCATCGTCTTCATGGCGTCGGCGTCGGCGGCCTATCTCTTCGGCACGGCGCAGCAGCCGATCCAGATCCCGTCCTGGCTGCGCGGTTCATACGAAATCGCCGGCCAGAATTTCGGTATCTATCGCATGTTCCTGAGCATCGTTGCGATCGCCATTGCAGGCCTGCTCATATTCGGGCTCGAACACACCCGTTTCGGCGCAAGGGTGCGCGCGGCTGTCGACAACCAGCGCATCGCGCAGGGGCTCGGCATCAATGTCGACGCCGTCTTCGCGGTAACCTTTGCGCTCGGTTGCGGGCTTGCCGGCCTCGGCGGCGCGCTGGCGATCGAGATCGTCGGCCTCGATCCGTCATTCGGGTTCCACTACCTCATTTATGTGCTGATCGTCGTCGCCGTCGGCGGGCTCGGCTCGATCGCCGGCTCGTTCGTGGCCGCGGCATTGCTCGGCATCGCCGATGTCGCGGGGAAATATTTCGTTCCTGAACTGGGCTCGTTCCTGATCTATTTCCTGCTGGTCGCGATCCTGTTCGTACGGCCGAACGGCATCTTCGGAAGGCGTTGACCATCCATGACTGACACAACACAAACCCGACAGGATCCGCATGTCTGGCTGCGGCGCAAGAGCCGCTGGTCCGTCACCGAGATCGCCTTTTGGGTCATCGCGGGCACCGTGCCCTTCCTGTTCTTTCCGACCTATCTGACGCTGGCGAGCCAGATCGCGATCGCGGCGCTCTTCGCGCTCTCGGTCGACCTGGTGCTCGGCTATGCCGGCATCATCACGCTCGGCCACGCCATGTTCTTCGGCATCGGATCCTACGCGGCGGGCCTGATTACCAAGACCGGCTGGGGCGAACCTCTCACCGGACTCTTGTTCGCCTGCGCCGTGACCGCGTTCGTCGGCTTCCTGACAAGCTTCATCATCATTCGCGTGCGCCATCTGGCGCTCCTCATGATCACCATGGGATTGGGCTTGCTCACCGTGGAACTCGCCAACTCGATGTCCTGGCTGACCGGCGGCCATGACGGGCTGCAGGGCGTCGATGTCTGGCCGATCTTCAACCGCTTCGAATTCGACCTGTGGGGCTATACCGCCTACGCCTATGCATTCATCGCCCTCCTGATCGGCGTGGCGATCAGCCGCCGCATCGTTCACTCCTCCTTCGGATTGGCGCTGACCGGCGTCCGCGAGAACATTACGCGCATGCCGGCCATTGGATCGGAATACCGGGGGCATCTGCAGACGATCTACGTGATTTCCGCGACCATGGCGGGCCTCGCAGGCGCATTGCTGGCGCAGACCACGGAAACCGCGTCCCTCGACACGCTGTCGTTCCAGCGCTCCGCCGATGTGGTGGTGATGCTGATCATCGGCGGTACCGGACGGCTCTATGGCGGCATCATCGGAGCCATCGTCTTCATGATCGCGCGCGACCAGCTCTCCGGCGTGAACCCGCAATACTGGTATTTCTGGATCGGACTTCTGCTTGTCATCGTCGTCCTGGTCATGCCGAAGGGGATTCTCGGCGGACTTGCGCGTCTCATGGGGAGGCGTAGCTGATGGCCGACGATATCGTATTGCGCACCGAGGGACTGTCGAAAAAATTCGGCTCGCTGGAAGTCACGCGCGACGTCACGATCGAACTGCCGCGCGGCGCGCGTCATGCCCTGATCGGCCCCAACGGCGCCGGCAAGACCACGCTGATCAACCTGATTACAGGCCAGCTGACACCCGATACGGGACGCATCGTTCTCGGCAGCGAAGACGTGACGCGCCTGCCCGTCGCCGCCCGCGTTCGCCGCGGCCTGACGCGAACCTTCCAGATCAACACGCTGTTTCCCGACTTGACGCCGATCGAGTCGCTCACCCTGGCAATCTGCGAGCGCAAGAAAGAAGCGGGCCAGTTCTGGCGCGCGCTGACCGCGCACCGGGAAGCGATCGACGAAGCCGACCAGATCCTGCAGCAATTGCAGCTCGGCGATGTGGCGACCCGGCAGACCCGGCACCTCGCCTATGGCCAGCAGCGTCTTCTCGAGATCGCATTGGCGCTCGCCACCCGCCCCAAGGTGCTGCTGCTGGACGAGCCGGCCGCGGGCGTGCCGAAAAGCGAAAGCGCGGCATTGTTCGAGGTTATCGCCGCCCTGCCGACGGATATCTCCGTCCTGTTCATCGAGCATGACATGAATCTCGTTTTCACCTTCGCGACGCATATCCACGTGCTCGTCCAGGGCGCTGTCCTGCTCAGCGGGCCGCCTGAAAAGATCGCCCACGATCCGCAGGTCCGCGAAGTCTATCTGGGGAGCAAGCATCATGGCTGACATGCTCCTCGAACTGACCGATGTACGCGCCGGCTACGGCGAGGCCGTCGTGCTCGACGGCGTTTCGATCTCGATTGCCGAGGGCGCCGGGCTCGCCCTGCTCGGGCGCAACGGCGTCGGCAAGACGACGCTGATCCAGACGATCATGGGCTTCACCTACCAACTCGCCGGATCGATCAAGTGGCGCGGCGAGGAAATCAGCAAGCTGAAGCCGCATCTGCGCGCGCGGCGCGGTCTCGGCTGGGTGCCGCAGGAGCGCGAGATCTTTCCGACGCTGAGCGTCGAGGAAAATCTCACGGTGGTCGGCACACCCGGCCCGTGGAATTTGGACAAGGTCTACGAGCTGTTTCCGCGCCTGAAGGAACGGCGCGCAAACATGGGTAATCAGCTCTCCGGCGGCGAACAGCAGATGCTCGCCATCGGCCGCACGCTGATGACCAATCCGGCCATGCTCCTGCTCGACGAGCCGCTCGAAGGTCTCGCACCGATCATCGTCGAGGAACTCTCCGCGGCGATCGGCCGAATGGTCAGCGAGTCGGGCATGACGATCATTCTTGTCGAGCAGCATGCCGAAGCGACCCTCGAAATGACCGACGAAGCGGTCATCCTCGAACGCGGGCGGGTGGTCCACCGGGCCCATTCGAAGGACCTGCTCGCCGACCACGCGACGCTCGACCGCTATATCGGGCTGAATATCGGCGACTGAACGGGACCCGCCTGCGAAGATCGCCGTCCGTGCGCTCACGCGCCGCGATGAAACTCGAAAACGAGATAGCGGGCGGGATCGGCGCCGGGGTTAGCGAGGCCATGTGACGTGCCGGCGGGATGAAAGGCCGTTCCGCCCGGACCGAGCCTTTGCCCGTTGGCCTCGACCGCGCCCTCGAGAACGACGATGGCCACGTCATGCGCATCCTCATGCGCCGGGTATCCGGCCCCCGCCCCCATCACGGTCTCGTGGCAATGCAGTTTCGACAGGAAGCCGGTCTCCCCTTCGAACAGGGGGCGCATGGCCTGGCCCTGCTGCGTACGGTCGGGGGCTGGTGCATTCGCGTGCTGGACGATGGTGCGAAGCGGGCCCTCGGCTTCCTTCGGCGCGCCATGCCAGCGATACATCAGATAGGTGACGGGCGATGCCGAGACGTTGCGGATCGTGTGATACTGATAGGCCGGATAATAGACGAACGATCCGGGCTGCATTCGCTCGATGCGCGCGCCCTCCGGATCCGCGCTTTCAGGAATGACGATCTCGGCCTCGCCGTCCAGGACGATCAGCAGTTCCTCGTCCAGGTGACAATGCGGCGGATGCGGGCTGTTGCCCGGGCTGAGCACCGAGACATGCGATTCCATCTCGGAAACATTCGGCGTGGCCCCGCGCAGGATCGGATAGGGAATCCAGCCCTTCCTGTCCGCAACATAGCCGGTGCCGGACCGGATCACAGTGTCCAGAGATTCTCGATCGTCCGGCAGTGCGGGGCCAGCCGCACAACCTGACACCGGAAGCTTGCGAGGGGAGTTCGCGGTGAACTTGAACGGCCAGTCCACATTGCCATGCTGCTGGATGGCGATCGGCACATCCGCCCTCGCATACTGAAGGAGAAGCGCCGACCGGCGAGACTGCCCGCAATTGTCCGATCCGTGCCAGAGACGCCCGTCGAAGATCAGCGCGTCTCCGTCGGCCATGTCGGGCTGGATCATCTCTGCCTGGACGCCGGCCTCGCGGCACCAGTCGAGGAGCATCGCGTCTGTCGCCTCCCCCCTGGCGACGCTGCGCATATGCGCTTCCTGCTGAAGCGGCCGCCCGACCTTGTGCGACCCGCTCACGAGCCTGAGCGCGGAATCGCGACTGGTTCCTTCAAGTCCGATCCATATCGAGACGAAACCGCCTTCCGGCGACGAACTCTCGATATCCGTGTGACAGGCGTGCTTCTGCCCCGGGTCGCGCTCGACCACACTCGCACCCCAGAGCACAATGTCCTCGCCAAGGAGCGGCCTCAGCAATTCGCGAATTTGCGGACGCGTTGCGACATCGTGGAAGAAGCGATGCCTGACGGCGAGATCCTTGGCTTCGCCTTGCGCCACCTCGCGAAAATGCCGGAGGATGAGACCGCATTGCGGTCCGGTGAACAGCCTGACCGGGCCGAGATATCCTTCGCGGTCGAACAGCTCCGCATTCGCGCTTTCATCAGGCGAAAGGACGAGCGGCGCGGGACGACGCCACTTCGCCGCCAGTTTTCGCAGAGACAGGACAGGTGACCTCGCCGCGACGGAAGCGAAACGCAGCGGCGCCGTCACACGCCAGCTGGTGGAGTTTTCCAGCGCGGCAATACGCGCCTCGCGCTGCCGGACCTCGTCCCTGAGTTCCTTGATGACGGACCGGCTTGCCTCGTTTTCGGCCTGCAGCCCGGGCAACAAGCCTTGCGGCGGCAGGTTTCCGGCGTCCGACGCCCGCAACCCCGTATATGGGACACGGCCCTCCTTGTGCGGCCAGGAATGAAACCAGCTGTCCCAGTTATCGACCTTTATCGGTGTCACCTCCAAGCCGGCCTGGCGCATCGCCACCGTCACGGACAACTGGTCGCGCCGTGAGTAGCGCAAGACATGGTCGCGCCATATCGCCATCATGCGCCGTACGTCTTCCCGCCTGTGGTCGCGCATCAACATGCCCGTCCACAACGGCGTCTCCTTCAGGACATCGGGGTGCCAGACCGAGTAGTGGTTCAATTGTTCGAAGATCCGGGCCTGATCGTCGAGCCCGGTGCGCGCCACCTGAATGAACTCGTCGAGGACCGTGGCGCGGAAGCCGTGCTCGAAAAGCGACAGGCCCGCGTCGCCCAGATAGGCGGCGAGGATCTCCTCCGGATCGCGCTTCAGGACAACCGAGTTATCGATATAGAGGGACCGGTCGAAGTCCGGCAGGTAATCATGGGCAAGAAGCTTGACCGTTCGCTGGCTGCGCACGGAATCCGTGGGAAAGACAGGCTCCACCAGCCGCATCTCCCAGCTGTCGCTTCGCAAGTCCGGATCGTCCGTAAAACAGATGAACGGCAGACGAGACGAGGCTGCGGCTGGCTGTTCGTTGAGCGGCTCGTAGGCCCCGATCAGCGTCGTGTAGACGCAATCGCGCGGGGCGGCGCCCGATATATTGGCGATATTCTCAGGCATATCGACGGCAACGACAGAGTTCGCGGTGGAAACCGGTTCGGATATTGGCATTTCTACCTACAAGAAGAAGGAAATTTGTCCATCCGGTCCACAAAATTATGCCCGTCTGCCTCCCCTTGTCCGGCGCCCGTCGGCTTGCCTTCGTTTCGCATTGCGATATGAGACGGGCCGGAGTGTTCAATCTGGCAAGGACGACATCATGGCAGACGGCCTTTTTCCGCTTGGCGATACCGAAACGCCATGGCGCAAGCTTACAGACGATTACGTCTCGGTGGATAAATTCCGCGGCGAAGACGTGCTTGTCGTCGAGCCGGAAGGCATGCGTCTCCTGTCGGAAGCGGCCTTCGCCGACATCAACCACCTGCTCCGCCCCGGCCACCTGAAACAGCTCGCTTCCATCCTCGACGACCCGGAAGCGACCGAGAACGACCGCTTCGTCGCCTATGATCTGCTGAAGAACGCGAACATCGCCGCGGGCGGCGTGTTGCCGATGTGCCAGGACACAGGCACCGCGATCGTCATGGGCAAGAAGGGCCGGCGCGTCTGGACCGATGGCGGCGATGTCGACGCGCTGTCGAATGGCGTGCTCGACGCCTATGCGAAGAAGAACCTGCGCTATTCGCAGCTCGCGCCGCTGTCGATGTTCGAGGAGAAGAACACGAAGAACAACCTCCCGGCGCAGATCGACATCTACGAGGAAGGCGACGACGCCTACAAGTTCCTGTTCATCGCCAAGGGCGGCGGCTCGGCCAACAAGACCTTCCTCTACCAGGGCACGCCGTCGCTGCTGACGCATGACCGCATGGTGGAGTTCCTGAAGGAAAAGATCCTGACGCTCGGCACCGCGGCCTGCCCGCCCTATCACCTCGCCATCGTCATCGGCGGCACCTCGGCCGAGATGAACCTGAAGACGGTCAAGCTCGCCTCGACGCGTTATCTCGACACGCTGCCGACCTCCGGCTCCGAGGACGGCCACGCCTTCCGCGACCTCGAAATGGAAGCCGAGATTCACAAGGCGACGCAGGCGACCGGCGTCGGCGCGCAGTTCGGCGGCAAGTATTTCTGCCATGACGTCCGCGTCATCCGCCTGCCCCGCCACGGCGCATCGCTGCCGATCGGCATAGGCGTCTCCTGCTCGGCGGACCGCCAGGCGCTCGGCAAGATCACCAGGGACGGCATCTTCATCGAACAGCTGGAGACCGACCCGTCGAAATACATGCCGGAGATCGATGAGGACGCCCTGTCCGCCCATGTCGTCAAGGTCGACCTCAATCAGCCGATGACTCAGATTCTGAGCGAATTGTCGAAACACCCTGTGAAGACAAGGCTTTCGCTGACCGGATCGATCATCGTCGCGCGCGATCTCGCCCATTCGAAAATCCGCGCCCGCCTCGAGGCCGGCGAGCCGATGCCCGACTATTTCAAGAACCACCCGATCTATTACGCCGGTCCGGCGAAGACGCCGGAAGGCTATGCGTCAGGTTCCTTCGGCCCGACCACGGCCGGGCGGATGGACTCCTATGTCGACCAGTTCCAGTCCTTCGGCGGATCGATGGTCATGCTCGCCAAGGGCAACCGCTCGCGCCAGGTGCGCGAAGCCTGCGCCCGCCACGGCGGCTTCTATCTCGGCTCCATCGGCGGCCCGGCCGCCCGCCTCGCCCAGGACTGCATCAAGAAGGTCGAGGTCGTCGAATATCCGGAGCTCGGCATGGAGGCGATCTGGAAGATCGAGGTCGAGGACTTCCCCGCCTTCATCGTCATCGACGACAAGGGCAATGACTTCTTCAAGGAACTGAATCTGGGTTAGGACAAGCCGACCCGACAAAATTCGAGCATCGCGCCCCCCCCTCTTGCAAAAGCTAAGGGCTTAGCTTCGCTAAACCCAAGCTTTTGCTTTCTCCCCCACGAAGGGGGGAGAGTGGGCGCGCGCGAATGCCTCCGCGCTTCCTCTCGGAAACCGGATTGATCTTTGTCCCGCCCTTAAGCTTCGCTGCCGCTCGCTGGCGGCCCCCTGCCCAACGTCGTGTCCCATGCCTCGAGGCCG
>NZXU01000084.1 GCA_002698425.1 Ahrensia sp. | reverse complement strand
CGGCATGATCAGCGGCATCTGCACCTTGAAGAAGGTCGTCACCGGATTGGCTCCAAGACTTGCCGACGCGCGAGTCAGCGATCGGTCGAATCCGACCAGTGTCGCCGTCACGGTAATGATCACGAAAGGCGTTCCAAGCGCCGCATGCGCCATAACGACACCCCAATAGGTGCCCTGCAACCCGATGCGCGAATAGAAGAAATACATGCCGGCCGCCGAGATGATCAGCGGCACGATCATCGGCGAGATCAGGATCGCCATGATCGCCGACTTGAAGGGCACATGGCTTTGCGAAAGGCCGATCGCGG
Source organism: Ahrensia sp. (assembly GCA_002698425.1). The sequence continues at coordinate 29,268 of NZXU01000084.1, read as the reverse complement.
CCACCGTGCCGAACCCGGTCGCGAAGATCGTCGCCACCGGCGCGATCGTCACCGAATTCCACAGCGCCTGCTGCCAGTCCGGATTTGTGAAGAAATCGACATAATGCTTCAGCGAATAGCCGTCCGGATCGAAGGCCAGCATCTTCGGCGTGAAGGTGAAGAAATCCTCCGCGTTGAAGGAGAGCGGCATGATCACGAGGATCGGGAAGATCAGGAAGAAGAAGATCAGTCCGCAGATCACCCGGAAGGCGTAGTACCAGAAGACCTGCAGGCTCGAGGAATAGGGCGGAAGCGCACTCATTTCTTTTCCCCCAGCAGGCTCGGACGATAATTCTCGTTGTCCTTGATCATGAAGAAGACCCATGCGGCCGCGAAGCCGCAGATTGCGCCGAGACCCGCAACCCAGATTTCGAAAGCGTTCACATAGGCGCCAATGGCCGCAAGCGCCGGCGTGACGGCCAAGGCGAGCTTGCGATTGCCGCTCAGCCGGTCGCGCAGCAGCAGTGCCGGAATGACTGCGGTCGCCAGGCCGATCATCCCGCCGATCCGGTAGTCGCCGTTCACGTAGAGCCCGACGAGCGCAGGGATGAAAAGCAGCGCCAGAGCGGCAAGGAGCGCGTTCTGGCTCCGCCCTGCGGCGATCCTGTCTTCGAGGTTCCGGTCGTCGGTCGCAACGCTCATCCCGGCTATCCCAGCTTCACGTTATCGATGCCGACGATCTTGTCGTAGACATAGAAGAGCAGCAGCACGAGGCCGAGCAGGATCGTGCCGAGCGCGGCGGCAAGGCCCCAGTTGAGCGATGTCGAGATGTGATAGGCGATACGGTTCGAGATGAAGATGCCGCTGGTGCCGCCGACCAGTTCCGGGGTGATGTAATAGCCGATGGCGAGGATGAAGACGAGGATCGCGCCGGCGCCGATGCCGGGCACGGTCTGCGGGAAATAGACCCGCCAGAACGCCGTCCAGTCATTGGCGCCGAGGCTCTTGGCCGCGCGCACATAGGACGGCGAGATCGTCTTCATCACCGAGAACAGCGGCAGGATCATGAAGGGCAGCAGGATATGCGTCATCGCGATGATCGTGCCGGTCTGGTTGTTGATCATGATCAGCCTGCCCGCATCGTCGATGACGCCGATCCAGACCAGGAAGTCATTGATCACACCCTGCTGCTGCAGCAGCACCTTCCAGGCCGACGTCCGCACCAAGAGCGATGTCCAGAACGGCAGCAGCACGAGGATCATCAGCAGGTTGGACGTTCGCACCGTCAGATTGGCGAGCAGATAGGCGATCGGATATCCGAGCAGCAGGCAGGATCCCGTGATCACGATCGACAGGAACATCGTCCGCCAGAACAGGTAGAGATAGATCCGCTCCTTCTCCGGCTTCATCTGGAGGCCGTCGGTGGTGCGTTCGGCATCGACCGCCGCGAGGAAGTAACCGTCCGTCAGCGGCGGGCTCGCGCGCTTGATCACACGCCAGGTTTCAAGCTTTCCCCAGTCTTCGTCGATATCGATGAAGCCTTCCCGGTAGGGAGGTTCGAGATTGGTCGCCTTGCGGCCGGACTTGCGGAACAGCCCGGACATGCCCGGCTCGTCATAGTTCAGCCGAAGGCCGAGCCGTGTATGGGTCTTGTTCTTGAAGGCCTCCGCGAAATCCTGCTGGAACGCCGCGAAAACCTCTTCGCTGGGCAGTTCCCCGGAGGACGCGTCCCAATCCTGCAGCGCCACCACCGTGCGCGGGATGGTCTCTTCCACGATGCCGTTTTCCACCGAACGGAACAGCATGTCGGCAATCGGCAGCAGGAATGTCAGCGTGATGAAGGCCAGCAGGGGCAGGATTAGCATGAAGCTGCGAAGCTTCTCGCGCCGCAGCGCGCGCGCCAGCGAGCGTTTCAGCGGCGTGCCGTCGGCGGCGCGCATGATGCCGTCGTCTGATGCGCCGAACTGGTCCGTGGTCGTGCTGCTCATGGTGTGCCCCGGCCTTGCTGGAATGCAGGCGCGGCGGCGAACCGCCGCGCCTCAGTGGTTGTGTCAGCTCTTACCGGGCAAGCCAGGCCTGGAACTTCGCGTCTACGTCATCCTGGTAGCTCGACCACCAGTCGATATTGTTAACGATGAAGTTCTTCATGTTGTCCGGGTCGGTCGGCATGTGCGGACCCATCTCGATGCCGAGTTCGGCGTGCTTGCCGACCAGCGGTGCGGACGAGGCGCGAGCCGGGCCGTAGGAGATGTACTTCGCCTGGTCCGCGAGGCGCTGCGTATCGGTCGCGAAATGCAGGAAGTGCTTGACGCGGTTCAGGCGGTCTTCCGGCAGGCCGGTCGGGATGATCCAGCCGTCGAAATCGAACACCTGGTAGTCCCACAGCATGGCGACCGGCTGGTTCTGCTCGGCGATCACCGAGAAGAGACGGCCATTATAGGTCGAGCCCATGACGATTTCGCCGTCGGCGAGCAGCTGCGGCGTGTCGGCGCCGGCGGACCACCAGATCACGTCGTCCTTGATCGTGTCGAGCTTGGCGAGCGCCTGGTCGATGCCTTCGTCGGTCTCCATGACGTCATAGAGATCGGCCTTGGCGACGCCGTCGCAGATCAGCGCCCATTCGAGGTTCTTCTTCGGGCGCTTCTCGAGCGCGCGCTTGCCCGGGAACTTCTCGGTGTCGAAGATATCGCAGAGCGAGGTCGGCGTCGCGCCGTTCCACTCGTCGACATTGGTGCGGTAGCCGAAGGTCGTGGAGAAGACGATCTGCGGAATGAAGCACGGCGAGATCAGCGACTCGCCGAAATCCTCGGAAGCCGGCGTGCCGTCGGGCGCCTCCGCGAGGATTTCGTCGACATCGACTTCCATGGCGAGACCTTCGTCGCAAAGACGCACGGCGTCCGGGCCTTCCGCGTCGACGAGATCCCAGGTGATGTTGCCGGCTTCGTTCATCGCGCGCAGCTTGGCGACCGCCTCGTTGGAGGACTCGTCGTAGACGAACTTGGTGCCGGTCATTTCCGAGTAGGGATCGGAATAGGCCTTGACCTGCGAAGCCTGATAGGCGCCGCCCCAGGAAACGACGGTGATTTCGTCGGCGCAATTCTCGCAAGCCGGCAGTTCCTGGGTAAAGGCCGCTCCCGTCGTTGCGAAACTGGCGGTGGCCGCCAGAAGCATGAGTTTGAGTTTCATCTGTAGTTACTCCCTTTCGATGAAGGCCGGACGGGAAAACGCCCCGTCACAACCGCTTTCGCCGCCCGTTTCGGGGCGGCAATCCGGATTCAGGCGACGGCGTCCAGCGCCTTGCAGTCCTTGGCCGACCAGCCGATCGTGCGGGTCTGGCCCTGTTCCAGATCCCAGCGCTGACCGCGATTGCGGACCTTGACGATGAACTCGTCATTGCCGGCGACCTTCATGCGCACGCGGATATGGTCGCCGAGATAGATCAGTTCCTCGACCAGGCCTTCGACGTGGTTTTCATGCTGGTCGGTCGGCACGACCTCGATGCGTTCGGGCCTGAGCGAAATGGTTGTCTTGCCGCCGACGCCCTCGACATTGACCGCATCGGCGAGGAGCTCGGTGCCGTCGTCGAGGCGCACCTTGCACTGGTCGCCATTCACTTCGGTGACCTCGCCCGTGAGCTTGTTGTTCTCGCCGATGAACTGGGCAACGAAGGAATTCTGCGGATTTTCGTACAGCACGTCGGGCGGCGACAATTGCTGGATGACGCCGTCATTGAACACGGCGACCCGGTCGGACATGGTCAGGGCCTCGGTCTGGTCATGCGTCACATAGACGATGGAGACGCCGAGATTCTCGTGAATGTGCTTGATCTCGTACTGCATCTGCTCGCGCAGCTGCTTGTCCAGAGCGCCGAGGGGCTCGTCCATCAGCACCAGTTCCGGGTCGAACACCAGCGCACGAGCCACGGCGACACGCTGCTGCTGCCCGCCGGACAGCTGCGCCGGACGGCGCGAGCCGAACCGGCCGAGCTCGACCATGTCTAGCGCCCGCTTGATGCGCCGCTCCTGCTCGGAGCGGTCCATGCCGCGAACCTGCAGCGGAAACGCCAGGTTCTCGGCCACCGACATATGCGGAAACAGTGCGTAGTTCTGGAACACCATGCCGATGCCGCGCTTGTGCGGCGGCACGTTGTTGATCGGCTTGTCATTGAGAAAGATTTCGCCATGCGTCGCCGGTTCGAACCCCGCCAGCATCATCAGGCAGGTGGTTTTTCCGGAGCCGGACGGCCCGAGCATGGTCAGGAATTCGCCGCGGGCGATATCGAGGTTCAGGTTTTTGACGACCAGCGTTTCACCATCGTAACTTTTCTGCACGCTCTCGAAGCGAACAGCCGCACCACGGTTTGAACTCATGTCGTCTCCCTGTTTTTGGCGGCAACACACGAGGGCTCGTGTGATGTCAGCGGCAACGGCACCCTTTCAGGCAAGCGGAACCGAAGGCCTCGAATATGAAAGCGAAACTGTTCCCCGTCGTAAAGAGATATCCGCGAATTTTTTGGTCACGCGTCTGATTCCGCCATAAAAATGCGCAAGCTGACCCTGGAGACTAGATCTAAAGTCTAATTCGCGGGCTCGATGGCGTGATCCGCGACGAGGCGGCCGGTCGCAAGGTCATAGACGAGCACGCGCTGACCCCCATCTTCACCGGCGCCGCGAAACAGGATGCGCGTTTCCGAAACGGCGGTATCGTCGACAGAAAATCCCGCTGGCAGTTCCAGCCTCGCCCGCGCTGTCTCGGTCGTGCCCGATCCCGCGCCGGATTTGTAGACAACCGCGCCCAGCACGGCCATAAGGCCCACCAGCATGATGCCGATCGACACCACCATCAGCCGCGCCAGCTTGCGCCGCACCTTTTCCATAGCCGGATCGAGCGGCTTGTCGTCGTCTTGATCGTCCGAGATTTTCGTCATGACGAACGGCCATAACGAAGCGGAAAGCGAATTGGAAGCCTTGTCCGCCGGCGACGATGCCGCAGGGCTGCGCCTCGACCAGTGGCTTGCGGCGGAGAGCGCCTCCGGCCTGTCGCGCAGCCGCATCAAGCAATTGATCGAACAGGGCCATGTGCGCCTCAATGGCCAGCCCGTCACCGAACCGAAGCGCAAGCTGAAATCGGGCGACATCGCCGAAATCGCCCTGCCGGACCCCGAACCGGCGGAACCGGTTGCCGAGAATATCCCGCTGTCGGTGCTTTACGAGGATGACGACGTCATCGTCATCGACAAGCCGGCCGGCCTTGTCGTCCATCCGGGTGCGGGCAATCCCTCCGGCACCCTCGTCAATGCGCTTCTGGCCCACTGCGGCGACAGCCTCTCCGGCATTGGAGGCGTGCGACGGCCGGGCATCGTCCATCGCCTCGACAAGGAGACCAGCGGCGTCATGGTCGTCGCCAAGAACGACCGCGCACACCAGGCGCTGTCGGCGCAATTCGCCGATCACGGCCGCACCACCGGGATGCGCCGCGCCTATCTGGCGCTGGTCTGGGGCGCGCCGCCCCGCATGGCCGGCACGATCGAAACCTGGCTCGGCCGTTCGTCGCGCGACCGGCTGAAACAGGCCGTCGTCTCCGAGCACCAGCCCGATGCGCGCCACGCCGTCACCCATTACCAGGTCAAGGAGCGTTTCGGCGATCCGGCCGGCGCCGCGCCGGTCGCCAGCCTCGTCGAATGCCGGCTCGAGACCGGCCGCACCCACCAGATCCGCGTGCACATGGCCCATATCGGCAACCCGCTGATCGGCGACGGCGATTACGGGAAGAGTTTCGCCACCAAGGCGAACGCGCTGCCCGATGCTCTGCGCGCGCTCGTCGCCGGCTTTTCCCGGCAGGCCCTGCACGCCGCGCACCTGACCTTCACCCATCCGGCAACGGGCAAGCTTCTGAGCTTCGAAACGCCGCCTCCTGCCGATATGGCGGAACTTGTTGCGGGCTTTCGCCGTTCCTTTCCCAAGACTTGAAACCGCTTGCGTCAATACCTATCTCGGCCATGTGGGCGAGAAGGCTCTGCCGCTTGCCCAACCTTTTGCGCCCGGTCGAAATGACGGGCGCGCCCACGGTTTGCCGCAATCATGCGGGAACCTCCAAAAATGAAAGGGTGCTGACTGAATGGCCCAGACTCTCCCCAGCCTTTACGGCGGCGAAGGCGGATTGACCCGCTATCTCGAGGAAATCCGCCGTTTCCCGATGCTGCAGCCCCAGGAAGAATACATGCTCGCCAAGCGCTACAACGAGCATGACGATCCGGAGGCCGCGCACAAACTCGTAACCAGCCACCTGCGTCTCGTCGCCAAGATCGCGATGGGTTATCGCGGCTATGGCCTGCCGATCGGCGAAGTGATTTCGGAAGGCAATGTCGGCCTCATGCAGGCCGTCAAGCGCTTCGAACCGGAACGCGGCTTCCGCCTCGCCACCTATGCCATGTGGTGGATCAAGGCTTCGATCCAGGAGTACATCCTGCGCTCGTGGAGCCTTGTGAAGATGGGCACGACCGCGAACCAGAAGCGTCTCTTCTTCAACCTGCGCAAGGCGAAGAACAAGATCCGCGCGCTCGGCGACGCCGATCTCAATCCGGATCAGGTCAAGCAGATCGCGACCGAATTGCAGGTCTCCGAGGAAGAGGTCCTGTCGATGAACCAGCGCATGGCCGGCGACGCTTCGCTCAACGCGCCGATCAAGGCGACCGACGGCGAAAGCGGCCAATGGCAGGACTGGCTCGTCGACGACAGCGACAGCCAGGAGGAAATCCTGATGGAAGAGGACGAACGCGAACAGCGTTCCGCTCTCCTCCACGATGCGATTAACGTCCTCAACGACCGCGAACGGCGCATCTTCGAGGCGCGTCGCCTCGCCGAGGATCCGCTGACGCTGGAAGAACTCTCCGGCGAGTTCGACATCAGCCGCGAACGCGTGCGCCAGATCGAGGTCCGCGCGTTCGAAAAGGTCCAGGACGCCGTCAAGGCGGCCGCTCTGGCCCAGCAAAAGGCGCTGCGGCAGCCCGAAGCAACCGCGTGATCGCGAATACGCTTTGAAATGCGAAAAGGCCGGGCACTGCCCGGCCTTTTTTCATGGAAGCGATGCCGCGGCGCGGCTCAGCCCGCCTGCCCTGCCTGTTCCCAGGCCGCCAGAACCTCGTTGAAAACCTGCTCGCCCGGCACGCCCTTCTCGAGCGTGATCAGCGCGCGGCGGCCGCTGATATATTGCATCGGAATGTCGATCCAGTCCTGGCGCTGCATCAGGTTCAGATTGGTCTCGATCGCCGTATCCGCATCGGTCAGCGCGATCAGGAAGATATTGGTGTCGAGCGGCGCCGCGACGCCGATCAGCGCATTGCCGGGATCCTGCTCGGTACCCTTGAAGGTAATGCGCTGCACGTCGGCGATGCCGCGGCCCTCGAACGTGTCCGGCACGCGGAAGAACAGCTCGATCACATGGCTCGCCGGGAATGTCTGATCCAGATTGCGGCGGACCGTCATTTCCATCGTCAGGCCGAGTTCCGGAATGTTCGCCTCGGCGCGGATGGCCGGCTCCAGCGGCGCGTCGCCGCCGGGCGATTCCTGCACGACCGTCCAGATCGTCGAGCCGGCCTCCGCCGTGCCCGCCTGCGCGCCGGTACGCTCCTGGTAGAAAATCGCCCGCTGACCGACCGGCAGGCTCGCCCGCTGAGTGTTGTCCTGCGCTGCCTCCGCATCGGTTCCGGCGGAGCCGGCATCGGGCTGGGCCGCGCCGTCGCCCGGCGACTGGCCGGCAACCGACGTGCCCTCGCCGCCGGAGCCCGGCGCATTGGCCGGACCGTCATCGACCTCGCGGCCGTCCGGTGTCAGCCGCTGCGTGAATTTCGGCGGTCCGTCGCTTGCGCCCTGGTCGGCATTGGCCGTCTCGGTCCCGGTTCCGCTGCGATCGGTGTCGTCGACCGTCACGCGGGTGCTCGGCACCTCGCGCATCGGCAATCCGTCATCGCCGGTCACCTGGGTCCCACCCGGCGATCCGAAGATCGAGATGCCCGCATAGCCGATCGCGCCGGCAAATATGAGGACCGCGAGGCCGATCGCCACCCAGAACACCGGATGACGGCCGCTGCGCGGTGGCGGCGGCGCCATTTCCGGCGGACGGCGGCCCGTGTCGCGCTCGGCGCGAATGCCCTCGTCCCCGTCCTCGCCGCGGCGCGGCGAACTGGAGAAAGGCCCGCCGCCCGATTCCTGCTCGGCGAGGAAACTCGCAAGCGGATCCTCCTGGTCGGCGACAGGAATCTCCTCCGGCTCGTTGTAATCCGGCTCGGTATATTCCTCCTCGATGATCGCGATGGCCGCGTCCAGCTTCTCGTACTGGCGCTGGATGACCGAATCCGGCGGGCGCTTCGGCATCGCGGCGATCTGCCGCTCGATGGTCGCGCGCGCGCGGTCATAGACCTTGGTGCGCGCGTCCGCCGACGGGTCGACCATCCCGCTCAGCGTTTTTCTAAGGACCGCCTCGAAATCTGCCATGAAGAATCATTCCACGCGTGTTTTTTGCGCCTGTAACCTAGTCAAGAGGCAAAAAAATGGAAATGTGAATCGCCCCGTCACCCTTGGTCTAATCCTGAAAGGGATCGGTCACAAGGATGGTGTCGTCCCGTTCCGGGCTGGTCGAGAGGAGCGCGACCGGCGCGCCGATGAGTTCCTCGATGTGCCGGACATACTTAACAGCCTGCGCCGGCAGGTCGTTCCAGGTCCGTGCGCCGGCCGTTGTCGCCTTCCAGCCCTCCACCGTTTCGTAGATCGGTTCCACACGCGCCTGTGCGCCCTGGCTGGCGGGCAGATAGTCGATTTCCTCCCCGTCCAGCATGTAGCCGACGCAGATCTTGATCTCGTCGAGACCGTCGAGAACGTCGAGCTTGGTCAAGGCGATGCCGGTAATGCCGTTGATCGCCACCGCCTGGCGAACCAGCACGGCGTCGAACCAGCCGCAACGGCGCTTGCGCCCCGTCACGGTTCCGAACTCGTGCCCCTTCTCGCCGAGGAACTGGCCGATCTCGTTGTCCTGCTCGGTCGGGAACGGCCCCTCGCCGACGCGTGTCGTATAGGCCTTGGTGATGCCGAGCACATAGCCGACGCTACCCGGCCCCATGCCGGAGCCCGTCGCCGCCTGTCCGGCCGTGGTGTTCGACGACGTCACGAAGGGGTAGGTGCCGTGATCGATGTCCAGTAGCGTGCCCTGCGCACCCTCGAACAGGATGCGCGCGCCGCGCTTGCGGTGTTCGTCGAGGATTTTCCAGACCCGGTCGACATAGGGAACGATGGTGTCGGCGACCGAGCGGAGTTCCTCCATCAGTGTCTCGTGCGCCACCTCGTCATAGCCGAGACCCCGGCGCAGCGCGTTATGATGCGTCAGCAGCCGGTCGACCTTGGCCGGCAGCGTTTCCATGTTCTTCAGGTCCATGGCCCGGATCGCCCGCCGGCCGACCTTGTCCTCATAGGCCGGGCCGATTCCGCGCCGCGTCGTGCCGATCTTGGTGTTCGAGTTCGACGCCGCGTCCTCGCGAATGCCGTCCAGCTCTCGGTGAACCGACAGGATAAGCGCCGTGTTCTCGGCGATGCGCAGCCGGTCCGGGCCGACCGTCACGCCCTGCTCCGCCAGGCGGCCCAGTTCCGCGACGAAGGCATGCGGGTCGAACACCACGCCATTGCCGATGACGGAAAACTTGCCCTTGCGTACGACGCCGGAGGGCAACAGCGACAGCTTGTAGCTCACCCCGTCGATGACGAGCGTGTGACCGGCATTGTGGCCGCCCTGGAAGCGCACCACGACATCGGCGCGTTCGGAAAGCCAGTCGACAATCTTGCCCTTGCCCTCGTCGCCCCACTGGCTGCCGATCACCACAACGTTGCTCATTTGGTCATTGTCCCGAATTTCATCTGCAAACCCGCGGCCTTTTAAACGCTGCCGGCCGAAATCGCGATAGGCAATTCAGATAATTCCCGAATGCGACGCAAAATCGCCCGGACATCCCCGGCACCCGGTGAGACGTTGCTGTTTACCCGGCGCGTCCGTTCGGATAGCACGACCCTGCCTTTCTTTTGGAATCCCCATGTCCGCCCCCTCCTCACGCAGCGTCGCCTATCTATTGCTGACGGCCACCGCCCTGTTCTGGGGCGGGAACGCCGTCGCCGGCAAGTTCGCGGTCGGCCATATCCCGCCAATGACGCTGAACGCGGTTCGCTGGACGGTAGCCTTCCTGCTTATCCTCGGCCTCGGCTGGCCGTCCTTCCGCCGCGATTGGCCAACGGTGCGCGCCAATCTCCCGGTCCTGTTCGGGCTGGGCGCCGTCGGTTTCTCGCTGTTCAACATGGCGCTCTATTCGGCGGCGCAATATACGTCGGCGGTCAACATCACCATCGAGCAGGCCGGCATTCCGCTCTTCGTGTTCGTGACCAACTTCCTGCTGTTCCGGATACGCGTCGGTCTCGCGCAGATCTTCGGTTTCGTGCTGTCGCTCATCGGCGTCGCGGTCGTCGTCTCCGGGGGCGATATCGCCCGCCTCGCCGCATTGGAGATCAACCGCGGCGACGCCATCGTCGTGATCGCCATCGCCGCCTATGGCGTCTACACCGTGGCGCTGCGCTACAGGCCGGTGCTCGACTGGCGGTCCACGATGGTCGCCATGGCTTTCGCCGCGATGATAGCCGCCTGGCCGCTCGCGATCTGGGAACAGCTTTTCGGCGGTGGTTACATGCCCGACGCGAGGGGCTTTGCCGCCGCGGCCTATACCGCGATCTTCCCCTCGATCCTCTCGCAGGTCTTCTACATGCGCGGTATCGAGATGATCGGCTCCAACCGCGCCGGCCTGTTCATCAATCTCGTCCCGGTCTTCGGAACGATGCTGGCAATTCTGGTCCTTGGAGAGAGGCTGCACCTGTTCCACGCCATTGCACTGGCGCTGGTCATAGGCGGCATCGGCTTGGCGGAGATTGGAGCCGCGCGGACAAGCAAATCCGGCCGCTGACGTCGGACCGCGCTCCGTCACATTATCCGTCGGTCTTGTGGCGCGTCCGGGCAGCAACCGGATTGGAACTAAGACAATAGCACGAAAACACCTCCGGACGAAGGCGGCGCTTGATCACTTTTCAAGCAATCCCTCGCGGTCGCGGCCTCCTGACGGAAGGGTGTCAGCAGCCTCCTGATAAGGTTCAGGCAGATTCCCGCCGCCCGTGGGACACTTGCCAGAAGGAGCGCCTCCGTGAAATTCACGTCGATACGCATCATCACCGATGACATCAAACGCCTCGTCGGGTTCTATGCACGGGTCACGCGGTCGGAGCCGTCCTGGTTCGGCGAGGATTTTGCCGAGATCGCCGCGGCTTCCTGTACCCTGGCGATCGGCAGCACGCGCACGCTGAAGATGTTCGAGGCCGGCGACACCCGCGCAGGCGCCAATCGCAGCGCGATCATCGAGTTTCTCGTCGACGATGTCGATGCCGAGTACGAACGGTTAAAGCCGCTCCTGAAGGATGTCGTTCAGGAACCGAAAACCCTGCCTTGGGGCAACCGCTCCCTGCTTTTCCGCGATCCCGACGGCGCGCTGATCAACCTGTTCACGCCGGTCAGCGCGGATGCGAAAAGGAAGTTTGGCCTGCCGATGTGAAAACGGCCCCGAACCGTTCAGGTCCGGGGCCGCGCAAGGGATAAGGCCTTCGCCGGCCTAGACCTCGAAGACGAGCGGCTTCGCCGACAGGATTTCCGGGAAGGCGCGGACTTCGTCCAGGACCGCTTCACTCACCGGCTCATCGACATAGAGCAGCGCGATCGCATCGCCGCCGGGCCGGTTGCGGCCGAGCTGGAAGTTGGCGATGTTGACGCCGTTCTTGCCGAAGGTAGTGCCGAGGATACCGATGATGCCCGGCGCGTCGTTGTTGGTCGTGTATACCATGTGCTGGCCGATCTCGGCATCGAGATTGATGCCCTTGATCTGGATGAAGCGCGGCTTGCCGTCCGAGAACACCGTGCCGGCGACCGAGCGGGTGTTGTTGGCGGTCTTCACGGTCAGCTTGATATAACCGTCGAACACGCCCGACTTGTCGCGCTTGACCTCCGAAACGATGATGCCTTTTTCCTTCACCATGATCGGCGCTGAGACCATGTTGACGTCGGCGACCTGCGGACGGATCAGACCCGCGAGCGCGGCGCTGGTCAACGCCTTGGTGTTCATGTCGGCGGTGATGCCGTCATAGAGGATTTCCACCTCCTTGATGGCGCTTTCGGTGACCTGGCCGACAAAGGCGCCGAGCGTTTCGGCGAGCTTGACGAAGGGCTTCAGCCGCGGCGCTTCCTCCGCCGTGATCGACGGCATGTTGATCGCGTTGGAGACCGCGCCCTTCAGCAGATATTCTGACATCTGCTCGGCAACCTGCAGGGCGACATTTTCCTGCGCTTCCGCCGTCGACGCGCCCAGATGCGGCGTGCAGACCACGTTGGGCAGGTGGAACAGCTCGTTCTTGGTGGCTGGCTCGACCTCGAAGACGTCGATGCCCGCACCGGCGACCTTGCCCGATTTCAGCGCCTCGACCAGATCGTCTTCGACGATCAGCCCGCCGCGTGCGCAGTTGACGATGCGCACGCCCTTTTTCATCTTCGCGATCGCTTTCGCGTCGATGATATTGCGTGTCTTGTCGGTCAGCGGCGTGTGCAGGGTGATGAAGTCGGCGCGGGCGAACAGATCGTCCAGTTCCACCTTTTCCACACCCAGCTCCATCGCGCGTTCGGGCGACAGGAACGGATCGAAGGCGACGACATGCATCTTCAGGCCGATGGCGCGCTGGGCGACGATCGTGCCGATATTGCCGCAACCAATGAGACCCAGCGTCTTGCCGGTGATCTCGACGCCCATGAATTTCGATTTTTCCCACTTGCCGGCGGACGTTGAGGCATGCGCCTCGGGAAGCTGGCGAGCGACGGCGAAGAGCATCGCGATGGCGTGTTCGGCGGTGGTGATCGAGTTGCCGAAGGGCGTGTTCATCACGATGATGCCGCGCCGTGAGGCAGCCGGGATATCGACATTGTCGACACCGATGCCGGCGCGGCCGACTACCTTGAGATTGGTCGCCGCCTCGATGACCTTCTCGGTCACCTTGGTGGCCGAGCGGATCGCCAACCCGTCATACTGGCCGATGATCTCGAGCAGCTTTTCCTTGTCCTTGCCGACTTCCGGCAGGAAATCGACATCGATGCCGCGATCCTTGAAGATCTGGACGGCGGTTTCGGACAGCTTGTCCGATACGAGAACGCGAGGTGCCATGAAAGGCCTCCTTCAATGTGAATGAAATCGGGGAAACGGGGCGGCCGGCGGCCGCCCGGGAACAATCGTCAGACGGCGGCCTTGAGCGCGGTCTTCTGCGCCTCGAATGCCCAGTCGAGCCAAGGCATCAGCGCTTCCAGATCGGCGGTCTCGACGGTCGCGCCGGCCCAGATGCGAAGGCCGGACGGCGCGTCGCGATAGGCGCCGATATCGAAGGCGACGCCTTCCTTGTCGAGCGTCGAGACGATCGCCTTGGCGAACGCCGCCTGCTCCTCGTCGGTCAGCGCGGTGATGTCGGGATCGACAATCTTCAGACAGACCGAGGTGTTCGAGCGCGTCGCCGGGTCCACGGCCAGATTTTCGAGCCAGCCGCTGGCGTCGACATGGCCCTGGATCGCCTTGAAATTGGCGTCCGCCCGCGCCGTCAGCCCGGAAAGCCCGCCGAGCGATTTCGCCCATTTCAACGCGTCGACATAGTCCGCGACGCAAAGCATCGACGGCGTGTTGATCGTCTCGCCCTTGAAGATGCCTTCGATCAGCTTGCCGCCCTTGGTCATGCGGAAGATCTTTGGAAGCGGCCATGCCGGCGTATAGGTCTCAAGCCGTTCGACGGCGCGCGGAGACAGGATGATGACGCCATGGCCGCCCTCGCCGCCCAGCACTTTCTGCCAGGAGAAAGTGGTGACGTCGAGCTTGTCGAAATCGAGGGTCTGCGCAAACGCCGCGGACGTCGCGTCGCAGATCGTCAGCCCCTCGCGGTCGGCGGGAATGAAATCGCCATTCGGCACGCGCACGCCCGAGGTCGTGCCGTTCCAGGTGAAGACGACATCGCGGGAAAAATCGATCGTGGAGAGATCCGGCAAATCGCCGTAGCCGGCTTCGATCTTGCGGACATCGTCGAGCTTCAGTTGCTTGACCACGTCGGTGATCCAGCCGGAACCGAACGATTCCCAGGCGACCATGTCGACGCCGCGCGCGCCGAGCATCGACCACATCGCCATCTCGACGGCGCCGGTGTCCGACGCCGGCACGATACCGATGCGGTAATCGTCCGGCACGCCGAGCACCTCGCGCGTCAGCGCGATCGCTTCGGCGAGCAGGGCCTTGCCCGGCTTTGAACGGTGGGAACGGCCGAGCGTCGACAGGTCGAGATTGTCCGGCGTCCAATCGGGACGCTTCGCGCACGGTCCGGAAGAAAAACGGGGATTGGCCGGACGCACGTCCGGCGTGGGGAGAGTCGTAGTCATCGTGGCTACCCTTTCAGATAGTTGCCTCTCGTTGGGGAGAGGTGTCCCACGTGCGGCGATATTCCTTTGCTCATTTCCGGTCAAGTGGATTCATGCGGCTGCGGCAAAAGTGATCGGCAAAAGAAAAAGGGCCGCCGAAGCGACCCTTCCGTCCCCACCGAATTGGTGATGTGTCTACCAGATGGAATAGCGCAGGCCGACGCGAACCTGGTGCAGATCCAGATCCTTCTTCTCCATCGTGAATCCCGCGTCCTCGAGGACGGAGGCCACATTCATGATCCGCATATATTTGTAGCCGAGATCCAGATCGAGATTGTCGGTGACCGCGTAGGATACGCCGGTCTGAACCGACCATGTCGGCAGCCACCTCGTATAAGTGGAATCCACCAGCACCTGGTCGTTGAGGATCTCGCCTGTGCCACCTGCAGGGTAGCCGCAAGCTTCGGCGCCATTGGGAACGCAGTCGACGGTCAGCTTGTACCATGCCGCAGCACGTGACAGGCCGATACCGCCGCCGACATAGGGCGTAAACCGCGCCACTGTCGGCAGATCGACATAGGCGTTGGCCATCGCCGTCCAGACGGAATAACCGAGTTCGTCAACACGCGAACCGTCGATCGGCGCCACGATGTCTCCGACACCCGCGCAGCCGCCGGCCAATTCGGCCGCGTTACACTCGCTCGCGGTCACGGTGCCGTTCGCCGTGAAAGTGATAAGACGGGTGTTGGTGACCTGGTTGCCGCCCCCATCGATATAGGTCGCATCGATATAGCGCGATCCCCTGAAGGTTTCGCTGGCCGTTGAGGTCACCTCCGAGAAGACCGGACGATCCACCGTCGCATCCATGCGCAACCAGCTGTTGAACCGGTAGCCCATGCCGACGCCGTATCCGAAACCGTCGCCGAATGTGTAATCGACCGTGTCGCCCGAAAACTCGTCGTAGAAATAGCCCTGGCGCTGATTCTTCGCGACGTTGTAGTAAATATCGCCGCGCAGATACCAACCGGAGCCCAGTTCCGCCGGTTTCTCGATGAAATTCGCATCATCGATGAAAATGCCGTCCAAATCCGCGGCCCTCGCCTGAATGGCGGCAAGACACACTGCCGCCACACCGATGGCTCCGATCCGTTTTGTCAAAGTCGTCATGGTTCAACTCTCTCGCTGACCTGGACACGGCGGATTCGCATCCGACTACGCCCTCTTCACGCACTATTAAGGACAAGGGTTAAGTCGTGGTTAAGCATGTTCATTAACTGCGATTTTTCGCCGGGCACGAAAAAACCCGGCTGCTTGCGCAGCCGGGCGTCGATGTGTCCGGAGTGACCCGGTCTTACTTGTAGACCGGAAGCGGTTCGGGAATGTAGACCGGCTCCGGTGCCGGCTGGCAGGCGCCGAACTTGTAGCGCAGACCGGCCTTGACCTGATGCGAGGTGATGCCGCTGTCGCGTCCGTAGCCGGCATTGGCCACCGTGCCGAACATGCTGCCGCTGGCGATGTGCTGGAACTTGTAGCCGACATCCGCGGCGAGCTTGCAGGAGACGTCGACGGAAACGCCGGCCATCAGGGCATAGGCGAAGCGGTATTCATACTTGCCGCCATGGTAGAAGGTCTGGCAGTTCGCCGAGTCGGAATCGAGGCAGGCCTCGTTTTCGAGCGTGCCCCAGTGGACATAAGATCCGCCGAAGCCGCCGCCCGCATAGGGGGTGAAACGGCCATATGTGCCGAAGTCGACATAGGCGTTGGCCATCAGCGTCAGCGCGCTGAACGTCGCGATATCGGTGGATGTGCAGGCTTCCGGACCGCCGCCATAGTCACAGGTGCCGTAGGTGTGGCCGGTGAACCTGCCATTGCCCCACCAGTCCAGCGTCAGGTCGGCGCGCAGGTAATTGTTGAACTTGTAACCGGCGCCGGCGCCGATCGTGTAGGAGCCGCGGAAGCTCTCGCCGTAGAGCGCCGCTTCGATGAGTGTCGGTCCCGTATCGGCGATCGCATAGGTGGCGTCCATCGTCCGGTGCCAGGCATAGCCGACATCGCCGCGCAGGTACCAGCCGGAAACCTTGGCGGGCATCACCTCCGGCGGCGAATAGGCCGGCGTCTCGATGACCGCCGGTTCGTAGATATCCGCGGCCATCGCCGGGGCGGTGCCGGATGCTGCAAGCGCCACGGCGCCGAGCAGATATTTCGCTGCAGTCTTCATGATGTGTCCTTCCAAGGCCCAAACTCGTTACAGGCTTATTGCAACCTCGTGCCTCAAATTGCCCTTGAAAGGTTAAAACGCACTTAACCGTGTTTTTTTACCGTGTTTGTTCACCATGTCGCGCACGACAAACAAAAAACGGCGCCTCG
Organism: Ahrensia sp.; assembly: GCA_002698425.1. The sequence continues at coordinate 12,417 of NZXU01000084.1, read as the reverse complement.
CGGCGCCGTCTTCAAAATATTGATTTCTATTGTTCAAGCAGCCGTCTTGTGACTCGCAATAACGCCAACAATATCGTCCACGACTTGTTCGACCAACATGCGGTCATCACCTTCCGCCATCACGCGGATCACCGGTTCCGTTCCCGACGGACGAATGACCAGCCTGCCGCTGCCGAGACGATCGCGACCGGCGTCGATGGCAGATTGCACGGATTTCTCTTCCAGCGGCGTGCCGCCGGCGAAGCGGACATTCTTCAAAATCTGCGGGACCGGTTCGAATTTCTTGCAGACTTCACTCGCCGGCCGATCGGCGGCGCGGATACAGGCGAGAACCTGCAGCGCGGAGATGAGGCCGTCGCCGGTCGTCGAATAGTCCGACAGGACGATATGGCCGGATTGCTCGCCGCCGATATTGTAGCCGTTCTCGCGCATGTGCTCGACCACATAGCGGTCGCCGACCTTTGTGCGGGCCAGTCCGAGACCCTTGTCTTCGAGAAAGCGCTCCAGCCCCAGATTGGACATGACCGTCGCGACGATGCCGCCGCCGGTCAGGCGGTCGCCGGCATGCCAGTCCTCCGCGATCATCGCCATCAGCTGGTCGCCGTCGACAACCACGCCTTTCTCGTCGACGATCAGCATGCGGTCCGCGTCGCCATCCATCGCGATGCCGATATCGGCGCGGACTTCATCGACCTTCCTCGACAGGGCGGTCGGATTGGTCGAACCGCATTCCAGGTTGATGTTGAAGCCGTCCGGCTCGTTATTGATCGTCACTACCTCGGCGCCCAGCTCCCACAACGCCGCCGGCGCCGCCTTGTAGGCCGCGCCATTGGCGCAGTCGACGACAATGCGCATGCCCGACAGCGTCATGTCCTTCGGGAAGGTCCGCTTGGCGAACTCGATATAGCGGTAGAGATCGCCCTCGACGCGTTTCGCCCGGCCGATCTTGTCCGGCTTGGCGAGCTTGCGCGACAGGTCCTGGCCGAGCAGCCGCTCCAACTCCAGCTCCTTCTCGTCCGACAGCTTGTAGCCGTCGGGGCCGAACAGCTTGATGCCGTTATCGTGGAAGGGATTGTGGGACGCGGAGATCATTACCCCGATATCGGCGCGCAGCGACCGCGTCAGCATCGCCACGGCGGGCGTCGGCACCGGGCCGAGCAGGAACACGTCCATCCCGGCGGCGGTGAAGCCGGCGACCATGGCGTTTTCCAGCATATAGCCCGACAGCCGCGTATCCTTGCCGATGACGACGCGATTGCGATGCGCGCCACGCCGGAACGTCACGCCGACCGCCATGCCGACCTTCATCGCCACTTCGGGCGTCATAGGATGAGCGTTGGCGGTTCCGCGTATGCCGTCGGTGCCGAAATATTTGCGTTTCATGAAATGCCTGCCGGTTGCACGGGATGATTCTGCGCCCTGCCTGGCGCTCTCCTATACACCACGCGACTCAACGAAAAAAGGCCGCCGAGGCGGCCTTTCCCTTTGATTCTCGGACACGGTTAAGGGGCTCAGCCCTGTGGCTGCGGCTCCATGCCGGTATCCGGCTCGTCGCCCGGCTTGTCGGCCTTTTCCTTGGAGCCGGCCTTCGGCACCGCGGACCCGCGCGACGGCGGCGTGTCGTCGCCCATGTCGCGCGACGGGGTCTTGCCGGCCAAAAGGTCCTTGATCTCCTCGCCCGACAGCGTCTCGTATTCGAGCAGCCCCTCGGCGAGCGTGATCCAGTCCTTCTTCTTCTCGGTCAGGATCTTGCGCGCCGTCTCGTAAGCCTCGTCGACCAGCCGGCGCACTTCCATGTCGATGATCTGGGCGGTGTCCTCGGAAATGTTCTTCTGCTGCGCCACCGAATGGCCAAGGAACACTTCCTGCTGGTTCTCGCCATAGGAGACCTGGCCGAGCTTGTCGGAGAAGCCCCACTGCGTGACCATGGCGCGCGCCAGTTTTGTCGCCTGCTCGATATCCGAGGCCGCGCCGGAGGTGATGTTCTCCTTGCCGAACTTCATCTCTTCGGCGATGCGCCCGCCCATCATGATCGCCAGCCGCGAGATCATGTATTTGTAGCTCATCGAGTAACGGTCGCCCTCGGGCAACTGCATCACCATGCCAAGCGCGCGGCCGCGCGGAATGATCGTCGCCTTGTGGACGGGATCCGACGCCGGCACGTTGAGCGCGAGGATCGCGTGGCCGGCCTCGTGATAGGCGGTCAGCTGCTTTTCTTCCTCGGTCATGGCGTTGGAGCGGCGTTCCGCACCCATCATGACCTTGTCCTTGGCGTCCTCGAATTCCTGCATGGTGACGAGACGCTTGTTGCGCCGCGCAGCCATCAGGGCAGCCTCGTTGACGAGGTTCATCAGGTCTGCGCCGGAAAAGCCCGGCGTACCGCGCGCGATGACCTTGAGGTCGACATTCGGCGCCAGCGGCACGTTGCGCACATGTACCTTCAGGATCTTCTCGCGGCCGATGATGTCCGGGTTCGGCACCACGACCTGGCGGTCGAAGCGGCCCGGGCGCATCAGCGCCGGATCGAGCACGTCGGGACGGTTCGTCGCCGCGATCAGGATGATCGACTCATTAGCCTCGAATCCGTCCATCTCGACGAGCAGCTGGTTCAGCGTCTGCTCGCGCTCGTCGTTACCGCCGCCGAGACCGGCGCCACGATGGCGGCCGACCGCATCGATTTCGTCGATGAAGATGATGCAGGGCGAGTTCTTCTTGGCCTGCTCGAACATGTCGCGCACGCGGCTCGCGCCGACACCGACGAACATTTCGACGAAGTCGGAACCGGAAATGGTGAAGAACGGCACATTGGCTTCGCCCGCGACAGAGCGCGCCAGCAGCGTCTTGCCGGTGCCGGGCGGTCCGACGAGCAGCACGCCGCGCGGGATCTTGCCGCCTAGGCGCTGGAACTTCTGCGGATCGCGCAGGAACTCGACGATTTCTTCGAGATCCTGCTTAGCCTCGTCCACGCCGGCAACATCGGCGAAGGTGACGCGCCCATGCGCTTCCGTCAGCAGTTTCGCCTTCGACTTGCCGAATCCCATCGCGCGGGAACCGCCGCCTTGCATCTGGCGCATGAAGAAAATCCATACGCCGAGGATGATGATCATCGGCAGCCATGTGAACACGTAGGAAAGGAACGAGTTGGACCCGTCATTCTCCGGCCGCGCCCTGATTTCGACGCCCTGATCCTCGAGCCGGCCGACGAGATTCGAGTCACCAGGCGAGTATGTCTGGAAGGTCGTTCCGGAATCGCTGTAGGTGCCACTGATCTGATCGCCGGCAATCGTCACCGATTTTACCCGGCCGGTCGAAACGTCCTGCAGAAACTGCGAGTAGGAAACCTCGCGGCTGGCCGACGTCGACGGCTGGTTGTCGAACATGTTGAAGAGTGCGATCAGCATCAATGCGATAATCGCCCACAGCGCAAAATTCCGGTAGTTCGGGTTCATTTCCGTCTCATAGCTGGGCCGCCGATTACGCCGGCGGCAATTCTTCAGTCAAACATAGGTGCGATGCCGGACATTGCCAAGGCAATCCGGCAGTTCTGCGACGTTTCTGTTCAATCAGGGTAACCGGAAAGCGGCGGCGGCGGATAGGACGTCGCCCCGATCCGTCGCGCCAGCGCCTCGGCGAGCGCATGGTCGGGGCTCGGCAGGAGATGGTCGAAACCGAATCCCGCCTCCCGCCTGTTGCGGGTCTCGCGCCCGATTGTTACGCGTCCCTGCGCCTTTGCCAACAGGCATCCCGCCGCCGTGATCTTCTGCCCGCCAGTCGCGTCGCGGCAGAAGGCCGCCGCCTTCTCCAGCACAGGCCCGGTCGGCAGATGCGCGCCATGTCCCGCCCAGCCCATGACGACGGCGAGCGCCAGAGGAAACGCCTCCTTGCCCGTCGCCGTGTCAGCGACGAGTTCGGCGGTCCGCTTAGTGCGGTCGAACAGCCAGACGTCCTCGTCGCCAAGGATCGCCGCCGCGCGTTCCGCCTCCCCGCGTCGCGCCTCGAAGGCGACGCGGAAATCCGCCGCATCACACTGTTCCGGATTGATGGCCGCGCGCATCCGCACCCGCTCGAAGCGCGGGTCGGTATTCGACGGATCATCGATCCAGTCCTGCCGGCGTTCGGTCAGAAAGGCCCGCAAGGCGGCGCGGCGCTGACCGATCAGCGGGCGGACGAACCAGATCCGTTTGTCATGGAGCGTCGCCGGTGCAATGCCGGAAAGCCCGCGTCCGGCGCCGCGTTCCCGGCGCATCGCCACGGTTTCGGCCTGGTCATCGAGCGTGTGCCCGGTCATCACCAGGCTGCAATCTGCATCGTCCGCGGCTTCCGCCAGCAACCGGTAGCGCGCCTCGCGCGCCGCCGCCTGCAATCCGGCGACGGGCTTCTCGCCCTCCCAGCGCCGGATGGTGTGGGGAATGCCGAGCGCCGCGCAGAATTCTCCGGCGCGCCGAGCCTCGGCAGCGGAGTCCGGACGCAAGCCGTGATCGACCGTTACCGCGAAGAGACGGTCTTCCTCGCCGCGTTGCGAGAAAAAGTCATGCAGGAGACAGAGGAGTGCCGTCGAATCGCCGCCGCCTGAAAGGGCGATCGCAATCCGGTGATGGGTGTCGAAATGGACGGAGGAAAGGATACGCCGGACCGTGGCGGCCACGTTGTCGGCGTTCAGCACTTGGCGCGGATGCGCTCTTCGCTGATGCGCGCACGCACCGTAGCGGACATGTTCGGATAGCTCGATTCGGCATCCGCAAAGGTGACGCAGGCAACATCGCGGTCGCCGAGGTCGAACATGATCTGACCGATCTTGAGCAGCGTCTCCGGCGCCTTCTGCATGTCCGGATAGGCCTTGCGCAAGGCGATGAAGATTTCGACGGCCTCTTCCGGACGGCCTTGCGCGCGCACGCTCTCGGCAAGCCAGAAGCGCGCATCCGGCGCCAGCGGATCGTTCGGGAACAATTCGACGAAGGAGCGGAAGATGCCCTCGGCATCCTTGTAGTCGCCATTGAGCACGCGCTGGTAGCCCGAGCGGTAATAGGCTTCCGGTTCCTCGGCGGGCGGAACGCTGGCGACGGCCTCGCCGTCAATCGCCTGATCGATCTGGTTCGGCGAGAAATCGACGCTCCCGTCGACGACATTGCCCTTTCCGTCGACAGTCAGCGTCCCGAGATTGCGGGGCGCGGCCCCGAGTACCCGGCTGCTGTTGCCGCTGTTCCGCGCGACATTGACGTCCGGCGCAGGCTGCGGCGACTGCGCCGGAGCGGCCTGCGGGGCGGCATTGGCCGTCTCGGTTGCCCCGGGGACCGCCATGTCGCCGGCATCGCCGGACGTACCGTTGCCATCCATAGGCTGGCCGGCGCCCTCCAGTTGCTGGAAGCGGAACTCGTTGTCTTCCTGGATCTTGCGCAGCTGCTCCTGCAATTCGAGAAGCTGAAACGTCAGCTCCTCGACCTTGCCGTTAAGCGAGCGAACCTGTTCTTCGAGTTGGTAGACGCGCGGATCGGCCGCCTGCGCCACCTCGTAGCTGCCTTGCGGCAGCGCGCGCAATTCGGCGGCCTGCGTCCCGCCAGCGGCGAGCGCGGCGACGGCGAATGTCGCTCTGAATAAAACCGGCATTGAAACCATTATGTCTGACATCTCCCGCTTTCTCGGACACGGCTGGGACAGCCTGTATCATTAAGAGGTCCAATTCGACAAAACTTTGTCTGAAATCCGAAACGAAAATAGCGGCCGAAGCCGCTATTTCCCTAAGCTATGTCGATTGGATCAGCTTCCGCCGCCCAGGGCCGTGACGGCGCGGCGGTTCTGCGACCAGCAAGAGATGTCGTCGCAGGTCGCAACCGGGCGTTCCTTGCCGTAGGAGATCGTGCGAATACGGCTTGCATTCACGCCGCGCGAGGCGAGGAAGTCGCGGGTTGCGGCGGCACGGCGCGCGCCCAGCGCGATGTTGTATTCGCGCGTGCCCCGTTCGTCGGCATGGCCCTCGATGGTGATCGAATATTGCGGATACTGGTTCAGCCATTGCGCCTGGCGGGCCAGCGTCTGCTGGGCGTCGGCGCGGATCGCGGAAGAGTCCGTATCGAAGAAGATGCGGTCGCCGACATTGACGGTGAAGTCCTGCGAGGAGCCCGCGACGGCTCCGTTCAGGCCGAGTTCGCTGGCGCTGTTCGGCAGCGGCTTCTTGCTGGCGCAGCCTGTGACGGCGAAGCCGGCGAGAAGGCAGATCGCGGCGATCTTGACGGGAGTATTTGGAATTCGGCGCATGGCCGGTTCTCCTGGGATTTGAATGAATTCGTTGAAGCTTTGGTAACCTTGTCGGAGTTAACCGCGGCACAAGAAACAGGGTTAATCGGGCGTTAATCGCTTCGTTTCCGCGATATGGCGAAAATGCGGCGTCTTCCGGGCGGCTACTCCAAAAGCGGCGACCATGCCGGGTCGGAGGCGAATTCCGGCGTCGGAATCTGCCGCTCGTTGCGGCCGGTCAGATCGATCGAGTAGAGCTGCGGGCCGCCCGCCCCGGCAGCCTGGCGGAAGAACATCAGCACGCGGCCGTTCGGGGCCCAGGTCGGCCCTTCATTGTGGAAACCCGTCGTCAGGATACGCTCGCCGGACCCGTCCGGGCGCATCACGCCGATGGAGAACTGCCCGCCCGACTGCTTGGTGAAGGCGATCAGATCGCCGCGCGGCGACCAGACCGGCGTCGAGTAGGAGCCGTTGCCGAACGAGATGCGCTGCGGCTCGCCGCCGCCGGTGCCCATCACATAGAGCTGCTGGCGCCCGCCCCGGTCGGATTCGAACACCACCCGCGACCCGTCCGGCGAGAAGGACGGCGAAGTGTCGATGGCGTTGGAATTGGTCAGCCGCGTCGTGCGGCGCGTGCGCAAATCCATCGAGTAGATATTGGCGTTGCCGCCCTGCTCGAGGCTCATCACCACCTGCTGGCCGTCCGGCGAAAAGCGCGGACTGAAGGTCATGCCGGGGAAATCGCCGACCAGTTCGCGCTGCCCGGTTTCGAGCTGCAGCAGATAGACCTTCGGTTCGCCGCCGGCGAAATCCATATAGGTGATTTCCTGGCGTGTCGGCGAGAAGCGCGGCGTCAGCACGATGTTGTCGCCGCGCGTCAGATAGCGCACATTCGCCCCGTCCTGGTCCATGATCGCCAGCTTCTTGACGCGAGCGTCGCGCGGGCCGGATTCGGAAACGAAGACGACGCGCGTATCGAAATAACCCTTCTCGCCGGTCAGACGCTGGTAGATCGCGTCGGCGATGATGTGGGCGACCCGGCGCCAGTTGTCGCGATTGGTGAAATACTGCTCGCCGGCCATCTGCTCGCCCGCGAACGTATCCCACAGCCGGTACTCGGCGCGCAGGCGTCCGTCGCCCTCCTCGACGACGCGGCCGATCACCAGCGCCTGCGCGTTGATCACCCGCCAGTCCTCGAAACGCGGCGAGACATCGGGATTGGACACCTTCTCGATGAAGGCGCCCTTGCCGATCGGCGCGAACAGGCCGGAACTCTTCAGGTCGTTGGCGATCACGCCGGAGATCTGCGCCCCGATGCCGTCGGAAGAGATGAAATCGGTGATCGCGATGGGCAATGGCTCGATATTGCCCTGGTTGATGTCGATCTCGACCAGCGCGCGGGCCGGCTGTCCACCGAAGGCGAGTGCGCTAATGGCCATCATCACGAAGGCGATCGATCGCAGGGTCAGCTTTTTCATTCCGTCTGTCCTTCTCGTCCCGTTCCTGATCCGGGCGTCACGCGGGAGGCTGGCCTCACCTGTATATCTCGCTCGGATCGAAATTCACCACCACGTCGCGCCAGGCGTCGTATTTTTCCGGTGGCAGGTTATAGCCGTTCTGGCCGCATCGCAGGATCGCGCGCTTGGCGCTGTCGTCGGCGGCGCGGTTTCCGGAGCTCTTGGTGACCGACGGCGAGCCGTCGACCATGCCCGAAGAATCCAGTTTGAAGCGGATGGACACCTTCAGTTCCGCCGCATCGACCGCCGCCGGCGGGCTCCAACACGCCTGGATCTGGTTGCGCAGCGCATCCATCTCGCTCTGCGTCAGTTCCGAGCCACCCGTGTTGCGCTGGCCGCCGAGCGACGCGTCACGGGTCGTGCGCTGCGCGCCGCCGCCGGAAGCTTTTTCCTGGTTCAGAAGGGCCGCGACCTCGTCATCCTTCGAGTCGCTTTCCGGGGTGCGCTGCGCCGACTGTGCCGGCTCCGGCTCGGTCTTGCGGCGCTCGTCGGTCTTGGCGGTCTGGGCCTTGGGCGGTTCGGGCCGCCGCGTCGGCAGCGGCACGCGGTCCGGGATGCGAGATTGCGGCTGCGTCTCCGCCGGCTGCGGCGCGACCTCGGGCACGGGGTCGGGTTCGACCTCCTGCTTCGGCTCCGGCAACGCGGCCATCTCGGTCGTCGGCTCGGGTTCCGGTTCCGGCGCAACCTGCTCGATCGGCTCGGGAGCGGGCTCCGGTTCGGGGGTCGGTGCTTCCGACGGCTTCGGCAGCTGCGCTTGGTCGACTTCGACCGGCTTCTGCTCGGCGGTCTCGGGCGTTTGCTGGTCGAGCTTCTGGTCGCCGACATTCTCGGCTTCCGGATCGACGGGCGGCTTCTCGGTCGGCACCGGAGTCGCCGGCCCGTCCTTCTTGGCGTCTTCCGCGCCCTTCTGCACCTGCGTGATCTCGGCGAGCGTCACCAGTTCGACGGGCAGCGATTCCACGTCCGGCACGTCGAACGCGTCCGGCGCGTGCAACGCGACCATCCCCCAGGTGAGGACGACCGCGTGCAGAATGCCCGATGTGACGAGGCCTACGCGCATGGATTTATTGGTCCTGCTGTTCCTGCAGGGTTACGAGGCCGAGATTCTTGAAACCCGCCTGGTTGATCCGGCCCATGACCTGCATGATCGTGCCGTAATCGGCGTTCTGGTCGCCACGGATATAGATGCGCTCGTCATAGCCGGTCTGGGCGATAGCCTCGAGCTTCGGCACGACTTCATCGATCGGGATCGCTGTCTCCTGGATATAGATCTCGCCATTGTCACGGATCGAGATCGTGATCGGCTGCGTGTCGGAATTGAGCGCCGACGCGCGCGTTTCGGGCAGGTCGATCGGCACGCCGACCGTCAGCAGCGGCGCGGCGACCATGAAGATGATCAGGAGCACCAGCATCACGTCCACGAAGGGCGTGACGTTGATCTCCGACATCAGCGCCTTGCTGCGGCCCCTGCGTCCCCGGCGTCCCGAACGGGCGCCGCCTGTGTTCATTGACATGGCCATCGGATCACCCCGTGTTCCGCCGCCTCATTGCGCCGCCTGGGCGCGCTGGCCGGCCGCCGAGCGCTCGTCGATCTGGCGCGACAGGATCGCCGAGAACTCGTCGGCGAAGCCTTCCATGCGCGCGCTGAGCTTGGCCGCGTCGGAGGTCAGCTTGTTGTAGCCGATGACGGCGGGAATGGCGGCGACCAGGCCGAGCGCGGTCGCCAAAAGCGCCTCCGCGATACCCGGCGCAACGACGGCGAGATTAGTCGATTCCGAACCGGCGATCGCCTGGAAGGAAGTCATGATGCCGACCACCGTGCCGAACAGTCCGATAAAGGGCGCGGCCGAACCGACGGACGCAAGAAAGCCGAGCCGGCCCTCGATCGCCTCCATCTCGCGCGACAGCGCCACATCCATGGCGCGGTCGATGCGCGTCTGCAGGCTGATCGGCGATTTCGCGCCGCGCTCGAACGATTTCTTCCACTCGCGCATCGCCGCGACGAAGAGTGCGCCCATGCCCGTCGGCTTCTTTTCGGCAAGCGAACGGTAGAGTTCTTCCAGCGACTGGCCGGACCAGAACGTATCCTCGAAACGGTTGAAGGCGCGGCGCATGCGGCCATAGGCCAGCGTCTTGTCAATCATCACCGCCCAGGACCACACCGAAGCGGCCAGCAGACCGATCATGACGATCTTGACGACGAAGCCCGCCTGCATGAACAGCGCCCAGAGCGACAATTCTGCTCCTGGCGCGGCCAACCCGATTTGTTCCATGTCTTCCCCTCGAGTCCCGGATGTGAGGTTGAATTGCGTTATGCGGCCCGCCTGTCATGGACCATCCCGAGCGCGGACCGCTCAGGCTCTCGACGACAAATTGGGTTAAACAAAGGCGTCGCCGAGGCCGTATCAGGGCCTGCCCATTCATGAATCGTTATCGTTAACGGCTCGTTAGTGAAACGGGGCCAATTGCGTTCATTTCATGACATTTTACCGGAATTCGGGGCCTATGCCCCCGGCGGGGCGAACAAAGCCAGCCATTCCCTGGGAAAGCGGCGCGGCCTGCCGGCGCCGTTGATCACCGCCGCCTCGACCGTCGCCGCGATCAGCAGCGTCTCGCCACGGCGGATTTCCTGCGCCATGCGAATGCGCGCCTTGCCCGGCTCCGCAACCTTGGTCGAAATCGTCAGTACGTCGTCGATGCGCGCCGGCGCGACGAAGTCGATCTCCATGCGCCTGACTACCCAAAACAGCGGCTCACCGGTCTGGCCCGCCTGCAGGTCGGTATGGTGCACGCCCAGCACCCGCAGGAAGTCCGACCGTCCGCGTTCGAGAAATTCGAGATAGCGGCCGTGATAGACCGCGCCGGAAAAATCCGTATCCGCATAATAGACCCGCGCCAGCAATTCGTGGCCGGCATCGGTCATCCGGCCGGACAATGCCGTCATGTCGTCATTCATCGCCTGCACCTGTCGCGTCACGCCTGTCATGCCTCGGGTCTCTCGGCGATTTCGGCAGCCGGCGCAACCCCGGGCGTCAGGCCTGCAGCGCCATCTCGATGCCGGCGCGACAATGGATCTCCGTTGTCGAGAAGACCGGCGTCGGAACGTCCTCCTCGCCGATCAGCATCGGAATTTCCGTGCAGCCGAGGATCGTGCCCTCAGCCCCGCGCCGCGTGAGCGCGTCGATCAGTTCGACATAGCCGGCCCGGGTTTCCGGCCTGAATTCGTCCTTGACCAGTTCGTCATAGATCGTGCGATGCACGTAGGCCTTCTCGTCTTCGTCCGGAATGATCGTCTCGATGCCGTGCCGCGCGAGGATATCCGGATAGAACCGTTCCTCCATCGTCTTGCGCACGCCGAGCAGCGCGACCCTCTGCAAGCCTTTCGCCTTGATCGCCTGCGCGGTCGCTTCGGCGATATGCAGGAAGGGGATGGAAACCCTGAGCTGGATCGCCGGCACGAAGCGATGTACGTCGTTGCAGCAGATCATGATGAAATCAGCGCCCGCCAGTTCCAGCGACCGCGCCGCCTCCATGATGATCGCGCCCGCCTCGACCTCGTTCTCCCGCTCGATCACCGCGTCGACATAGGCCTGGCGATTGACGCTTTCGAGGACGATGCGCGGCGAGGTCACGCCGCCCATGCGCGCCTGCATCATCTCGTTCAGCCGCCGGTAGTAATCCGCCGTCGAAACCCAGCTCAGCCCGCCGATCAGCCCGATCTTCTTCATGCCGTTTCGCCCTCGCCGCCAATCTCCAGCAACACGATCTCCGGCGGCGCCATGAACCGGAACGGAACGCCCGAATGGCCGAGCCCCGCCGAAACGATCAGATGCCGCCCGTCCTCGACGATATGGCCATGCAGGAAACGTGTGCCGTGATAGGACGGCACCACCGGCGTCCAGCCGAACAAATTGATCTGGCCGGCATGGGTATGGCCGGACAATGTCAGCGAGACCCGGTCCGGCACGCTGTCGAAAATGTCCGGCTCATGCGCCATCAGGATTACCGGCTCGTCGGTCGTCACCTGCGCCAGGGTGCCGCCGAGGTCGTCCAGCCCCCGGAAATGGTTCTTCCGGCTCCGTTCCTTGCGCGGCAGCCAGAAGGCGCGCTGGCTTTCCAGTCCGGCTAACCAGAACGCCCCATCACCATGCTCCAGTCGCACGGACCTGTTGTGATAGACCGGGATGCCGACCGCCTCCAGCGCCTCGCCCGCCTCGGTCGGCCCCGCGCCGCGCTTCACGGCCTCCTCGTCGTCGCTCCAGTCGTGATTGCCGAGCACCGCGTGGACGCCGAGCGGCGCCGACAGGCCGGCCAGCGGATGGGCGAAATCCGGATGCGGAACCGGTCGGCCGAAGATCTTCACCGCCTGCACATAATCGCCAAGCAGGAAGAAAATGTCGGGCTCGAGCGCATTCGCCTCACCGACCAGTTGTTCGATCCGAGCCCGCGTCATCCAGGGCCAGCAGGCATGGATGTCCGACAGCATCACCGCGCGCAACCGCAGGCCAGCCGGCCAGTGCGGCGGCGTGAACGCGTATCGGGTCACCTTGAAGGCCAAGCTCTCCTGCCTCTTTCGATCGCCGGATCCGGCGGCTTAGAGCCTGTCATGGTTGGATTGAACCATTCTGCCGGAGCAGGTTTGGCCCAAGATCAAGGGATTTGGCGAAGG
>NZXU01000083.1 GCA_002698425.1 Ahrensia sp. | reverse complement strand
GGCGATCAGGCCCTTGTCGTTGATCGTCTTGGAGATCGGCGCGTTGAGCGGGCCGGAATTGCCGATGCAGGTCGTGCAGCCGAAGCCGACGAGGTTGAAGCCGATCTGGTCGAGCTCCTTCTGCAGGCCGGAATTCTCGAGATACTCGGCCACCACCTGCGATCCGGGCGCGAGCGAGGTCTTCACCCAGGGCTTCTGCTTCAGGCCGAGTTCATTGGCCTTCTTGGCGACGAGGCCGGCGCCGATCAGCACCGACGGGTTCGACGTGTTGGTGCAGGACGTGATGGCGGCGATGGCGACGTCGCCATTGCCGAGATCGTAATCCTCGCCCTCGACGGCGTAGCGCTTGTCGAGTTCGGCCGGGTTCTTCTTGTATTCGGCCTCGAAGGCTTCGCGGAACTTCGCGCCGACGGTTTCCAGCGCCTGGCGGCCTTCCGGACGCTTCGGGCCGGCCATGGACGGCACGACGTCGCCGAGATCGAGTTCCAGCGTGTCGGTGAAGACCGGCTCGGCCGAACCGGTCTCGCGATACATGCCCTGCTCCTTCGCATAGGCCTCGACCAGCGCGATGCGGTCGGCCTCGCGGCCGGTCATGTTGAGATAGTTCAGCGTTTCCGAATCGATCGGGAAGAAGCCGCAGGTCGCGCCATATTCCGGACCCATATTGCCGATCGTCGCGGCGTCGGCCAGCGTCAGGTGATCGAGGCCGTCGCCGAAGAACTCGACGAACTTGCCGACCACGCCCTTCTGGCGCAGCATCTGCACGACGGTCAGCACGAGGTCGGTCGCGGTGACGCCTTCCTTCATCGAGCCGGTCAGCTTGAAGCCGATGACTTCCGGCAGCAGCATGGAGATCGGCTGGCCGAGCATCGCGGCCTCGGCCTCGATGCCGCCGACGCCCCAGCCGAGAACGCCGAGGCCGTTGATCATGGTGGTGTGCGAATCGGTGCCGACGCAGGTGTCCGGATAGGCGACGGTCGCGCCGTCCTCTTCCTTCGTCCAGACGGTCTGGCCGAGATATTCGAGGTTCACCTGGTGGCAGATGCCGGTGCCGGGCGGCACGACGCGGAAGTTCTCGAAGGCCTGCTGGCCCCATTTCAGGAAGCGGTAACGCTCGCCATTGCGCTCATATTCCTTCTCCACATTGTGGGCGAAGGCGAGCGGCGTGCCGAATTCGTCGACGATGACCGAGTGGTCGATGACGAGGTCGACGGGAACGAGCGGGTTGATCTTCTTCGGGTCGCCGCCAAGCGACACCATCGCGTCGCGCATCGCGGCGAGGTCGACGACGGCCGGAACGCCGGTGAAGTCCTGCATCAGCACGCGCGCCGGGCGATAGGCGATCTCGTAACCGGCCGAGCCCTTGTCGTTGAGCCATGCGGCAACAGCCTGGATGTCGGCCTTCTTGACGGAGTTGCCGTCCTCGTTGCGCAGCAGGTTCTCAAGCAGAACCTTCATCGAATAGGGCAGTTTGGAAATGCCTTCGAGGCCGTTCTTTTCGGCTTCGGCGAGGCTGTAATAGACATAGTCCTTGCCGCCGACATTGAGCGTCTTGCGGCATTTGAAGCTGTCGATCTTTGACACGGGGATTCACCTTTCGAGTTCGGGGTGCCTTGCAGGGGACGAACTCTTCCGCATTGGCGCACAAGGGTGCGCCCGTGAAGATGCGGGTGCGGCCATTTCCGCTGTCCGTCCCTGCCAGACCACACGAAGAGGCCCGACAATTCGGTCGGCTCAATATGTTCCACACCGGCCGCTGGTGCGTTGCAACAGCGATATAGAGGAGTTTTTTTCCGCTTTCCAGACCATCGAAAGGCAAAAAGACACGGGTTATTGCCTGTTCGGCGCAAACCATGCGACATGCCCGGCGAAACAGGGGAACCCATGAAGCTCGTCGTCACCGATCTCGCCGCCGACCGCGGTTCCGGACCGATTTTCGAAGCCGTCGCCTTTGCGTTGCGTGACGGCGAGGGCCTGCTCGTGACCGGTCCGAACGGCGCCGGAAAGTCGACGCTGGTCCGCGCAATCGCCGGTCTCCTGCGTCCCTCGGCAGGAACGGCGGTGCTGGAGGAAACGGACGACTGGCCGGACGTGCCGTCGGCCTCGCATTATCTCGGGCCGATCAACGCGATGAAACCGGCGCTCTCGGTCTTCGAGAATCTCTCCTTCTGGCAGGATTTCTGCGGCCGTCCGGCGCTCGATGTCGACGAGGCGCTCGACCGGATCGGGCTGGAGCATACCCGCGACCTGCCTTTCTCCTATCTCTCCACCGGCCAGCGCCGCCGCGTCTCCATCGCCAAGCTGCTGATCAGCCATCGGCCAATCTGGCTGCTCGACGAGCCGACTTCGGGGCTCGACGCGGCGTCGGAACTGCATTTCGCCGAACTGGTGCGCGAGCACATGGAAGCAGGCGGCATCGCCATCGCGGCGACGCATCTGCCGATCCGGGTCGACGGGATGAAGCGTCTCGAATTCGGCGGGACGGTGGCGGCATGATGTCCCTTATCCTGCGCGATATCCGGCTGGGCGTGCGCGCCGGCGGGGGCATGCTGATCGGCATCCTGTTCTTCCTCGCGGTCATCGCCGTGGTGCCCTTCGGCGTCGGTCCCGACCTGAACCTGCTCGCCCGCATCGGCCCGGCGATCCTGTGGATCGGCGCGCTGCTCGCTTCGCTGCTCGGCCTCGACCGGCTGTTTCAGGCCGACCGCGAGGACGGTTCGCTCGATATCCTGATCCTGCAGAACCACGAGCATCCGCTGGCGCTGACCGTCTTCGCCAAATGCGTCGCCCATTGGCTGACGACGGGCTTGCCGCTCGTGATCGTCTCGCCGGCGTTAGGCCTCCTGATGAACATGGAGCCGGCGGCGATCCTCGCGACGACGGCGACGCTTCTTGCCGGCACCCCCGCCATCACCTTCATCGGCGCGACCGGCGCGGCGCTGGCCGTCGCCCTGCCGCGCGGCGGCCTCCTCGTCTCGGTGATGGTGCTGCCCTTCGTCATCCCCGTCCTCATTTTCGGCGTGATGGCCGCCTATGGCGCAGTGGAGAACCCGGCGCCCTTCACGCAGCCCTTCCTGCTGATGTGCGCCCTGACGCTCTTCTTCGCAGTTCTCGGACCGCTCGCGGCCGGCGCGGCGCTGAAGGCGTCGAGCGATTGAGCATCGCACGCCACGAGGTTCATCACTGAATGCTGTTCAGGATATCCCTCGTATTGTGCATTCGCTTCAGCGAGTTCGCGATGTGTTCGCGCCAGCGTGGACCGACCTCCATTGCGGTGACGTAAGCCCGGGACAAATCGTCGGGCCGGTCTTCGGCCATCGCCTCGATCAGAAACGCCGCCTGCTCACGGTCCTTGGACGCTTTCAGGCTACCTGCACCATCGCGCCGCCGATCAGCGATGATCAGCTTGTGGATCGCATATCTCTCGGGGCGGGGTACCTGCACCAGAACGCCAGATCGGTAGATGGCCGCGGCGTGGATAGGTTCGGCGATCAGAAAATTGAGGTAGTTCAGTGCCTGCGCGTTGACGCCAAGCGCGGGCAGGTCGCGAACAGTTTCCTCACCGAATGCGGGGGTGAGAAACTCGACCAACTGGCCGCTGCCGCCCTGCGCCCAGCGCCACGTCCGATGCGGGTCGAGCCCCGGTAGCGGATCGAACTTCAGCGCCGTGAACGTCTCGGCCAAACCCGGATCGACCTGATCCTCGAGAGCAATGCTCAGCTTCTCGAATTGGGCGATGTCGATATCACCGGTATTTGCCATTCCGCCCAAGGGCAGGCGGATGCCGAGCTCACCTTCGTACAGGCGAAACGCATTCGTGCCGACGATAGTGCCGCCCAGCCGAAATGTCCCCGCATCCGCCATGGCAGACAGGATGGAACCGGTTGCCCGATCAGTCGGAGTCATACCCTCTGCTCGCAGCAGACGGACCAACCGTGACCGCTCGGCTTGCCGTTCCTTCGCGGTCGCGTAGAGTTCCTCGATGCGGTCGATGCGCGCGCGCGTTTCGTCACTGTCTTCGCCGATATAGAAGAAGCGCATCTCTGATCCAACGCGACGCGCAGCGTACCAGTAAGCCTTGTCGCCGCGCTGTTTCAGGGTCGGCTTGCCGTTGATGCCGGACACTGCGTCGTCCTTCAGCAACCGCACCAGATCGGTATAAGCGCTCATCGCAATACTGCTGAGTGGAGTCATGCCTATCACTTTCATTTTTTGCTTGGCACAAATATGCCTATCAAAAGATAAAATTGCTAGGTATGATCGAAAAAAGCCTCAGCGACGTGTGAGCCTCGAACCCGAGCCACATGTCATCGATCGCTTCAGGCTCAAAGCGGTCAACGCTTTATCTTTCCGATTTAGCAGTTCGCCTGGCCGACTTGCCGCAGCTTTGCCGGATTGCGCCGTTATGCCTGACATATTAGGTAGGATGCATGACTGACACCGCTGCCATGTCAAAGCCCGGCTTCTTTACGCGCCTCGCCAATCCGACGCGGTATCTTTCCTATTCCGGGAAGATCCTGCCTTGGCTCGGCGGGCTGAGCGCATTGTTGCTTGTTGTCGGCCTCTACATGGCCTTCACCGCGCCCGAGGACTACCAGCAAGGCGTCACGGTGCGCATCATGTATGTGCATGTGCCCGCCGCATGGTTGTCGATGATGGGTTACATGGTGATGGCGGTCTCGGCGCTCGGCACGCTGATCTGGCGTCATCCGCTGGCCGATGTCTCGATCAAGGCCGCCGCGCCGATCGGTGCGGCCTTCACCTTCCTCGCGCTCGCCACCGGCTCGCTCTGGGGCAAGCCGATGTGGGGGACATGGTGGGTCTGGGACGCGCGGCTGACCTCGGTCTTCGTCCTGTTCCTGATGTATCTCGGCATCATCGCTCTGCAGCGCGCCATGGACGACCCGGTCAAGGCGGCGCGCCCGGTGGCGATCCTCGTCCTGATCGGCACGATCAACATCCCGATCATCAAATTCTCGGTCGACTGGTGGAACACGCTGCACCAGCCGGCGGCCGTCGTGCGCATGGACGGGCCGACGATCGATCCGTCGATGCTCTATCCGCTGCTCATCATGGCGCTCGGCTTCACGACGCTGTTCTTCTTCCTGCACATGGTGGCGATGCGCACGGAGATCTGGCGCCGCCGCGTGGCCTCGCTGCGCCGCGCCAGCGCGCGTGAGCAAAAGGCGACCGCGCGGCCGGTGCTGGCGGAGTAGGCCATGACGCACGAGCAATATGTCTTCGTCTCCTACGCGCTGACCGCCATCGTTCTCGGCGGGATCGGCCTGTGGCTCTGGCTCGACCGGCGCGGCCGCCTCGCGGAACTGAAGCGGCTGGAAGAAGCGGGCGTGCGCCGCCGCTCCGAAGGCTGACAGGACAGGCCGCTGAGCGCCCCGCCGGCACAGGAACCGACATGACGATCACCCAGGAAGACGAACTCATCGGCCTGAAGGAAATCGGCCGCATCGTCGCCAATGCCGTCGAGGCGATGAGCACCGCGCTCGAAGCGGGCATGACGACAGCCGAGCTGGACGCGATCGGCCGCAAAATCATGGAAGACGAGGGCGCGCGCCCCGCGCCCGAACTCAGCTACGGATTTCCCGGCGCCACCTGCATCAGCGTGAACGAGGAAATCGCCCACGGCATTCCCGGGGACCGGACAATCCGCCAGGGCGACCTCGTCAATATCGACGTCTCGGCGGAAAAGGACGGCTTCTTCGCCGATACCGGCGCTTCCTTCGCCGTGCCGCCGGTGTCGAAAGCGGTGCTGAAGCTGTGCCGGGACGGAAAACGCGCCATGTGGGCCGGCATCCGGACGGTGGCGACCGACCGGCCGCTCGCCGATATCGGCAATGCCGTCGGCGATTTCGCCCGCCGCAACCGCTACACGCTGGTGAAGAACCTCGCCAGCCACGGCGTCGGCCGCTCCCTGCATGAGGAACCGGGTGAAATCGCCACATGGCCCGACCGGTCGGAGCGCCGGCGGATGACCGAGGGGCTTGTCTTCACCGTCGAGCCCTTCCTGTCGATGGGCGCGGAATGGGCGGATGACGGCGATGACGACCCATGGACGCTGTTCAGCGCGCCGAGGGCGCCGACCGTGCAATATGAGCACACCGTCGTCACCACGAAAAACGGGCCGATCATCGTGACGCTTCCGGGCTGACGCGGCGGCTGCCAGACCCTATATCAGGCGCGGAACACAATTTCGGAACAGGCCATGAGCGAGACGACACGCGACACCAAGGCGCAAAAGAAGACCAATCTTGCCGTCTTCATCCCGGGCATCGTTTTCTTCCTGATCGTCATCCTGTTCGCCGTGATGATGTTCCGGCCGGGCCGTGACGCGTCCGAAATCCCGTCCATGCTGATCGGCAAGCCCGCGCCGGACCTCGTCCTGCCGGCGATCGACGGCCTGACCGGCCCCGACGGACAGCCTTTGCCGGGCTTCGATCCGGCGCAGTTCCCCGACAGGCCGGTGCTCGTCAATGTCTGGGCGTCCTGGTGTGTGCCCTGCCGGCAGGAACATCCGCTGCTGATGGCGCTGGCCAACGACGAAGGCGTGACCATCGCCGGGCTGAACTACAAGGACAAGAACGCCAACGCGCTGCAGTTCCTCGCTGGGCTCGGCAATCCCTACGCCATGGCCGGCGAGGACAATTCCGGCCGCGCCGCGATCGAATGGGGCGTCTACGGCGTGCCGGAGAGCTTCATCGTCGGCACCGACGGGACGATCCTCTACAAATATACCGGGCCGCTGACGCCGGAAGCGGTCGAGACGGAAATCCTGCCGCGCCTCAGGGGCGAGACGCCGCAGAGCTGACGAGCCGCCGCCACGCGACCGGCAAGTTCCGATAACGGAATTTGACCATCCGAAATCCGGCTTTTGTGCGAAACGCCGAACAGGGTGTGAATAGACAATCACATTCGCGGCTTGGAGCTTGCCGCCCCCTTGGCGGTAAAGCATGCTTGGCCGGCCATGTCGCAATTAACCGTCGAAATCCGGCCCGCTTCCTCGCGAGACGCCGCCCAGATCGCGGACGTTCACGCTGCGTCGTGGCAGAGCGCCTATGCCGGGCTGATCCCGCACAAATCCCTGCGCGGCATGATCGGCCGCCGCCATGCCGGCTGGTGGAAACGCGCCATCCAGCGCGGCACCTCCGTGCTCGTGGTCGATTTCGGCGGCGCGATCGCCGGCTATTGCACCTTCGGGCTGAACCGGGCCCGCGCCTTGCCGCAGGAAGGCGAGATCTACGAGCTCTATATCCGCCCCGAATATCAGGGTATCGGCGTCGGCTCGCGGCTGTTCAACGCCGCGCGCACGGATCTCAGGAACCATGGCTGCGACGGCCTCGTCATCTGGGCGCTGGAAGACAATGACATGGCGATGAACTTCTATGCCGGCCATGGCGGCAAGGACATCGCCCAGGGCTACGAGACCTTCGAAGGCCAGCGCCTGCGCAAAATCGCCTTCGTCTGGCAGTAGTCCGGGCCACGCCAACGGCCCCCGCGCCGTCACCTCCGGTGACACACTGTCATTCACCTTGTTGCGGATTCCTGCGGCCCGCCGCTGCGATCGCGATGCTGGCAGGCCTCGGCGCATGACGCCGGTCCATGAGCCATGCCAGAGGATCAGGACTGCGGATTAGCGCGGTCGAGGAACCAGCGATAGGTGTCGGCAAGTCCGTCATCGAGCGAGATCGAATGCCGCCAGCCCAGCGCATGCAGGCGCGAGACATCGGCGAGCTTGCGCGGCGTGCCGTCGGGCTTCGAGGCGTCGAAGACCAGCTCGCCCCGATAGCCGACAGCGGTCCTGATCCGCTCGGCCAGTTGGAGGATCGAGACCTCCTCGCCAGTGCCGCAATTAATCGGCGTCTCTCCGGAATAATGCCGCATCAGGAAAACCAGCGCGTCGGCGAGGTCGTCGACATGCATGAATTCGCGCAAGGGCGTTCCGGAGCCCCAGACGGTCATCGACGGGGCGTCGGCCCGCTTCGCCTCGTGCGCCTTGCGCATCAGAGCGGGTAGGACATGGCTGGTTTCCAGGTCGAAATTGTCGCCCGGCCCGTAGAGATTCGTGGGCTGCGCGGCGATGAAGTCGCAGCCATGTTGCCGGCGATAGGCCTGGCACAGCTTGATGCCGGCGATCTTGGCGATGGCGTACCACTCATTGGTCGGCTCCAGCGGCCCGGTCAGCAGCGCTTCTTCCGGCATCGGCTGCGGCGCGAGCCGCGGATAGATGCAGGTCGAACCGAGCAACAGCAGCTTTTCGACGCCCGTCTCGAAGGCGGCATGGATGACATTCGCCTCGATCATCAGATTGTCGTAGAGGAAATCCGCCGGAAAGCTGTCATTGGCCGCGATGCCGCCGACCCTGGCGGCCGCCAGGAACACGAGATCGGGCTTTGCGGCCGCCATCCAGCGATTGACCGCCGCCTGGTCGCGCAGATCGACCTCGGACCGGCCGACCGTGAGAAGGCCGGCCTCCTCGCGCGCCAGCCGCCGTAGCAGGGCCGAACCGACCAGACCGTTATGGCCGGCGACGAAGATGCGTTTTCCCTTCAGGGTCAAAGGCCGGTCCGTCATCTCATCCTGCGCGATCATCGTACGCATCCGCTACTCGGCGGCGTGGCGGCCATGTTCCTCGTCGAGACGCCGCCACTGGGCCTCCCTCTCGACCCTGACCAGATCCGTCTCGACCATCTCGCGGACGAGATCGGCAAGCGGCGTCGAGGCCTGCCATCCGAGAACGCGGCGCGCCTTCGACGGATCGCCGAGCAGCAGATCGACCTCCGTCGGACGAAAATAGCGCGGATCGACCGCGACGATCGCCTTGCCGGTCTCGGTGTTCAAACCGACCTCGTCGGCCCCCTCGCCGCGCCACTCGATGCCGATGCCGACTTCGCGAAAGGCCGCCTCGGCGAAAGCGCGCACCGTCGTCTTGCGGCCGGTGGCGAGCACGTAATCGTCCGGCGTGTCCTGCTGCAGCATGCGCCACATGCCCTCGACATAGTCGCGCGCATGCCCCCAGTCGCGCTCGGCGTCCAGATTGCCGATGAAGAGGCAGTCCTGCAGCCCCAGAGAAATGGATGCGACGGCCCGGGTGATCTTGCGCGTCACGAAAGTTTCGCCGCGCAGCGGGCTTTCATGGTTGAACAGGATGCCGTTCGAGGCGTGAAGCCCGTAGGCCTCGCGGTAATTAACCGTGATCCAGTAGGCATAGAGCTTCGCCGCCGCATAGGGCGAGCGCGGATAGAACGGCGTCGTCTCGCTCTGCGGAACCTCCCTGGCCACGCCATAGAGTTCGGATGTCGAGGCCTGGTAGAACCGCGTCTTGTCGCCGAGGCCGAGCAGCCGGATCGCCTCGAGCAGCCGCAACGTGCCCAGCGCATCGGCGTCGGCGGTATATTCCGGCGTCTCGAAACTGACCTGAACATGGGACTGGGCGGCGATGTTGTAGATCTCGTCGGGCTGCACGTCCTGAACGATGCGGATCAGATTGGTCGCATCGGTCATGTCGCCATAATGGAGCGACAGCCGGATATCGGCTTCGTGCGGGTCCTGGTAGAGATGATCGATCCGCTCGGTGTTGAAGGACGAGGACCGGCGCTTGATTCCGTGGACGGAATAGCCCTTGCCGAGAAGGAGCTCGGCCAGATAGGCGCCGTCCTGCCCGGTGATGCCTGTGATCAGGGCGGTCTTCATGAGGGTGTCTCTTGCCTGTGCATGCCGGTATCAACGCCTTTGCGCGCGATCATGCAAGTGCCTTCGCTCGCGCGGTTTCAGGACGCGGCGAGACAGCTCATTGTCCGAAGGCGCGCACCGGATCGCCGGCCAGCGGGCCGCGCTGGCCGTGATAGACGGGCGTATCGCTCATGCAGGTGAAATCTACGGCCAGCGTGTCGGCGATGTCGCGGGCCATCTCGTTGGCGTTCGGATTGGCGAGCGCATCGACATAGCCGACCACGCAGGCGCCGCCCTCGCCCGGCTGGGCGACCCGTGAGACCACGAGGACCTGGCCGCGATGCGCTTCGTCCGGCGCGCCGGTGTCGGGGTTCGAATTCTCGATGAACCAGCGCAGGATCGTGGCGAAGGGCCGGCCGCCGCTGAGCCGCCATTCGACCGTGTCGTTGGTCTGGTTGAAGGGGCCGAAGCTCTCCCACGCGCCATCCGCATACCAGGGGCCGACATATCCGAAGAAGACGGACTGGCGCAGATCGCTTTCCGCGAAAAGGATGCCGTAGCCGCGATGGCCCGCGCAGGAGAAATCGGCCCCGACCTCGTCGGTCGACGTCCGGATGCAGCCGGTTTCGAAATCGATTTTCGTGTAGATCGACGAGACGTCGCCCTCTCCTTGCGCGAGGGCCGCCGGCGCGGCAAGGAAGGCGCAGACCAGGGCGAGAACCGGGAAAGAGGTGAAGCGCATTGTCGCATCTCCTGTTGAGCCGGCACAGAATGCCACTCCGGCGGCGGCCCGGCAATGCAGGCATGCCGGAACGAGACCTTCGGCGATGTTGCACCGCACCCAAAAACCCGGTATCAGCCCGCGAACTCCAAGGAGCACCAGATGCGCATCGAAGCCATTTCCATCGGCACCAATCCCCCCGAAGACGTCAATGTCATCATCGAGGTTCCCGTCGGCGGCCAGCCGATCAAATACGAGATGGACAAGGATGCCGGCGTCCTCGTCGTCGACCGTTTCCTCTACACGCCGATGACCTACCCGGGAAATTACGGCTTCGTGCCGCACACGCTGTCCGACGACGGCGACCCGATCGACGTGCTGGTGTGCAACACGCGCCCGCTCATTCCCGGCTGCGTCATCAATGTCCGCCCGATCGGCGTGATGCTGATGGAGGACAATTCCGGTCAGGACGAGAAGATCATCGCCGTACCGACCCACGCGCTCACCAAGCGCTATGACGGCGTGAAGGATTATGGCGACCTGCCGGAGATCACGCTCAAGCAGATCGAGCATTTCTTTGAGCACTACAAGGATCTGGAGCCCGGCAAATGGGTGAAGATCGGCGGCTGGCAGAATGTCGACACCGCCAAGCAGCTGATCCTCGAGGCCGTCGAGCGCGCCAAGACCGCCAAGGGCTGACCTTTCGGGGCGGCGGCGGTCAGACACCGCCTTCCGTCTTGATATGCAGCGTGGTCCCGCAATGCTTGCAGTGGATCGCGTCGGCGTCGTGCAGGATCAGCCCGCAAGTCGGACATTCATGGCGGACCTTGCTCGACCGGAGCAGCACCTGGACCAGCCGCAGAAACAGGGTGACGCCGACGATCATCACGCCGACGGACAGCATGCGGCCGGATTCGCCGGTCAGCGTGATGTCGCCGAAACCGGTCGTCGTCAGCGTGGTGACGGTGAAATAGAGCGCGTCGGCGTAATTGCGGATTTCCGGATTGACCCGGTACTGAGTCGCATAGATCAGCCCGGTCATGATGAACAGGAAGACGCCGAGATTGATCGCGGCCAGCACGATATCCTCGTGTCGCCGGAAATAGACGAAATCCTGCCTCAGGCGCACCAGCGTCTGATAGGTGTGCAGGAGCCGGAGCGTGCGCAGAATTCGCAGGAAACCGAAGCCCTCGCCGGCGATCGGCAGCAGGAAGGACGCCACCGCCGCGATATCCGCCCAGGTCGATAGCCGCAGGAAATAATAGGTTTTCTGCTTCTCGATCGCCACGCGAACCGCGAAATCGGCGAGGATAACGACGCCGAGCACAAGGTCGACGATCTCCACCCAGCCCGTGCGCGGGAAGAAGGAGGTGACGATCACGAAAGCGATCGTCACGAGGTCGAAGGCGAGCAGTCCATAGCGGAACCGGTGGGCGGCCGGCGTGTCGCCTTCATAGAGACCTTTCAGTTTCTGCAACACCTGTGAGTCGCGTCCCGGGCGGTTGGAGAAATCGGCGAAGACATCCTAGAGGAAGCGCCGCGGCGCTGTCACGCCGCCTCTTAGCCGATCACCGCATCGACTTCCAGTTCGACGAGCCAGTCCGGATCGACGAAACCCGAAACCTCGACGACGGTGCAAACCGGGCGAATGGACGAAAACACCTCTCCATGAGCCCGGGCCGCCTCTTTCCACTGCGAGATGTCCGTCAGCATCACGCGGGTGCGGATCACGTCATCCAGCGAGGCGCCGGCCTCGGCAAGCGCCGCCCGGATGATTTCCAGACAGCGCACGGTCTGGCGATAGACATCGCCGACACCGTCCGTCCCGCCACCGGCCGCGATCGGCGCGGTTCCCGCGACCGCAACCGTGTTTCCGATGCGAACAGCCCGGCTGAAGCCGATTTCCGGCTCCAGATACGATCCTGACGATACGAGCTTGCGTGCCACTTCGTTTCCCTTTCTGCCGGTTGCCGGCCCTAGCCGGCATGGCTGCGCGCCAGATTGGCGACAGCCTCATGAAGATCGCCGCCTGCGATCCGAATTGTCTTGTCGCGCGCCGTCTCGCCCGCGATGACGGTGAAGGAGGATTTCGGCAGGCGCAACGCCTTGGCCAGCAGCGCCGTCACGGCCTTGTTGGCCTTGCCCTTTTCAGGCTGCGCGGTGACGCGAACGCGCAGCCGCACTTGCCCGTCGTCGCGCATCTCCGCGCCCTCGATGGCGTCACGCGACGCGTTCGGCGTGACACGCAGGAACAGGTCGAGATGGCCGTCGCCCGCACGGACGAAGGCGGGCAGCGTCATCAGATGATGGCCGGTGCCAGCACGTTCCGGATAAACTGCTCGACGAAGAAAATGACCACGAAAAGGATGATCGGGGAGATGTCGAGGCCGCCGAGGTCGGGCATGACACGACGAATGGGCCGCAGCAGCGGTTCGGTCGCCTTGTAGAGGAACTCGCCCACCATGGCGACGAAGCGATTCGAGTTGTTGACGACGTTGAACGCATAGAGCCACGAGAAAATGACCATTGCGATCACGATCCATTTGTAGATGTTGATCGCGAACAAGAGCGTATTGATGATCGTCAGGCCCACGCGCCGTCTCCTTTGATTTGCCGGGTTTCACTTAGGCGTTCGCGGGCCCGCCTGCAAGGCGGCGCCGGCGCCGCGAAATTGTAGCGGTGGCGATTTCCTCTTTGCCAAGCAACGGCAAAGCCAATATCGGTGGCTGGCCATGTCCACCGAATCCCCCGATGCGATCAGTTCCGGCCGGTTTGCCGCCTTCGCGCACAAGGCCTTCGTCGATTACTGGATCGCGCGCTTCTGCTCGACCTTCGCAGTGCAGATAGTCGCCGTCGCGGTCGGCTGGCAGGTCTACGATCTGACGCGCGATCCGCTGGACCTGGGCATTATCGGCCTGGTGCAATTCCTGCCGCTCCTGCTTCTCGTGCTGGTGACCGGCGCCGTCGCCGACCGCTTCGGCCGCCGCCTCGTCATGGGCACCGCGATCGCGCTGGAATTCGTCTGCGCCGCGGCGATCCTGCTGGTGACGCTGAACGGGTTGACCGGCCCGATGCCGATCTTCGTGGCGCTGACCGGGATGGGCATCGCGCGGGCCTTTTTCGGCCCCGCCTCGCAATCGCTGGTCGTCAACCTCGTGCCGCAGAAGGATTTCGCCAATGCGGTCGCATGGAACGCGTCTTCCTGGCAGGTCGCGAGCATCGTCGGACCGGTGGCCGGCGGCCTGCTCTACGGCGTCGGCTCGGTCGTCGCCTATGCGGTCGCCTCGGCAATGTTCCTCATCGCCTTTTTCCTGATCACCCGTATTCCCAAGCCGCCGGTGCGCGGCGAGGTCAAGAAGGTCACCTTCTCCTCGCTCTTCGACGGGCTGCGCTATATCCGCAAGGAAAAGGTCGTGCTCGGCGCGATCTCGCTCGATCTCTTCGCCGTGCTGCTCGGCGGCGCGGTGGCGCTGCTGCCAGCCTATGCGCGCGATATCCTGCATCTCGGCCCCTGGGGCCTCGGCATTCTGCGCGCCGCGCCGGGCATCGGCGCGATCGCCATGGGCGCCTATCTCGCCGCCGCGCCGATCAAGGACCATGCCGGCAGGATCCTGCTGGTCTTTGTCGGCCTGTTCGGCCTGTTCACCGCGATCTTCGGCATGTCGACCGTCGCCTGGCTGTCGATCGTCGCGCTGGCGCTGGTCGGGGCGACTGACATGGTGAGCGTCTATGTGCGCGAGACGCTGCTGCAATTATGGACCCCCGACGAGGTGCGCGGCCGCGTCAACGCCGTCAACATGGTCTTTCTCGGCGCATCGAACGAGCTCGGCGAATTCCGCGCCGGCTTCATGGCGGCCTGGATCGGCATCGTTCCGGCGGTGGTGTTCGGCGGGGTCGCCGCGGTCGGCGTCGCCTTCGGCTGGGCGATCATATTCCCGCAATTGCGCGACGCGCGCTATCTGCACCGGCGCGGTTAGAGCCTTTCAGGACCTACGACGCCTTGCGATCGAGCACAGGCTGCGCCCGGGCCGGCGTTTCGACGAACACCGTGTCGAGGAACTGCCTGAGCCATGCGAGTACCGGCCGGTCATAGAGAAGCCGGCCCCACAGATGTTCGCGGCCGACCTGCGAGCCCGGCAGGGTGAAGCGATGCGCGCCGCGCGTCACCCAGCGCTGCATCATCATCTGGGTCAGTTCGGCATGGAACTGCACGCCCCAGGCATTGTCGCCATAACGGAACGCCTGGTTCTCATAGGTCTCGCCCTCGGCGAGCTTGACCGCGCCGCAGGGCAGGCTGAAGCCCTCGCGGTGAAACTGGTAGATCATCTCCGGCCAGTCCATCAGGTCACGGCCTTCCGCGGTCGGCTTCAGCGGATACCAGCCGATCTCGACCAGACCGTCGGGATGCCCCTCGACCTTGCCGCCGAGATGATTGACCAGCATCTGCGCGCCGAGGCAGATGCCGAGCAGCGGCTTGTTTTCCCGGAGCGGGACGGCCAGCCAGTCGGTCTCGGCGCGAATATGGTCGGCCTCGTCATTGGCGCTCATCGGGCCGCCGAACACCACCGCGCCGGAATGGTTTTCGAGCGTTCCCGGCAGCGCGTCGCCGAGCGGCGGCCGGCGGATATCGAGCGGAAAGCCCATTCGGATGAGTTCCTGGCCGACGCGGCCGGGCGAGGATGTTTCCTGATGCAGGACAATCAGGACGGGTTTGGGGCCGCGATCATTCACGACTCCGCCTCCCCGTCGTCCCCCACCCTTGCCTGCACCGCCTGGCGCAGGAGGACGCGGTCGCGCCCGTCGACACCGAGCAATTCGGCGACGCGCCAGACCAGATTGTCCTCCAGCTCGTGGTTCTCGCCGTCGGAATAGACAATTTCCCAAAGAAGCTCGATGAACTTGAGCCTTTCGTCAGCCGACAGGCTGCGCATCAGGACGCTGGTAAACTGGTAGAGATCGACAGCCTCACTGTCGGCGGCGCGCGCCGCGGCGACCAGCCGCGACAGCGTCGCGTCGTCGAGAGCGTAATTTTCCTGAAGAAGATCGCCGAGACGGTCCATCTCGGCGTCCGAGTAAACGCCGTCCGCGCCGATGACGTGATACATCAGGGCGGCGACGGCGAGCCGCGGATCGTCGCGCGAAAAGTCGCCGTCGTCCTCGTCCGGCGACGCGTTGAGTTCCTTCAGAAAGGCCGCGATTCGTTCAAACATGCCTGTTCACCACTGCGAATAACTGTCAGGTAGTTCGCTGCGGTGCAACAGTCAAAACAATCGGAACCGCCTTGAGTGCTCCTCCGGCTCCGCATCGGGGTCGATTCCGGGGTCGTCTGGGATCGGCGGACGGGTATCCTCGTCCTGTTTCGGCTCGGAATTTGCGACGGGCTCGGCCGGTTTTTCGGGCTCGGCGGGCGCTGCTTCGACAGGTTCGGCGGTTTCGGCTGCATCTCCGGCCTTCGTTTCCTCCGCCTCCGGTTTTTCGGCGGGCTCGCTGTCCGCTTCGGCCGGCGCTTCCTCCGGTTGTTTTATTTCTTCCTGCTCGGCCACCGGCGTCGCTTCGGGCGCGGCTTCTTCCGCGGCCGGTTCAACGACCTCTCCCTCGATCACCGTGCTGGCCTCGTCCACCATCTCCGGTTCCGGCTCCGCGGCCTCGACGATCCGGGCCTCCTCGGCCGGTTCCGGCTCGGCCATGGCGGGCGCGGAAATGCCGCGCACCATCGGGTCGAGGTCGTTCTCGACTACGGGGCCCAGCCTTTCGACCGGCACCTTCCATTCGAACGCGTCGAGGCGTCCGCTGATCGGCGAGACCGGCGCCCATTCCTCGGCGACATAACCGTCGGCGGTCCATGCCGGATCGCGCGGCGCGCGCACGGCCCGGGCGAGCCATTCGCGCACCTTGCCCTGATCGCCCGTCTCGGCATCCTCGATATCGGCCATCAGCATGAAGGCGCCCTCGCGCGGCTCGTTCCGCAGCACCGCCGCGATCGCCTTGCGCGCGTCAGAGAACTCGCCCGCCTCCGTCGCCATCTGCGCAACGATCATCGAGGAATCGGTGTTGTTGGGCTTCAGCTTTTCCAGACGTTGCGCCCGCTTGTAGCGGTCGAGCGAGGAATCGCCCGGGCGCGCATTCACATAGGCGAGCGCGATTTCGGGATGCGGCGCCTTGCGCCAGGTCGATTCCAGCACATGCGCGCCGCGCCGCAACTCGTTGAGCCGGATCAGCGCCTGCGCCGCGGCGATCGCGGCGGGGGCGAATTCCGGCGCCAGGCGATGCGCCTCCATGGCCGCGGACTTGGCCTTCGCCGGATCCTTCTCGATATTCTCCTGCGCCAGCGCGGTCAGCAGCACGGCGCGCTTGCGCTTGATTTCCTCCGGTTCGAGCTGCTTCGCCTTTTTCTGGCTTTCGAGCAGCCGGATCGCGCCGTCCCAGTCGCCGGACGCCGTCTTCAGTTCGAGCGCGGCGGTGCCGGCCCAGCGCAATTGCGGAGCGAGTTCGGCGGCTTTCTCGGCATAATGCTTCGCGGCATCGCGGTCGCCGAGGCGCTTGGCTTCCATATAGAGGCCGCGCAGGCCGAAAATGCGCAGTTCCGGATCCTCGAGCATCGCCTCGAATTTCTCGCGCGCTTCGGCGTGGTGGCCCTCGACGATGGAGGCCTGGGCGTCGAGCAGCTGGATCATCGGCTCGGTCGTCGAATTGAGCAGGCCACCCGCCTGTTTCAGCATCTTGCGCGCAGTGACGCTGTCGCCCGCGCCGGCGGCGATGATGCCGGTCGACAGCGACTGGTAGCCGCGGTCGCGGCGGCGCGCCCGGAAGAAGCGCTGCATGCGCTGCGGCGAGGTGAAGACGATCTTGAAGATCCACCAGGTCAACATGACCGCGCCGACAGCGGCGACCAGCGCCACGGCGGCGACCATCAGCGAGACGGTGATCTCGCGTCCGGCGACGGTCATGACGAGCGTGCCGGGTGTGTCGGCGAGGAAGGCGAAACCGAGGCCCAGAATGGCGACGGCAACGATGAACAGCAATACGCGCAACATGATCCGCTCCTACTCGCCAGTACCGGTTTCGGCCGAGACCATCGCGCCGCTCAGCACCCTGGCGATCAGCGTATCAAGTTCGTTTCTTGCCTTCACATCGGCGATGAAAGCCGACGAGGCCTGCTGCGCCGGTTCGGGCAACGTCTCCCATTGCGAGACGACACGGGAAAGGTCGCCGTCCTTCAGGGCGACCTCCATGCGCGCGGCGATCTCGCCGGGCTTGTCGCCCTCGACCTCGCCGACGGGGCGGACCTGCACCAGCGAACGGGCGCTGGCGGTGAGCCGGTCGACGATGCCCGCATCCGAAGAGACGCCGCTCGCCGCCGAGACGATACGATTGGCGACCGCCGGGAAACGCTCGGAAAGCTGCGACACGGTCGGCACGCCGGACGCCGCATAGTCGCGCAACGCGGCGACCGTGTCCTGATCGCTGGCGACCGAGGCATAGGCTTCCAGCTCGCTCATGAACCCGCCGCCGCGATCGGCGGCCGATTTGAGCGCCGAGGCGGCGATGGCCGCGGCGACGCGGCTGCCCGCGCCCGCCTCGATATCGCCCTCGACCGTGTTCAGCCGGCCGGCCATGGCGTCGATCCGCGAGCGCGTTTCGTCCAGCGACTGGCCGAGCGTGTCGACGTCCGACCGCAGCGAAGCGACGCTCTCCTGCACGGCAGCCAGTGTCTGCGAGATCGCGCTTGTCCCTTCACCGCCATCGCTTGCGGGACCGGCGGATTCGAGCGTATCGATCCGCGCCCGCATGCTGTCGAGAGAGCTCTCGATGGCCGTGACGCGTTCGGACAGGGTTTCGAGACCGGCATTCTCGCCCGCTCCGCCGGAGGAGACGGTCTCGTTGAGCGTCGCCAGTCGGTCGCCAAGGCCCGAGACATCGGTGCGCAGCGCCGCGATCGCGTCGCTATTGGCGGTCGCCGCCGCCTCGTTCGCGTCCGCTCTTTCGGTGATGTCGTCGGGAATGGCGCCGGGCGTGGTGCGAAGCTCCTCGACGCGGGCGGAAAGATCGTTGATTCGCTGCTGAATTGGGGACAGATCGACCGGGTCGGGCTGGCGCAGCAAGGGCAGCACGCCCGCCCATTGCAGCCCGCCGGCGATCAGCAGGGCGACCAGGCCGCCAAGTATGCCGCCGCCGAGCCATGTCATCCCGCCGCCACGCCGCGCTGCGGGAGGCGGTGTCGTTGCGCCGGAGGGTTCACGCGGCGTCTCGGTCTCGGCGGCTTCCGCCGCAGGACCGTCGCCGGCCTCGATCGCCTCGCGGGCCTCCTCGTCCGTGCCGGACGTTTTCACGCTCTCGCGGATCGCGTCCTCGCGCTGATCGATCACCGTTTCCTGCGCTGCGCCGCTGTCACCGGCCTGCTCGAAGGCCACGGGCTCGGCCGGGTGGACATCCGGACCGGTCGCCGTCTCCGCCTTGACCTCGTTTGCCTCGAGATCGATCGTCACGGGTTTTCGGCTCGATTTGCTGCGCCGGCTCTTCGGCTGTTGAACCATCGGGGGATCTCCTGAAGGGTACGTGCGCGAGTCTTAGCACGGCTTTCAGGAAGCAAAAGTGCCGTTCGCCCGATTCAGTTCCGCCCGGTAGGCAAGGCCATGAGCAACGTTGCCAGAAGCGCCTGCTCATTCGGCTCGGAGGAGACAGCGATTCGGGGCTTCAACGCGTCCGGAAGAGATGCGGCGATCCGCGCCGAGAGTGCGATAAACATCGTCTTATCAAGAGCTTGTGAGATTTCCGGAAGCACGTTTTCCGTGAAGGCGGATACCGAGTGCGCGGAGTGAAACAGGACCGCATCCGGCGCGTGACGATTGAGCGCATCGCGGAAATATTCAGTCGGATAACTGACTATTTCTGCTCCATAAAGCTCCGCCGAACGGCACTGGAAGCCCTTTTCCGCGAGTTTCCGGTCGAGGTGGCCGGTCCGAGTGCGGCCGCAGAGATAGAGGATCGAAGCGCCGGGGCTCTCCCGCGTCGCGATGAGCGATACGAGGTCATCGACGGCGCCCTCGGCCGATTCGACGGCAGCCAGGCCGCGGGATCGCGCTTCGGCGGCCGTCGCGTCGCCGACGGCATAGACCGGCTTGCCGAACAGCGCGTCGAGAAGCGCGGCCGGCGCATGGCGCAACGCATTGGCGCTGGTGACGGCGACGGCGTCGAAACGGGCAGCGTCCTCCGGCGAGAGCCCGGGATCGCAGGCGCGGATTTCGGTCAGCGGCAGCAGGACCAGATCGTATCCCGCCTCGGAAAGCGCTTCGGCCGTTCGCGCCGCGCCCGGCTGCGGCCGGGTGATCCAGACAACCGGCCCGCCGCTCACGACCACGTGTCGAAAAAGCCCGCGCCGGCCTGATGGCGCAGCAAGCGCCCCGCCTCGCGGCCGATCGCGGCCGGGTCGCCGCCTTCGCCGTCCCGCGCGATCTCGTGGACCTGTGTTCCGTCCGGGGTCAGGATCATGCCGCGAAACGCGATACCTGCCTCGGAGACCGTCGCCAGCCCGGCAATCGGCGTGCGGCAGGAGCCATCGAGTTCGGCGAGGAAGGCGCGTTCGCAGGCGAGCGCCATCGCGGTCACATCGTGATTGAGCGGCTCGACCAGCGCATCGGTACGCGCGTCGCCCGCCCTGCCCTCGATGCAGATGGCGCCCTGTCCGGGAGCCGGCAGAAAAAGATCGGGGTCCATCAGCTCGGTGATGATGTCGGCCATGCCGAGCCGGCGCAGCCCGGCATTGGCGAGCAGCGTCGCGTCCGCCACGCCCTCGGAGAGTTTGCGCAAACGTGTCTGCACATTGCCGCGGAACTGCACCACCTCGATATCGGGCCGCAGCCGGCGGATCATCGCCTGGCGGCGCAGCGACGACGATCCGACCACCGCGCCCTGCGGCAGGTCCATCAGCGATGTCGCCTTGTCCGAAATGAAGGCGTCGCGCGGATCTTCGCGTTCGAGAAAGGCCGTGATCGCGAGCCCGTCCGGCAGGACGGTCGGCATGTCCTTGGAGGAATGCACGGCCAGATCGATGCGGCCGTCGCGAAGCTGTTCTTCCAGCTCCAGCGTGAACAGGCCCTTGCCGCCGACTTCCGACAGCGGCCGGTCCTGGATGCGGTCGCCCGCCGTCGAAATCACCGCGATCTCGATATCGTCGGGCGTGATCGCATGCGCCGCGACGAGCCGGTCGCGCACCTCATGCGCCTGCGCCAGCGCCAGCGGGCTGCCGCGCGTGCCGATCCTGATTGTTCCGTCCGCCGCCATGATTGTTTGCAAGCCTGCCGTTCCGTGTTACCCGACGCCGGACAGGTAACCCCAATCGCGCGCATCGGCAACCGCGGCCTTTGAGCGCCCTTTGCGAAGCGGCCCCGAACCCCATGACAACCATCCGATGACAACGATTCTTGGCATCGAAACGAGCTGCGACGAAACCGCCGCCGCTGTCGTGCGCCGCGCATCGCGCGACGCGCCCGGCGAGATCCTGTCGAACACGGTCTACAGCCAGATTTCCGATCATGAGGCCTATGGCGGCGTAGTGCCGGAGATCGCCGCGCGCGCCCATGTCGAGGGACTGGACGCGATCATCGCCCGCGCCATGGCCGAGGCGGACATGACATTCGACGATATCGACGCGGTGGCCGTGACGTCCGGGCCGGGCCTGATCGGCGGCCTGCTCGTCGGCGTGATGACGGCGAAGGCGATCGCAGCGGCGCGCGGCCTGCCTCTGATCGCGGTCAATCATCTCGAAGGCCATGCGCTGACGCCCCGCCTGACCGACAAGCTCGAATTTCCCTATCTGCTGCTGCTCGTTTCCGGCGGGCACAGCCAAATCCTGCTGGTCAAGGGCCTCGGCGCCTATCGCCGCTGGGGTACGACCATCGACGATGCGCTGGGCGAAGCCTTCGACAAGACGGCGAAGCTGCTCGGCCTGCCCTATCCCGGCGGGCCGGCGGTGGAGCGCGAGGCGGCAAAGGGCGATCCGAAACGCTTTGCCCTGCCCCGCCCGATGAAAGGCGAGGAACGCCTCGACTTCTCCTTTTCCGGACTGAAGACCGCCGTGCGCCGCGAGGCGACGGCGCTGGCGCCGCTGACAGACACGGACATCGCCGATCTCTGCGCCTCCTTCCAGGCCGCCGTCACCGACACGCTGGCCGACCGGATGCGCCGCGCCTTCGCGCGCTATCGCGACGAAATCGGCGACGGGCCGGCCGATCTGGTGGTCGCGGGCGGCGTCGCCGCCAACGGGGCGATCCGGACCAAGCTGGCCGATCTTTGCGCCGAGAACGGCTTCACCCTGCATGCGCCGCCGCTGAACCTGTGCTCGGACAATGCCGTGATGATCGCCTGGGCCGGGCTGGAGCATTACGAACGCGGCGAACTGGCGACGCTCGATATCGCGCCGCGCTCGCGCTGGCCGCTCGACCCGTCCGCCGAAGCACTGATCGGCGCCGGAAAACGGGGAGCGAAAGCATGAGCACGCGCATCGCCGTCCTCGGCGCCGGGGCATGGGGCACGGCGCTCGCCGCCTCCTTCGCGCGCGCCGGCCAGGATTGCCTCCTCTGGGGCCGCGACGCACAAACGGTCGCCGCGATCAACGACCGGCAGCGCAACCCGAATTATCTCGGCGACATCGCCCTTCCCGCAGATCTGAAGGCAACCACCGATGCCGGTGCGGCTCTTTCGGGCGCGCAAACGGTCGTCCTCGCCGTGCCGGCGCAGACACTGCGCACCTTTCTCGCCGACAATCTGACGAAGACGGAGCCGCGCTCCCTCTTCGTCTCAACCGCCAAGGGGATCGACCGGGAAAGCGGCCGCACCATGTCGGAAATCATCGACGATATCGCCGGACCGGAACGCTCCGCCGTGCTCTCCGGCCCGAGCTTCGCCGCCGATGTCGCCGCCGGCCTGCCGACAGCGGTCACCGTTGCCGCCCACGATCTCGGCGTGGCGAAAACGCTCGCCGAGACGCTGTCGAGCAAGACGCTGCGCGGCTATGCCTCCGACGATCTGATAGGCGTCGAGATGGGCGGCGCGCTGAAGAACGTGCTGGCGATCGCGGCCGGCATCGTCCACGGCTCCAATTTGGGCGCCAGCGCTGTCGCCGCGCTGACGACGCGCGGCTTCGCCGAATTGCAGCGCGTCGCCGCCGCGCTCGGCGGCAAGCCGGAAACGCTGGCCGGCCTCTCCGGCCTCGGCGACCTGATCCTGTCCTGCGGCTCGGAGAAATCGCGCAATTTCGCCTATGGCGCGGCGCTTGCACGCGGCGAGGATTTGTCGAACCGGCCGCTGGCCGAAGGCGTCTTCACCGCCTCCGTCGCGGCGAAGCTTGCACATGAGCACGGGCTCGACGCACCGATCATCTCCGCGGTCGACGCCATTCTGGACGGCCGCATCACCGTTCTCGAAGCAATGGACGGCCTGATGTCGCGCCCGCTCAAGACCGAGACTTGACCGCCGCGCAACGTTCGCTAGCAAGGGCGGAGCGAAAATCCCTGTCCGGAGACGATTCATGGCGAACTACTGGTTGTTCAAGTCCGAGCCCTTCAAATTCTCCTGGGAGATGCTGAAGGCAAAGGGCGATGCCGGCGAGGAATGGGACGGCGTGCGCAACTACCAGGCGCGCAACAACATGCGGGCGATGAAACTGGGCGACAAGGGCTTCTTCTACCACTCCAACGAGGGTCTGGAGGTCGTTGGCATCGCCGAAATCTGCAACGAGATCCACCCGGATTCGACCACCGAGGACCCGCGCTGGGAATGCGTGGACATCAAGGCTGTAGCCGACATGCCGAAGCCGGTGTCGCTGAAGGACGTAAAGGCCAATCCGAAACTCGCCGACATGTCGCTGGTCACCTCCATGCGCCTCTCCGTCCAGCCGGTCACGGAGGCCGAATGGATCGAGGTCTGCCGCATGGGCGGGCTCGAAAATCCGCCGAAATAGCCGGCGGGCGATGGACGACAGCAAACGCGCCTTCATCCGCGCCAACACGGCGGTGATGGCCCCGCCGCATGTGCCGGAAATCTCCCTGCATCTGGCCGACGAGGCGCACGGTCTCTGGCACAGGACCGAGGAGGAGTTGGCCGAAATCGGGCTGGAACCGCCCTTCTGGGCCTTTGCCTGGGCCGGCGGCCAGGGGCTGGCGCGCTACGTGCTGGATCATCCGGAAGCCGTTGAAGACCGCCGCGTCCTCGACTTCGCCACCGGCTCCGGCCTCGTCGCCATCGCCGCCGCGAAAGCCGGTGCGGCAACGGTCACCGCGTCGGACATCGACCCCTTCTGCGAACCTGCGGTCACACTCAATGCCGAACTGAACACTGTCGAGATCGCCTATGACGGCCGCGATCTCGTCGGCGTGGCGCTTCCGGCGATCGATGTCCTGCTGGCCGGCGACGTGTTCTTCGACCGGGAGATGAGCGCGCGGCTCGTGCCCTGGTTCACGGCGCTGGCGGAAAGCGGCGTCGACATCCTCGTCGGCGATCCGGGCCGCTCCTACCTGCCGCGCGAGCGGCTGACCCTGCTCGATGTCTACGAAGTGCCGGTCACCCGCGCGCTCGAGGACGCCGAGGTGAAGAAGACCAGCGTCTGGCGTTTTACCTGAAATCCGGCAGCTTGAGTTTTTCCACGGCCCGGTGTTTCCTGCCCGGGGAGTGATTTTCGGGAGGGACGGAACATGTCATTCGGCGGCGCGAACTATGTCGCGATCCTCGTGGCCGCGATCGCGGCCTATCTGGCCGGCGCGATCTATTACGGCTGGCTCGGCAAGACCTGGATGAAGGCGGCGCGCATCGATCCGGCGGAAGCCAAGATGTCGCTGCCGCTGATGGTCACCGGCTTTGTCTGCGAACTCGTCATGGCATGGGTGATGGCCGGCGTGATCGGCCATCTCGGCGAGGTCACCATCCGGACCGGGCTGATATCGGCGGCGCTGCTCTGGCTCGGCTTCATGGCGACCACGCTGACCGTCAACCAGCGCTACCAGGGTTTCGGCTGGGACCTCACGATCCTGGATGGCATTCACTGGCTGATCGTCGCGCTGCTGATGGGCGGCATCATCGGCGCATTCGGCGCCTAGAACAACGTCTTCACCACCGTTTCCGGGCCGATGCGCGGCATGAGCCAGCGCATCGCTTCCGGCGCGACAGCGATGCAGCCTTCCGTCGGCGGGAAGCCGGGTTTGGCGACGTGCAGGAAGATCGCCGACCCGCCATGTCGCTTGCGCCCA
This sequence comes from Ahrensia sp., assembly GCA_002698425.1. Next base: position 15,576 of record NZXU01000083.1, on the reverse strand, counting down.
AACGGGGGAAGGTTCCAGTCGAGCACCAGACAGACATCGTAGAGTCGGTCGTCACGCAGCATTTTTTCGTGGCTGGCCGCAAAGGGAAGGCGCACCGGACGATTGTAGTTCGGGTCCGCCGGCGCGTCGCACCAGCCGTCACGCGGTCCGATCGGCTGCAGATCCAGCGCCGTTTGTGGCCGTCTCATCCGATCGGCGCGAAACCAGCCGGCGACGATGCGCATCGCGGCGACCGGCGTCGCGCCGTCGCCCTCGCGTTTCGGCATGTGCATGCGGCCGCGCCCGAGCGCGCAGGGGACCGTCCGGCCGCCGGCGGCGAGAATGCCGCGGCGTGGATCGCCGGGTGCGGGCCTCACGAAAATCGTTGAAATCACGCCTCTTTTACCTTCGCCCTTTTTCGCCCAAGATTATCACCGAACACTCACAACTTGGTGCAATCACGTGTGAAGTGGTTTCGCCGTTCACATTTTCATGACAGGGAATGTGTAAATCGCGTGAAAACGCAAGATACCGACGATCGAGGCAAGACGACAGATGAACCCGCGAACGATCCTTCTGGTCGATGACGACGCCGATTTGCGCGAGATGCTCGTCGAGCAGCTTTCTCTCTACGAGGAATTCGTGGTTCTGGAGGAAGAGAGCGCGACCAAGGGCATCCAGGCGGCGCGCGGCGGGGTGATCGACCTGCTGATCATCGATGTCGGCTTGCCGGACATGGATGGCCGCGAGGCGGTGAAGATCCTGCGCAAATCGGGCTTCAAGGCCCCGGTGATCATGCTGACCGGCCACGACACGGATTCCGACACGATCCTCGGCCTCGAGGCCGGCGCCAATGATTACGTGACCAAGCCATTCAAATTCGCGGTGCTGCTGGCGCGTATCCGGGCGCAGCTTCGCCAGCACGAGCAAAGCGAGGACGCGACTTTCGTGGTCGGTCCCTACACGTTCAAGCCGAGCCAGAAGCTGCTCATCGACGGCAACGGATCGAAGATCCGGCTGACCGAAAAGGAAGCCGCGATCATCAAGTATCTCTATCGCGCCGACCGCAAGGTGGTCACCCGCGACACGCTGCTGGAAGAGGTCTGGGGCTACAATTCCGGCGTCACCACCCACACGCTGGAGACCCATGTCTACCGGCTGCGCCAGAAGATCGAGAAGGATCCGTCCAACGCGCAGATCCTGGTGACCGAGAGCGGCGGCTACAAGCTCAATCCCTGATTGCAGACCGCGCCCGCCGCGACCATTGCATGCCCTGCCTTCCGCGCACATGTCGCTTGCATATGCTTTGTGTCCGGATAAAGCCTAAGGTTTAGCGCGCGCGGACTTTTCATTCGCGAATCCGTCATATAACAGCGGCGTTACCGAGTTTACCGCCAGCGGGCCCAGCATTTGTCGCTTGAAGACGATATCCGCATTCTTTCCGGCGTTACGCTGTTCGAGGATCTATCCAGCGAGCAGTTGCGTCTGCTCGCCTTTGGCGCGGAACGCATCAGGCTGGCCAAGGGGCGCGAACTCTATCGCGAGGGTCAGTCCGCCGAATGTGGCTTCATCATCATCTCCGGCGCGGTCGACCTTTTCCGTGAAACGCCGCGCGGACGGCACGTCGTCAAGAAGGTTGTTCCGCCGATGGTCCTCGGCGAACTGGCGCTGATCACCGAAACGGCAAGGCTAACCGGCGCGGTCGCCGCCGAGGACAGCGAGGTGATGCGCATCAATCGCTCGCTGTTCAGGCGCATGCTGGAAGAATATCCGCAGACGGCTTTTTATCTGCATGAACGGCTGACCGATCAGCTGCACGACCTGCTGCAGCGGATCGGCGAACTGGACGGGCGCTTCGGCTAGAGCTTTCAGGAAAGGTCGAAGCGGGCGATCACCGGAACGTGGTCGGACGGCTTTTCCCAGCCGCGCGCCTCGCGCAGCACGGTGATGTCCTTGAGCATCGGTTCCAGATCCGGCGTTCCCCAGACATGGTCGAGACGGCGGCCCCGGTCCGAGATGTCCCAGTCGCGCGCCCGGTAGCTCCACCACGTATAGATCTTTTCCTCCGGCGGAATGAAGACACGCATCAGGTCGGACCAGCCGCCTTGTCTGCGCATGTCTTCCAGCGTTTCGGTCTCGATGGGCGTGTGGCTGACCACTTTCAGAAGCTGCTTGTGCGACCAGACATCGGTTTCGAGCGGCGCGATATTGAGATCGCCGACGAGAATCGCCGATTGCGCCTTGCCGGGATCTGCGCGGATGTCGCGCATCTCCGCCAGGAAGTCGAGCTTGTGGCGGAACTTCGGATTGATCTCCGGATTCGGTTCGTCGCCGCCCGCGGGCACGTAGAAATTATGGATGCGGATATCGCGTTTCGGGGCGCGCACGACGGTGTCGAGATGGCGCGTGTCGCCGATGCCGCAGAAATCGCGGGCCTCGACCTCCTCGAGCGGATATTTCGAGATGGTGGCGACGCCGTGATAGCCCTTCTGGCCATGCATCTCGACATGGTTGTAGCCGAGCTTGCGAAACGCCGCGGTCGGAAAGACATCGTTCGGGCATTTCGTTTCCTGCAGGCAGAGCACGTCGGGCGCATGGTCCAGCAGGAAGGATTCGACGATGGGCAGCCGCAGGCGAACGGAATTGATATTCCAGGTGGCGACGGAGAATGTCATGGCGCTTGGTTCCTCGGGCGCCACCATATTTCAGCGCCATGCCCGAATCGCAAGCAAAGCCTTACGATTCAGGCTTTCGGCCCACAATTTTCCGGCCGCGAGACTACCGCTCGGTCTTGTATTTCGAATCCCTGATCTTGCGATAGGGGATCTCGAACGTATCCTCGCCGAAGCGCACGCCCTGCTGGACGTTGAAGATCATCACGGTCGTGTCCTTGCCTTGCGCGTCGCGAACGGTCCACTGGCGCAGATCATAGGTCGCCGGATCGAACATCATCGTGATTTCGCTGTCGCCGAAGACCTGCTTGTCGTCGATCACGACCGTCGTCAGGTCGTCTGCCTCGGTGACGCTGCGGACCGCCGAGCCGCTCAGGTCGATCCGGTCGCCGAGCAGGACGCGAAGCGGGGTCTTGCCGAGCGGATAGACCTCCCAGGTCTTCAGCTTGGTGTTGTTGACGACGACCGACTGGCCGTCGGCGACGACGCGGATCGGCGACGGCTTCTCGTAGAGGAAGAGAAGCTTGCCGGGCCGCTCGATATAGAATTTTCCGCCGGTCTGCTCGCCGGACGGACCGAACTGCACGAATTCGCCTGCCATGGTGCGCACCGACGAGAAATGGTCGGCGATCCGTTGCGCCGTGCCGCTGGCGGCCATGGCGGGCGCCGCGCCCGAAATCGAAAGGGCGAGCGCGCAGGCCGCGCAGGCGAGCACGCCGCGCCGGCTCATCTCGTGTTTTGCGATGGTTTTCCTGGTCATGAACCGCTCCTGCGGAAGTCTCGAATTTTGAATTAACGTTTAATCGGCCATTTGGTTACGCAGACAGTTTGACGTCTCTGTGGCACCGGTCACAAAGCCGTGCCTGGCCGCCTAGAGATCGTCATCCTCGGTCGGCACGAGAATCTCGCGTTTTCCGGCATGGTTGGCCGGTCCGATGATCCCCTCCTGCTCCATGCGCTCGATGATCGAGGCGGCGCGGTTGTAGCCGATGCCGAGGCGGCGCTGGACATAGGAGGTCGAGGCCTTGCCGTCGCGCAACACGACGGCGACCGCCTGATCATAGGGATCGTCGGACTCGCCGAGGCCGCCTTCGCCGCCCCCGCCGGAGCCGCCTTCGCCGTCGTCGTCGTCGTCCTCGGTAATCGCCTCGAGATATTCCGGCACGCCCTGCAGTTTCAGATGCGCGACGACATCCTCGACCTCGCCGTCGGAAACGAACGGTCCGTGGACGCGCTGGATGCGGCCGCCGCCGGCCATGTAGAGCATGTCGCCCATGCCGAGCAGCTGTTCGGCCCCCTGCTCGCCCAGAATCGTGCGGCTGTCGATCTTCGACGTGACCTGGAAGGAGATGCGGGTCGGGAAGTTCGCCTTGATCGTGCCGGTGATGACGTCGACCGACGGACGCTGGGTTGCCATGATGACGTGGATACCGGCGGCGCGCGCCATTTGCGCCAGGCGCTGGACGGCGCCCTCGATGTCCTTGCCGGCCACCATCATCAGGTCGGCCATCTCGTCGATGATGACGATGATATAGGGCATCGGCTGGAGATCGAGCCTCTCGGTCTCGTAGATCGCCTCGCCCGTCTCGCGGTCGAAGCCGGTCTGCACCGTGCGGGTAATGTCCTTGCCCTTGCGCAGCGACTCCTTCACCTTCGCGTTGAAGCCGTCGATATTGCGCACGCCGAGCTTCGACATGTTCTTGTAGCGCTGCTCCATCTCGCGGACGGTCCATTTCAGCGCGACGACGGCCTTCTTGGGATCGGTGACCACTGGCGTCAGCAGATGCGGGATGCCGTCATATACCGACAGTTCCAGCATCTTCGGGTCGATCATGATGAGCCGGCATTCCTCGGGCGTCATCTTGTAGAGGACCGACAGGATCATCGTGTTGATGGCGACGGACTTACCGGAGCCCGTCGTACCGGCGACAAGAAGATGCGGCATCTTGGCGAGATCGGCGATCACCGCCTCGCCATTGATCGTCTTGCCGAGCGCCAGCGCCAGTTTCGCCTTCGAGGAATCATAGTTTTGCGAGGAGATCAGTTCGCGCAGATAAACCGTCTCGCGGCGCGCATTCGGCAGTTCGATGCCGATGGCGTTGCGGCCGGGCACAACGGCAACACGGGCCGCGATCGCGCTCATCGAACGGGCGATGTCTTCGGCAAGGCCGATCACGCGCGATGACTTGATGCCGGGCGCCGGCTCCAGTTCGTAAAGCGTCACCACCGGGCCGGGACGCACATGGATGATCTCTCCGCGTACGCCGAAATCCTCCAGCACGCCCTCGAGAAGCCGGGCGTTCTGCTCCAGCGCCTCGGGTGACAGGCTCGGATCCTTGCCGAGATTCTTCGGTTCGGCCAGCATGTGGATGGCGGGCAGATCGAAACCGCCGTCCTGGATGAAACTCGACTGCGCCTCGCGCTGTACCCGAACCGATTCCTTCGGTTTTGGCGCGGCCGCTGCCACCCGCGGGGACGGGCGCTGGTCGTCGAGCGGCGGCGGCGTGACGGAGACCCGCGCCGGCTGCGGCGCCCAGTCATCCTCCTCGACCGGCTCGTCATCCTCGCTCGCCTCGAAATCCGGCTCGAACGGCATTTCGGGATCGCCGGCGAAATCCGGTTCTAGCCTTTCACCCTCGGCCGGACGGCGCGAAGCAGCAGGCGCATCGCGGCGGGACGTCCGCCGGCCGCCAAACAGCGCGCGGCGCAGCGCCGTGCGCATCGTGTAGAAGACGTGCAGCAGGGCGCCGATCGTCACGAAGCGGTTTCCGTCGCTTTCCTCGTCCTCGTCCTCTTCCTCAGCCGACGTTTCGCCATCCCAGAAGAACCCGCAGGCAACGCCGAGCGCATAGACCGCGAGCGGCGCGAAGACGATGAAGGACAGGACGCGCACCCAGCCGGACGGATAACCGCCGCTGAGCAGGCCCGGCAGCCGCAGCACCATGTCGCCAACCACGCCGCCGAGCCCGGTCGGCAGCGGCCAGTGACCTGTAACCGGGAAGCATCCGGCGACGGCTGCGGCGAGGATTGCCGCGACCGGCCACATGGCCAGACGGCGCGGCGCATGGGTCCAGTAATGGCCGCGAATGCGCGCAAAGCCCCAGAAAACCGTCGGAAGCAGCGCCGGCAGGGCGGCGATGCCGAAGAATTGCAGCGCGATGTCGGAAAGCACCGCGCCGGGATAGCCCATCGCATTCTTGACCGGTGCGTCGGCGGCGTAGCTCCAGCTTGGATCGCCGGCATTCCACGTGGCCAGCGAAAACAGCATGAAGGCGCTCAAGAGCCAAAGCAGCGCCCCGGAAAAGAATTCGATCTGGCGGCGAACGAGATCCGCCATGCCGGCGGCGAGCGAACGATCGCGGCGGCGGTTTCTTCCCATCCGCCGGTCGGCGGTCAATGGCATGGCGTGGTCGGCCGGCATCCCGTAATCCCGTCTCCTGTCCGCCCGGCGGCGAACGCAATATCCCGGCCAAACCCTAGTGAAGCTTGGTTAAACAGGCATTAACCATGCGCACCAGTTTGCAGATTGCCGAAAATGCCGGACAAAAAAGGCCCGGTCTTTCGACCGGGCCAGTTGGTGTGATGTCAGACATCACGACGGGATGGAGTCGGGGCGGGCCATGGGAGGAGGAAACAGCCCGCCCCTCGGAATAGACCCGGGCGTCATGACGCCTGGGAGAATTCCGGATAGGCTTCGACGCCGATTTCCGCCTTGTCGAGACCCATGGCCTCTTCTTCGGGCGAAACGCGCAGCCCCATGATCGCCTTCAGGATGAACCAGACGATGAAGGAGCAGACCAGCGTGAACACACCGTAGGAAACGATGCCGACGATCTGCGTGCCGTAGCTCGTGTCGGAGTTGGAGAACGGAACGATCAGCGTGCCCCAGATACCTGCGAACAGGTGGACCGGGATGGCGCCGACGACGTCGTCGATCTTCAGCTTGTCGAGCAGCGGAACGGTGAAGATCACGATCGCGCCACCGACGGCGCCGATGAGGATCGCCTGCCACACGGCCGGAGCCAGCGGCTCGGCGGTGATGGAGACGAGGCCCGCAAGCGCACCGTTGAGAACCATCGTCACGTCGACCTTCTTGTAGAGGATCTGCAGGAGGATGATCGAAGTCACCACGCCGGCGGCCGCTGCAATGTTGGTGTTGGCGAAGATGCGCGACACGTCCGTCACATCGCCGATCGTGCCCATGGCGAGCTGCGACGCGCCGTTGAAGCCGAACCAGCCGAGCCACAGGATGAAGGTGCCGAGCGTGGCGAGCGGGATCGAGGAACCGACCATCGGGTTGATCTTGCCGCCCTCATACTTGCCGGCGCGCGCGCCAACCAGAAGAGCACCGGCGAGAGCCGCCCAGCCGCCGACCGAGTGCACCAGCGTCGAGCCGGCGAAATCGGAGAAGCCCATCTCGGAGAGCCAGCCGCCGCCCCACTGCCAGGAGCCTGCGATCGGGTAGATGAAGCCGGTCAGAACGACGACGAAAACCAGGAACGGCCAGAGCTTCATGCGCTCGGCAACCGTACCGGAGACGATCGAAGCCGCGGTTGCCACGAACACCATCTGGAAGAACCAGTCGGATGCCGTCGAATAGCCGACGTCGAGTGCGTCGCCGCCGACGGCGTCGAAGGCATAGGTGCCGAACGAGCCCATATAGCCGCCGTTCACGTCGGTATACATGAGGCTGTAGCCGACCAGCCAGTACATGATACCGGCGATCGAATAGAGGGCGATGTTCTTCAGCGACTGCATCGACACGTTCTTGGAACGCACGAGGCCGGCTTCCAGCATGGCGAAACCCGCGGCCATCCACATGACGAGGAAACCGCCGATGAGGAAGAGCAGCGTGTTGAAGATGTACTGAACGTCCGGCGACGCTACGGTCGAGGCCGCTTCCGCCGCCTCTTCAGCTTCCTGGGCGAAAGCGGGCCCGGCGCACAGCACGGCGGCTGCGGCAAGTCCGGCAAGGCCGTATCGAAAACCTTTAGACATGGTCATTGTTATTGAACTCCTGATAACTGGGCGCGCTCAGAGCGCTTCGGAATCGGTTTCGCCCGTACGGATGCGGACGGCCTGGTCGATGGTGTAGGTGAAGATCTTGCCGTCTCCGATCTGGCCGGTCTTGGCGGCTGCGGAGATGGTCTCGATCACCTTTTCAACCATGTCGTCGTCCACGGCGAGCTCGATCTTCAGCTTAGGCAGGAAGCTGATCGCGTATTCCGCTCCGCGGTAGATTTCGGTGTGCCCCTTCTGACGTCCATAGCCCTTCACCTCGGTGACGGTCAGGCCCTGAACGCCAAGCCCGGTGAGGGCTTCACGCACCTCATCCAGTTTGAAGGGCTTGATAATGGCCATGACTATTTTCATGCGCTGTAGTTCCCTATTTCTACACGTTGTCACCGGCATGCCGGCGATACTGGGTGCAGCGCGACTTCGATGCCGAACGCTGTCGGGAAACACCAATCAAGAGCCGTGCCAAACTCGCGCGGGATGAGTAAAGCACTGAAATAAATGCGCTTTTGAAGCACGCCTATGAACGCAGATTATCGATTGCAGCGCAGCATGCCTAAAATATAGGCAATAACAAAAAATTGATGGTTTCTTAATCTTTACGTGGGGGAAAACGAAAAGCCCGGGCATGAGCCCGGGCTTTCCTTCAGTGAAAATGCCTGCGTTTTCAGGCGTGATAGGCGGATTCGCCGTGAGAGGCGAGGTCGAGACCTTCGCGCTCTGCGTCGTCGCTGGCGCGGATGCCCGTAATCGCCTTGACGATGAGGATCAGCACGGCCGAACCGACGCCGGACCACACCAGGGTGACGAGGACCGCCTGGATCTGGGTAATCACCTGCGCGCCCATCGTGCCGGCCTCGACGACATAGCCGGTGCCGCCGAGTGCCGGAGCACAGAGGATGCCGGTGCCGATGGCGCCGACGATGCCGCCAATGCCGTGCACGCCGAAGACGTCGAGACTGTCGTCATAGCCGAATTTCGACTTGATCGTGGTCACGAAGAAATAGCAGATCGGCGACACCGCCAGGCCGAGAACGAGCGCGCCAATCGGGCCGGACGTGCCGCAGGCCGGCGTGACGGCGACGAGGCCGGCCACCATGCCGGAAGCGGCGCCGAGGCCCGACGACTTGCCGCGCATGATGCCTTCGACCAACGACCAGGAGACCACCGCAGCGGCCGTTGCGATGAAGGTGTTCATCATCGCCAGCGTGGCGTTGGACGTGGCTTCGAGGTTGGAGCCGGCGTTGAAGCCGAACCAGCCGACCCACAGCATCGCCGCGCCGACCATGGTCAGCGTCATCGAATGCGGCGCCATGTTGTCCCGGCCGAAACCGATGCGCTTGCCGAGCATGATCGCCCAGACGAGGCCCGCGATGCCGGCATTGATGTGAACGACCGTGCCGCCCGCGAAGTCGATCGCGCCCCAGCTGAAGATCAGACCGGAACCGTCCCAGACCATGTGGGCGATCGGGAAATAGACGACGGTGACCCACAGGACCGTGAACAGGATCACGCCCGAGAATTTGGCCCGCTCGGCAAAAGCGCCGACGATCAGGGCCGGCGTGATGGCGGCGAAGGTCATCTGGAAGCAGATGAAGACATATTCCGGTAGCACCACGCCGTCGGTGAACGTCGCCGCCTCGCTGTCCATCGTGACGCCGGAAAGGAAGACCTTGCCGAGACCGCCCCAATAGGGCGACGTGCTGCCGCCGAAAGCGAAGGAATAGCCCCACAGCACCCAGATGATCATCACCACCGAGGCGATCAGCGTGCACTGCATGAGGACCGACAGCATGTTCTTCGCGCGCACGAGACCGCCATAGAACAGCGCCAGACCGGGAATGATCATGAACAGGACGAGAAGCGTCGACACCATCATCCAGGCGGTGTCGCCCTTGTCCATGGTGGTCGCCGCGTCCTGCGCAAGCGCCGCGCCGGCGGACGCCAGCAAGGTCGAGAGCGCGACTGCGCCCGAGAGAAGTTTTCTATTCATGGGAAGCCCCTTCCAAGGTCCGCGTCAGATCGCGTCGGAACCTGTTTCACCGGTGCGGATTCGTACCGCGTCATCAATGCCGAAAACGAAGATCTTGCCGTCTCCGATCTGGCCCGTCTTGGCGGCGCCGGTGACGGCGTCGATCGCCTTGGCGACCAGGTCGTCCTCGACAACGATCTCGATCTTGGTTTTCGGCAGAAAGCTGATGGAATATTCCGCACCGCGATAGATCTCGGTGTGGCCTTTCTGGCGTCCGTAGCCCTTGACCTCGGAAACGGTCAGTCCCTCGACGCCGACCGCCGTCAACGCCTCGCGCACCTCGTCCAGCTTGAACGGCTTGATAATGGCCATGATGAGCTTCATGCCATCTCCTCCCTTTGTTTCTGTTGTTATTGCCCGTACCGGACCGGGTCCGGCGAATGGTGTATAATCAAAAGCCGTGCCAATTCGCATGCGAAGACAGGCGCCGGGAATCCGGGGTTTCCGGCCGTTATCGACCGGATTTAGCCGTAATTCTGCCTGTCATTTTAGCAGAATTCGCGTTTTTGCCGAATATTTAGGCAAACGACTGATTATCAGCGCAGCCGGATCAGCCCTTCTTGCGCCATCGAGGCGACCAGGGTGCCATCGGGGGAATAGATCGATCCGCGCGTGAAGCCGCGCCCGCCGGACGTGTTCGGGCTGTCCTGCGTGTAGAGCAGCCAGTCATCGAGCGGATTGGGCCGATGAAACCACATGGCATGGTCGAGGCTGGCGACCTGCAAATCCTCGTCGAAGACCGCGCGGCCATGCGCGAACAGCGAGGTATCGAGCAGCGTCATGTCCGACAGATAGGCGAGCACCGCCGCCTGCAGCGGCCGGTCGTCCGGCACGGGGCCGGTGGTGCGGATCCAGATATGCTGTTTCGGAGGCAGTTTTTCCCGCGATGTATAATGGGTCAGCGAGACCGGCTTGAACTCGATCGGGCGCTCGCGCTCCCAATAGGCGCGCACGCTTTCCGGAACGCTGTCGATGAAGCTCTCGATCAATTCCTTGGCGCTTGTCAGCGTTTCGGGACGCGGCAGGTCCGCCGGCATTTCGATCTGGTGTTCCAGCCCCGGCTCGTCGATCTGGAACGATGCCGACAGGGAAAAGATCGCATGGCCATGCTGGATGGCGACGACCCGCCGCGTCGTGAAGCTCTTGCCGTCGCGGATGCGGTCGACCTCGTAGATGATCGGCACCGCCGGATCGCCCGGCCGCATGAAATAGCAATGCAGCGAATGGACATGACGGTCGGCCTCGACGGTGCGTTGCGCGGCGACCAGCGCCTGCGCGATCACCTGGCCGCCGAAGACGCGCTGCCACCCCGTTTGCGGGCTGCGACCACGAAACAGGTTGCGCTCGAGCGTCTCCAGATCGAGGATCGAAATCAGTCCCTGCATTGCGGATGACATGGCGGCGCTCCATTTGGAGTTGATGACGCGTTTTGCTACAGGGGACACGCAACAAGTCAAGTCCGCGGCGCGCGCGTGCCCGGCATGGAGACGATGATGGCAACGGCAACACCGCGCGCGAAGAGCGCCAGCAAGAAAGCCTCGAAAAAGAGCGGAGCGGACGCGGTCGATGTTCTGATCGCCGGAGCCGGCTATGTCGGACTGGCGACGGCCGCCGCGATCGCGCATGCCGCGCCGCATATTTCGATCCGGGTCGTCGATCCGGCGCCGGAAGGCGTCTGGAAGAAGGACGGGCGCGCCTCGGCGATCGCCGCGGCAGCGTCCCGCATGCTCGCCGAACTCGGCTGCTGGGACACGCTTCTCGAGGATGCCGAACCGATCCGCGAGATGATCGTCACCGATTCGCGGACCGGCGATCCGACGCGGCCGGTCTTTCTGACCTTCGACGGCGAGGTGCGTCCGGGAGAACCCTTCGCCCACATGCTGCCCAACGCGGCGCTCAACGGAGCGCTGCGCGAGACATGCCGGGCCTGCGGCGTCACCATTTCGCAAGGCGTCGCCGTTTCCGGGTTTTCCGAAGGCGCGCCCGGCGCGCCGCTGACGGTCGCCCTGACCAATGGCGAGGAGGTTAAGGCCCGCCTGCTGGTCGCCGCCGACGGCGTGAAATCGGCGCTGCGCGGCCTCGCCGGCATCAAGACGGTGCATTGGGATTACGGCCAGATGGGCATCGTCGCGACGATCGCCCATGAGCGTCCGCATGAAGGACGCGCCGAGGAGCATTTCCTGCCGGCCGGACCGTTCGCCACCCTGCCGCTGAAAGGCAACCGCTCCTCCATCGTCTGGACGGAGACGAAGGAAAACGCCGAGAGGCTGCTTGCCGCCGACGATTTCACCTTCGATATCGAACTGGAGCAGCGTTTTGGCCTGAAGCTCGGCGATATCCGCGTCGAGGGGCCGAAGCGCGCCTATCCGCTCGGCCTGACGCTTGCGCGCGACTTCGTCAAACCGCGCGTCGCGCTTGTCGGCGACGCGGCGCACGGCATCCATCCGATCGCCGGCCAGGGGCTCAATCTCGGTTTCAAGGATGCCGCTGCCCTGGCCGAAACGATTGTCGAGGCCGACAGGCTCGGCCTCGATATCGGCGCGCTCGACGTGTTGCAGCGCTACGAGCGCTGGCGGCGCTTTGACACCTGGCAGATGGGCATGACCACCGACGTCCTCAACCGCATGTTCTCCAACGACTTCACACCGCTCCGCGCGGTCCGCGACATCGGCCTCGGACTGGTCGACCGCATGCCCGGCATGAAGAATTTTCTCATCAGCCAGGCGGCCGGCCTGTCCGGTCCCGCCCCGCGCCTGCTGCGCGGCGAGCCCATCTGATCAGGCGGGCGGCAGGCCGAGCGTGCGTTCCATCCGCGAGAAACACTCGGCAAGCACCGGCGGCTCGCCGAGCGCATGGGCAAGCGCGATCGAACCTTGCCAGTCGGCGACGACGGCGCGCGCCCGCGACAGGGCGATCGACGGCCGCAGGCCCGTCCTGCCGAGCTCGGTGGCGACGAACCCGGTCAGAAGCGAGAAGCTCTCGGCGGCGCGCGCGCCCCGATCCGGCGCGGCGCGGCGATAGTCTCGTGCCGCAGAATAGATCGGGCACCCGAACTGCACGCGGCCCTGCTGGCCGGATTGCAACCTGGAAATCAGCTGCTTGAGCCGTTGACGCGGTTCCGGCGTGTCGGCGCGCACCTCCTCGATCAGCGTCTCTGTCTGCTGCACGAAGAGGTCGGCGACCGCGCCGGCAAGATCGCTCTTGGTCTTGAAATAGTAGTAGACATTGCCGAGCGGCACACGGGCCGCGGAGGCGATATCGGCCAGGCTCGACGCCTCGTAGCCGCGCGTCCAGAACAATTCGGCCGCCGCCTGCACCAGCGCTTCGCGCTTGGCCTTGCCGCGTTTCGTGGTCGCGCCCTCGCTCACTTGCCGCGATACCTGCCGTGTCATCCGATTCGGTTGCCCCAAGGGTAGAGCGTTTCGGCGCGAAGGGGAAACCGTCCTTTCAAGGGGCGTCGAGCCGCCTTGCCTCCGACGGCAGCATGATCGGCACGCCGCCACGCACCGGATAGGCGAGCTTCGCCGCCTCGGAGACCAGCTCGTTCTTTTCGCGGTCGAATGTCAGCGGCGATTTTGTGAGCGGGCAGACCAGCAATTCGAGCAGTTTCGGGTCCATCTCCTCGCTCTGGACCGCATCCTGCTTTTTCTTGTCCTCGGTCATTCCATGCCTCCGCGCAGTGATCCCGACATGCTGCTGCAGGGTCTTCTTTATTGAAGCGTCTTGGCGAAGTCTTCCTTGTCGCGCGCCAGCGCCATCTCGGTGATCGCGATCAGGGTCTCGGCGCGCGATTTCAGGTCGGGCGCTTCGAGGAGCGCCTGTTTTTCCGCCGGTCCGTAAGGCGACATCATCGACAGCGCGTTGACCAGCGTGTCGTTTCCGGCGCGCTTGACGCTCTCCCAGTCCGCCTCGAGGTCATTGGCGTCGAGATAGGCGCGAAAGACGCGCAGCAGCGCCTCACGGTCGACGCATGAGGCATCGCCTTCCTCGTCGAGATCGGACATGAAGGGGCTGATGCGGCACTGGCGGAACGGCGTGCGGACATTGAGTTCTTCGGCGACCCGGAACCGGCAGATGCCCTGCAGGGAAACCAGGTAGCGCCCGTCGCCGGATTCGGCGAAGGAGGCGAGCCGCCCGAGACAGCCGACGGCGCAGAGTTTCGGCTTGTCGGAACTGCCGCTGTCGTCGGAAAATTTTGGCTGGATCATGCCGATGACGCGGTCGCCGCGCAGCGCCGCGTCGATCATTTCAAGATAGCGGGGCTCGAAGATGTTCAGCGGCATCTGGCCGCCCGGCAGGAGCAACGCGCCCGACAGCGGAAACACCGGGACGCAGTCCGGGATATCCTTCGCGGTGCTGTATGTCCTGTTGCCTGCCTGCATGCCTGCGAAACGCTCCTCCTTCGGGTCTCGCCCCGGAATCTGTGTCAGCCGCCGCCGAACTCAAGGGACGGCGGCGAAAGAGACGCGGATTACCGGAAAAGCAGCGCCGACAATTTGCGCCGCGCCTTGACGGTCGCCGGATCGGTCGGGCCCCATGCCTCGAAGAACTTCAGCAGTTCCAGCCGGGCGCCGTCCTCGCGCCATTCGCGGTCGGCCTTCATGATGTCGAGCAACAGGTCGGCCGCGGCTTCGCGGTCGTCCATGGCGTTTTTCAGCTGCGCGAGGTCGAAGCGCGTGTCGTGATCGCCCGGATTGGCGGTGAGCCTGCGTTCCATTTCGGCGGGATCGCCCAGACCAGCGACTTTCTCCGACAGTTCCAGCCGCGCCTTGACCGAAGCGAGCTCCGCCGATTCGGCGATGCCTTCCGGCGCCTGCGCAACCATCTGCTTGGCCTGCTCGGTTTCGCCCGCATCGAGCAGCATGCCGGCCAGTCCCGCATAGGCCGGCGCATTGTCCGGCATCTGCTGCAGGATCATCTGGTAGATCTGCGCCGCCCGGTTGAGGTCGCCCCCCTCCCGCGCTTGCACCGCAGCTTCCAGCGCCTGTTCGAGCGCCTCGTCCTGCGCGTTGGACGACGATCCGGCCAGCTTCGCGATGAACTCCTCGAGTTGGCTGTCCGGCACCGCGCCCATGAAACCGTCGACTGGCTGGCCGTTGTGGAAGGCGACGACGGCCGGGATCGACTGCACGCCCATCTGGCCCGGAATGGAGGGATGCTCGTCGATATTCATCTTGACCAGCTTCACCTTGCCGCCGGCTTTCCGGACAGCAGCCTCGAGGCGCGGCGTCAGCTGCTTGCAGGGGCCGCACCAGGGCGCCCAGAAATCGATCAGCACCGGCTGATTGCGCGATTCGGCGATGACATCGGCCTGGAAATTCGCGGTCGTCGTATCCTTGATCAGGTCGCCGGCCGCCGCACCGGGCGCGCCGCCCATGGCCGGCTGCGCAGCGCCATTGCCGCCGCCGAACGCCACGTTCTGGCTGGAATAGCCGCCCTGGTTGGAGGCAAACGGATTGTCGTTGGAGCTCATCGTCCGTGTCCTTTGCGCGAACTGCGGGGAATTGGTTGTAATCTGCCCGCCTATGTCGCGTTTTCGCCGGCAAGATTCAAGACTTGCCAGGCGTGACCCGTCGCCTCGACGAAACGCTTCATGTCGGCCGTCGCAATCGAGGTCGTTGCGTCATTTGCTAGCGGATGGGCATTGATGATGTCATGCGCGACGAGCGCTTCGTCAAAGATCAGCGTGACGGCATGGTCATCATCGTTGATAACGCCGAAGGCCGTAACCGCGCCCGGAATGACGCCGAGATACTCCATCAGCTGCTCCGGCTTGCCGAATGAAACGCGCCCGCTGGCGCCGATCTTCGCGTGCACCGTCTTCAGGTCGATGACAGCGTCTTCCTCGACGGTCAGAAGAAAATGCCGTCCCTTCTT
>NZXU01000082.1 GCA_002698425.1 Ahrensia sp. | reverse complement strand
CTGGAAGCCGAGCAATTCGCCGGTATCGGCTGCGGCGACGAGGAAGGAAATCTGGATCTGCGACTTGAAGAAGTGATCGATGAAGGCCTCGACGGTGATCGGCCGCTCGAAGATCGTCGCGCCGCCGACGCGGATGACCTCGTTCAGAAGGTCGCACAACGCCGGCACGTCGCCCGGATCGACCGGGCGGATCGTGACGGCGATGCTGCCGCTCATCCCAGCAGGCCGCTTTCGAGCGCGGCTTCGACCCGGTCGACCGCATCGGCGAGCTTCTCGTCGATGACGTGGAGATATTGCGTCCAGTCGTCATAGTGATGCAGGTCCGCGGCGCCGTCGGAGACGCCGCGCAGGCCGATCAGGGGCACGTCATGGGCCATGCAGGCGCGCAGGATGGCGAAGGTCTCCATGTCGACCATGTCGGCGTCGATGCCGTCATAGGCGGCGCCAGAGACGATGTTGCCCCCGGTCGACAGGCGCACCGACGGCAGGCCCTCGATGCGATGCGGCAATTCCACGTCCGCCGGCAGGTCGAGAAAGGGCGTGCGGCCCTTTTCGAAGCCGAGCGGCGAGGCGTCCATGTCGCGATAGGAGACCGAGGCGACCTGGAACACCTCCGCCTGCTC
The DNA here is from genome assembly GCA_002698425.1 of Ahrensia sp. Next base: position 15,996 of record NZXU01000082.1, on the reverse strand, counting down.
CAGCGAGCGCGAGCCGGCGGAACCGAGCGACACGACCACGTCCGGCCTGCCGGCGGCGAGCGCCCGGGTGACGTTGACCGCCGCCTCGACCGGGCCGACGCCGCAGATGAGCGGCTCGAAGCGCGCCTTCAGATGCGGGCCGTATTCCGGATCGGCGGCCATCACGTAGAGGATGCGGGCGTTTCCGACGGTCTTCATCAATTCAACCATGACAGGCTCAATCCTTCACGTCGTCGCGGCCGGTCACGGTCATCATCGTGGCGGTCATGGTCGCGATGCGTTTCGTCTCGCCCTCCCTGATAGCATGCGCGACGCCGTCGATCACAGATATCGTGCGGCCCGGCTTGACGACATCGCCCTCGAAGCGGAAGCGTTCGCCTCTTGCCGGGGCGAGCAGATTGACCTTGAACTCGATGGTGAGGATGCCGGCATCGGCCGGCAGCAGGGTCAGCGCGGCATAGCCGCAGGCCGAATCCAGCACCGCCGCGACGACGCCGCCATGCAGGAAGCCGTGCTGCTGGGTGAGTTTCTCGTCATAGTCCATTTCGAGGACGACATGGCCTTCACGGACCTCGACCATCGCCGCCCCCATGGTCGCCATCGCCGGCTGGCGGGCGAAGGAGTCGCGCACGCGTTTTTCGAAAGTCTTCATCAAGCGCCCGCCAGGCCGTTCTGACGAAGCACCGAATGGGCGTTCATGCGGTTTAGCTTCGCCAGAAGGTTGCGCGACACGCCGGCATGGAGCGCATGGCGCAGGGGCTCGCGGCGGTCGAGCAGGTCGGCCAGTTGCGACCGCTCGAAGACGAGGACGCGGCAGGGCTCCGACGCGAGCGCGGTCGCATTGGCGACGGAGCCGGAGATGAAGCTCATCTCGCCGAGGAAATCGCCGCGATGGCATGCGCCGACCTGCTGGCCGTCCTGTACGATGCGGACCTCGCCGGAGAGCAAATAGTAGAGCCGCTCGGGGGTCTCGCCCTGCGCGAGGAGTTGCCGCCCCTCCCCGATTGTCTCGACCGCGCCGATGCGGACCATCTTCGCCGCATGGACGGGCTTCAGGTCCATCAGCGCGTCATGGACGAAGGCGCGCTCGTCCTCGTCGAACTGGCTCGCCCGGTTCTCGAACCAGAGGATGAACAACTGGATGACGTTGACCATGATGTAGCTGAATTCCCAGAAGGCGCTGACATAGTCGCCGCGGATGACGCCGAAATAGATGACACCGGATAGACCGGAGAGGATCGCGACACTGCGCAGCCAGGTCATGGAGCGCATGATCATCGAGGCGATCGCGAGGATATAGACCAGGTGTCCGAAGACATTCTGCCAGGACGTGAAATCGTGAAAGACTTGCGACAACAGCATTAAGACATTCCAGGAATCTGCATTGAACGGCCCGGCGGACGCCACTCATTCGCGCGTTCCCGCCGGGATCACCGGCCGGACGAGCCGGGAAGCAGACCATAGTGTGTGTGCATCGGCTGCGATAGTGCACAGCCGGCTTCTCCCTCACGGGAGGCGAAGGGTCAGGGGGCCGGCCGGCGCGGATGTTTCCAGATAGGCTTCGTCAGACGCCGACCATCGCCGTCTGCCTGAGCAGGGAACTGGCGTTCATGCGGTTGAGCTTGGCCAGCAGGTTGCGCGACACGCCGGCATGGAGCGCGTGGCGGATCTGCTCGCGGCGGAGGAGCAGTTTCGCCAGATCGGCGCGCTCGAAGACGAGGAAGCGGCATTCGCTCGCGGTCACGGCCGACGCGTTGGCGGGCGAGCGGGAGAGGAAGCTCATCTCGCCGATGAAGTCGCCGCGATGGCAGGTGCCGATCTGCATGCCGTCCTGGACGATGCGGATGTCGCCCGACAGGGCGTAATAGAGCCGGTCGGGGCTTTCGCCCTCGGTCAGCAGGCGCCGGCCCTCGCCGATGGTCTCGACTTTGCCGATGCGCACCATGCGGGCGGCGTGGACGGGCTTGAGGTCCATCAGCGCGTCATGCACGAAGGCGCGCTCGTCCTCGTTGAACTGGCTCGCCCGGTTCTCGAACCAGAGGATGAAGAGTTGCACGGCGTTGACCGCGACATAGATGGATTCCCAGAAGGCGCTGACGAAATCGTCGCGGATGAAACCGTAATAGAAGAAGGCGGTGACGCCGGCGAGGATGGCGAAGAAGCGCAGCCATCGCATGGTGCGCATGATCATCGAGGTGATCGCGAGGACGTAGCTGACATGGCCGAGGAGATTGTCCTGGGCGATGAAGTCGACGACAAACTGGGAAAAATGCATTTCGAAAACCCGGATTCGCAAAGGAAATCAGGCCGGCGGCGGCCGGCCTGTTCCTCCCGGGGCCGATATTCCGTCCTAACGACGGGAAATCCAAGTCCAATCTGTCAGCTTTACTGTCCCGTTCAGTTCAGCCACCAGATGGCGAGGTTGAGCAGGCCGGCAAATGAGACCCAGGCCGCATAGGGCAGGAAGAGGAGCGCGCTGACGCGATCCGGGCTCCAGGTCAGGCGGATGAACAGGACGATCAGGGCCAGCATGACCGCCAGCAGCAGCAGAGCGAGGCCCGGCAGATGCAGGCCGAAAAAGGCCGGCGTCCAGAGGAAATTGAAGGCCATCTGGCCGAACCAGAGCTGCATCGGCAGGCCGGCGGGGCCGCGCCGCCATGTGCGCCAGCCGGCGACCGCGATCATGACGTAGAGGATGGTCCAGACCGGGCCGAACAGCCAGTTCGGCGGGTTGAACCAGGGTTTTTCGAGCGCGGCGTACCAGTCGCCCGGCATGAAGTTGACGCCGATCAGCGTGCCGCCGCCGAGGGCGAAGATCAGAAAGAGAACGAGCGTCCCCCATTTCCACGGGGTCGCGCGCGCGACAGTCGGTTCCATGATCCCTCCGGATGCGATGCGTCTTGCCGATACTACGCGCGAGACCCGGTTCGGGTTCACCCGAAGGATCAGGCGTGGCGCTGCATCACCGCGAAGAAGAAGCCGTCGGTGCCGGTCGAGCGCGGGGTGAGCGTGATGCAGTTCATGTCGGCCGACCAGGGCTGCGCCTTGTCGAAGCCGAAGAGATCCTGCCAGACCTCGCCGGCCGACAGCAGTTCCCAACCCTTTTGCCGTTCGCCGAACTCATAGACCTGGTATTCGTTTTCCTGCGGAAAGAGCGAGCAGGTGACATAGACGAGGAAGCCGCCCGGCTTGACGAAGGCCGAGGCCTTGTCGAGCACCTCGGCCTGTTCCTCCATGCGCTTTTCCAGCGCCGCCTGCGTCAGCCGCCACTTGGCGTCGGGATTGCGCCGCCATGTGCCGGAGCCCGTGCAGGGCGCGTCGACGAGGACGCGATCCATCCTGCCCTTGAGCGGCGACAGGTCGGCGTCGGCGGCATGGACCTGGACGTTTCGCGTGCCGGCGCGCTTCAGCCGGTCGAAGATCGGCGCGAGGCGGTTGCGGTCGGCGTCCCAGGCGTGGACCTGGCCCTTGTTGTCGAGCGATGCGGCGAGCGCCAGCGTCTTGCCGCCGCCGCCGGCGCAATAGTCGAAGACCTGCTCGCCGGGCTGCGCGAAGACGAGGTCGGCGACTATCTGCGAGCCCTCGTCCTGGATCTCGAACCAACCCTTCTGGAAAGCGGGTTCGGCCTGGACATTGGGCAGGCGGTCCGGCCCCCTGCCCGGCGCGATGCGCAGGCCGTGGCGAGCGATCTTCGACGGCTTCGCGCCGAACTTGGCGAGCTGCTTCTGGACCTTGTCGCGGTCGGATTTCAGCGTGTTGACGCGCATGTCGAGCGGGGCGCGCTCCGACAAAGCGGACGCCTCGGCGACCCATTCCTCGTCGAAATTCTCCTCGAAATAATCGGCGCACCAGTCGGAAATGTCGGCCTCGACATGCGGCTTGGCGAAGGCGAAATCGCGTTTGGCGGCGGCTTCCATTTGCGCGGTCGGGATCTCGGGGGCGAATTTGTCGTCGTCGAACTGCTCGTGCAGCTTGTCGGCGGCGAGGCCCCATTGCCGCCATAGCGTGCCGAAGACGAGAGCCTCGGCGCCGCCGTCGTCCATCAGATGGGCGGTCGAGAGCTTCTTGCGCAGCGCGTCATGGACGAGATTGCCGATCACCGCGCGGTCGCCCGAGCCGGCGAAGCGGTGCGACAGGCCCCAATCCTTCAGCGCGTCCGCCGCCGGACGACGCCGTTCCTCGATATCGCGCAATACCTCGATGGCTGCGGCCGTTCTTCCGCCAAGGCGCATGATCCCGCTCCGTTGAAAACGCGCCGTGGTACCGGGCGGACGGACGAATGGCAAGCGGCATTGGCATCGAGCGCTCCTTCGTCATGCCGGGGGCGCGGCAAGCGCAACCCGGCATCCAGAGCCGAGGCTTTGCAGGATAGTGGCGGGACCGGGAAAGAGTCTCTTGCGATCAAGGACTTGATCGCTGCTGGATCCCGGGTTCCGCTTCGCGGCCCCGGGATGACGCCAGCGAGGTTTCGCGCTTCAGCCTCAGCCGATTTGGCCGTCGCAGGATTGGCTAAAAATTCGGCCGGCGCGGTTGTCCGCGCCGGCCTTGTTCTTTTTGCGGTCCGGTTCGATCAGACGTCGAAGCGGTCGGCGTTCATGACCTTCACCCACGCGGCAACGAAGTCGTTGACGAACTTCTCATGCGCGTCGTCCTGGGCATAGACCTCGGCATAGGCGCGCAGGATCGAGTTGGAGCCGAAGACCAGGTCCACCCGGGTGGCCGTCCATTTGACCGCGTCGGTCTTGCGATCGCGGATCTCGTAGATGCCGCCATCGACCGGGACCCACTTGTTGGCCATGTCGGTCAGGTTGACGAAGAAGTCGGTCGTCAGGGCGCCTTCCTTGTCGGTGAAGACGCCGTGCTTGGTGCCGGCATAGTTGGCGCCGATGGCGCGCATGCCGCCGAGCAGGACGGTCATCTCGTGACCGGTCAGGCCCATCAGCTGCGAGCGGTCGAGCAACAGCTCTTCCGGGCTGACGACATAGTTCTTCTTCAGCCAGTTGCGGAAGCCGTCGGCGAGCGGTTCCAGGACGTCGAAGCTGTCGGCATCCGTCATCTCGTCGGTGGCGTCGCCGCGGCCCGGCTCGAAGGGAACGGTGACGTCGTAACCGGCCGCCTTGGCGGCCGCCTCGACGCCGACGCTGCCGGCCAGCACGATCACGTCGGCGATGCTTGCGCCATATTCCGCCGCGATCGGCTCGAGCACGCCGAGCACCTTGGCGAGGCGGTCCGGCTCATTGCCTTCCCAGTCCTTCTGCGGCGCGAGGCGGATGCGCGCGCCATTGGCGCCGCCGCGCATGTCGGAGCCGCGATAGGTGCGGGCCGAGTCCCATGCGGTGGCGACCATTTCGGCGACCGAGAGGCCGGAGGCGGCGATCTTCGACTTGATGGCGCCGACATCGTAATTGGTCGGGCCGGCCGGGACCGGGTCCATCCAGATCAGGTCTTCGGCCGGAACGTCCGGGCCGACATAGCGATCCTTCGGTCCCATGTCGCGGTGGGTCAGCTTGAACCAGGCGCGGGCGAAGGTGTCCCTGAAATAGTCCGGATCGGCCATGAACTTCTGGCAGATCGCGTTGTAGGTCGGATCCATCTTCATGGCCATGTCGGCGTCGGTCATGATCGGCATGCGGCGGATCGACGGATCGGTCGCGTCAACCGGCATGTGCTCTTCCTTGATGCCGACGGGCTGCCACTGATTGGCGCCGGCCGGGCTCTTGGCGAGTTCCCACTCGTAGCCGAACAGGAGCTCGAAATAGCCCATGTCGAACACGGTCGGATTGGTGGTCCATGCGCCCTCGATGCCAGAGGTAACGGCGTTGGCCGCCTTGCCGCCCTGGTTCGGGTTCAACCAGCCGAAACCCTGGCTCTCGATCTCACCGGCTTCCGGCTCGGCGCTGAGCGCGCCGGCATCGCCATTGCCATGGGTCTTGCCGACGGTGTGGCCGCCGGCGGTCAGGGCCGCGGTTTCCTCGTCGTCCATCGCCATGCGGGCGAAGGTCTCGCGCACCTGCGCGGCGGTCTTCAGCGGGTCGGGCTGACCGTTGACGCCTTCCGGGTTTACGTAGATCAGGCCCATCTGCACGGCGGCCAGCGGGTTTTCCATCGTGTCCGGCTTGCCGACATCGTCGTAACGGTTGTCGGACGGCGCGAGCCATTCCCTTTCAGCACCCCAATAGGTGTCGATTTCCGGATGCCAGATATCGTTGCGGCCGAACCCGAAACCGAAGGTCTTCAGGCCCATGTTTTCATAGGCGATGGTGCCGGCAAGGATGATCAGGTCGGCCCAGGAAACGGCGTTGCCGTATTTCTTCTTCAGCGGCCACAGAAGACGGCGCGCCTTGTCGAGGTTGCCGTTGTCCGGCCAGGAGTTGAGCGGCGCGAAGCGGATGTTGCCGGCGCCGCCGCCGCCACGGCCATCGGCCAGACGGTAGGACCCGGCGGAGTGCCAGGCGAGGCGGATCATCAGGCCGCCGTAATGGCCGTAGTCGGCCGGCCACCAGTCCTGGCTGTCGGTCAGGAGGGCGTGCATGTCCTTCTTCAGGGCCTCGATATCGAGCTTCTTTAGCTCATCGCGGTAATCGAAGTCCTTGCCGAGCGGGTTGGTCTTGGTGTCGTGCTGATGGAGAATGTCCAGGTTCAGCGCTTTCGGCCACCAGTCCATGACCGTTGTACCGGTTTCGGTGATGGCGCCGTGCATGACGGGGCATTTGCCCGAGTCGACTTTCGTGTCCATGATTTTCCTCCTGTCGCGGTCTGAAATTCGTTGAGCCGATATTTTTTCCCGACAGGAGATGCGCCAGTCTGGCGATAATTTCAAATTGTAATTTCCGATTTGAATGATAAGAAAAAGTTATGAAGCTGACGCTCAAGCAGATGCATTATTTCGACGCGCTGGCGCGGGCGCTGCATTTCGGCAGGGCGGCGGCCGCCGTGAACATCACGCAGCCGGCCATGTCGGCCCAGATCATGGACATGGAGGCGCGGCTGGGGCGCAAGCTGGTGGAGCGCCGGCACGGCCGGGTGGTGCTGACCGAGGCCGGACAGCGGATCCTGCCGCATATCCGCCGCATCCTGCGCGACGTGCAGTCGCTCGAGGAGATGCTGTCGCAGGATCGCGGCCTGCTCGTCGGATCCTTGCGGATCGGCATGATCCCGACCATCGCGCCCTATCTGCTGCCGCATCTGATCCCGCATCTGCAGGCGCATTATCCGAAGCTGGAACTGAAGGTGCGCGAGGCGATCACCGACACGCTGGTGGGCGAATTGCTGGATGGCGGGCTCGACGCGATCGTCGCGGCGGAACCGATCAACGAGCCGGACCTGCATGCCGAGCATATCTTCCGGGACCGCTTCTATATCGCCAGCGCGACCAGCGGCTCGGATGTGCTGCATTCGCCGCTGACCGAGGACCAGGTGGCGCTCGACCGGCTGATGCTGCTCGACGAGGGCCACTGCCTCCGCGACCAGGCGCTCGCCGTCTGCGCCAAGGGCACGGAGCGGCGGCTGGTCAATTTCGGCGCGACGTCGATGACGACGCTGTTGCAGATGGTGTCCAACGGGATGGGGCTGACGCTGTTGCCGGAGATCGCGATCCCGAGCGAGACGGCGAGCCTGCGCGGGCTGACGATCACGCCCTTCGCCGCGCCCGCTCCGCATCGCGACGTCGCGCTGTTCTGGCGCAAATCCTCGAAGCGGCTGCCGGATTTCGGCGCGCTGGCGCAGTCGATCAAGGCGGTGGCGGACGGGATTTTGGCGCAGGCGGAGGCGGCTTAGAGCCTATCCGGATCTAACAGTTGCCCTGACGGTCGACGCCGATCGTGTAGCTCGCCAGCAGGACGCCGTCGGCGCGTTCTACGTCGAAAATGTAGTCGCCAAATTCGTCCGAGGCGAAGATGCCGTCATTGGCATTGGTCCGGTCGCGTTCGCCGCGGCCCGCATAGTCGGGATGGTCGGCATAGACGAGATCGCTGAGCGCATCGTCGAAGAGCAACTGGCTGACCAGCAGTTCCTCGCCGCCGACAAGGACGCGCAGGTGGATATGGACCGTGCGGCCGCGATACCAGCCGGGATAGACGGTCAGAAATTCGACGCGGCCGTCGCCGTCGGTCACCCCGTATCCCCGGAACGCCTCGGATGCCGTCGCCTCGGCATCGTTCCGCGTGCACATGGAAGCGGTGTCGTCGCCCGTGTAAACGCCGCGCGCATTGGTGTGCCAGATATCGACGGTCGCATCCGGGATCGGCTCGCAGCCGGCGGCATCGACGACGCGCAAGGCGATGCGAACGGGCAGGCCGGGGAAGCCCTCGGAAATGTCGTATCGCTCCTGCGGATCCTGCATGTAGCAGGGACCCAGCGTCTTGCATCCGGTGGTGACGCAATTGGGGGCGGAGCGGAAGACGGGTTCGGGAAGCGCGTCCGGAACATTCGACGTGCCGCCGGAGAGAAAGTCCGCGCCGTTCCAGTCAAAAGAGCGGCCGGTCACGACCTGGCTGCGCGCCGGAAAGAGGGAAAATGCCGTGGCGGCGGCAGCGCCGCCGACGATGATGGTGCGTCTCTTGATCATGTCCGGTCCGTTTCCTGCATCACAGACTATCTGTGTCTGGCGGGGGACCGGATCAAATTAAATTCCGGTAAGGAGCGCCACGGCGAACCAGATCCATAGCAGGGCGACGAAGACGAAGCCGGCGATGAAGAGGCGGCGGCGCAGCAGGACCGCGTTGAAGGTCATGTGCACATAAGCGTGGACGACGCGGGCGGCGACGAAGGCCCAGGCGAGGACCAGTGCGGTCCAGTCGACCGCGCCGACCTGGTGGAAGGCGAGGCAGACGACATAGAAGAGCACCGGCAATTCGAACTGGTTGGTGACGTTGCGGGCCGCGGTGGCGCTCATGTCCGGGTCTTTCGGAACCTTGAAATCGCGCGCCCTCGCCTCGCCCGCCTTCACGGCGGCGATGCGGCGATTGCTCATGACGAGATAGGCGACGAAGGTCAGCAGGACCTGGGCGATCACCGGCCAGAAGATCAGGGCCTGGTTCATTTCGGCTGCCTGCGCGCGCGCAGCGCCACCTGGAACCAGATCGCGAGGACGACCAGCTGGGCCGCGCCGAGGGTGGCGAATTTCCACGCGGTGAAGGCCGGCAGCATGCGGGCGATGCCGACCGGCACGTCGCCGGCGAGCGACTGGGCGGAAAACAGCGCCTGGGCCAGCCCGTTCTCGCGCAGGTCGATGACCAGATAGGGCACCGAGATCGCGCCGGAGATGATGCGCGTCAGCGGGACCGGCAAGGTCGAGCCCAGCCGGACCAGCGCGGCGAAGCCCGAGGCGGCGAGCAGGGTGACCGACAGCGCCACCAAAGCCGGAAGGATGAATTCCAGCGTCCGGTAGAGGCGGTTGGCGATCACGGCCGCTTCCGGATTGGCCTTGACGGCCGCATGCATGGCGGCGACGTCCGACGGCAGGTAGCCGAAGATACGGCCGTCGGGCAGCGGCACGCCGGCGGCCTGTTCGAAGGCCGGGGCGGTGACGAGCGCAATCCACAGAAAGCCCCCCGCCGTGATCGCGAACAGGGCGAGGATGGCGGGGCTGCGGAGCGGGTTGGCGGCGCCGGGCGTCTGGTCGGTCATCGGTCCGCCGCGATCACACATTGCCCGGATAGTTGGGGCTTTCGCGCGTGATCGTCACGTCATGGGCGTGGCTCTCGCGCTGGCCGGCGCCGGTGATGCGCACGAAGGTCGCCTTCTCCGCGAATTCGGGCAGCGTCTTCGCGCCGGTATAGCCCATGGCGGCGCGAAGGCCGCCGGCGAGCTGGTGCAGGACGCCGGAGACCGGGCCCTTGTAGGGCACCTGCCCCTCGATGCCTTCCGGCACGAGCTTCAGCGCGTCGCGCACCTCGGCCTGGAAATAGCGGTCGGCGGAACCGCGCGCCATGGCGCCGACGGAGCCCATGCCGCGATAGGATTTGTAGGAGCGGCCCTGGTGCAGATAGACCTCGCCCGGGCTCTCATCCGTGCCGGCGAGCAGCGAACCGACCATGGCGGCCTTGGCACCCGCCGCGAGCGCCTTGGCTAGATCGCCGGAAAACTTGATGCCGCCATCGGCGATGACCGGGATGCCCTGCTTGTCGGCTTCCTCCGCCGAGGCCATGACGGCGGCGAGCTGCGGCACGCCGACGCCCGCGACGATGCGGGTGGTGCAGATCGAGCCGGGGCCGATGCCGACCTTGATCGCGTCCGCGCCGGCATCGATGAGCGCCTTGGTGCCGTGCACGGTAGCGACGTTGCCGGCGATGATGCGCACCGAGTTGGACATCTTCTTCACAACGCCGACCGAATCGAGCACGCGTTGCGAATGGCCGTGGGCCGTGTCGATGACGATGACGTCGACGCCGGCGTCGAGCAGGCGTTCGGCGCGTTCGAGCGCATCAGCGCCGACCGAGACGGCGGCGCCGGCGCGAAGACGGCCCTGCGCGTCCTTGGCGGCGTCGGGGTTGAGCTGCGACTTCTCCATGTCCTTGACCGTGATCAGGCCGACGCAATAGCCGCGCTCGTCGATGACCAGCAGCTTCTCGATGCGGTGCTGGTGCAGCAGCCGCTTGGCCTCGTCCTGCTCGACATTCTCGCGGACCGTGACGAGACCCTCGCGGGTCATCAGTTCATAGACCTTCTGGGCCGGATCGGAGGCGAAGCGCACGTCGCGGTTGGTGAGGATGCCGACGAGACGGCCGGGCGTCTGGCTGCCGAGGCCGGCATTCTCGACGACGGGAATGCCCGAAATGCGGTGCGACTTCATCAGTTCGAGCGCGTCGGCCAGCGTCGCGTCGGGGCCGATGGTGACCGGATTGACCACCATGCCGCTCTCGAACTTCTTGACCTGGCGGACTTCCTCGGCCTGCGCGGCCGGGTTCAGATTGCGGTGGATGATGCCCATGCCGCCGGCCTGCGCCATGGCGATGGCGAGGCGCGATTCGGTCACCGTGTCCATCGCCGAGGAGAGGATCGGCAGCGACAGGGTGATGTCGCGGGCGATCGTCGTGCCGATATTGGTCTCGCCCGGCATGACTTCCGAGTGGCCGGGCTGCAGGAGCACGTCGTCAAAGGTAAGCGCCTCGGCGCCGGTGATCGTCTGTAGGATGGTCGCCATCGCTGTTCGTTCCATTATCCGGATATGCCGAGCGGGAGGACTCGGCGCTGCGTTGGCAGTGGCTGGTACCACGCTTGTTTGCGTTGCGAAAGCCTTCCCGCGCGGATTGACACGGCAATAAGCAACCATATAACTAGAAATATGGTTATATCAGACAACATCCAAATCGAGGAAGCGGCCCAGGGCTTTGCCGCGATGGGCTCGGAAGCTCGGCTGCAAGTGCTGCAGACGCTGGTGAAGGCCGGGCCGAAGGGGCTTGCCGTGGGCGACATCCAGGCGCGCTCCGGCATGCCGGCCTCGACGCTGGCGCATCACCTCAGGTTTCTCGCCTCCGCCGGGCTGATCGATCAGCAAAAGGACGGACGCTCGGTGATCTCGCGCGCCGCCTATGACCGGCTGGAGGCGCTGGCCGGTTTCATCCTGAAGGAATGCTGCAGCGACATGAACGAGGGAGACTGCGCATGAGCGACGCCCTGCAGACGGGAGCCGGAAGCCGGCTCGCCTGGAAAGACTGGCTGCTGACGCCCTGGACGATCACGCTCGCCACGCCCCTGCTGGTCGCGGCGCTGGATCCTGAAAGGCTCGGCGAAGTCCTGTCCATCGCGACGGGGGCCTTCGCGGGCACCCTGCCCTATATCGCGGTCGCCGTGCTGCTGATCGCCGGGCTGAAGGCGTCGGGCGCGGAAAGCCTGGTCGCGAAAGCCTTCCAGGGCCGCGAGAACCGGATGATCGTGCTGGCCGCCCTGTTCGGCGGGCTGGCGCCGTTCTGTTCGTGCCAGGTGATCCCGTTCATCGCCGGGCTTCTGGCGGTCGGCGCGCCGCTGCCCGCCGTGATGGCCTTCTGGCTGTCGTCGCCGCTGATCGATCCGCCGACTTTGCTGATCACGGCGGGCGCGCTCGGCTGGGATTTCGCCATCGGCAAGGCGATCGCGGCGGTGGGGCTCGGCCTGTTCGGCGGCTTCGCCATGCGCGCGGCGATCGCGAGCGGCCGGTTCGCCGACCCGCTCAAGCCGCGGTCCGGCGGAGGCTGCGGATGCGGCAAGTCGCCCTTTTCCGGCACGCCGGTCTGGCGATTCTGGCGCGAGGACAAGCGGATGGAGATGTTCCGCGGCGAAGCGGCGGCCAATGCGCTGTTCCTCGTCAAATGGCTGGCGCTCGCCTACGTACTGGAGGCGCTGCTGATCCTCTACGTGCCGGCCTCCATGGTCGCGGGCCTCGTCGGCGGCGAGGGATTGCTGCCGATCGGGATCGCGGCGCTGGTCGGCATGCCGGCCTATCTCAACTCCTATGTCGCGCCGCCACTTCTGGCCGGGCTCACCGAACAGGGGATGAGCGCGGGCGCGGCGATGGCCTTCATGGTGGCAGGCGCGGTCAGTTCGGTTCCCGCCATGGCCGCCGTCTGGTCGCTGGTCAAACGCGAGGTCTTCGCGGCCTATCTCGGCCTCGGCATTGCCGGCGCGATCCTCGCCGGCGTGGCGTTCCAGATCATCGCAAGGGGCTGAAATGAGCGCCGCCGACATCACGACCGTCACCGTCACGGTCCATCCCGAGGCATCGGACACAGGCCGGTTGCTGGCCCCGTCCGGCATCCCGACGCCCTACCAGACGCCGCTTTCCCTTGCGGTGGGCGGCGGCACGTTTTCGCTGGCCGGCGAGACGGCGACGGGCCAGATGGCCGCGCTGATCGAAGCGGACGGCGACGACCCGGTGACGCTGACCTATCGCTTCGCCGGGATCGCGGGCCAGTATCCCGAGGCGCTGTTCCGGCCGCGCGAGACGCGGTTCACGCGCGCGGCGACCGAGCTCGTCCGCGATGCGCGCCGGATCGCCGAGGAGGCGCGAGACGGACATGCGGCGATCGCCGCGATCGTCAACGACACGGCCGAGAAATTCACCTACGGCCATCCGGCGACCAAGTATTACGACGGCCTCGACGCTATTCCGCATCTCGGTTGCGGGCTGACCGAAGGCTCCTGCGTCGACATCAACACCTATCTGATCGCGGCGCTGCGCTCGGCCGGATTCGAGGCGGGCTATGTGACCGGCTACTTCTTCCCGGCGGAAAAGAACGGCTGCTGCGACGACATGCATTGCTGGGTCGTCACCCGCCACCAGGGCGCGGTTCTGGAATGGGACATCGCCCACCACCTGAAGATGGGCACGCGCAGCATCTGCTGCGGGCTCAATCCAAAGCCCGGCAGCCGGGTCGCCGTGGCGCATTCGATGGGGCTCGACTTTCCCGACTTGCAGGTGCACGCGCTGAAGCTGATCGGCGAACCGATGTGGCTCACCGCGGATGGCGGTTTGAGGGCGGCGCGCCTCGATATAAGAATGACAGATACTCCGCTCGTCGACGCCTATGGCAAGGCAAGCTGACGGCGCCTAACGCGCGGTCTCCGGGCCGGTCCGCAGCCGTTCCACATAGGCTTCCAGCGCTTCGATACGCTCGGACGTTGCCGGATGCGTCGACAATATTCCGCTGTCATCCGGCAAATCCAGTTCCTCCATCAGCATTTCGAAGAACCGGTTGACGGAGAGCGGATCGAGACCCGCCCGCAGCATGAGGTCCGCGCTGTAGCGGTCGGCCTCGCTTTCGTGATCGCGTGAATAGGACAGCGAGAGAAGCGCGGTCGCGTCGACCAACACCTCCTCCACCGCCTCTCCGACATCTCCCGCGATCAGCATGATCATGGCCGTCATGCCGGCCAGCCGATAAAGCTGGCGAAGGGAATGCTGGTGTTCCACGTGACCGATCTCGTGGGCAAGGACGCCAAGGATCATGTCGTCATCGGTCGCAAGGCGGACGAGCTGGTCGGTCAGTATGATCTTACCATCCGGCAAGGCGAACGCATTCGGCCCGATGATGCCGCCATCCCGGTACAGGAGCGTGTAACCGTCAGGCCCCCTCTTCGAATGCCCCGCCAGCACCCGGAAGCGCGCAGTGATCTCTTCCCGGCGCGCCTGTTCCAGCGCCGTCTCCGACAGGACCAGCCGGTCGAGCGAGTCGATCGCGCCGGAACTGATCAATCTCGGAACGACGGGCGGGGTGACCGCGACGGCCACCTCGACCATGGCGGGCAGCGCGAAACGATAGATTCCGACAACGCAAAGCGCGGCGAAGACGGCAAGGGCGAGCAAATGGAGGCGAAACCGTTCGAGGCGGTGGATCAGGGCGCCTCTTCGACCGCGGCGCGTCGTATCGAGGCCGTCGACGCCGTCATTGTCCGTCGTGACGAACAGGCCCGCTTCGGCGAAATGGATACGGCGCGGAATATTGGCGATCCGAGGCGATATCTCCGCCTCGCCCGGACCGGCGGCCGCGATCTCGACGCCGTCCGCGTCCAGAATGCGCAGCATTCCGTCCGGCTCGCGCGTGAGGACGGCGCGCCGCGCATCGCTGGACCGGGCGGCGAAGAAGTCGCCTTCCACCCGCAGATGATCAGAAGCCAATATCGATACCCTCGAAGTCCATGAACTCGGCGCCGACAACCCCGGTTTCGTCCTTCAGCTCGGACAAATATGTTCCAAGGTCTCCGTCCATCTCGAGCGCCGTGTGGGACCAGGTGTAGCGGGCCATCCGGACAGCCGCCCAAGGGCGCATCAGCCCGAAAGTGACCATCGTCACGAGAAGGTTTGTGATGGCGATCCACGCATAGCGCCGCCTGCCGAAATCGGACTCCAGCCGGTGTTTTCCATCGAACACCGTCGCCTGAAACACGACGTTGCGGACGCCGGCCGCGTAGAAGAGTCCTGCGAGCGCGTAGGAGACGAGGAGGGTCAGCATGAGCAGGTAGATCATGGCGATGATGCCGGCTTGCGCATAGTCTTCCTCGAGCGTTTCCATTTCACCGAGAACGCCCGCAAAGACCGAGATGCCGAAGATCGCCACAATGCTGACGACCGCCACGATGGCGGGGAGCAGCCAGACCCGGTAGAGCGCGCCGAGCCGGGGGGTGGAGAGAAAGCTGCGGCCGCCATAGCGAAGATTGTTGAACACGTAACGGTAATGCCAGCGGCTCGCCTGCGGCGCGAAAATGCCGAGGGTCAGGGCCGCCAGAATCGGCCCGATGATAAAGGCCACGAGCGCGCCTCCGTAACCGCCGGCGAAATCGAAGCGGACATTTCGATAGCTGGACACGCGGGCGTGGAAACGCAGGCCGCGGGCGACCAGAAACGGCAGCAACAACAGCAGGCCAAGAAACGCGAACAGGCCCGCTATCGGGTTCACGTTCACCAGCACATTGTAGGCCGCCAGAATGACGATAGCGATGATGCGTCCGATCAATATCTGGATGGGGCGGGCATGGTATTCAAAGCTGTGCCGGGCCAGGAACGTGTTTCCGTAAAAGTAGCGGAGGCGCCGAACCTTCGCCCAGGCCGAATATATGCCGAGCGTGAGGATCGTCAGCAGGACATTGACGATCCAGATTCCGAAGTATTCCCCTGCGGAACCATTGAAATGGAACCGCTCGATGCTCCGTCGCGAAACGTCATCCATGTAAATTCCCCATCAATATAAATCAAAATACTACGCCCCTGCCCTGTTGCCATAGCCGCGCGAGAGCAAAGGCGCCAGCCATAAAACGGCCGGCCGAGCCGTGTTTCGAGACCTTTTTGCGCGACCTCGCCCGAATTCCGGCGACTTGCCATTTCGGCGGGTTGCGCCATAACGGGTTTATCACGCCTGTCATGCGAAATCCCCGCCCTTGAACCGCACAGTCCCCCTTGTCCTCGCCATCGCGCTCTTCATGGAGCACATGGATTCGACGGTGATCTCGACCGCGTTGCCGGCGATCGCCGAGGATATCGGCACGACGCCGATCGCGCTGAAGCTGGCGCTGACGGCCTATCTG
>NZXU01000081.1 GCA_002698425.1 Ahrensia sp. | reverse complement strand
CTGACGGATGTGTAACGCGTAAACTGCTGAAACCATGAACCAATCGCCGTCGGACCTCCCCGACAAGATCATTGTTGACCGGCGAAAATCCTATCGCAACAGCGATGTGCGCAACGCTGTGCGCAGGACGCGCGACCGTCTGGCCGAACAGGGCATCTCCGATCCCGAATTCGACGCCGACCTGCTGAGGCTCTACGCACGCACCGTCCAGTCCGGCACATTGGCGATCGTGCTGCTGATCGTCATGACCGGCTTTTTCGGCATGATGTTCGGCTTCCCCGGCGAAATCCTCGTCTGGGCCGCCCTGGCGTCCGTGTTCTATGTCGGTCTCGGATTGCTCGCGCGCCGCTATCTTGCGCAGAAACGCGACGCTCGGACGCTGCGGCGCTGGACCCTGACCTTCGCCGCTGCGCATATCCTGCTCGGCGCCTGCTGGGCCTGGTTTGCATTCCTGGGATGCCCGGCCTGCACCGGCACCGAAGTGCTGATGTTCAAGGCGATCGTGATGCTGATCGCGATGGCTGCGAGCGCCACGATCAACTACAATCTGCGCTGGTCGGTGGGCGTTGAATTCGGCCTCCCCATCGTCGCTTTCGCCATCGCCGAGAACGGCTTGTTCAATCCGAGCGCCATGGCCGCCTCTGCCGGCCTCTTGGCGACGCTGCTCTTCTTTTCCTTCATCGCGATCACGCTGCGACGCGCCAGCCTCGCCGCGCTGAGCTATCGCAGCGAAAACAATGCGCTGATCGCGGAACTCGAGATGGCCCGTTCGATCTCCGAGGAAGCGCGCCGCCGCGCCGAGGACGCCAATCTTGCGAAGTCGCGTTTCCTCGCCTCGATGAGCCACGAATTGCGGACGCCGCTCAACGCCATTCTCGGCTTCTCCGAGGTCATGGCGAAGGAAGTCCTCGGCCCGATGCAGAACGAGAACTACCGCTCATACGCCAATGACATCAACCAGTCAGGCCAGCACCTGCTCAAGCTGATCAACGAGATCCTCGACTTGAGCCGCATCGAGGCCGGCAAGCAGGAGCTGATCGAGGAACCCCTGCGGCTGGCCGATGTCGTCGAGGACTGCATCGGTCTCGTGCAGATGAAGGCGAACCAGAAGAGCATCAAGATCGATCACGCCTTCGAGGGGAAACTGCCGCGCCTGCTCGCCGACGAACGCTCGGTGCGTCAGGTGGCGCTCAACCTGCTGTCAAACGCGGTGAAGTTCACGCCGTCCGGCGGCCATATCCAGGTCAAGACCGGCTGGACCGCGTCCGGCGGCCAGTACATCTCGGTCAAGGACAACGGACCGGGCATCCCGGAAAACGAAATCCCGGTCGTGCTTGCCGCTTTCGGCCAGGGATCGATCGCCATCAAGAGCGCCGAACAGGGAACGGGCCTCGGCCTGCCCATCGTTCAGGCGCTGATGGCCATGCATGACGGGGTCTTCAAGCTGAAATCGAAACTGCGCGAAGGCACCGAGGCGCTGGCGGTCTTTCCCGCCGAACGCGTCATGGACGAGCTTCCGGCCGCCCCGGTCTCCGCTCCCGCCAGGGCGCGCAAGCGCCAGCCGGCGAAAGCCCGAGCCGCGGCCGTCGGCGAAGCCTGAGCGAAGTCAGTCTTCCTTACCTGCGACGCCCGCCTGTTCGAAGGTCGCCGTGCCCGAATGGCAAAGCGCCGCCGCCTTGACGATACCCGCGGCAAGCGCCGCCCCCGTGCCCTCGCCCAGCCGCATGCCGAGCGACAGGACCGGTTCCTTGCCAATTTTCTCCAGGGCCGCCGCATGGGCCGGCTCCGCCGAGACATGGCCGACGATGCAGTGATCGAGCGCCGACGGATTGGCGGCATGCAACACGGCCGCCGCCGCGGTGCAGACATAGCCGTCGATGATCACGGGGATGCGCTCCATCCGCGCCGCCAGGATCGCACCCGCCATTGCGGCGATCTCGCGTCCGCCGAGCCGGCGCAGCACTTCCAGCGGGTCCTTCAGATGCGGCTTGTGCAGCGCGACCGCGCTCGCCACCGCATCGATCTTGCGGGTCAGCACCTCGCCCTCGGAACCGGTGCCCGGCCCGACCCAGTCCGCCGCCTCTCCGCCATAGAGGCCGTGACAGATCGCCGCCGCGATCGTGGTGTTGCCGATGCCCATTTCGCCGATGCACAGGAGATCGGTCCCGCCGGCGATCGCCTCCATGCCGAAGGCCATGGTCGCCGCGCAGGTCTTCTCGTCCATCGCGGGTTCCTGGGTGATGTCGGCGGTCGGATAATCGAGCGCGAGGTCGAAGACCTTGAGGCCGAGATCATTGGCGATGCAGATCTGGTTGATGGCGGCGCCGCCGGCGGCGAAATTCTCGACCATCTGCGCCGTGACGCTCGGCGGGAAAGGCGTCACGCCGCGCTCGGCGACGCCGTGATTGCCGGCAAAGACCGCGACGAGCGGACGCGTGACAGCCGGCGGCCGCCCGGTCCAGGCGGCAAGCCATTCGGCGATCTCCTCGAGCCTGCCGAGCGCGCCCGCCGGCTTCGTCAGTTGCGCGTCGCGCTCCCGGACCGCGGCGACCGCCGCCTCGTCCGGGCCCGGCAGGTTCGCGATCAGGTTGCGGAAATCGTCAAAGGGAAGGCCACTGGTCACGTTGTGCTCCGTTCGGGAAATCTATGGCGTGTGTTTTGCCCCTGCCCTATACACGACGGCTGGCTGCAGGCGACAGGAAGTCGCCGAAACGCGAAAGAAATTGGCCCATGATGCGAAATCCGGACAGTGCAGAACGCTTGCTCAGCCAGACGATGCGCGCGACCGGCTTTCTGAGCCGCCTGCCGGTCCCTGCCCGCTATTGGGAAGACGCCCCGGCGGCGGCAATCGGCGACGACGCCAGGACCTTTCCGCTTGCCGGCGTCGTGATCGCGGCCGGCCCGGCCCTGTTGCTGCTGGTCCTTTCGCTGATCGGCGTGCCGACCCTGATGACAGCCGTCTTCGTCACCCTTGCGCTCGTGGCCGTCACCGGCGCGCTGCACGAGGACGGGCTGGGCGATGTGGCCGACGGCTTCGGCGGCGGCGCGACGAAGGAACGGCGGCTGGAAATCATGAAGGATTCGCGCATCGGCGCCTATGCGGCCGTCGCCATCGCCGGAAGCCTGATGCTGCGCGTCGCGGGCCTCGGCGCGATCATCGCGGCGCATGGTGCTTTCTCCGCCGCCATCCTGCTGATCGCCGTCGCGGCTGCTTCCCGCGGATCCATGGTCTGGTTCTGGGCAAGACTGCCCAATGCGCGCGGCGAAGGCGTCGCCCATTCGGCCGGCGCGCCGGGCGAAACGGCGGCAAATTTCGCGGCGATCGCAGGGCTGGCGATCTTCGCCGTCCTCGGGATCGCAACCTCGGGCTTCATCAAAACGGCCGCGGCGCTCCTGTTCGCCATCGCGGCGACTGAGGGATTTTCTCGCCTTTGCCGGCGCATGATTGGCGGCATAACCGGCGATACGCTGGGCGCCTGCCAGCAAATCGCCGAGATCATGCTGCTGACTGGTCTTGCCCTCGGGATTTAGATCCCCACTTGAATGGTCTCACACCCGCGCGGGAAAGCCATGGAATCGCCCTGCATCCTTGTCTGCTCCATCGACCTGGAAACCGGATACTGCTTCGGTTGCGGGCGCACGCGCGACGAAATCTCGGGCTGGACGCTTTATTCGCCGGAACAGCGCCGCGAGATCATGGCCGGCCTCCCCGAAAGGCTGGAAACCGTCGAACGCAAGCCGCGCCGCGAAACGCGCCGCCGCCGCATGGCCCGCGAGCGGGCCGAAGACGCCTCCGGGGAGGCGTAAGGCGATGAACGCGCTCGCTTTCCTCGTCTTCGGCGTTCTCGGCGCCGGCCTGCTGATCCTGCTCTTCAACGGCAATGACGGGATGATCGGCCCGATGACGGACGACCAGTTCGCCGGGACGATCTATCTGGGCCTCTTCGCCACGATCCTCGCTGCTGGCCTGTTCGCCTCGGGCCAGCGGTTCGGGGAAATGGCGCGCCAGGCGGGCATCTGGATCGCCATCCTCGTCATGCTGGTGATCGGCTATGAATATCGCTTCGAATTGCGGGAGACGGCGAGCCGCGTCACTTCGGGGCTGTTACCGGGCCAGGCCATCACCTCGCAGGACGTCAATGGCGATCTGTCCGTGACCATCAACAGGCGCAGCCGCCATTTCGAGGTCGTCGGCTCCGTCAATGGCGACCGCCAGCAATTCCTCGTCGATACCGGCGCGTCCACCATCGTGCTGACCGAGACCAATGCGCGCCAGGCCGGCTATCACCCCGAGGAGCTGAATTTCCGCATCCCCGTCTCGACGGCGAACGGCGTCGCCATGGCGGCGCGGATTACCGGCGTCGACATCACCATCGGCGGGATCGAGCGGCGCGGCATGGTCGCCCTCGTCGCGCGCGACAGCCAGATCCAGTCCAACCTGCTCGGCATGAACTTCCTCGACACGCTGTCCTCCTTCGAGTTCCAGCGCGACCGGATGATCCTGCGCAACTGAGCGCGATCAGAGCACGCTGTAGAAGAACCGTCCGGCAACCACGAACATGAACAGGCCGAAGCCGATTTCCAGCTGACGTTTCTTCAGCCCGTGCGCCAGCCGCACGCCGAGCGGCGCCATGGCGAGCGTGACCGGAATGATCAGCGCGACGGCGATCCAGTTGACATAGCCGGTGGACAAAGGCGGCAGGCCGGGCTCGCCCCAGCCGGCCCAGATCGAGCCGATGAAGCCGGGAATGGAGATCAGCACGCCGACGCCCGCCGACGTCGCCACCGCCTGGTGGATCGGCCGGTTGAACAGCGTCATGAAGGTGTTGTTGAGCACGCCGCCGCCAATGCCCATCAAGGTCGACAGAAAGCCGATCAACGCACCGACGGCATAGCGGCCAATTCCCGTCGGAAGCTCGTCGCCAATCTTCCAGCTCTCCCGATTGAACAGCAGCCGCAGCCCGACAAGGATCGCGATGACGGCGAAGACCATGCGCAATTCGCGGCCCGAGATCGACGCAAAGACCAGAGTCGCCAAGACAACCCCGCTCGGCACGGCGATGACGAAGCTTTTCAGCAGCTCCATGTCGACCGCGCCCTTGGCCTTGTGCGACAGGAACGAGCGGATCGATGTCGGCACGATGATGGCGAGCGACGTGCCGACGGCGAGATGCATCCTGATCGCCTCGTCGACCCCGGCAATGCCGAGAACCTGGTAGAAGACCGGCACGAGGACGGCGCCGCCGCCGATGCCGAACAGCCCGGCAAGGAGCCCGGCAACCCCTCCCGCCAGGACAATGCCCGCGGCGAGCGAAATCAGCTCCGTCCAGGATGCATCAGGCATGTCGGAAAACCTTCACGTGGGATCAACGGGCGTTGAAAGAGTGAGCGTGCGGACAGATCCGCCATCGCAGAACGGCAGGACAGGAAATGAAGCGTTTTGCCCCGCTTGGCAAGCGCCCGGGCCGGGATCACGCCGCGGCCCGCGCCGCTCCGTCGATACGCTTCAGCGCGTCGCGCAGGACATCGCCTGTCGCGCCCGCCTTGACCGCCTCGGTCGAAAGATGCTGGCGCCACTGCCGCGCGCCGGGGACGCCGTGAAACAGCCCGACCATGTGCCGCGTCACGTGATTGGCCTTTCCGCCGGCGGCGACATGACGGTCCGTATAGTCGGCCATGGCGAACACCACGTCGCGCAAATCGGGCGCAGGCGCGCTGTCTCGATAGATCGCCCGGTCCGCTTCGGCGAGAAGGCCCGGTTCGTGATAGGCCGCGCGCCCCAGCATGACGCCGTCGATATGCTCGCGATGCGCAACCGCCTGATTCAGATCTTTAACGCCGCCATTTATGCCGATGAAAAGATTCGGATATTGCGCCTTGAGCCGATAGACGATCCCGTAGTCGAGCGGCGGGATATCCCGGTTCTCCTTCGGGCTCAGCCCCTCAAGCCAGGCCTTGCGCGCATGGACCCAGATCGCATCCGTGCCGGCGTCGGTCACCATGCGGGCGAGCCCGAACAGCGCCTGCTCGGGATCCTGATCGTCGACCCCGATCCGGCATTTGACCGTGACCGGCAAGCCGTCCGGAACCGCCGCCCTCATCGCCTCGACGCAGCGCGCGACAAGGTCCGGCGTCTTCATCAGGCAGGCCCCGAATGTGCCGGATTGAACCCGGTCGGACGGGCAGCCGACATTCAGGTTAATCTCGTCATAGCCGAACTCGGCCGCGATCCGCGCCGCCTCGGCCAGCTTCTCCGGATCGCTTCCGCCCAGTTGCAAGGCAACGGGATGCTCCACCGCATCGAACCCCAGCAACCGCTCCCGGTCACCCCGAATGACCGCGTCCGCCACAACCATCTCGGTATAGAGCAACGCCCGGCGCGTCAGCTGCCGGTGAAAGAACCGGCAGTGACGGTCCGTCCAGTCCATCATGGGCGCGATGGAAAGGCGCGGATTGGCCCGCGAGTAAAGGCGATCTTGATGATCCATGGTCGCCGTCAAATAGGGTGCGACCACGGCGGGTGTCAAACGGGCGCAGGCCGGCCTTAGCCGTCGCCTTCGACAGTTTCCTTGAATTTCGTGAAGAACTGGCCCGCCAGGCGGTTGGCGGTCGAGTTGATCAGGCGGCTGCCGAGCTGTGCGATCTTGCCGCCGACATCGGCCTTGGCCGTGTAGCGCAAGACGGTCGCGTCGCCATCCTCTTCCAGTTCGACATCGGCCCCGCCCTTGGCGAAACCGGCGACGCCGCCGCTGCCTTCCCCGGCGAGCGAGAAATGCCCCGGCGCCTGCGACTTGTCCAACGTCACCTTGCCGCCGAACTTCGCCTTCACGGGGCCGATCTTCAGCGTGACCTTGGCTTCCAGTTCCTCGTCGGAGTTTTTCGTGAGCTCCTCGCAGCCCGGGATGCATTCCTTCAGGACGTCCGGATCGTTCAGCGCCTCATAGACGCGGTCGCGCGGCGCCTCGATCCGGATTTCGTCTTTCATTTCCATGGATACGGTCCTCGATCACGAAAGGAAGAACACGCTTCGCGCTCGTCCTCCAACAAGTCAGACCGGATGAAAAGCAGAATGCGCGGGCGGTTACAAGCCGCATGCCGGGCAAGAAAGCTTTCGGCAAGCGCGAAAACAGCCGCCTCCGGCAGCATCCCCGCGCCTTGTGCGCCGTTCAGCCCGAATGAGCTTTCAGATATGCGAGCATCGCATTGTAGGAGCCCATCTGGTCGTAGTCTTCCTCGGGCATGGGAAGCCCGAGGCTCTTCGACAAGGCGCTGACGAGATTGAGGAAATCCATGGAATCGATATCGAATTCCTCGCGCAGATCCCCGTCGCGATCGATATCGTCCACATCCATGTCGGGCGCGATCTTGTGAAGCTCCTGCCGCAGCGCGGCGTCGATCCGGTCGTCACTCATAGTTTCTCGGGCTCCTGCAGGTTCTTGTCGATGGCGGAAAGGAAAAGCGCGCCGCGATGGCCGTCGCTGACGCGATGGTCGGCGGCAAGCGTCAGCGTCACGGTCGAGCGCGGCAGGACCTGATCGCCGACCACCCAGGGCCGCGTTACCGGCATGCCGATGCCGACGATCGCCACCTGCGGCGGATAGATGATCGGGAACATCACTTCGACGCCCCTGTCGCCAAGACTGGAGACGGTGATCGTCGGATCGGACAGTTCCCGGCCCCGGAAGCGTCCGGCGCGCACCCTTGCGACGAGATCGCGGGTCTTCTCCATGACCGTATCGAGATCGAGATCCTGCGCATCATGGATCGCCGGCGCGACGAGCCCGCCGCCGCGAATGTTGATTGCCATGCCGATATGGGCCGATTCGCCCGGCTCGAACACGCCGTTCTCGTAGTGGCCGTTGAATTCCTTGTATTTCTTTAGTGCCTTGGCGACGGCCTTCACAAAAAGCGCCGCGATCAGGATGCGCTCCTCCGGCGGCTTGCCGGCGTTGCGCTCGGCGATGAAGGCCTCGGCATTGGTCAGTTCCGAGCGATGTGACAGGTAATAATGCGGGATTTCGCGCTTCGAGCGGGCCATCGCCGAAGCGATCGCCTCGCGCATCGCATCCATGTTGAATCCGCCGCTCGACGGCCGGGGCGTTTCGGCCTTCGGCGTTGGGGTTCCGGCATTTGCCTCGACATCGGCGAGCCGGATCGCGCCGTCGGGTCCCGATCCCGTCAGCGTCGCGACATCGACGCCCTTCTCGGCGGCCAGCTTTCGGGCGGCCGGCGTGATCCTGAGCCGATCCGAGGGCGACGAAACGGCGGGCGGAGGCACATGCGCGGGGATCGCCGGCTTCGGCAGCGGCGGCGGTTCCGCAGTCGCCGGTTTTTCCGCCAGCGGTGCGGGCGATGCCTCGACCGGCTTCGGGGCCTCTTCTTTCGGCGCGGCGGGCGCTTCGCCTTCGCCCCGGATCATCGCCAGCGGCGTTCCGACGGGCACCTTGGTGCCGAGATCGACGAGACAGGAATCGAGCACGCCATCCTCGAAACACTCGACCTCGATCGCGCCCTTCTGGGTCTCGACCACGGCGATGATGTCGCCACGGTGGATCGCATCGCCCGGCTTCTTCAGCCATTCGACCAGCGTGCCCGCATCCATGTCCGCGCCGAGCGACGGCATGACGAATTCGGCCATGACCTCAGCTCCCGCCGCAGGCTTTTCTGGCGGCCGCGACGATGCCCGGCACCTGCGGGATCGCGGCCTGCTCCAGATGCGCCGAATAGGGGATCGGCACTTCGACGCTGCAAACCCGTTCCAGCGGCGCGTCGAGTTCGAAAAAGGCCTTCTCGGCAAGCTGCATGCCGATCTCGGCGGAGATCGACCCGGTCTTCCAGCCCTCGTCGACGAAGACGGCGCGATGCGTCTTCGAGACCGAGGCGATCACCGTATACATGTCGAGCGGACGCAGGACGCGCAGATCGACCACGTCCGCGTCGATCCCCTCCTTCGCCAGTTCCTCGGCCGCCTCCAGCGTCTTGAACAGCGATCCGCCATAGGTGATCAGCGAAACGTCCTTGCCCGCGCGCCGCACCACCGCCTTGTCGATATCGACCGGCCCGGCATTGGCGGCGAGATTGCCGGTCATGTTGTAGAGCATGACATTTTCGAAGATCAGCACCGGGTCCGGATCGTCCAGCGCCGTCTGCAGCATGCCACGCGCATCCTCCAGCGTCGCGGGCGTCAGGATGCGCAGGCCCGGAATGTGACCGTACCAGCCTTCCAGGCTGTGCGAATGCTGCGCGGCCAGCTGCTTGCCGGCGCCGGTGGCCATGCGGATCACCACCGGCACGCCGAACTGCCCGTTCGACATGTGCCGGAAGGTCGCCGCCGTGTTCATGATCTGGTCGAGCGCCAGAAGCGAGAAATTGACCGTCATCACCTCGACGATCGGCTTGAGGCCGACCAGCGACGTGCCGATGCCTGCACCGGTGAAGCCGGACTCCGACAGCGGCGTGTCGCGGATGCGGTCCGGCCCGAACTTGTCGAGCAGGCCCTTGGAGACGGCGTAGCAGCCGCCGTAATGGCCGACATCCTCGCCCATCAGGAAGACTTTGCTGTCCTTCTCCATCGCCTCAGTGATCGCGCGTTTGACCGCCTCGCGATAGGTGATCTCCTCGCTCTCCGCCGACGGTTCCGCCGGAGGTGGCGGCGCCGGTCGCTCCGCCGCCGTGACATGCCGCGTCAGGTCCTCGACCGGTTCCCACTCGCCGGCCTCGGCGAAGGCGACCGCTTCGGCGATTTCCGCGTCGGTGTCGGCGATGATGGTCTCGACATCACTGTGTTCGATCAGGCCGTTCGTTTCCAGCCACTCCTGGAACCTGAGGATCGGCCCCTTCCCCCGCCACTCGGCGATCTCTTCCTTGGTGCGGTAGAGTTGCGCGTCGAACATCGAGTGGGCGCGGAAACGATAGGTCCGGCATTCGATGAAATAGGGCTTGCCGGTCTCGCGGATGAACTTCAGCGCCCGCCGCGTCGCCGCTTCCACGGCGATCACATCCATGCCGTCGACCATCTCGGCCTGGATATTGTAGCTCTGCGCCTTGGAGTGGATGTCGGTTTCGGCCTCGGTATATTTGAGCGCCGTGCCCATCGCGTAGCCATTGTTCTCGCAGACGAACAGCACCGGCAGATCCCACAGCGCCGCGAGGTTCAGGCTCTCGTGGAATTCGCCCTCGGCAACCGCGCCGTCGCCGAAGAAACAGGCGGTTACGCGGCTTTCCTGATTCATCTTGTCACCAAGGCCCAGACCGACGGCAAGCGGCAGACCGCCGCCGACGATGGCGTTGCCGCCATAGAAATTGTGGTCCTTCGAAAACAGATGCATCGAGCCGCCGCGCCCGCCCGCGCAGCCATTCGCCTTGCCGTACATCTCGGCCATGATGGCGTTCATCGGCACGCCGCGCACCAGCGCATGGCCATGTTCACGGTAGGTCGCGACCAGCCGGTCCTGCGCCGTCAGAAGCGGAATGACGCCCGCCGCCACCGCCTCCTCGCCATCGTAAAGATGCAGGAAACCGCGGATCTTCTGCTGGGTGTAGAGTTCGGCGCATTTGTCCTCGAAATGGCGGACGCGGATCATCCGCGACAGGAGATCGAGCACATGTTCGCGGTTGAGATGGGGTCTGATATCGGCGCCGGTCATTTTTCGTCACTTTCGAGCGTGGAGATGTCGCCTTCCGGCAGGCCCAGTTCGCGCGCCTTGAGGAGGCGGCGCATGATCTTGCCGCTGCGCGTTTTCGGCAGGTTTTCGCGGAACTCGATGTCCTTCGGCGCAACCGCGGGACCGAGTTTCTTGCGGGCATGGCCCTGGATGGAGAGTTTCAGCTCTTCGTCCCAGGCAAAGCCGGGCTTCAGCGCCACGAAGGCCTTGACGATCTCGCCCGCCGTCTCGTCGGGCACGCCGATCACGGCAGCTTCGGCGACGGCGTCATGCTCGATCAGCGCGCTTTCCACCTCGAACGGACCGATCAGGTGGCCGGCGCTCTTGATGACGTCGTCGGAGCGGCCGACGAACCAGAAATAGCCGTCGCTGTCGCGCATCGCGAGGTCGCCCGACAGGTACCAACCATCGGCAAACGCCTTTTTGTAGCGCTCTTCCTCGTGCAGATAGCCGCGCATCATCGACGGCCAGCCGGCGCGCAACGCCAGTTCGCCAAGCGCCATCGGCCTGGTGATTTCCTCGACGCCGTCTTCCGTGCGCTCGACAATGCCGGCATCGATCCCCGGCATGGGCCGGCCCATCGAGCCGGGCTTGACGTCGGCGCAGGCATAGTTGGCGATCATGATGCCGCCGGTTTCCGTCTGCCACCAATTGTCGTGGAACGGCTTGCCGAGAACCTCGACACCCCACAGCACGGCCTCCGGGTTGAGCGGTTCGCCGACGCTCGCCATGAAGCGCAGATTGGAGAGGTCTTCCTTCTTCGCGATATCCGCGCCGGCCTTCATCAGCATGCGGATCGCAGTCGGTGCGGTGTACCAGACATTGACCTTGTGATGGGCCAGGATGCGGTACCAGCGCTCGGCATCGAACTCCGCCTCGTCGATGATCATCGTCACGCCATTGGTCAGCGGCGCGATGATGCCGTAGGAGGTGCCGGTCACCCAGCCCGGATCGGCCGTGCACCAGAAGATGTCGTCGGGATGGAGATCCAGCGCGGTCCGGCCGGTGTAATTGTGCGCGACGACCGCCTGATGCACATGCATCGCGCCCTTCGGCTTGCCGGTCGTGCCGGAGGTGAAGTGCAGAAGCGCCAGATCCTCGGGATCGGTCGCGACGACATCGAAATCCTCGGAGGCCGCATCCATCAGCTTGCCGAGATCAAGCAGCCCCGCCGGCTCGTCCTCGCCGTCGATCAGCAGGATATGCTTCAATTCCGGCAACTGGTCGCGGATCGGCGCGACCTTGCGCTTGTAGAGCAGCCTTGTCGTCACCAGCACGTCGCCGCCGCCGATCTCGAGGCGCGCCTTCACCGGTTCCGGCCCGAAGGCGGAAAACAGCGGCGAGAACACGCAGCCGGCCTTCAGCGTTCCGAGCACCGAGATGTAAAGCTCCGGCACGCGTCCAAGCAGCGAATAGACCCGGTCGCCCTTCTCCACGCCCAGCGACCGCAATGCGTTGGCGAAACGGTTCGTCCGGTGCATCAATTCGCGATAGCTGATGTCGGTGGCGCTTTCGTCCTTGGCGATCAGCCGGAAAGCCGTCTTGTCGCCCGAGCCGTTGGCGACATGCCGGTCGACCGCTTCATAGGCGATATTCAGCTTGCCGCCCGGCAGTCCGTCGAGAAGCTGACGCGCCTGATCCCATGAAAACGAGGCCCGCTCGGCCCCATAATCCCCCATATTGGCTTTCGCCTTGTCCGCGGCGGACTTGGCTATCACCTCGTCGCTCATTCCGTCCTCCCCGGCTTTGCCGCCGTCAGAAATGATTGTCTGGCCGCAAGGCTAGGCGGAGGGCGGTCGCGGAAAAATGACATGCATCAACGAGACGGCATTTTCTCGCCGAGCCGATCAGTCGTCGCGCTTGACCGCCTCCCTCGGCAGGCCGTGCTGTTTGGACGGCGGCGTATGCTCGACATCGATTGCGCCTGTCAGGCCGCCAAGCGCGACGAGAATGCGGCGCAAAAGGCCGCTCTCGTCGCCCGGCATGCCCCCTCCAGTGCGACGTCCTCCTCGGAGACATTATACTCCCAACGTCGCAGGATTTCGATCTTCTGTCCCTTGTTCAGATCAGCGGCTTTCAGCACATCTTCCGGCGTATCGAAAACATCGGACGGATCCGCCAGCGCCTTTTCGTACCGGCTACTGTTCATGGCTCCCCACCTATTCCTGACTGGTCAGCGTCAGATACATCAACACAAGGTAAACGACCGGCATGAGCACCAGTGCGATAAGGTCCAGCCCGAGCGAAACGCCGAAGCTACTGGCCCACCTCCAAAAACCGAAGAATATCATACCGGCCAGAATGACGATTAGCCCGATACACCAGGGCATAAGGCGGTTGGGCGTTTCACTGGCCGTGACGTCTTCCCCGTTTACTTGCCTATTTTGGATGGATTAACCGGCATGCCAACTCTCGCCAATGACGGCCGTCAATCGCGCCTTCCCCCACCCGTTTGACCGGTGAACGCCGTTGCGTCTAAAGCCGGCGAATGAAAATCGTCATGTTCACAAACACGTACACGCCACATGTCGGCGGCGTGGCCCGCGCCGTAAGCGGACTGGTTGCCGGATTACGCGCCAGGGGACATCGCGTTCTCGTCGCAGCGCCCACATTTGCAGGCATGCCAAAATACGAGGAAGATGTTGTCCGCATCCCCGCCGTGCAGCGTTTCGCCGGCAGTGACTTTTCGATGCCGCTTCCCGTGACGCTGCCGTTGACGATCGAACTCGACGATTTCGAACCGGACATCGTCCATTCGCACCACCCCTTCCTGCTCGGCGACACGGCGCTTCGCGTCGCCGCGGGCCGCAAGATCCCGGCAATTTTCACCTATCACACGCGTTACGAGCTTTACGGCCACTATCTCGGCCCGGAATCCGAGGTGATGAAGCGGCTCGTTCTCAACCTGTCGCTCGGCTATTGCGATCTGTGCGATCATGTCATCGCACCGAGCGAAAGCATCAGGCAGCATCTGGGCCGAAACGGCGTGACGGCGCCCGTCAGCGTCATCCCCAGCGGCATAGATTGTGCGGCGTTCGGCGGCGGCAATGCGGCGCGCGCCCTCGATCTTCTCGGCGTCCCGACCGGCGCGCCGATCGTCGGCCATGTCGGACGCCTCGCACCGGAAAAGAATCTCTCTTTCCTCACCGATGCCCTCATCCGCTTTCTGAAAGGCAATCCGCAAGCCTGCTGCATCGTCACCGGCGACGGGCCGATGCGCGCTCAGATGGAACAGGCATTCATGGAGGAAGGGCTTGCTCCACGCCTGCGTTTCACCGGCGTACTGACCGGACAGGATCTCGCCGATGTCTACAAGGCGATGGACATTTTCGCCTTTTCCTCGCTGTCGGAAACCCAGGGCCTTGTGCTCGCCGAGGCCATGGCGTCCGGCACGCCGGTTGTCGCCCTTGACGCACCAGGTGCGCGCGAGGTCGTGCGCGACCGCGTTAATGGCCGCCTTCTCGACGCCGATGCCTCGGCAGAGGAATTCGCCGGAGCCCTGACGGAGATCGCCGGCATGCCGCGCGACGATGCGCAGTTCATGCGCGATGACGCCCTCGAAACCGCCGAGGCCTTTTCCGCCGAAACGGCCCTGGATCGGATCATCGCGCTCTATGAAGAGATCTGCGCCCTTAGCCCACCGCCCTTCAAGCCGTCGACCGATCTCTGGGAAACCGCCAAGCGCCGCATCGCCCGCGAAGCAGAACTGTTCGGCAATGTCGCCCAGGCGGTCAGCGACGCCGTCCTCGTCGAAGGCCCGGAAAACGGTAATCTGCGACGCAATGACGGCGATGCACGGCCATGACGTCTGCGCACCCGCTGCGCGCGAGAATCGAGGCGACAGACAGGTCTGCCGCCCGATTGTCGGCGACGTAAGAAATTTCAATCATGCGCGGTATCGATCAAGCAACCGACACATCCAGTCACTATCCCAGAACCTTATTTCCCGCGGGACCTTCGACATGAACAAGCAATCCGAACGCCTTTCCTTCGCCATCGATCTCGCACAACGCGCCGGGGAACTCGGCCTCGAGCATTTCCGCTCGCTGGATACGCTGACCATCGAAAGCAAGGGCCATCAGGACCTCGTTTCCAATGCGGACCGGGAAGTCGAGACCTTTGTTCGGCAGGAAATCGCGGAACATTATCCGGAAGACGGGATCTTCGGCGAGGAACACGCCCCGGTCGAGGGGACAAGCGGCTACACATGGGTCATCGACCCGATCGACGGCACCGCGAATTTCGTCTCCGGCATCCCGCAATGGTGCGTCGCGCTCGCCTGCTCCAATCGCGGCGTCACCGAGGTCGGGGTGATCTGCGAACCCTGTTCGGGCGAGACATTCTGGGCGGAGCGCGGCGCCGGCGCTTTCGTCAACGGCAAACCCATACGCACCAGCCAGTCGCGTTCGCTCTCCGACGGATCGGTTGCGACGGGCTATGCGGCCCGTCACGACGCGGCGGCGGCGATCCGGCTGATCGCCGATCTGATCACCAATGGCGGCATGTTCTTCCGCAACGCGTCCGGCGCGCTGATGCTCGCCTATGTCGCCGCGGGTCGCCTGATCGGCTATGTCGAGGAACACATGAATTCCTGGGACTGCATCGCCGGCCTGCTGATGATCGAGGAAGCGGGCGGCACCATCATGACGCTCGATGCCGGGACAATCATCGAACACGGCACCCGCGTCATAGCCGGCGGCCCACATGTTTATGCTGAGCTCGACACCCTCGCCCGCACATCGTTCGGTGCGTGAGACGGCTATCCGTGAAATAGAAGGTCGCGTACGCCAACCGGCATGCCGTCAAAGGCGAAATCCGGCTCGAAATTCAGGATCGAAAACGGTTCGTCGAGTGTCCTGAAAATGTAAGCCGCGCCCGAGAAGTCGTCTCCGCTCGTATAGATGCTCGGCGTGACGACGGTCGGCACGTCCACCGCCCGGGCCGCGCACAGTCCGTTCGCGGAATCCTCGAAGATCAGGCACTCCTCCGCGCCATATCCGAGATCGGAAAGGACCAGGCGGTAGACCTCGGGATCGGGCTTCTTGCGCTTCGTATCCTCGCCCGTGCGGATAGACCGGAACCAGGACAAGGCGTCGGGACCGAGCGTCGCCGAAATCAGCCCGACGACATTCGCCCGGCTGGTCGTCGTGCCGATGGCCAGATCGAGGCCCATGGACCGCGCCCGCCGCAAGAGGTCTTCGACGCCGGGGCGCAGCGTGACGGAGCCCGGCACCATCGTCTCGTTGTAGAATTCGGTCTTCCGGCGATGCAAGGCCGCGGCATCGATCTCCCCGGCCCCGATCCGGTCGGCATAGGCCTCCATGCGTTCGCGGCCGCCTGTGACCGCCAGCAACTGGCGATAGAGATCGCGGTCCCAGACCCAGTCCAGGCCCGCTTCCGCGAAGGTTCGGTTGAACGCGATGCGGTGCAATTCCTCGGTTTCGGCGAGCGTGCCGTCGACATCGAAGATGAGCGCGCGAACCACCATGTCAGGCCGGTTCCTTCAGCCTCTCGATGGCCTGCGGCACCTCGTTCAGACTGTCGATGACCACATCGGCGCCCAGTTCCTCGACAGGGATATTGGTGTAGCCGCCGCGAACGGCGATCGACGGCATCGGAGCGGCTCTCGCGGCGTCGATATCGGCCGGGCTGTCGCCGATCATCAGCGCGCGGTGCTTGCCGACGCCAAGCTGGTCGAGCGCATGCAGCAACATGTCCGGCGCGGGTTTGCGCGCCGGGCCGGTGTCGCCGCCGACGATCACGTGAACCGAGGGGCCGAGCCCGAAATGCTCGATGATTGAACGGGAAAAGACTTCCGGCTTGTTGGTGACGACGCCGATTTTGACGCCGGCGCGCGCATAGGCCGTCACGATCATGCCCGCGCCGGGCATCAGTGTCGTGCCGCCCGTGAGGTTTTGCGCGTAGATGCCCATCATGCGGTCGGTCATCGCCGCCAGCGCGTCTCCCTCCAGAACCTCGCCACGCGCCGCGAAGGCCCGTTTGACCAGCTTCTTGATCCCGTTTCCGATCATCGTCCGCACATCGGCGAGGCCGAGCGCCGGTTTGCCCTCGGTCGCCAGCAGATCATTCACCGCCGCCGTGAGGTCGGGCACGGAATCGACCAGCGTTCCGTCGAGATCGAAGAGGACGGCCTGCGGCCATCCGCACCGGTCGCCACCCTGGGCAAAACGCACACTCATGCGGCTTTCCTCGCTGTTCGCGTCTCAGGCGGCGGCCCGCACCGCCCCGTCGGCGGCGTCGCGGATCGCCTTGATATTGGCTTGGTAGGCGGCTTCCTCGCCGCCCTTGAAGACGGCCGAACCGGCGACCAGCACATTCGCGCCCGCGGCCGCGACGAGCGGCGCGGTCTCCGGCGTCACGCCGCCGTCGATCTCGATATCGATCGGCCGGTCGCCGATCATCTCCTTGATCCGCCGGGTTTTCTCGACCACCGACGGAATGAAGGCCTGGCCGCCGAAGCCCGGATTGACCGTCATCAGCAGAACGAGGTCGAGCCGGTCGAGCACATATTCGATCACGTTTTCCGGCGTCGACGGATTGAGCGACACGCCGGCCTTCTTGCCGAGATTGCGGATCGCCTGCAGCGACCTGTCGAGATGCTTCGTCGCTTCCGCATGCACGGTGATGATGTCGCAACCGGCGTCGGCGAAGGCTTCGAGGAACGGATCGCAGGGCTCGATCATCAGATGGCAGTCGAACACCTTGTCGGTCCGGTTGCGCACCGCCTTGATGATCGGCGGCCCGAAGGTGATGTTCGGAACGTAGTGTCCGTCCATGACATCGAGATGAATCCAGTCCGCACCGGCCCGCACGACGGCCTCGATCTCGTCGCCGAGCTTCGAGAAATCCGACGACAGAACGGACGGGGCGATGATGGTGTTGGATGCCATGAGATTAATCCTCCGATTGGGACCGCCTATTTCGTCAGGTTCGCAAACAGGCTTGGCAGTTTTTCCGGCAGGCGTTCCACCTGGTCGATAATGGTATAATTGTTCGGCCCGAAAATGCGCTCGACATATCGATCGGCTTCGGGATCCAGGGTCAGGCAATAACTCGATATGCCCTGCTGCTGTAACTCGACCGCCGCTTTTTTTGCATCCATCCTCAGATATTGCGGGTCGCGCTCGTCGATGTCCGCCGGCTCGCCGTCGGTGACGATCAGCAAAAGCTTGTGCCGCTCCGGGCGCTGGGCCAGATGGTGGCCCGCATGCCGCATCGCCGCGCCCATGCGCGTCGAGAGCCCGCCTTTCATGCCGGCCAGCCGGCCTTTCACCTCGGCGTCGAGCCGCTGTTCGAAATCCTTGAAGCGGAAATACTGCACGTCATGGCGTCCGTCGGACGCGAATCCGTGGATTGCGAAGGGATCGCCGATGCCGTTGATGGCGCTGGCGACGAGGGCGGACGCCTCGCGCGTCAGCTCCAGCACCGTCTTCTCGGTTCCACGAACATTTTCATTCGTGGATTCCGAGAGGTCCAGCAGGATTACCACCGCAAGGTCGCGCCGGTTGATCACGTTGCGCATGGTGATGCGCGGATCGGGCTGCATGCCGAGACGGGTCATGACGATGGCGTCGACGGCCGCATTGATGTCGAGCTCGTCGCCATCCTCCAGCCGCCGCTGCCGCGAGATGCCCTGCGGACGCAGCCGGTCGACGATCTGCTTGATCCGGTGGCTGACACCCTTGTGTGCGGTCAGCACGTTGTCGATGGCATCGGGATCGCCCTTGCCCTGGCGGCGCTCGTAGACCGTCGCCCAGCTCGGGCGATGCAGCTGAACCTTGTAGTCCCATTCGGCATAATGGAACGGATCGGAGACCGGCTCGCGGCCCTCCATGTCGTTGTAGGAGATGCCCTCGTCCTCGTAGGGGAAGAGTTCACTCGACAGCACCCAGACCTCCTGGGCATCGTCGCCGGCGGTTTCGACATCCACCTCGTTGATGAACTCCATCAGCCCGACATTGCGGCGAACCTGGCGCTGCGTTTCAGGGCGATAGGCCGAACTGTCGCCCCAGTCGTAATCGTCCATCGACCAGACGAAGCGGTTGTCATCGCGATAGGGAATGTTCAGCGATTCCAGGATGCGCAGGCTCGGAACGGCGCGGCGTTCGGCGAGAAGGTTGTAGAGCTCGATACCGAGCCCCCAGGAGAACATCGTTTCGCGCTCATTGGCGGCGATGTTGATGTGGAACTGCTCAACCAGCGAGTCGATGGCCCGGTCGCCAAGCGGCGAATCCGGCTCCAGCAGCGCCCGCGCGATCTTCTCCAGCAGATACATGGTTTCATGTTCGTAGTGGCCGGCGGGAGACAGGGGCATCAGGGACTTGAACAGGCCACGCAATCCGGGAAACTGCCGGGTGGCGCAATATTCGACACGGGCGTCCTCGAGCATGCCGACAAAGAACATCTGCGCCGGGCTAAGCGCCTGCTGGCTCAATCCGCGGTCTGAACAAGCGATATGCGCAGCCATGTGCGCGCACATGGCGCGGTAGAGATCGAGACCGCCGACAGCGCCCACCTGATCGACCGCATCGGGGAGATGCATCGCGCCCTCCTCGATGAAGGGGCGGAAACCGGCGTGGTCGGCCGCGCTCGGCCGCAGGAAGAAGTCCTTGCCCCAGAAAGCCCTGAGATAGAAGTTCAGGCGGCGCTGGGAATCGATGAACAGGGTGCCGCGGCGCTCCTGCTTGAGGACGGCGCGCGAATCCTCGCTGACGAGCCCGAAATAGTCGGCCTGTTTCGGCAGGTCGCGGCGATAAGCCTCGGCGCCGAAATCGACCCAGCGGCGCAGGCCCGACAGGGTGAGCTTGGACAGCAGTTCCTCCAATACGCCGAACATCGGCCGCAAGCCACGCGGCGCGCGGGCGGCCAGGCGGTGCAGCAATTGCAGATAGTCCCGCAGCAGGTCCGGATCGCCGAAGCGCCGCGCCGCGCCGGGCAGCGTCGAGATCATCAGCGTCAGCACCTCGCCCGACACCATCGAGGCGAGTTTCAGCGTCGCGCCGACGACGTCACGGATGATGTCCTCGCCGCATTCCTTGACCACCTGCGGCATCTCGTCGAGATAGCTCGTTAAGAGGTTCGGGCCCTTGCCGAGCGCGATCAGCGCCCGCGCGCCGTCGAGGTAGTCTTTCAGGCCGGCGGGCGACATGAGCCGCGCCGACTCATGGAACAGCCCCTCCAGCGTGTCTTCCAGCTCCGGCGCGGCCTTGATCAGCTCTTCACGATAGTCATCGAGATTGACCGTCATGCCGCCCTGTCTTTGCTGCTGTCGGAGATCTCGGGAAAGAACGTGCCGACCGCCGCCTGCAGCGTATCGCGCATGTCCGGATCGTCGGTCAGCGGCTCGACCAGCGCCATCTGGCAGGCCGCCTGCGCGGGAATATCCTTGGCGATCAGCTGGCCCGCATAGACCAGCAGGCGCGTCGACATCCCCTCGTCCAGACCGTGGCCCTTCAGGTTGCGCGACCGTTGCGCCACCTGCACCAGCCGTTCCGCGGTCTTGCGGTCGACGCCCGCCTCATGCGCGACGATCTCGGTCTCGACATCGGCTGACGGGAAATCGAAGGACATCGCGCCGAAGCGCTGCTTGGTCGATTGCTTCAGGTCCTTCATCATCGACTGGTAGCCGGGATTGTAGGAGATCACGACCTGGAAATCCGGATGGGCGTCTACCACCTCGCCCTTCTTTTCCAACGGCAGCTGACGACGGTGGTCGGTCAGCGGGTGGATCACCACGGTGGTGTCCTGCCGCGCCTCGACGACCTCGTCGAGATAGCAGATCGCGCCGATGCGCGCGGCGATGGTCAGCGGCCCGTCCTGCCATTTCGTGCCGTTGATATCGAGCAGGAAGCGGCCGATCAGGTCGGACGCCGTCATGTCCTCGTTGCAGGCCACCGAGATCAGCGGCTTGCCGAGCTTCCACGCCATGTATTCGACGAAGCGGGACTTGCCGCAACCGGTCGGCCCCTTGAGCATGACCGGCATGCGGACGTCATAGGCAGCCGTGTATTTCTCGACCTCGTCGCCGACGGGCCGGTAATAGGGCTCCTTTTCGATGCGGAACCGGTTCGGGTCGATGTCGCTCATGGTCTTCTCCTGTCGGAGGGGGAACGCGTGGGTAGTCGGGAGAACCGGGGCTGCCTGACACCGCCCCGGCACCCGTGTTTCAGGCCTTGATCGTCGCGCGGTGCACGACCAGCGCCGTGCCCTGGGTCTGCTTGAAGTTGTCATAGCCGACCAGGCGGACATGGTTGTCCGGATTGGCGGTCTTGCACATCTCGATTTCCTGGAAGACGGCGTCGACATCCGTCTCGCCGAACATCGGCAGCTTCCACATGTACCAGTAATGGGAGGACGCATTTTCCGGCTCGGTGTGCTCGATGGCCGGGTTCCAGCCCTTCGACACGATATATTCCACCTGGCTGCGCAGCTCCTCTTCCGTCAGTTCCGGAAGATAGGAGAAGGTCCCCATTTTCCGGCTGTTGGGGTCAGACAGGCGGGATCCGTAGTCTTGTACTTCGCTCATTGTCTCATTCCTTCGATCGAGTGTCGTTCCTGTTGATCAGCGATGGGCGACATCCAGCTTGTCGACGGTGTCGAACTCGAACTTGATCTCTTTCCACGTTTCCATGGCGATCTTCAGTTCGGGGCTGTGCTTGGCGGCGGCAGTGAGGATGTCCTTGCCCTCCTTCTCCAGCTCGCGGCCCTCGTTGCGCGCCTTGACG
Organism: Ahrensia sp.; assembly: GCA_002698425.1. The sequence goes on along the minus strand of NZXU01000081.1, from coordinate 75,397 downwards.
CAGGCCTCGACGGCGACGCGATTGGCCGCCGCGCCTGCGGCGTTGCCCCACGGATGGCCGAGCGTTCCGCCGCCGAATTGCAGGCAGGCATCGTCGCCGAAGATCGCCACCAGCGCCGGCATGTGCCAGACATGGATGCCCCCCGAGGCGACCGGCAGAACGCCGGGCATCTGTCCCCAGTCCTGGTCGAAGAAGATGCCGCGCGAACGGTCTTCCGCGACGAACTTGTCGCGCATCAGGTCGATCCATCCGAGCGTCGCGGCCCGGTCGCCCTCGAGCTTGCCGACGACCGTGCCCGAATGCAGGTGGTCGCCGCCGAGCAGACGCAGCATCTTTGCGAGCACACGGAAGTTGATGCCGTGCTTGGGGTGGCGGTCGATCACGCCGTGCATGGCGCGGTGGACATGCAGCAGCATGCCGTTGTCGCGGCACCAGCGCGACAGGCTCGCCTGCGCCGCCCAGCCGAGCGTCAGGTAATCCGACATAATAATCGGCGTTCCGATCTCCTTGGCGAATTCGGCGCGCTTGTACATTTCCTCGATGTTCGGCGCGGTGACGTTCAAGTAGTGGCCCTTTCGTTCGCCGGTCTCGGCTTCCGCCTTCTCGATGGCTTCCTGGCAGAACTGGAACCGGTCGCGCCAGCGCATGAAGGGCTGCGAGTTGACGTTCTCGTCGTCCTTGGTGAAGTCGAGACCGCCGCGCAGCGCTTCATAAACCGCGCGACCGTAGTTCTTGGCCGACAGGCCGAGCTTTGGCTTGATCGTGCAGCCGAGGAACGGACGGCCATATTTGTCCATCTTGTCGCGCTCGACCTGGATGCCGTGAGGCGGGCCATCGCAGGTTGCGACGAACCAGAGCGGGAAACGGACATCCTCGAGGCGAAGCGCGCGGACGGCCTTGAAACCGAAGACATTACCGACAAGCGAGGTGAAGACATTGACCACCGAGCCTTCCTCGAACAGGCCCATCGGGTAGGCGATGAAAGCGTAGTAGCTCTCGTCGTCGCCCGGCACGTCCTCGATCGCGTAGGCGCGGCCCTTGTAATATTCGAGGTCCGTCAGCAGGTCGGTCCAGACCGTTGTCCAGGTGCCGGTCGATGACTCGGCGGCAACGGCGGCGGCCGCTTCCTCGCGCGGCACGCCCGCCTGCGGCGTGATCTTGAAGCAGGCGAGAATGTCGCTGTCCTTGGGCGTGTAGTTCGGCTCCCAATAGGTTTCGCGGTATTCCTTGACGCCGGCGGAATATTTGCCGGGAGACGTGTGCTTGTTCATGGGTTCGTTCCTCTGATCTGTTTCTTGCAGGGAAGTGTGGCGGCTTCGGTGGCTTGCCTCAGGCGGCTTTCGCGGTGGCGGTCTGCGGATCGAGCTTTCCGGCCGCGTAGCGCTTCGCCATCTCGTCCATCGGGATCACCTTGATCTTCGAGGCGTTGCCGGCGGTGCCGAAGGCCTCGAAGCGATCGCGGCAGAGATCGCGCATGGCGTCCATCGCCGGTTTCAGGAATTTGCGCGGATCGAATTCCGACGGGTTTTCCTGCGCTATTCTGCGGAACTGGCCGGTCATCGCCATGCGACAGTCGGTGTCGATATTGACCTTGCGGACGCCGTGCCGGATGCCGCGGACGATCTCCTCGACCGGCACGCCAAAGGTCTGCGGCATCTCTCCGCCATGGGCGTTGATGATGTCCTGCAGTTCCTGCGGCACCGAGGACGAGCCATGCATGACGAGATGCGTGTTCGGCAGCTTGGCGTGGATTTCCTCGATCACGCGCATGGCGAGGATGTCGCCGGTCGGCTTGCGGGTGAACTTGTAGGCGCCATGCGAGGTGCCGCAGGCGATCGCCAGCGCGTCGACGCCGGTGCGGGTGACAAAATCGACCGCCTGATCCGGATCGGTCAGGAGCTGGTCATGCGACAGCTTGCCCTCGGCCCCGTGGCCGTCCTCGGCTTCGGACTCGCCGGTCTCCAGCGACCCGAGAACGCCGAGCTCGCCCTCGACCGAGGCGCCGACCCAGTGGGCCATGCGCGCCACGCGCTCGGTGATCTCGACATTGTACTCGTAGGACGCCGGCGTCTTGGCGTCGGCTTCCAGAGAGCCGTCCATCATCACCGAGGTGAAGCCGTGCCGGATCGCCGTCAGGCAGGTCGCTTCGTTGTTGCCGTGGTCCTGGTGCATGCAAACGGGAATGTCGGGATAGATCTCGGCAAGTGCGTCGATCATCTTCGCCAGCATGATATCGTTGGCATAGGAGCGCGCGCCGCGCGACGCCTGGATGATCACCGGCGCGTCGCAGGCCTTGGCCGCGTCCATGATGGCGAGGCCCTGCTCCATGTTGTTGATGTTGAAGGCCGGCACTCCGTAGGAGTGGTCGGCGGCGTGGTCGAGCAACTGGCGAAGGGTGATACGGGCCATGTCAGGCCTCCTTTCTTGAGGGGGTCGGGATTGCCGAGAAGTCGGGCTCCGGCAGAATCTGCTTCAGCGCCGCCTGCCAGCCCTGCCTGTTGTTCGGCGGATCGCCGGCATCGACGAAATAGTCTCCGAGAACGGACAGCCGCATGGCGAAGACATGCTCGCGACGGCGCTCGTCGGAATGGAAGCGAAGGTTTTCCATCAGGGCGATTTCGCCGAACGGCACCTCGGCCAATTTCGCTTCCGCGCCGGTGCCAAGGCTTTCATTGACGAAGGTGACCGGCTTTCCGGCCATCTCCGCCAGCGTCCCGGCGAAAGGGCGCAGGGTCAGGGCCGGATTGATGTCGCCTGCCGGGTTTCCGAGCCCGGCCACGACGACGACGCGCGCGCCGGCATCCGCCAGGGTGGTGATCAGCGGAATGGCCGTATGGCTGATGCCGCCATCGAGGCTGATGCGGATGATCGCTGTCCTGCCGGCAATCGGGTTATCCATGATCGTATCGTCCATCTGCCTCGCCGCCAGCATCACGCGCCTCCGGCGGCCGTCAGCCGGACGGCTTCATCGACGATCGCGTCGGTCGTGATGCCGAAATGGCGATAGAGATCGGCCGCCGGCGCGCTCGCGCCAAAACCGGTCATGCCGATGAAGGCGCCGTCCTCGCCGATCCAGCGATCCCAGCCGAGCCGCGCTGCCGCTTCCACGGCGATGCGCGGGGCCTTGCCGAGAACGGCGTTGCGATAGGCCGCGTCCTGGGCCTCGAACAATTCCCAGCAGGGCATGGAAACCACCGCGGCCCTGATGTTCTTTTCGGCCAGCAGCCGGTCGGCCGCGGCCTTCGCGATCTCGACCTCCGATCCCGTCGACAGGATGGTCACGTCGCGCCCGCTTTTCGGCTCGTGCAGCATGTAAGCGCCGCGGGCGGAGCAGTTATCCTTCGCGTGAGCGGACCGGAGCATCGGCAGACCCTGCCGGGACAGGACCAGGACCGTCGGCCGATCCGCCGTCTCCAGCGCCAGTTCCCAGGCTTCCGCCGTTTCGATGATATCGGCCGGGCGGAAGACATTGATATTCGGTGTCGCGCGCAGCATGGCGAGATGCTCGACCGGCTGATGCGTCGGCCCGTCCTCGCCAAGCCCGATGGAATCATGCGTCATCACGTAGATCACGCGCTGGCCCATCAGCGCCGACAGCCGCATCGCGCCGCGCGCGTAATCGGTGAAAACGAGGAACGTGCCGCCATAGGGAACGAAGCCGCCATGCAGCGCGATGCCGTTCATCGCCGCCGCCATGCCGTGTTCGCGGATGCCGTAATGGATGTAACGGCCCTTGAACCGGCCCGGAGCAATCGACTCCAGCCCCTTGGTGATCGTCAGGTTGGAATGGGTGAGGTCCGCCGAGCCGCCAACCGTCAGCGTTGTCGCCGAATTGATCACGCCGAGCGCCATTTCCGACGCCTTCCGGGTCGCAACCTTCGTCGCCGCCTCGACATGCGCCTTGCGGAAGGCGGTCAGGCCGCGTTTGAGCTGTGCGGGCATTTCGCCGCTCAACGCCGCTTCGAAGGACTTGCGCCGCGAGCTTTCGGCAAGGCGCTGTTCCCAGGCAAGCCGCTCGTCACGGCCCCGCGCGGCAACCGCGCGCCACGCCCTGACGACATTCTCCGGCACCACGAAGGGCTCATGCGCCCAGCCGATATTGGCGCGCGTCGCGGCGATTTCATCTGCCCCGAGCGGCGCGCCATGGGTCTTTTCCGAACCCTGCATGTTCGGCGCGCCCTTGCCGATCACCGTGCGACAGGCGATCAGCGACGGCTTTCTCGATTTGCGCGCCTTCTCAATGGCTTCTGCGACAGCGTTCATGTCGTGGCCATCGACGCGTTGAACATCCCAGCCGGCCGCCTTGAAACGCGCCGGCTGGTTCATCGAGGTGGACAGGGAGGTCGGTCCATCGATGGAAATGTGATTGTCGTCCCAAAGCACGATCAGCCTGCCGAGCTTCAGGTGGCCCGCGAGGTCGATCGCCTCATGGCTGATGCCTTCCTGCAGGCAGCCGTCGCCGGCAATGACATAGGTATGGTGATCGACCAGCTTCGCGCCGAAGCGCGAGGCCATCATCCGCTCCGCGATCGCCATGCCGACGGCGGTGGCGATCCCCTGCCCCAGCGGCCCGGTCGTCGTCTCGATACCGAGCGCGTGGCCGTATTCGGGATGACCTGCCGTATGGCTGCCGAGCTGGCGGAATTGCTGCAACTGCTCGATCGGCATGTCGGCATAGCCGAGCAAATGGTGGATCGCATATTGCAGCATCGAACCGTGACCGGCCGACAGGACGAAGCGGTCGCGGTCCGCCCAGTCCGGCTTCGACGGATCGAGCTTCATGAAGCGGTTGAACAGCACCGTCGCCGCGTCGGCCATGCCCATCGGCATGCCGGGATGACCGGAATTCGCTTTCTGCACCGCATCCATCGCCAATGCGCGGATGGCGTTCGCCATGTCGCGTTCATCGACACCGGATTGCGGCTTTGCGGTCGCCTGGATGTTCATCATGTCCTCCTCGGCCGTGCGATCAGGATGCGCGGCGCTTCAGATCCATCAGCTTGTGGATCAGCGGCGTGAAAATGAGCTGCATGGCGAGATCAAGTTTCTCGCCCGAGCAGACGATGGAATTGGCGCGCGACATGAAGGCGCCGTCGAGCATGGACAGCAGATAGGGAAAATCGATGCCGCGCGGATTGGCGAAGCGGATCACCAGCATCGATTCCGACGGCGTCGGGATCCAGCGCGCGACGAAGGGGTTCGACGTATCGACCGTCGGCACGCGCTGGAAGTTGATGTTGGTCTCGGAAAATTGCGGGCAGATATAGCGCGCATAATCCGGCATCCGGCGGAGGATCGTGTCGGTGACCGCCTCGGTGGAATAGCCGCGCAACGACTTGTCGCGATGGATCTTCTGGATCCACTCCAGATTGATCACCGGCACGACGCCGATCTTGAGATCGATATGTTTCGGCAGATCGATCGCGCCCGTCTTTACGCAGCCATGGAGGCCTTCGTAGAAAAGGACGTCGCTCGGCTGCAGGTCCGCCCAATCGGTGAAGGTGCCCGGAGGCGCGCCGTAGATTTCGGCTTCCTTGTCGTCATGGACGTAATGACGGGTCTTGCCCGTTCCCTTGCGGCCATATTGCTCGAACACCGATTCCAGGATTTCGAGTTCGTTGGCTTCCGGGCTGAAATGGGAAAAATGGTCGTTGCCCTTGGCCTCTTCCTCGGCGACCTTTTCCTTCATGCCGGCGCGGTCGTAGCGATGAAACGCGTCGCCCTCGATGAAGGCGGCGGTGACGCCCTCGCGCTTGAAAATCTTCTCGAACGTGTCCTTGATCGTCGTGGTTCCGGCACCGGAGGAGCCGGTGATGGCGATGATGGGATGCTTGTGCGACATGGGTGGTCTCGGTCTTCTCAATCAGGCGCGGAACAGGCCGCGATTGGCGAATAGCGGATGGCGCGTGCCGATCGCCGACGGGTCGGTGTGGTAGCGGGCGATCTTCTCGACCTCCTTCTTCGAGCCGAAGACCAGCGGGGTGCGCTGGTGCACGTCGCCCGGGACAAGATCGAGGATGCGGGTGCCGCCGTCGGTCGCCGCGCCGCCGGCCTGCTCGATAAGGAGCGCGATCGGCGCGGCCTCGTAGATCAGCCTCAACCGTCCGAGCGAATAGCCCTTGCGGCTGTCGCGCGGGTAAAGGAACACGCCGCCGCGGATCAGGATGCGGTAGGTGTCGGCCACCAGCGACGCGATCCACCGCATGTTGAAATCCTTCTCGCGCGGACCGTCCATCCCGGCGAGGCAGTCGTCGATATAGAGCCGGGTCGTCTCGTCCCAGTGGCGGTAGTTCGACATGTTGATGGCGAACTCGCTGGCCATCGGCGCGACCGTGACCGCGGAGTAGGCCTCGACGAATGTGCCAAGCCGGCTGGAAAAGACGAAGATGCGCGTACCGTTGCGCTTGGTCAGGACCAGCGCCATCTGCGGCCCGTAGATGAAGAAGCCGGCGGCAAGCTGTTCAGACCCCGGCTGCGCAAAGGTTGTCGCGGCGTCTTCCCTGCGCGGCACGATCGAGAAGATCGTTCCGATCGAAACATTGGTATCGATGTTCGATGAGCCGTCGAGCGGGTCGATTGCGACCGCGATCTTCGAATCCGGATTGATCGCGACGGGATTGGCGAGTTCCTCGGAGGCATAATAGCCGATGCCGGCCTTGCGCGCTGCGTCGAGGAACAGATTGTCGGCGTGGACATCGAGTTCCTTCTGGGTATCGCCGCCGGCATTGGCGTTGCCCCGCGTGCCGGCAAAAGCGGCGCCCAGCGCGCCCTCATTGATCGACTTGCGAACGAGGATGGCGGCCGCCGCAAAGGCGCGCACGGTCTCGGCGATCTGCGCCTTCACCGGATCATTCGTCGCGGTAAATGTGTTGAGATGCGCGTCAAGCGTTGCTTGAGTCATGTCCGATCCTCCCGTCGGCGGCGTGGCCTGGCCGGCACCGCGTAACGACGGGATGAGGGAACGACGGGGATTAGTAAATTTTATTTTCTTTATTTTTGAAGTAAGAAAAACTAACTTACAGGCATGCTGAACCTCACGCTTCGCCAGTTGCGCTCGCTGCTCGAAATCGAAAAGAGCGGGAAAATATCCACTGCCGCCAATAGCTTGGGGCTAACCGGCCCGGCCGTGACGCTGCAGCTGAAACAGGCGGAAGAGGAAATCGGCCTGCCGCTCTTCGACCGCACGCCGGAGGGGATGCGTCCGACTGCCGCAGGCCATGCGGCGCTCGACGCCGCCCACGCGGTCCAGGAAAGGCTGCGCCTGCTGGAGGAGGAACTGACCGCCTTCAAGGGCGGCAAGCGCGGGACGTTGAAACTCGGCGGCGTCTCGACCGCGAAATACTTCACGCCGCGCCTGATCGCGGCCTTCCAGAAGACCAATCCTGACATCAATATCGAACTGTTTATCGGCAATCGCGCGGACACGATCGAGGCGCTGCGCCACCAGGAGATCGACATCGCCTTGATGGGGCGGCCGCCGCGCGATATCGCCGTCGAAGCGGTGATGTTCGGCGACCACCCGCTCGTCATCATCGCCCCGCCGGATCATCCCCTCGCCCGCAAGCGCGACATTTCCAAGGAGGACATCGCGGCCGAGAAGTTCCTTGTTCGCGAGGCAGGGTCTGGGACGCGGATCTCGCTGGAGATCTTCTTCGCCGACGTTCCCGGAAAGCTCGATCAGTTGGGTGTCGAGATGGGATCGAACGAGACCATCAAGCAGGCCGTCATGGCGGGGCTCGGCATCGCCTTCATTTCCGCCCACACGATCGAGCAGGAACTGCAGCTCGGCCGGCTTGTGATCCTCGACGTCGAAGGCATGCCGATCCGCCGGCAATGGTTCGCGGTTTCGCGCTCCGACCGGTCACGGTCGCCGGCCATGAGCATCTTCGAGGACTTCCTGACCCGCGAGGGCGCGCAATATCTGCCGCTCGTCCCCAAGACCTATCCGGCCGAAATGATCGGTAGCTACGACGTTCTGCCGCTCAAGCGGTAGAGCCTTCAAGGGATCAGGAAAACAGCGCCTGCCCCATCGGCGAATGCGCCGACGCGAGCCCGTCGATGACGTTGAAATGGTGCCGGTCCGGCTCCTCCACCGTATCGGTCGCAAGGCCAAGGCCGCGCCAGACATTGGCGAGCAACGCGTTTTGCCGCACGAACTCCGACCGCTCATTGGCGCCGACCCAGCAGATCAACGGTACGTCGACCGCGGGCGCCAGCAGCGCCGGGCTTTCGGATTTCGCCTCCGCCTCGTCGAGCCCGATCGTGTCGTTCAATTGCGTCCGCAGCATCGGCCGCAAATCGTGGACACCAGAAATCGACATGACCCGCTCGACGCGGTCGAGCACCGGTTCCGGCAGGCCGGTGCCGCCGCAAATGAGCCGCGTGACGATATGACCGCCCGCCGAATGACCGGCGAGCCGGATCGGCCCCTCGACCTGCGACGCGGCCAAGGTCACCGCCTGCGCGATACTCTGGGCGATCTCGCGCACATGCACTTCCGGGCAGAGCGGATAGGACGGCATCGCGACGGCCCAGCCGGCAGCGACGGCCCCCGCCGCCAGATGCGACCAGTAGGACTTGTCGAAGCGGATCCAGAACCCGCCATGGACGAAGACGAAGAGGCCTTTCGGCGTCTCTTTCGGCAGGAACAGGTCCAGTTTTTCGCGCGCATGCTGGCCATAGGCGACATCGAGCCTGGCGTCCTTGCCCGCCAGCCTTCGAAAATCAGCGGCCGGCCCGACCCAGGCGTCCGGCCATCGGTCGCCACCGGGGATGTTCGCGCTATTGGCATAGGCATCGTCCCAGTCTTCGACGCGGAACAGTGTCATGGGTATCTCCTAAACCCCCAGAAAGCGGGCGGTGATGTCTTCCGTAAGACCGTCGGGCGTGCCGGACCAAACCGTCGCGCCCTTTTCCAGCACGACGCAGCGGTCGACGGCCGACGCCAGCTCGCGGAGCGACTTGTCGACAACGAGGATCGACAGCCCCCTCGCCTTGAGATCGCGGATCGCGGCCCAGATTTCATGCCGCACGACCGGCGCAAGGCCTTCCGTGGCCTCGTCGAGGATCAGCAGGCGCGGATTGGTCATCAGCGCCCGCCCGATCGCCAGCATCTGCTGTTCGCCGCCCGACAGAAGCGCCGCCTTCTGCCCCAGCCGCTCGCCAAGACGCGGAAACAGGCGCGTTACTGCCGCGATGTCCCAGTCGCCCGCCCGGGCCGCCGACAGCAGGTTTTCCTCGACGCTGAGCGGCGCGAAGCAGCGCCGTCCTTCCGGAACCAGCCCTATCCCCGCCCGTGCGACACGGTGGGAGGATTGCGTCCCCAGATCGCGGCCCGCGAACCGGATCGTGCCGCCGGCATGGCGCAGCATGTGCATGATCGCGCGGATGGTGGTCGTCTTGCCCATGCCGTTCCGGCCCATCAGAGCGACCGCCTCGCCGTCATTGACCGCCAGATCGACGCCGAACAGCGCCTGCGATTGCCCGTAAAAGGCGGTGACACCCTGCAATTCGAGGAGCGCGCTCATGCGTCCTCTCCGAGATAAGCGCTCTGGACATCCGGATTGTTGCGGATGTCGTCGACGCTGCCGGTTGCGATGACGCGTCCGTAGACGAGCACGGAAATCCGGTCCGCCAGGGCGAAGACCGCGTCCATGTCGTGTTCGATCAGCAGGATCGGCGCCTCGTGGCGGAGATCGGAAAGGATCGCCGTCAGTTCCACCGATCCTTCCGGCCCGAGACCGGCCATCGGCTCGTCCAGCAGAAAGGCGCGCGGTTTCATCGCCAGCGCCATCGCCAGCTCCAGCCTGCGCCTCTCGCCATGCGACAAGATCGAGGCCGCGACGGTCTCGCGGCCTTTCAGGCCCACGCGCGCCATGTGTTCCCGCGCAGGTCCGGTCAGCGCGGCATCGGCGAGCGCCGGCCGGAAGAAGTGGAACGTCCGGTGGCTCGCGCCCTGCACCGCCAGCATGACGTTCTCCAGCGCGGTGAGATCCGGGGCGACGGAGGAAACCTGAAACGTCCGGGCAAGACCCCGGCGGGCCCGATCGGCAACCGTATCGCCGGCAAGGTCATGTCCGGCAAAGCGGATCGTCCCCGTATCCGGTTGAACGTCGCCGCATATCTGCTTGATCAGAGTCGACTTTCCGGCCCCGTTCGGCCCGATCAGCGCATGGATCTCGCCCGGCTTCAGATCAAGATCGATGGCGTCGCTGACGGTCAACGCGCCGAACCGTTTCGTCAGCCCGCGGATCTCGAGGATCGGCTCAGCCATGGCGCGACCTCCGTGTCAGGACCCCGATCAGGCCGCCATGGGCAAAGAGAACGACGAGAAGCAGGAGCAGCCCGAGCAGGAACTGCCAGTATTCGCTGACGCCGCCGAGATTGTGTTCGAGCAGGATGAACAAGGCCGCTCCGGCAAGCGGCCCGAAATGCCGCCCGACCCCGCCGAGGATGACGAAGATCATGATTTCGCCCGATGTCTGCCAGGACAGCATGGACGGGCTGACGAAACGGTTGAGATCCGCATAGAGCGCGCCGGCCAGACCGGTGATCATGCCGGATATGACGAAAGCGGCGAGCCGCAGCCTGTAGGGATCGATGCCGACGCTGCGCACCCGCTCGGCATTCTGCCGCGCCCCGTGCAACGCCAGCCCGAAACGCGACCGCGACAGCATCGCCGAGAACAGCGCCGCAGCCAGGAACCAGCCGAAACAGATCGCGAAGAACTGCAGGGGATCAAGCGTGTTCAGGCCGGGGAACGTGTCGCGCACATAGATCGGCAAACCGTCCTCGCCGCCATAGGCGGGCCAGGAAATGGCAAAATAGAAGACCATCTGCGCGAAAGCGAGCGTGATCATGATGAAATAGACGCCGCTCGTGCGCAGGCTGAGCACTCCGATCACCAGCGCGGCAAGGCCCGAAGCAAAGATCGCCACCGGCCAGATGATCAGCATCTGCTGGGTGCCATCGAGGGCCAGCGGCCACGTCATCAGCGGCTCGTAATTCTGCGCGTGGCTGGCGAGAATGCCGGCGGCATATCCGCCGATCCCGAAAAAGGCGGCGTGACCGAAAGAAACCAGCCCGCCATAGCCCAGCGCGATATTCAGTCCGACGCCGGCCAGCGCGAAAATGGCCACCTTGGTCGCCAGCGTGACGATGAAGGGCTCGCCCATCGCATTCGCCGCGAACGGCACCGCCAGAAGCAGCGCGACGAGCGCGAGATTGACCGTCCATTCCCGAAACATCAGCTCGCCGTCCCGAACAGGCCGCCCGGCCGCACGACAAGCACAGCCGCCATCAGGATATAGATCAGCATGGAGGCAAGCGCCGATCCGACCGCTGTCGCATCCGAGGGGTTCATGAAGGTGTGGAAGGCGACCGGCAGCAGGAAGCGGCCGAGCGTATCGGTGATGCCGACGAGAAGCGCGCCGATAAAAGCGCCCTTGATCGAACCGATGCCGCCGATGACGACCACGACGAAGGCGAGGATCAGCACCGGCTCGCCCATGCCGACCTGCACGGACTGGATCGTGCCGACCAGCGCGCCGGCAAAACCGGCAAGCGCCGCGCCGAGCGCGAAAACCGCCGTGTAGAGGAGCTTGATATCGACGCCGAGCGCCGCGATCATCTCCCGGTCGGCCTCGCCGGCCCGGATCTGGATGCCGAGCCGCGTCTTTCCGATCAGGAGGAACAGGCCGATCGCAACCGCGATCCCGGCGACGATGATCGCCAGACGATAAAGCGGATATTCAATCCCGCCGGGCAGCAACACGGCGCCGGAGAGCATGGGCGGCACGTCGAGATAAAGCGGAAAGGAGCCGAACAGCCAGCGCGTTCCTTCCGAGAACATCAAAATCAGCGCGAAGGTCGCCAGAACCTGATCGAGATGCTCGCGCCGATAGAGGCGCCGTATGACGACGATCTCGACAATGGCTCCGGCCAATGCCGCGGCGATCAGGCTCGCCACCAGCCCCAGCCAGAAGGAGCCGGTCGCGGCGGCCACCGCCGCGCAAGCGAATGCGCCGACCATGTAGAGCGAGCCATGGGCGAGATTGATCAGCCCCATGACGCCGAAGATCAGCGTCAGCCCCGCCGCCATGAGGAACAGCATGACGCCGAATTGCAGCCCGTTCAGGGCCTGCTCGATCAGAAGGGCTGCGCTCACGACGCGATCCGGGAACGACGGGAAGAAAGCAGGCCGCGCGACGGCGGCCTGCGGATGCGATTGTTACATCTTGCAGTCGGCCGCGTATGCGTCCGCGTGATCGGTCAGCGCGGTGCCGATGATCTTGTTGGTCAGGACATCGCCCTCCTTCACGACCTCACGGACATAGATGTCCTGGATCGGATGGTGGTTCGGACCGAAGGAAAACTTGCCGCGCACCGAATCGAAATCGGCGGCTTCCAAAGCGGCACGGAACGCATCGGCGTCAGCGACGTCCGCCTTAGCCATCGCCGACAGGAGCAGATTGGCCGTGTCATAACCTTGGCTGGCATAGAGCGAAGGCAACCGGTCATATTCGGACTGGAAGCTCTCGACGAACGCCTTGTTGGCAGCGTTATCGATATCCTTCGACCACTGCGACGTATTCTTGACGCCCAGCGCCGCATCGCCGACCGCCTGCAGGATGGCCTGGTCGAATGAGAAAGCCGGGCCGACCAGCGGAATGTCGACGCCGGACTGCGCATATTGCTTCATGAAGGCGATGCCCATGCCGCCCGGAAGGAAGAAGTACACGCTGTCGGCGCCGGAGGCACGAATTTGCGCGATTTCAGCGGCGTAGTCGGTCGCGCCGAGCTTGGTGTAGACCTCGTTGGCGACGTCGCCGTTGAAGAAACGCTTGTAACCCGTCAGCGCGTCCTTGCCTGCCGGATAGTTGGGCGCGAGGATAAAGGAATTCTTGTAGCCGGCATCGCTCGCATAAGCGCCGGCCGCCTCATGCAGATTGTCGTTTTGCCACGCGACGTTGAAATAGTTCTTGTTGCAGCCCTTGCCGGCCAGCGCGGACGGCCCCGCATTCGGCGACAGGTAGAACTTGCCCTGCGCCACCGTCGACGGCACCACGGCCATGGCTAGGTTCGACCAGATGATGCCGGTCAGCACATCCACCTTCTCGGACTGGATCATCTTGTCGGCGAGCTGAACGGCGACATCCGGCTTCCGCTGGTCGTCCTCGATCACCAGTTCGACATCGGTGTTCCCGGAATTCTTGATCGCCAGCATGAAGCCATCGCGCACGTCGATACCGAGCGAGGCGCCGCCGCCGGAAAGCGTGGTGATCATGCCGACCTTTACCGGTTCGGCGATTGCCGCCGAGGTCATGCCGAGAACCGCGAGCGCGGCCAGCGATTTTGCGATGAGTTTCATGTGATCTCCCTCCAGTGATGTAAAAAGACCCGCACCGGAACCGGTGCGGGTCGGAAACTTCTGCTCAGAACGCCTTGAAGGTCAGCGTCGTCAGCGATCGCGAGATGCCTTCGATGTCGAGAATATGGTCGTTGACATATTTGCCGATATCCTCGCCCGCAGGGACGTAGAGTTTCATCAGCAAATCGTAGTCGCCGCTTGTCGAATAGAGTTCGGATGCGATTTCGCGCTCATAGACCTTGTCGGCGACCTTGTAGGCCTGGCCCGGGCGACACCGCAGTTGAACAAACACGCAATTCATCGAACGCTTCCTCCGACACGATCCGGCACGGCTAGATTTCCGGCCCTTCACTCCTAAAGAAAACGCCTTCGAGATCAAGGCCAAACGGACAAGCGGGCATTTCCCGGAAGGTCGGGAAATGCCTGTTCGCCTAGTCGAAAACGATCGACGGGGCCGCCTGTTGAGCCGTGCCGGCGCGTTCCCAAACGGTCCGGGCGATCGCCCGATAGGCCTCAGCATGCGGGCTGTCCGGATCGGACACGACGATCGGTTCGCCGGAATCCGAAGTCTCGCGGATCTTCATGTCGAGCGGAATGCCGCCGAGGAACGGCACGCCGATGCGCTCCGCCTCCTTCTGTGCGCCGCCATGACCGAAAATGTCGTGTTGCGAGCCGCAATCCGGACAGACGAAATAGCTCATGTTCTCGACGATGCCGAGCACGGGCACTTCGACCTTGCGGAACATGTTGAGGCCCTTGCGCGCATCGATCAGCGCCAGGTCCTGCGGCGTGGAGACGATCACCGCGCCGGCGAGCGGAACGCTCTGCGCCATCGTCAGCTGGGCGTCGCCCGTGCCCGGCGGCATGTCAACCACCAGCACGTCGAGTTCGCCCCACGCGACTTCCTTCATCATCTGGTTGAGCGCCGACATCACCATCGGCCCGCGCCAGATCATCGGCGTGTCTTCCTCGACGAGGAAGCCCATCGACATGACCTTGACGCCGTAATTCTCCATCGGCTTCAGCGTGCGCCCGTCAACGGTCGACGGCTGGCCGGAAATATGCAGCAGGCGCGGCATGGACGGCCCGTAGATATCGGCATCGAGAACGCCGACCTTCAGGCCGATCGATTTCAAAGCCAGAGCGAGATTGACGGCGGTCGTCGACTTGCCGACGCCGCCCTTGCCGGATGCGACCGCGATGATCGCGCCGATGCCGGGAATGCCCGCCGGCTTGCGCGGCCCGCCCCCGCCCTGCGGCGGCGCCTGGCGCGCCGGTTGCGGCGACGGCTTCGGTTGAGGATTGGGCGTGCCCGCCTTCTTCGCGGCCGTCAGGACGACACCTGCCTTCGACACGCCGTCGACGCCGAGCGCCGCCCGTTCGGTAGCTTCGCGCAACGGCTCCAGTTCATCGGCGCGGTCCGACGGCACGGTAATCGAGAAGAACACCTTGTCGCCCGACACGACGATATCCGACACAAGTCCGAGATCGACGATATTGCCGGTGAGATCCGGTCCCTTGACCCGCTTCAATTGCTCCAGAACGAGGTCTTTTATGGCCAATGATTTTCCCCTTTGGTCTGGCAGTTCCTACCGCAGATAGGCGATTTGGCGCTGCCATCCAATGGGGGAAGCACGAAGGCGGACCGATTTCTCAGTCGGGCGCCGCGCCTTCGCTGACGGAAGGCTTGCCGGCGAAGCCCGCCAGGATGCTTTGCGGCGTGATGACGCCGATCTGCGCTCCCTCCCGCATGACGCGCAAAGGCTGATCGTTGGACAGGAAAATATCCATGATCGCGGCAACGCTCGTGTCGAACGTCACGGCCTGCGCATCCTCCGGCAACTCGCCGTCCACCATCACGTCTTCGGCGCACAGAACGCCCAGCGGATTCATATGCGCAACGAAGTCGGCGACATACTCGTTCGCGGGATTTCGGATGATGTCCTGCGGCGTGCCGCACTGGACGATCCTGCCGCCTTCCATGATGGCGATACGCCCGCCGAGCTTGAAGGCCTCGTCGAGATCGTGGCTGACGAAGATGATCGTGCGTTTCAGATTGGCCTGCAATTCCAGCAGTTCGTCCTGAAGGCGCGAGCGGATCAGAGGATCGAGCGCCGAGAAGGGTTCGTCCATCAGCAGGATCGGCGCTTCGGTCGCAAAGGCCCGTGCGAGGCCAACACGCTGCTGCATGCCGCCGGACAACTCGCTGACCTTGCGGTCGGCCCATTCGCTCAGCCCCACGAGATCGAGTTGTTCGCGGGCCTTTTCCTCGCGCTGCTTCTTCGGCATGCCGCCCAGTTCCAGGCCAAAGGCGACGTTTTCCATCACGTCGCGCCATGGCAGCAGCCCGAATTGCTGGAAGACCATCGCGACGCGGGACAGGCGCATCTCGCGCAATTTCGCCGGATCGGCCGAGGTGATGTTGGTCATGCCGGAGCCGTCATTGATGGACACCGAACCGCGCACGACCGGATTGAGACCGTTGACGGCTCGAAGGAGGGTCGATTTTCCGGAGCCGGACAGCCCCATCAGGACGAGGATCTCGCCCTCCTCCACCTCGATCGAGCAATTATGCACGCCGAGAACCTGATCGGTTTCAGACTGGATTTCCGAGCGGCTCTTGCCCTCGTCCATCAGCGGCAGAGCCGATTTCGGATCGGAGCCGAAGACGATGCTCACATTGTCGAAGACGACAGCCTTGCTCATGTCCGGTCCTTTCCCATGTGCAGCATGCGATCGAGGATGATGGCAACCACGACGATGATGAAACCGCTCTCGAAGCCAAGCGCGGTGTTCACCTGACCAAGCGCGCGCATGACCGGAACGCCAAGCCCGTTGGCGCCGACCAGCGCCGCGATGACCACCATCGACAGCGACAGCATGATGGTCTGGTTCAGACCCGCCATGATCTGCGGCAGCGCATAGGGCAGTTCGACCTTGACCAGCGTCTGCCAGCCTTTCGCGCCGAAGGCTTGCGCCGCCTCCAGCAGAGGTTTCGGCGTCGAGGCGACCCCCAGATAGGTCAGCCGGATCGGCGCCGGGAGCACGAAGATGACCGTGGCCAACAGTCCCGGCACCATGCCGATGCCGAAAAAGACGATCGCCGGGATCAGATAGACGAAGGTCGGCAGGGTCTGCATCAAATCGAGGATCGGCTGCATGAATTGATAGAGCCGCGGCCGGTGCGCCGCCGCGATCCCGATCGGCACGCCCACCGCCATGCAGACGAGGCAGGACGAGAGGACGAGCGTCAGGCTTTCCGTCATTTCCTCCCAGTAATCCTGGTTGATGATGAACAGGAAGCCGAGGAGTACCAGAAGGCAGATCTTCCAGCTGCGCTGGAGATACCAGGTGAGAGCCACGAAAATGGCGACGATGACGAGCGGATGGGGAGTCTGCAACAGCCACAGGATCGCGTCGATAAGCCGTTCGCCCCATTCGGCGAGGCCGTCGAAGAACCAGGAACCGTGATGTTGCAGCCAGTCGAAAACGGATTTCGCCGTCTTGCCGACCGGTATCTTGTGATCAGTCAGCCATTCCATGTGTCACCCCTCAGCGTGTTGGCCGCATGGCGCAGTTGGATCGGGTCCGGACGGCGGTGCGCCCGAACCGAAGGATTTTATGCTTTTTGCCTGAAATCAATCCGCCTGTGCGGCATTTCGCGGTCGTCAAAGAAAAAGGCCGGGCTCCTGGGAGCCCGGCCTGACAGGATCAGAGGCCGAATTCGGACTTCACGGCCGCGAGCCCCGGCTCGCCATCCTTGGTCGTCACGCCATCGAGCCAAGCGTCGAGGACGTCCGGATTGGCCTTCATCCAGGCCATGGTTGCATCGTCCGCATCCTCGCCATCGTCGAGGATCGCGCCCATGATCTCGTTTTCCATGGCCAGGGTAAACTTCAGGTTGGTGAGAAGCTTGCCGACATTCGGGCATTCCTCGACGTAGCCCTTGCGGGTCGTCGTGTAGACCTGCCCCTCACCGCCGAAGAAGTCCTCGCCGCCGGGAAGATATTTCAGGTCGAAATTGGCGTTCATCGGGTGCGGTTCCCAGCCGAGAAACACCACCGGCTCCTGCTTGTCATAGGCGCGGGCGACCTGAGCCAGCATCCCCTGCTCCGAGCTTTCGACGATCTCGAAATCCTTGAGGTCGTATTTGTTTTCCTCGGTCAGCGAGACGAGATAGCCGTTGCCTTCATTGCCCGGCTCGATGCCGTAGATCTTGTTGTCGAGTTCGTCGGCGAATTTGTGGATGTCCGCATAGCTCTTCAGGCCTGCGTCCCAGGCATAGGTCGGCGTGGCGAGCGTGTATTTGGTGCCTTCGAGATTGACGGCGACCTGCTCGATCTCGCCGCTGTCGAGATAGGGCTTGATGGCGGCGTTCTGCGCCGGAATCCAGTTGCCCAGGAAGACGTCGACATCGTCCTTTTCGAGGGATGCGAAGGTGACGGGAACCGACAGGACCTTCACGTCCACATCGTATCCGAGAGCCTCGAGGACCTGCTTGGTGGCCGACGTGGTGGTGGTGATGTCGGTCCAGCCCACATCCGAGAACACCACTTCGTCGCATTGGGCAAAGGCCATGCTCGTGCTTGCGGCCAGCGCAGCAAGAGTGGTCAGGGTGGACTTGGCAAAGGTCATATAGTCGCTCCTGTTGGGTTATCCGCCCGTTGCGGATTTTATTGATTGACGGGTCAATTAAAAGACAACTAGGGATGAATGGCAAGCGATGGTTGGAGATTAAGATGCCAAAGGTCGGAATGGAGGCGGTGAGACGGAGCGATCTGGTCGACGCGGCGATCCAGGAGATCGGCGCATCAGGATCGCTGGAAGTGACGGTCAGCGCCATAGCGCGGCGTGCCGGCGTGTCTCCCGCACTCGCCCATCACTATTTCGGATCGAAGGATCAGATCTTCCTTGCGGCGATGCGCCGTATCCTGACCGACTTCGGCACGGATGTCCGCAAGCGGCTCGACGGCGTCGACAATCCGGTGGAGCGCGTGCAGGCGATCATCGCGGCCAGTTTCGGCCCGGACCAGTTCGATCGCGAAATCGTCGCCGCGTGGCTGGCTTTCTATGTGCAGGCGCAAAAATCGGCCCAGGCCGCACGCCTCCTGCGTGTCTATGCGCGACGGCTGGACAGCAATCTCGTCTTCAATCTCCGCCAGCTGGTCAGCGAGGCGACGGCGCGGCAGATCGCCCAGGGCCTCGCGGCCCTGATCGACGGGTTCTACATCCGTCACGCCCTGCAGGAACACGTGCCCGATCGAGACGGCATGAAAAGCCTGGTCTGCGATTATCTCGAAATGTGTCTCGACAAGGAGAGGAGCAAATGAGTTCGGCGCCCAACATCCTGATCCTCATGGTCGACCAGCTGAACGGAACGCTGTTTCCGGACGGCCCCGCCGACTGGCTCCACACGCCGAACCTGCGCCGGCTTGCCGATCGCTCGGTGCGGTTCGCCAACGCCTATACGGGGTCGCCGCTTTGCGCGCCCGGCCGCGCCAGCTTCATGGCCGGGCAGCTGCCGCGCCGAACCCGTGTCTATGACAACGCCGCGGAATTCGCCTCCGACATCCCGACTTATGCGCACCATCTGCGCCGCGCCGGATACCAGACCTGCCTGTCGGGCAAGATGCATTTCGTCGGGCCGGATCAGATGCACGGCTTCGAGGAACGCCTGACCACTGATATCTATCCGGCCGATTTCGGCTGGACGCCGGATTATCGCAAACCGGGCGAGCGGATCGACTGGTGGTATCACAATATGGGATCAGTTACCGGTGCGGGCGTCGCGGAGATCTCCAACCAGATGGAGTATGACGACGAGGTCGCCTACCACGCGGTGCGCAAGGTCTACGATCTCGCCCGCGGCCATGACAAGCGCCCGTGGATGCTGACGGTATCCTTCACCCATCCGCACGACCCTTACGTCGCGCGGCGCAAATACTGGGACCTTTACGAGGATTGCGAGCATCTCGAGCCCGAGATCCCGGCCTTCGACTACGAGGAGCAGGACCCGCATTCCAAACGCATTTTCGATGCGAATGACTGGCGCAATTTCGACATCACGGCCGATGACATCCGCAAGTCCCGGCGCGCCTATTTCGCCAATATTTCCTATCTCGACGACAAGATCGGCGAAATCCTCGATACGCTCGAACGGACCCGGCAGGCGGACAACACCATCATCCTGTTCCTGTCCGACCATGGCGACATGCTCGGCGAGCGCGGGCTCTGGTTCAAGATGACGTTCTTCGAGGGATCGGCCCGCGTGCCGCTGATGATCGCCGCGCCCGGGACGGCCCCTGCCCTCGTCACGTCGCCTGTCTCGACGATGGACGTCACGCCGACCATCTGCGACCTCGCCGGCATCGATATCGAGGAAATCGCCCCATGGACCGACGGCGAAACGCTCGTGCCGTCGTTGAACGGCGAGAAGCGGGCGACGCCGGTGCGCATCGAATATGCGGCCGAGGGCTCCTACGCCCCTCTGGTGTGCCTGCGCCACGACCGCTGGAAATACATCCATTGCGAGCTCGACCCGCCGATGCTGTTCGATCTCGAAAACGATCCGCGCGAGCTGAAAAACCTGGCGACCGAGCCGGACTACCAGTCGACGGCGGCAACGTTCGCAGAGGCGGTCAGGCGGCTTTGGGACATGCAGGCTTATGACGCCGAGGTCCGCCAGAGCCAGGCGCGCCGCTGGGTCGTCTACGAGGCTTTGCGCAACGGCTCCTATTTCCCGTGGGACTTCCAGCCGCTGCAAAAGGCGTCGGAGCGCTACATGCGCAACCACATGGACTTGAACGTCGTGGAGGAAAACCAGCGTTTCCCGAGGGGAGAATGATGTCGCAACAGCCCACAGCAAGCCATTTCGTCGACGGCAAACCGCTCGAGGATGCGTCCGGCAAGCCGATCGAGGTCATCTATCCGGCGACCGGAGAGGTGATCGCCGCGCTCCATTCGGCGACGCAGGACGTCGTCGAGCGGGCGCTTTCGAGCGCCCTTCGCGCCCAGAAGGAATGGGCGGCGCAATCGCCGACGGAACGCGGCCGCGTTCTGCGGCGCGCGGCGGATATCATCCGCGAGCGCAACCGGGAGCTCTCGGAGATCGAGACGCACGACACCGGCAAGCCGATCCAGGAAACCATCGTCGCCGACGCCATGTCCGGCGCGGACGCACTGGAATATTTCGGCGGCATCGCGCCGACCATCGGAGGCGAAACGGTCGAACTGGGCGGCGACTTCTCCTATACGCGCCGCGAACCGCTCGGCGTCTGCGTTGGCATCGGCGCATGGAACTACCCGATCCAGATCGCCTGCTGGAAGGCCGCCCCGGCGCTGGCCGCCGGCAACGCCATGATCTTCAAGCCGTCCGAGATGACGCCGCTTTCCGCACTGAAGCTGGCCGAAATCCTCATCGAAGCCGGTGCGCCGGCCGGCCTGTTCAACGTGGTGCAGGGCTACGGCGATGTCGGCGCGGCGCTGACATCCGATCCGCGCGTCGCCAAGATTTCGCTGACCGGTTCGGTTCCGACCGGCAAGAAGGTCTATGCGGGCGCGGCCGAGGGATTGCGCCATGTGACGCTCGAACTTGGCGGCAAATCGCCTCTGATCGTGTTCGGGGACGCCGACATCGAGAACGCCATCGGCGGCGCCATGCTCGGCAATTTCTACTCGACCGGCCAGATCTGCTCGAACGGCACCCGCGTCTTCGTGCATCGCTCGATCCGCGACCGTTTCGTGGAGCGTCTCGTCGAAAGGACAAACGCCATCCGCATCGGCGACCCGATGGACGAAGCCGTCCAGATGGGCCCGCTGATTTCGGCGGCGCAGCGCGAGAAGGTGCTGGGCTATGTCGAGACCGGCAAGAAGGAGGGTGCGGCGCTCGAAATCGGCGGCGGGATCCCCTCCATCCAGGGGTTCGACACCGGCTTCTTCATCGAGCCGGCGGTCTTCACCGGCGTCACCGACGACATGACAATCGCCCGGGAAGAGATTTTCGGCCCCGTGATGTCCGTGCTCGATTTCGAGGACGAGGACGAGGTGATCGCACGCGCCAACGCGACCGAGTTCGGGCTCGCGGCCGGCGTCTTCACCGCCGATTTCACCCGCGCGCACCGGACGATCGCGCAGTTGCAGGCCGGCACCTGCTGGATCAACGCCTACAATCTGACACCCGCGGGCATGCCGTTCGGCGGCGTCAAGGCGTCCGGTTTCGGCCGGGAAAACGCGGCGGCGGCCATCGAGGCCTACAGTCAGATCAAGAGCGTCTATGTCGGCATCCAACCGGTCGACAGCCCCTACTGACACGGCGGATGAGCATGGAAGCGGACTATATCATCATCGGATCCGGGTCGGCAGGGTCGGCCATGGCCTATCGGCTGTCGGAGGACGGCAAGAATTCCGTCATCGTCATCGAGGCGGGCGGCACGGATGTCGGCCCCTTCATCCAGATGCCGGGCGCCCTCTCCTATCCGATGAACATGAAGATCTACGACTGGGGCTACCAGTCCGAACCCGAACCGCATCTCGGCGGACGGCGCCTGGCGACCCCGCGCGGACGCGTCATCGGAGGGTCGTCCTCGATCAACGGCATGGTCTATGTCCGCGGCCATGCCCGCGACTACGACCATTGGGCCGAGACTGGCGCGACCGGCTGGGCCTATTCCGATGTCCTTCCCTATTTCAAGCGTCTGGAAAACTGGCACGACAGCGGCCATGGCGGCGACCCGGCATGGCGCGGCAAGTCCGGTCCGCTTCACGTCACCCGCGGCAAGCGCGACAACCCGCTGCACGCCGCCTTCGTCGAAGCCGGGAAACAGGCCGGCTTCGAGCTAACGAGTGACTATAATGGCGAGAAGCAAGAGGGTTTCGGCCCGATGGAACAGACGGTCTGGCAAGGCCGCCGCTGGTCGACCGCCAATGCCTATCTGAAACCCGCCCTGAAGCGCCCGAATTGTACGCTGGTGCGCGGCTTTGCCCGTCGTGTCGTCTTTGACGGCAATCGCGCCACCGGCGTCGAGATCGAGCGCGGCGGATCGATCGAGACGATCTCAGCGCGCCGGGAAGTGATCCTTGCCGCCTCGTCCATCAATACGCCAAAAATCCTGATGCTGTCCGGCGTCGGCCCGGCCGCGCATCTTGCCGAACACGGCATCGATGTCGTCGCGGACAGGCACGGCGTCGGCCAGAACCTGCAGGACCACCTGGAACTCTATATCCAGCAGGCGAGCACCCAGCCGATCACGCTCTACAAATACTGGAACCTGTTCGGAAAAGCCCTTGTCGGCGCACAGTGGCTGCTGACGAAGACCGGAGTCGGCGCCTCAAACCAGTTCGAAAGCGCCGCGTTCCTGCGCTCGAAACCCGGTGTCGATTATCCGGATATCCAGTATCACTTTCTGCCGATCGCCGTGCGCTACGACGGCAAGGCCGCAGCCGAGGGCCATGGTTTCCAGGCCCATGTCGGACCGATGCGCTCCCCGTCTCGCGGCGCGGTCACGCTCGCCTCGGGGGATCCGAAGGACGCGCCGAAGATCCTGTTCAACTATATGAGCAAGGAGCAGGACTGGGCCGATTTCCGCCACTGCATCCGGCTGACGCGCGAGATTTTCGGTCAGAAGGCTTTCGATCCCTATCGCGGCAAGGAAATCCAGCCGGGCTCGTCCGTGCAGTCCGATGACGAGCTGAACGACTTCATTCGCGAGCATGTCGAAAGCGCCTACCACCCCTGCGGCACGGCGCGGATGGGACGCGCCGACGATCCGAATGCTGTGGTCGATCCGCAATGCCGGGTCATCGGTGTGGAGGGATTGCGAGTCGCCGACAGCTCGGTCTTTCCGCGCATCACCAACGGAAACCTGAACGGACCATCGATTCTGGTCGGCGAAAAGGCGTCCGATCACATTCTCGGACGAACGCCTTTGGCCCCGGAGAACTCGGAGCCATGGATTAACCCGCGCTGGCGGGAATCGGACCGCTGACGCGGTCCGCAATCTTTGAAGGATAAGTGGCCTCAGGCCGCTTCGAGTTCGCTGTCGACGGTCTCGAACAGGCTCTTCAGATCGAGGAAGCAGACCATGTCGTCGCCGACCGGGACGATGCCCTTGGTCAGCTGCTTTTCCTCGTCGCTCATCACGTCCGGCACCGGCTGCATGTCTTCCGGCTTGACCGAGACCATGTCCGAAACGCTGTCGACCAGGATGCCGACGCCGCGGTCACCCTCGTCGATGACGATGATGGCGCTCTGTTCGGTCGGGTCGATCGCCGGCAGGCCGAGACGCAACGCCATGTCGACGACCGGGATCACCTTGCCACGCAGATTGATGAAGCCCAGCACATAGTCCGGCGAATGCGGCAGCGGCGTCGCCTTCTGCCAGACGCGGATTTCCTTCACCGCCATGATGTCGAGGCAGAATACCTGATCGGCCAGCTTGAAAGAGATAATCTTCAGCGTGGGTTCGGAGGAGTTTGTTTTTTCGTCACGCATTTGAGTTCTCCACACGTGGGAATTGATGCCGGAAACCGGAACCGCCGATGCCCTATTCCGTAACGGTAGAACCACGAATGGTTACGAGGACGGACATGACGCGAGTTTCATCGCCTATCCCGCGAAGCGGGTGCTCGACATCATGTCGGTGCATCAATCGATGCGCAGGCTGAATTACGCGACCAGATACGCACGAAATTCCATAAGATTTTGTAAATGGCGCCCTGTGGAAACCGCAGGGATCGCCGGGTCGCCGCGCGCATTTTCCAAACGGATTTGAGGCCGCGCTATCCGCCTATTTGGCGAAGACCACGGTCTTGTGGCCATTGAGCATGACACGGCGCTCCAGGTGCATCTTCACGGCACGGGCAAGCACGCGGCTTTCGATGTCGCGCCCGGCGGCGACGAAATCGTCCGCCGTCATCGAATGACTGACGCGCTCGGTTTCCTGCTCGATGATCGGTCCCTCGTCGAGGTCCGGCGTCACGTAGTGCCCGGTGGCGCCGATCAGCTTGACGCCGCGCTCATGCGCCTGGTGATAGGGCTTCGCGCCCTTGAAGCTCGGCAGGAAGGAGTGGTGGATATTGATCACCATGCCGAACAGCCGGTTCGACAGTTCGTTCGAAAGCACCTGCATGTAGCGCGCAAGGACCACCAGTTCGGCGCCGGTTTCCTTGACGAGCGCCAGCAGCTTGGCTTCCTGCTCTTGCTTGTTGTCCTTCGTCACCTTCCAGACATGGTAGGGAATGCCTTCCATCTCCGCGGTTTGTCTCGAATCCTCGTGGTTCGAGACGATTGCGACAACTTCCGCGTCGAGCCAGCCGACGCGGATCTGGTAGAGGATATGCAGCATCGCATGGTCGAATTTCGAGACCATGACGATGATCTTCGGCCGTTGCGCCAGATCGGAAATCGACATCTTCATGCCGAAGCGATCGGAAGCCGGGCGCAATGCCCGCTCGATCCCGTCGCGGCCGACGCCGTCCGGAACCATGAAAGCGATGCGGAGAAAGAAGCGGTTCGTCTGCCGGTCCCAGAACTGGTTGGACTCGGCGATGTTGGCCCCGATCGCGGCCAGTTCCGTCGTCACGGCGGCGACGATACCCGGCTTGTCATCGCAGGTGAGGGTGACGACGAATTGATGCTCGTTCATGATGCTCGTTCCCGGTTCGGTTTGCGCCCTGCCGCGGCAGAAAGGATGGCTTGCGAATACACACGGAAAGCGAAGCGGTCACTCTCTCGAAATCGCCATCGGGCGTCGCACTTCAGCATAATAGTATTTTCTCATATTATGAGAACATTACGCATGCAAGGGGACGAAATCCTGCCGGTTTTTTGCATTTTTTTCCCAAGTTTTTGCAGGGCGATTTGCGCTAGAAGCGGATGACCGGGGACTTTTGGCAAGTCCGGCGGCAAAACTGATGACAGCCGGCCCGAAAACCGCTTCAAATGCGGCAAGGGCAATACGGGAGACAACATCCGAACCCGGGTGCACTTTCGGGCATGAACAAGGCTCCGCTTCGAGGCGGCCGGCTGATCAATAACACCCCGATCCAGAGGAGGAACTCATGAAAGCACTGAAACTGGCAAGCGCCGCCCTGGTCGGCGCCGCGGTCGCTCTGGCCGGCACGTCGATGGCGTCGGCCCAGGAATTCACCTTCAAGCTTCACCATCTGCTGGGCGCCAAGGCGCCGGCGCAAACGCAGATGCTCGAGCCCTGGGCCAAGCAGGTCGAGGAAAACTCCGGCGGACGCGTCAAGATCGAAATCTATCCCGCGATGTCGCTGGGCGGACGTCCCCCGGAACTCGTTCAGCAGGTCCGTGACGGCGTCGTCGATCTGGTCTGGACCGTCAACGGCTATACGCCCGGCCTCTTCCCGCGCACGGAAGTCTTCGAACTCCCGACCGTCTACAAGAACGACCTGTCCGCCGCCAATCTCGCCATGTACGACATGTTCGAGAGCGACCTGAAGGAAGAGTACAAGGGCGTCGAGGTGATGTTCCTCCACGTCCATGCCGGTCAGGGCATCCACATGGCCAACAAGCTCGTCCGCAAGCCGGAGGATCTCGAAGGCACGAAGATGCGCATTCCGACCCGGACCGGCGCATGGATCATCGAGGCGCTCGGTGCGGCTCCGACGGCGATGCCGGTTCCCGAACTGCCGCAGGCTCTTTCCAAGGGTGTCGTCGACGGCGCCTTCATTCCGTGGGAGATCATCCCGCCGCTGAAGATCCAGGAACAGACGAAATACCAGATCGAAGGCTACGAAAAGACCCGCTTCGGCAACACGACCTTCCAGGTCTCGATGAACAAGGCCCGCTGGGATGGCCTGCCGGACGACATCAAGAAGGCCTTCAAGGACGCATCCGGCCCGGAATGGTGGTCGAAGGTCGGCGAGATCTGGCGCGCTTCCGACGAGTTCGGCATCAAGGTCGCGACCGATGCCGGCAATGAGCACATCACGCTCACCGAAGAGGAAACCGCCGCTTTCGACGCGAAACTGGAGCCGATCGTTCAGCGCTGGATCGACGAAGTCACGGCCAGCGGCATCGACGGTGCGGGCCTTGTCGAAAAGGCACGCGCGGGCATCGCAAAGCATAGCAGCGGAATGTAATGTCCGACACAACGGCAACACAGCGGGCGGGGCTTGAAGGCCTCGCCCGCAAATCGATTATCGCCTGGGCCTTCTTCGGAGGCCTTGTCCTGTCGCTCGTCGTCGCCATCAACGTGATCTCGGTGATCGGCGGCGTCGTGTGGAAGCCGTTTCCCGGCGATTTCGAAATGACCGAAATCGGTGTCGCCGTGGCGGCCTTCGCGTTTCTGCCCTATTGCCAGATGGTCGGCGCGAATGTGACCGCAGATATCTTCACCTCGCGCGCACCCGACCGCCTGGTGGCGTTTTTCGGCGTTCTGGCGTCCCTGGTGGCCCTGTTCTTCAGCCTTCTGCTGCTGTGGCGCATGTATCTCGGCATGCTCGACCAGAAGGCCTACAATTACATAACGGCGATCCTGCAGTTTCCGCACTGGGTGGCCTATATCCCGATCCTCGTTTCGCTTGGTTTGCTCGCCGTTGCGGCGGTCATGACGCTCCTCGAAAACATCAAAGAAATTAGGAAGCGCTGAGCGATGGCCGATGCTCTCCTGACCGGCCTGACCGGCCTCGTCGTTCTTGTCCTGCTGATCGCGATCCGGATGCCGATCGCCTACGCCATGATCCTCGTGGGCGGCGTCGGCGTGACCCTGCTGAACGGCAGCGCCATCTTCATGAGCCAGCTGAAGACGCTGGCCTACGGACAGTTCTCGATCTACGACCTCTCGGTCGTGCCGATGTTCATTTTCATGGGCGCGCTCGCCACCAGAGCCGGCCTCAGCCAGGACATGTTCCGCGCGGCGAACGCCTGGCTCGGCTGGCTGCGCGGCGGCACCGCAATGGCGGCCATCTCGGCCTGCGCGATTTTCGGCGCGGTCTGCGGATCGTCGCTTGCCACCGCGTCCACCATGGGCAAGGTCGCCCTGCCCGAGCTGAAGCGCTACAATTATTCCGGCTCGCTTGCGACCGGAACGCTCGCCGCCGGCGGCGTGCTCGGCATCCTCATTCCGCCCTCGGTGGTGCTGATCATCTACGCCATCATCGTGGAAGCGAACATCGTCACGATGTTCATGGCAGCGCTGCTGCCCGGCATCCTCGCCGTGCTGCTCTTCCTGCTGACCATCGCGATCTATGTCATCGTCTGGCCGAATGCCGGGCCGCGCGGCGGCTCTTCCAACCGCGAGGAATTCGTCAGCGCCACGCTGGGCGTCATCCCGGTTCTGATCATCTTCGTGCTTGTCATCGGCGGCATCTATGCGGGCCTCTACAATCCGACGCCCGCAGCGGCCATCGGCGTTTTTCTTGTCTGGCTCTATGCCGTCGTCCGCGGTCGGCTCGATCTGGCCGGGATGAAGGAATCCCTCTTCGAGACGGCCCAGACGACAGGCATGATCTATCTGATCCTGCTCGGCGCGGAGATGCTGAAGATCTTCATGTCGCGCGCCGGCGTTCCGCAAGTGACCGCCGAATGGATGGTCAATTCCGGCATGGAACCGATGACCGTGCTCATCCTGCTCCTTTTCGCGCTGATCCTGCTCGGCTGCCTGATGGACAGCCTGTCGATGATCCTGCTGGCGATCCCCTTCTTCTGGCCTGTCCTGATGGAACTCAATGGCGGCATCTACCAGGGCGCGGAAGGCGCAGGCTTCGGCATGAGCACCGAGGAACTCAAGGTCTGGTTCGGCATCCTTGCGCTGATTGTCGTCGAACTGGGGCTGATAACGCCGCCAGTGGGCATGAACGTCTTCGTCATCTCGGCGCTCGCAAAAGATACGCCCATGAGTGAAACTTTTAAGGGTGTTATGCCATTCTTCATCGCGGAACTGATCCGGGTGGCCGTCTTGCTGGCCTTCCCGGCAATAACGCTCTGGCTGCCAAGGCTCCTGAGCGGATAACGAGAAAAACAGGACCGGGGTTAGACAATGAAGCACACCGTTTCCGGTGACATCACGGCTGGCGGCGCGATCTTCACGCGCCTGAAGGCTCTCGGCGTCGACTATGTCTTCGCCAATTCGGGCACCGATTTTCCACCGATCATCGAGGGTCTTGCCGAAGCAGCCGCCAAGAATATCGAGCTGCCGACGCCGATCGTCATCCCGCATGAGCACGCCGCGCTCGGCATGGCGCATGGATACTACCTGATTTCCGGCAAGGCGCAGGCGGTAATGCTGCACACCAATGTCGGGCTCTCCAACGGGGCGACCGGCGCAATCAACGCGGCATGCGAGCAGATCCCGATGTTGCTGATGTCCGGCCGCACGCCCGTCATGGAAGGCGACCGTTTCGGCGCGCGCACCGTTCCCATCGGCTGGGGCCAGGAAATGCGCGACCAGACCGCGCTCGTCCGCGAAGCCTGCAAATGGGATTACGAGCTGAAATTCCCCGAGCAGATCGCCGGCCTGCTCGACCGGGCGCACGCCATCGCCAATTCCACGCCAAAGGGCCCGATCTATCTGTCGCTGCCCCGCGAAGTCCTGTGCGAGGCGACGCCCCGCGAGGGCCTGGAAGATCCGGCAACGATCCAGCCTGTGACCGGGGCACCCAACCCCTCCGACATCGAGACCGCCGCCCGCTGGCTGGCGGAAGCGAAAAACCCGCTGGTCATCGCACAGCGGGGCGCGGGCGACAAAAAGAGCTTCAAAGCTTTCGCCAAATGGGCGGAGGAATGGGGCATCGCTGTCTGCTCGTGGTGGGCGACGCATCTCGCCATCTCGACCGAACATCCCTGCCATGTCGGCTCCGACCCGGGCCCGTGGATGGAAAAGGCCGATGTCGTCGTCGTGCTCAACTGTCTCGCGCCATGGTGGCCGGACAAGCACAAGCTTGCCGATGGCTCCAAGGTCATCAATATCGGCCCGGATCCGGTCTTCAGCCGCTTCCCGGTCCGCAACTTCCGCTCCGACCTGACGATTGCCGGCGAAACGGCCCTGACCGTGCCCGCGCTGATCGAAGCCATGGCCCCGCTGAAACGCGATCCCGATGCGCTCTCCGTTCGCCGCGACAGGCTGGCGAAGGCCTCTGCGCAGAACCGCGCCGCCATCGTCGAGAAGGCCACGGACACAACGCGCGGCATCACCAAGTCCTATGTCAGCCATTGCCTAGGCAAGGCCCTGGAAGGCGTCAAGTCGTCCGTATTTTCCGAACTCGGCACCATCCTTGGCGCAATTTCGCGGGAGGACCACAAGTCCTGGTTTCAGGAGCCGCATTCCGGCGGTCTTGGCTGGAGCTTCCCGACCGCGCTCGGCGCGCAACTGGCCGAACCTGACCGGGTTTGCGTCGCCACGATGGGCGACGGCTCCTACATGTTCTCCAATCCCACGGCATGCCACCAGATCGCCGAGGCGCTGGAACTGCCGGTGCTGATCGTGATCCTGAACAATGAGGAATGGGGGGCCGTGCGCGCTTCCGTCACCGGGCTTTACCCGTCGGGCTTCGCCTCGCGCGCCAACGAGATGCCGCTGACCGCGCTGAAACCGTCGCCGGACTTCACCAATGTCGCCGCGGCGAGCCGCGCCTGGGCGCGCAAGGTGACCGATCCCGACGAACTGCCGAAGGTGATCGAGCAGGCGCTGCGCGTCGTCCGCGAGAACCGCCGCGTCGCGCTTCTCGACGTCCGCGTCCTACCCGACTGATCAGTACGCAACTCATGAAAAAGGCGCCGGAAGCGATTCCGGCGCCTTGTCTTTTCGGTCTTGTCCGCTGGCTCAGAAGACCGGCGGGAACGGGCGGCCGCCGCGATCAAGCGTGATCCAGCGGGTCTCGGTGAAGGTCTCCATCGACCACTTGCCGCCATGCTTGCCAAGGCCGGAGGCCTTGAAGCCGCCGAAGGGAACATGCGGTTCGTCATTCACCGGAGAGCAGTTGACGTGGCAATTACCCGTGTCGAGCTTGTTGACGATTTCCAGCGCCCTGCCCTCGTCCTCCGACATGACGCCAGCCGTCAGGCCGTATTCGCTGTCATTGGCGAGGCGCACAGCCTCCTCGTCGCTGCCGACCTTGAAGATCGAGCAGACCGGCCCGAACGACTCTTCCTGATAGAGGAGCATCTCCGGCGTGACATTGGCGAAGACGGTCGGAGCAATGAAGCGGCCGTCGATATCGCCGCCGGCGAGAACCGTCGCGCCCTTGGCCTTCGCATCGTCGAAATGGCGCTTGATGCGCTCGGCGGCGCGGTCGTTGATCACCGGGCCAAGGATGTTTTCCTTCTTCGATGAATCGCCGACCGTCAGCTTCTTCACGCGCGGGACGAACTTCTCGACGAACTCGTCATAGATATCCTCGTGGACGATGACGCGTTCGACCGACATGCAGATCTGGCCCTGGTGCATGAACGCGCCGAAATTGGCGGCCTGCACCGCGCGTTCCATATCGGCGTCGTCGCAGACGATCATCGAGTTCTTGCCGCCGAGCTCGACGCAACATTTCTTCAGATGCGCGCCCGCCTTTGCGGCGATCTGCCGGCCGACCGCCGTCGATCCGGTAAACGAGATGCCCTTGACCAGCGGGTTCTCGATCAGTTCGTCGCCGACCGCGCCGACATTCTCGCGCGAGCAGGTGACGACGTTGAGAACACCCTTGGGAAGGCCCGCTTCCTCGAAGATTTCGGCCCAAAGCAAGCCGCCAATATAGGGCGTGTCCTCGGACGGCTTCAGCACGATCGTGTTGCCGGCGACCAGCGGGAAGAGGAAGCCGCGGCCGGTCAGGATCAGCGGGAAGTTCCAGGGGCTGATCACCGAGACGACGCCCATCGGGCGGCGCACGGCCATCGAGACCTTGCCGTATTCGGACGGCAGCACATCGCCGATCGAGCCGTAATTGGCCGCGGCCGCGGCCGGGAAAAGTTCCGCCGTGTAGCCGGTCTCGAACATCGCCTTGCCGAACCAGCCGCCGCCCTCGGCCATCACGGCCTCGGCGATCTCCTCGCGGCGCTTCTCGAAGATCTCTCCCGCCTTGATCAGCAGGTGCGAGCGTTTCGTGAAAGGCATTTCCGACCATTCGCCGAATGCTTCATGCGCCGCCTCGATCGCGCGGCGCGTGTCTTCAACCGAAGCGTCCGGGATGTTGGCCCAGATTGATCCGTCGGACGGATTGTAATCCGGGAAGGTTTGCGACTTGGTGGTCCAGCCACCGCCGATATACATGCCGTCCAATACGCGTGCCATATGCGCCTCCGTCTGTTGTCGTGTTCGTTCAGTCCGCCGCCTGCATCGCGGCCGCCTTGCGGGCGAGCTTTTCTGCCTTGCGGACGAGTTTCTCGGCCTTTTTCAGCATCTTCTTGCTGCTGTCCTTGCTCTTTTTCGCCTCGCCGCCGGCCGTGTCGTCGACACTGGCGATCAGTTTCGTCGCGGCGGACAGGTGGTTGTCGACGCGCATCGCCTCGACATGCTGACGCTGGATCCGCGCAGCCCGTGCAGCCATTTCCGCGGCCTGCAAGCTCAATTCATGCGCCTGGTTCGACATGACGATTGCATCTCCCTTGTTTGCCAGCGTTTCCGCCAGTGCATGCGCCGTCCCGTTGCCGGCCCCCGACGCGCCTGCCGGGACGTAAAACTGCCGATGCTCCGAACGAGCGCCGCCCGGCGCGGTGCTTTCAGCCGACGTGGAGCCGCCATTGACGGCGGGAACGGTCCGACCGCCGCCGGTAGCGCCGGCCGGCACGTAGAATTGCCGGTGCTCCGCCCGGACCGCGGCATCGCCGGAAGACGACGTCACGCCTTGCGGGGCGTGAGAACCGTTCCCGGCGGCCCCGGCCGGGACATAGAACTGGCGGTGTTCGGGCCGTGCCGCCGAAGCCGCAGCGTCGTTCGCCGCGACACGAAGGGGAGCCACGGTTTCGGCCGCCGCTCCACTGCCCGCTCCGCCCGCAGCCCCCGCAGGAACGTAGAAACGCCGATGTTCGTCGCGCATGATCGCCTCCGATGGTGTTGTTTTCGCTGCAGCGCCGCCGAGATAAGCGGCCTGCACGGCGGGATCCTGCGCCAGTTCCGCGCCGGTCCCCTCGCCCGTGATATGTCCGTTTTCTATCAGGTAGCCGCGATCGGCGATCGCCAGGCTCTGCTTGGCGTTCTGCTCGACCAGCAGGATGCCGACGCCTGTCTCGCGCACCGCTTTCAGCGACTTGAACAGGTCCTTCGTCAGTAGCGGCGAAAGCCCCAGCGACGGTTCGTCCAGCATCAGGATCACCGGATTGGACATCAGCGCCCGGCCGATCGCGACCATCTGCTGCTCGCCGCCGCTCATGGTCCGCGCGATCTGGTTGCGCCGTTCGGCAAGGCGCGGAAACAGCCGCAGAACTTCTTCGCGCCGCATCGCCTCGCTGTCGCGCGCCTGCGGCCCGTAAGCGCCGAGTTGCAGGTTTTCGGCGACCGTCAGCTCTCCGAAGATACCGCGCCCCTCGGGCACCAGGGCGAGGCCCGCTTCGACGACCTTGTGCGGTTTCGCCTCCGTGATCTCCTGTCCGTTGATCAGGATTTGCGCGCCCGGTGCAGACCGCACCATGCCGCCGATTGCCTTCAACAGCGAACTCTTGCCGGCGCCATTGGCGCCCAGAATGACGCAGATTTCGCCCGCGGCGACGTTGACCGATACCTTCTCCAGCGCCCTATGCGCGCCATAGGCGACCGACAGGTTGCGAACCTCAAGCATCTTCCGCCCCCAGATAGGCGCTGACGACTTCGGGCTGCGACAGCACATCATGCACCGAACCGTCGGCGATCTTGACACCGCTCGACATCACCACGCAGCGGTCGCAAAGCGAGCGGATCGCGTCCATCACATGCTCGACCATGATGATCGTCCGGCCATCCTCGCGCAGGTCGCGGATCAGCTCGATACCGATCTTCAATTCGCTCGGATTGAGACCGGCCAGCCATTCGTCGAGCAGCAGCAGCCGCGGATTGGACGCCAGCGCCCGCGCCAGTTCCAGCCGCTTCTGGTCGATATAGGTCATCGAGCCGGTCGGTGCATTGCCGCGCCCGCCGAGCCCGACCCTTTCGAGCAGCACTTCCGCCTCGCGATAGGCATCGTCGCCCCAGGCCCTAACATGGCCGAACACAGCCCCGGCGATCACGTTCTCGATCGCCGACAGTGACGGCAGGATACGCACGAGCTGGAAGGTCCGCGCCACGCCGCGCTGCGAAATTTTGTGCGCCGGCATGCCCGAAATGGCCTCACCAGCGAGCCGGATGGTTCCCGATGTGGGCTTCAGCGCGCCGGAAATGAGGTTCATCATCGTCGTCTTGCCGGAGCCGTTCGGCCCGATCAGGCCGATCAACTCGCTCTGCTTGACCGTGAAATCGACGTCGTTGACGGCGACAAGACCGCCAAAGGCCTTGCGCGCTTTCTCGACCGAAAGGAGTGGAGCGCTGCTCATTCCGCCGCCTCCGGCACGCCTGCGGCCGCATGCCTGGACTTGGCATGGCGCGCGCGGAAATCATCGATCAGGCCCATCACGCCGCGCGGCAGGAAGTAGACGATTGCCATGAAGGCGACGCCGATCAGCAGGCTGGTATGGTTCGGGAAGCTCGCCGAAATGCGGTCGAACAGGATCGTGAACGGAATGACGCCGAGCAGCGGCGCCCACAGCCGGCCGGTGCCGCCGAGCAAGGCCATGATGACGACCTGGAACGAGATCACCGGGTTGAAGGCCGATGGCGGTTCGACATAGGCAAAGCGCGGCGCGAGGATCGCCCCCGTAATGCCGATGAAGGCGCCCGAGATCATGAACAGGATCACCTTGGCCCGCGCGACGTCGATGCCGACATGGCGGGCAACGGTTTCGTCATTGCCGATGATCCGCATCGCGAAACCGAGCCGCGACCGGTTGACCAGCCAGCCGGTAATGTAGACCACGGCGGCAAGCGCCAGCAGCATCCAGAAGATGTGTTTCTCGGTCAGGTCGGTGAAGACATAGAGCCCGACGGCGCCGAGGAACTTGACCTGCAGCCAGGTCACGACCTGACGCACCAGCTCCGCGAGACCGAGCGTGAAGATAACGAAATAGACGCCGGAAAGCCTGAGCGTCGCCAAACCGACGAGGCCAGCGAGAATGCCGCTAGCCACCGCCGCGATGGCGACGAGAAGCGGGAACGGCAAAGTGTCGATCCCGAGCCCGACGGAATAGGTGCCGACGCCGAAAAACGCCGCCGTCGCAAGCGAGATGTAATGGGTCGGACCCGAAAACAGCGTCCACGCCGTGCACAGCACCGCATACATGACGATGTTCACGCACAGCGACAGGTAATAGCCGTCATCGGCGAGAGGGATCATCGCCGCCGCGCCGAACAGCACCAGCGCGATGGCCGCGATCTTCTGTTCCTTCTCGTTCATCAGGCTCATGCGGTCTGCCTTCCGAAAATGCCCTGCGGGCGGAACAGCAGAACGAGGATGAACAGCGTGTAGGTCGCCGCCAGCGTCAGGCCCGGATCGATCAGACTCGCAACGGCCGTTTCGGCGAGGCCGAGCAGCAGCGCCGCCAGCACCGCGCCGCGCACATCGCCGACGCCGCCCATGATGACGATGATCAGGGCCTTCATCGTGAAGATCACGCCCATCGAGGAATTGAATGTGTAATAGGTCGACAGCAGCGATCCGCCCGCCGCCGTAAGCCCGCCGCCCAGCGCAAAGGCGAAGGCGGACATGCGCGGCACGTCGATGGCGACGAGGCTCGCCGATTGCGGGCTGACCGACACCGCGCGCACGGCCGTGCCGAAGCGCGTACGGTAGAGGAAGAGGTAGAGAACGATCGCGATCAGCGTCGCGGCGCCGAGCGAAACGATCCGGTTGAGGCCGTAATTCTCGCCGAGAATGCGGACCGGTTCGGACAGGAAATTGTAAGAGAAATACTGGCCGCCGAAGACCAGCAGCATCACGCCCTGCATAATGAACATCAGGCCGAATGTCGCGAGAATGCTGTCGATCTCGAGCTGTCCGCGGTTCTTGGCCCGATCGACCAGCGGCTTCATCGCGAAGACATAGATCGCCCAGTTCAGCGCGAAGGCGACCGGCGCGATGATCAGGATCCCGAGAACCGGATTGATCGAGGCCGCCGTGTAGAGCCAGAACGCGCAGAAACACGCCAGGACGAGGTTTTCGCCATTGGCAAGATTCATGATCCGGGCGACGCCATATTGCAGCGTCAGCCCGAGCGCGATCAGCGCATAGGTGCCCCCCAGCACCGTCCCCGTAACCAGAATATCCATCGGCCGAATTCTACGATTTTCGCCGGTGCGGCAAAAGCCGCACCGGTTTTTGTGGTTAAGGCTTTAGTTCCAGCCCGACTTGACGATCGGCTCGGCTTCGCCGCCGACGCCGGTCGAGGCGATGCCGTGGAAGACGCCGTCCTGCCACTGGCCGACGGTCCAGAACTTCTTGATGATGTTGTCCTCGAACTTCCACTCGCCCATGATCGTTTCGAAGGTCTCGGTGTTGAGCGCCTCGATCACCGCCGCCTTGTCGAGCGAGCCCGCTTTCGTGATGGCCTGTTCGAGCACTTCCAGGCTGGCGTATTGGACCGGGCTCGCCCAGTAGTCAGGCGCCACACCAGTCAACTCCTCTTCGCGCTTGGCGAAATCCTGATAGGCTTCGCTCGCCGCGTTGACACCGCCGACCCCCATGATGCCGTTCGCGGCAGCGCCGTTAGCCCCGGCGAAAGCCGGGAACGCGGTCGCGACGCCGACATAGTAGGCCTTGACCGGCAGGTCGGTGATGGTCGCCTGCTTGGTCAGGCCGAACGTGTCACCCGGATAGGAAAAGGCGATGAACGTATCCGGACCGGCATCCTTGGCGCCCGAAATGATCGGGGCGAAGTCCTGCTGCTGCAGCGGATAGGAGGTCTCATAGACGATGTCGAAACCCGCTTCCTTGAGCTTGGGCTTGCCGGTATTGGCGAGTTCGATGCCGAAAGCGTCGGCGACGTTGACGACCGCGACCTTCTCGTTGATCTGGCCCGCTTCGCGCATTTTCGTCAGCACGTCGACGAGCGAGCTCGCCATGGCTTCCGACGTGCCCAGCGTCCAGAACGAATTCGGCCAGCGCTCGGCAAAGCCCTCGATGCCGTCGGCGACGGCGGTCACAGCGATATGCGGATAGCCGTATTTGGCGATCAGCGGCGCGGTCGCGAGGTTGATGCCGGTGCCGTAGGGCGGAATGATGAAGTCGACCTTGTCGACCGTCGCCATGCGCTGGACGTTCTTGATGGCTTCCTCGTTGGAGGTGCGGTCGTCATATTCGATCAGCTCGACCTTCATCTTCTCGCCGCCGACATCGATGCCGCCGCGCTCGTTGACGTCATGCACCCAGAGCTGCACGGCCGGCCAGTAGGTGACCGCCGCGCCGCCGGCCAGCGGGCCGGTCTTGGGCGCGCTGGCGCCAATCTTGATCGTGCCTTCCGCCATGGCCGGACCGGCCAGAACGGCGCTTGCGAGAAGCGAGGCCGCGAAGGTCTTGATGAGGGTTCTACGTTCCATTGGTTTCCTCCCTGGTGAACGTTGGTTTCAACTCTTCCCGATCTGTTCAGATCGGGTATTGCGTCTTGCCGTCCTGGATGGTGATCCAGCGCAATTCGGTGAATTCGTCGATGCCCGCCTTGCCGCCGAAGCGGCCATATCCGGATGCCTTGACGCCGCCGAAGGGCATTTGCGGCTCGTCATGGATGGTCGCCGAATTGATGTGGCAGATCCCGGATTCAAGCCGCTGCGCGATCGCCAGCGCCCGGGACACGTCCCGGCTGAACACGGCGGCGGCAAGACCGTAATCCGTATCGTTGGCGACG
Organism: Ahrensia sp.; assembly: GCA_002698425.1. The sequence goes on along the minus strand of NZXU01000081.1, from coordinate 38,177 downwards.
GAGACCGCTTCGTCGTCGCCGCTCACCCGGATGACCGAGGCGACTGGTCCGAAGCTTTCCTCATGGTAGATGCGCATCGCCGGAGAGACATTGTCGAGGATGGCGGGATCGACGAACACGCCCTCCTGACGTCCGCCGGTCACCAGCGTCGCCCCTTTCATCGCCGCATCGTCGATCAGGCCCTTGACCCGCTGCGCCGCCTGTTCGGTGATCATCGCGCCAAGCACGCATTTCGGGTCCCGCGGATCATTGGCGCGGATCGCGTCGGCTCGCACACGGAATTTCTCGACGAAGTCATCGGCGACGCTCTCTTCGACGACGATCCGCTCCGTCGACATGCAAATCTGTCCCTGGTTGAAGAACGCGCCGAACACGTCCGCGTCGACAGCCGCATCGATATCCGCGTCATCAAGCACGATCAGCGGCGCCTTGCCGCCCAGTTCCAGAAGACAGCGCTTGAGATGGCGTGCGGCCTTCTCGGCGATCATCCGGCCGACCCGTGTCGATCCGGTGAAATTGACCCGCCGAATGGCCGGATGCGCGATCAGGGCCTCGACGATATCAGGCGCTTTTTCGGGGGAGGAATGGATGACGTTGACGGTGCCCTTCGGCAGACCGGCCTCGTTGAGCACCTCGCCCAGGAGCCCGTGCGTTCGCGGACACAGTTCCGATCCCTTCATCACCACGGTGTTGCCGCAGGCCAGCGGCATGGCGACGCTGCGGGTCGAAAGGACCACCGGCGCGTTCCAGGGCGCCATCGAAAAGACCACCCCGCACGCCTGGCGCACGGCCATCGCAAACGACCCCGGCTTGTCGGCGGGAATGACCTCGCCGGTCACCTGGCTCGCCATCGCGCCCGCCTCTCGCAATATGTTCGCTGCGAGACGGCAGTTGAACTGGCCCCAGGCCGCCGTGGCGCCCGTTTCCGCGATCATTGCTTCCACGAAGTCGCCGGTACGGCGCTGAAGGATATCCGCCGCATCGTTCAACAAGGCGCGGCGCTCGCTCGGCGGGGTCTGCGACCATGCGGGAAATGCGCGTGCGGCCGCATTGGCCGCCCGTTCCGCATCCTCGACATTCGCCGCCGATGCCCGTGTCGAAATCTCATGCGAAACAGGGTCCATACGCTCGAACGTTTCACCGCCCGAGGCCGATACTGTCGCACTGTCGATAAGGAGCGCTGCGTGCAGCATTCCTCCTCCCGTTCCCTCCTCCGCGCGGGCTCTTTCGGCCGCTTGCGGATGTGTACAATGCGCCATATGGCGCACTGCTTTCAGTCCTCAAACAAATGATAGCGTACACACGCCGAAAGGAAATGCAGGTTTTTGGTCGATTATTGCAATTTATTGACTTAGAGAACGAATCGGGTCCGAAATGGAAAATCCGGTTAATGGCTTCCAACCTGCCTCACTTCACCAAGCTGCCCGTCTATCTCAGCCGGATCGAAGGCGGATTGCAGCGCCGCATCGAGACATTGAAACGCGGTCTCGGCGCCAATGCGTGCATCCTGGTCCTCTTGTCCGATGGCGAAGCCCGTATCGAGGGACGCGGCGGCGAGACCGCGCTTGCAGGCCCTTCGATTGCCTGGCGAAAGACCGCTGGCGATTTCAGGCTGGTCATCGAGGCCGGCACGAGCGGCTATGTCGCCGAGATCGCCGAGGAAACCCTTGCCCGCGCGATTGGCGACTTCTTCGAGTCCGGCGCGATCCAGTCGCTGTTCGATCGCGACTGGTTTCGCCATTTCGACGAGGATCGCGACGCCCATGCCGATGTCCGACGGCATCTCGAAAGCATCCGGCGGGAACTGGCGCAGCCTCAGCCTGCAAGCGGCATGATGGTGGTCGCGCATCTGCGCATCGTGCTTGTCACGATCCTCAGGGCTTCGGGCGCAGAAGAAGTCGCGGGCGTCATCCACGGAAACAGCGCCCACTATCTGCAGCGCTTCCGGCAATTGCTCGAGGCCGGCTTTCGGGCCCATCATCCGGTCGGCCACTATGCGCATGAACTCGGCATTACCCATGATCGCCTGCATGCCATCTGCATGCGCGAACTCGACAAGACGCCCAAATCCCTGATCGCCGAGCGGCTGGCGCGCGAAGCGGCGCTCGGCCTGGAGCGCTCGACGCTGTCTATCAAGCAGCTGAGCTATTCGCTCGGGTTTCGGGATCCGGCGCATTTTTCGAATTTTTTCCGACGCATGACCGGGATGACGCCCGGCCGGTTCCGCAAACTGATGGCGACCGCCAGCCCCGACTCCGACGGGTTCTCGCCGCCCAGCTTCGCCGACTGGCCGTAATTGCGCGATCGCTGTTGCGGGTCTCCGCCTTCGCGCTTACAAGCGCCGCATAATCATTTCACATGTTAGGGAGAAAACCATGACCGTTGCCCAACCGCCCTATCGCGCCGACCATGTCGGCAGCCTGCTGCGGCCGGAGCCTGTCAAGGCGGCGCGCAAGAAGTTCTACGAGGACAAGTCGATCTCGGCCGATGAGCTCAAGGCCGTCGAGGACGAGGCCATCGTCGACCTGATCAAGATGCAGGAAGAGGTCGGCCTGCCCGTCGTCACGGACGGCGAGGCGCGCCGCGCCTACTGGCACTACGACTTCATGGGAATGCTGACCGGGCTCGACATCGTCGAGCGCGACACCGGCGGATCGTTCAAGGGGTTCCAGGGCGTCAAGCTGCCGCCGGTCTTCCCAACCATTCCGGGCAAGCTCGACTTCCCCGATGATCATCCGATGCTCGAGCATTTCCGCTTCGTCGCCGAGCACACCAAGGTGATGCCGAAGATCTCGATCCCCGGCCCGTCCTGCTGCCACTTCCGCACCGCGCCCGAAGATATCGCGCCGGAGGAGTATCGCGACCCGCAGGCCCTGTTCGACGACCTCGCCAAGACCTACGCAAAGGCGGTGCAGAAGTTCTATGACGCCGGCTGCCGCTATCTGCAGATGGACGACATCTTCTTCGCCTATCTGTGCGACCCGAAGCACCGGGCCGACAAGGCCGCTGCGGGCCAGGATCCCGACTGGCTGATCGACCGCTACGCCTGGATGATGCGCGAGTCGATCAAGGACCGGCCGTCCGACATGGTGATCGGCATGCATATGTGCCGCGGCAACTTCCAGTCGACCCATGCCGCCGAAGGCGCCTACGACCTCGCCGCCGAGGCGATCTTCTCAACCGGCGTCGACATTTATTTCATGGAGTACGATACGGACCGCGCAGGCGGGCTGGAACCCCTGAAGCTCCTGCCGAAAGGCAAGCAGCGTGTCATGCCGGGCTTCATAACCACGAAGACGCCGGAACTGGAAAGCATCGACTGGCTGAAGCAGAAATTCGACGAAGCCTCGCAATATTGCGACATCGACCAACTCGGCATCGCCCCGCAATGCGGCTTTTCCTCTACCCAGGAAGGCAATGCCGTGACCTATGACGACCAGCGCCGCAAGCTGGATCTCGTCGTCAAGACAGCGGAAGCGATCTGGGGCGGCGTCAGCGCCTGATCCTGAAAGACTGCCAAACCCGAAACACCGGCCCATCGCGGCCGGTGTTTTGATTCAGGGGCCAGGATGCCCGGTCTGTATACAATTCTGCTCATCCCTTCTTGTCTTTGTCTCGTTCAAGGGCGAAAACAGACGAAATATCCGTAGTGAGGATACGCGGATGTACGCACAAAGGGAGAGGAAACATGCAATCCATCGAGGGCAAGATCGCCATCGTCACGGGCGCCAGCAGCGGCATCGGACGCGGCATCGCGCGGGAACTGGCACGGGCCGGAGCGGTAACGATCCTCGCCGCGCGCAGCGCCGACAAGCTGCGGTCGCTGGCTGACGAGATCGCTGCCGACGGCGGCACCGCTCATGTCGTGCCCACCGACGTGACCCGGGAGGAGGACCTCCTGAAACTGTTCAGCGAGACCGAACGCCTCGCCGGGCCTGTCGATATCCTCGTCAACAATGCGGGAATAGCCGACGCCACTCCTCTTCCCGATCTTTCGACCGAGCGCTGGCAGGAAATGCTGGCGACCAATCTGACATCCGCCGTCATCTGTTCACGCGAGGCAATGCGGTCGATGAAGGGTCGCGGAGGCCGGATCATCAATATCGGCTCGCTGTCGGCCAAGATCCCGCGCCATCATTCGCCGGCTTACACCATGACGAAATTCGCGATGGAAGGGCTGACGAAACAGATCTGCCTCGACGGCCGCGACGACAACATCACCGCATCGACCATCCATCCCGGCGCGACCCGTTCCATGCTCGCTCCCGGAAGCACCGACAAGCTGACGGAAAACTGCCTGGAACCGGAAATGCTCGGCGAACTGGTCGTCTATACCTGCCGCCTGCCGCCGGAACTGACCATTTTGGACACGGTCATCTTGCCGGTGAAGAACCCGTATCTTGGGCGGGGCTGACCCCCTACCCCGACGCTCCTAGCCCTCTTGCCCCATCTTGCCGGGATTCATGATCCCGGCGGGATCGAGCGCGGCCTTGATACGCTTCATCACATCGACCGCCGCGCCGTGCTCCTTGCGCAGATATTTGATCTTGCCCATGCCGATCCCGTGCTCGCCGCTGGCCGTGCCGCCGACGGCAAGAGCCCGTTCGACCAGCAGGCCGGACAGCCTCTCGGCTTCCTCCAGTTCTTCCTTCGAGTTTGGATCGATCAGATAGGCCGTGTGATAGTTGCCGTCGCCGACATGGCCGATGATCTGCCCCTTCAGGAAAGAGGCGTCGATGTCCGCGCGCGCCGCGACGATGCTCTCCGCCAGCCGCGAGATCGGCACGCAAATATCGCCGGTGAACAATTCGCAGCCCTGGCGCTGCGCCTTCGTTGCCCAGTAGATATCGTGCCGCGCCTGCCAGAGCTTCGCCCGTTCGTCCGGATCGGTCGACCAGCGGAAGTCCGAGCCGCCATGGCCGGTCGCGATTTCCGAGACCAGCCGAGACTGCTCGTCCACCCAGGCCGGCGTGCCATGGAATTCAAAGAACAGGGTCGGCGTGACTTTCAGATCGAGACCGGAATAGGCGTTCGCGCCCTCGACGGCGACCTCGTCCATGAATTCGACGCGGGCGACCGGAATGCCGTATTGAACCGTCTCGATCACCGCCTGCACCGCCTCGCCGACATCCTCGAACGCGCAGACCGCCGACGACACCGTCTCCGGGATCGGGTGCAGCCGAACCGTCAGCTCGGTGATGAGCCCCAGCGTCCCCTCCGCCCCGACGAAGAGATGCGTCAGGTCGTAGCCGGTGGAGGATTTGCGGGCGCGCGATCCGGTGTGGATCGGCGTGCCGTCCGGCGTGACCACCCGCAGCGCCATCACGTTTTCGCGCATCGTTCCATAGCGAACCGCGGTCGTGCCGCTGCCGCGCGTCGAGGCCATCCCGCCGATGGAGGCGTCCGCGCCGGGATCGACGGAGAACATCAAGCCAGTGGCGCGCAGTTCCTCGTTCAACTGCTTGCGGGTGACGCCCGCCTGCACGACCGCGAGGCCGTCCTCCGGCCTGATCTCGACGATCTGGTTCATCTCGCGCGTGTCAATCGTGATGCCGCCGCGCAGGGGAATGGTGTGCCCCTCCATGGACGAGCCGGCGCCGAAAGGCACCACGGGGACGCCATGTTTCGCGCATGCCCGCACGATCGCCACAACCTCGTCCTCGGTGCGCGGAAAGGCGACCGCGTCCGGCATGTGCGGCGCCAGCCAGGAGCTGTCGTGGCTGTGATGCTCGCGCACCGCGTTCGAGGTCACGAGCCGTTCGTCGAGAACGGGTTTCAGTTCCTCGACGACGAGGCCGGCGCTGGTCTGGATGTGGTTCATGGATATCCCTTCGGCATGATGCGCGATGCATCGATTTCCTTACAGGTGATGAATTCGAGCAGGGCCGGAACACCCTCCTCGGTCTTGGCTATGCCGCGCTTGATCGCCGGCACGATGTCGGCCGGATCGGTCACCCGCTCGCCATAGCCGCCAAGCGCGACGGCGAAATCGGCGTAGTGGCCGGAAATATCGGTCGCGCGGTATTTCTCCGTCGAGACCTTCATGATCGGCAATTCCATCGCCATTGAGAAATTGTTGAGAAGGATCGACAGGATCGGGATGCGCTCACGCGCCGCCGTCTCGAAATCCATGCCGGTAAAGCCGATGGCCGCATCGCCCCAGACATTGATGCAAAGCTTGTCGGGACAGGCGAGCTTGGCCCCCATGGCAAGCCCCAGCCCGTAGCCAAGCTGTGTCGACTTGCCCCAGCCGATATAGGAAAGCGGCGTCACCGACTTCCAGAACGGCGTAAGCTGATCGCGCGGGCTGCCGGCGTCATGGGTGATGATCGTGTTCGCAACATCGACCGTCTTCTGTAGATCCCACAGCACGCGATAAGGGGAGAGCGGCGCATCGCTGGATGTCAGTTTCGGCATCCATTGCTTCAGCCATGCGGCGCGCACCTGCGCGATCTCGTCGGCGAAGTAGGTCCACGACCGGCGCGTCACGCCGCGTGCGCGGATCTCCGCCAACATGGCATCCAGCGTCAGCGCGGCGTCTCCGACAAGCGCGACTTCGGACTCGTAATCCTTGTTGATGTGATCGGCGTCGAGCGTGGCGTGGATCACGCGTTTCGGCGCCTTCGGCATCTGAACGCCGAAAGCCGTCTCGGTGAAGGAACAGCCGATACCGAAAATGACGTCCGCCTCATCGAGGAAATGCCGGATTGTCATCGGGATCGCCGCGCCGCCCGAGCCCAGCGCCAGCGCGTGGTCTTCGGGAAACGCGCTCTTGCCTTCCAGGCTGGTCGAGACCGGGATACCCAGATGCTCGGCCAACTCCTTCAGTTGCGGCCAAGCCTCGGCGTAATGGATGCCCTGCCCGGCATAGATCACCGGGCGCTTCGCTTCGAGAAGCAGATCGACAGCTTTTTTCACGGCGTCGGGATCGGGACCGCTGCGCGTCGAAACGACCGGCTTGTAGGCCAGCGGATCGGGCACCTCCTCATCCCAGATATCGTTCGGGATTTCGACCAGGACCGGCCCGCCGCGGCCGTTACGCAGTTTCGAGAAGGCCCGCCGCATGATGTTGACGAGTTCGCGCGCATCGTTCACCGGCTCGGTCGATTTCGTGACGTCGCGCATCGAGATCGTCGGATTGAAATTCGGATCGATATGGGCCTGCCGCCGCGCATAGCCCCCCGGCATGACCAAAACCGGAACCGACTCCGCATAGGCTTGCGCAACCGCGCCGTAGCTGTTCTCGATGCCCGGTCCGGACTGGCAGACGAACACGCCGATCTTCTTGCCGGAGGTCATGCGCGAAATCGCGTCGGCCATGTGCAGCCCGGTACGCTCCTGACGCACGATGATCGTGCGAATGTCCGCGATCGCCGCATGTTCCAGCACGTGATTGACCGGATATCCGATCACAAACTCTATGCCTTCCCTTTTCAGGATCTCGGCAATCGCCTCTCCGAACTTCATCACTCAAACCCCTGTTTACTCGTACTTTTTTATAGTTCGACCGGCGTTACCGGCTTGAAATCATCTGCTGCCCAGGCGCTGCGGTGCCTAAAGGTCAACTCTTTCGCGCCCGCAACGGTGCATGCGCCCGTCTGGACAAGCGCGATCCGGAATTCCTCCATCAACGCCGCGCAGACATGCCGGGCACCATCCGCGCCAAGAGCCGCGAGCCCCAGCATGAAGGCCCGCCCCGCCATGACGCCATCGGCGCCGCAAGCCAGCGCTTTCACCATGTCCGCGCCGGACATGACCCCACTATCGAACAAAATCGTTGATTTCTCGCCAACCGCCGCCCTGATCGCCGGCAGGACATCGATCGTCGCCGGCGCGGCGTCGAACTGGCGGCCGCCGTGATTGGACACGATTATCCCGTCGAGACCGAGCGACATCGCCTTTTCGGCGTCCGCGGGATGCAGGATTCCCTTGACCGTCATGGCACCCGGCCACGCGTCGCGAAACCGCGCCACCATGTCCCACGTCGCGCCGCCGCCGGGCCGTCCCTTGCTGACGAATGCGTCGATCTCCGCCTTGCCCGCTCCTTCACGGCAATAGGGTGCGAAATTCGCGAAGCACGGCAGACCGTTGCGCGCCAACCCAGCCAGCCACGCCGGCCGAAGCAGCGTACCGAGCGCCATTTCCGGTGAAATCCGGAGCGGAACGCCAAGACCGTTGCGCATGTCGCGAACACGTCTGCCAGCCCCCGGAATATCCAGCGTCACCGACAGCATGCGGGCGCCCGCTTCACGGGCGCGACGGATCAGGTCGAAACTGACCGCGTGATCGTTCTCGGCAAAAGCGTAAAGCTGAAACCAGAAATTCTCCCCGGCGATCGCGGCAGCATTTTCTATCGTTCCGGCGGACATCGAGCTCATCATGTAGCCGATACCGGCCTCGCGCGCGGCTTCCGCCAAATGCCTGGAGGCGTTCGGCCATATCGCCCCGTCCATGCCGATCGGACTGATCGCCAGCGGGGCATTGAAAGTCTGACCGAACAGGGAAGCGGACGTATCCGCGGACGACACATCGATACCGTAGCGCGGCGCGACCTCGATCCCGCGCAGCGCCTCGATATTGCGCCGGCGCGACAGCTCTTCGCCGGTTCCGCCCTGCAGGTAATCATACACGTAATAGGGAAGCCGGCGGCGCGCAGCTTCCTCCAGATCGCCAAGAACCGGATAGCGCAACCGCGATTTTGCGAGACCTGAGTCGCGCGCCTTCATGCCTGTTTCCTCCCATGGGACGGACGTTTCCGCCCTCCTCGCCCCAGCCTGCCTCATCCATACGATGTATGCATGAGCACGTCCATTCGGTTTTCCGCCGCCTCAGGAAGCGGTTACGCCAGGCATGACGAAAAACCGCTACCCGGGCACCATCTCTCACTGAATATCCCAATATCACCTTGCCGTCGTGTTCGTTCTGTGGTGATACTTAACATGCGTTGCACAGTGATGCCGCCTGGGAGGATACGGGTTGGCGCGCTAACGCGAGGGAGGAATCATGTATACAAAGACACTGACTGCACTTGCGCTTGCCTTGGGTATTGCGACATCGGCTTCCGCTGCCGACGTCAATCTGAGCCTTGCCCACTGGGTTCCGGGTACGCACCCGCTCCAGACACTCGGCATGGAGCCCTGGATCAAGTCGATCAACGAAGCATCGAACGGTCGAATCGACGTGACGATTTATCCGTCCCAGCAGCTCGGCGCCGCCGCCGATCACTACGACATGGCGCGCGACGGCATATCGGACATCAGCTTCATCAATCCGGGCTACCAGCCCGGGCGCTTCCCGATCATGTCCGCGGCCGAACTGCCGTTCAACTTCGCCAACGCCAAGGGCGGCGTGCGTGCGCTGACCGAATGGTACAAGCAATATGCGGAAGAGGAGATGAGCGACGTCTATTTCTGCATGGCGATCTCTCACGATCCGGGCACGATGCATGGCAAGGAGAAAATCCTTGTTCCCGAAGACATCAAGGGCAAGACCGTTCGCCCGGCCAACGCCACCGAAGCCCGCTTCGTGAATCTGCTCGGCGGCGCATCGGTGCAGGTCCCCGCCCCCGCCATGCGCGAGGCACTGGCAAAAGGCACGGCCGACATCACCCAGTCGCCCTGGGAGTCACTCTACATCTTCGGCGCGGACTCGCTGGTGAAGCATCACCTCGACATGCCGTTCTACGCTTCGATCAACGTCTTCGTCATCAACAAGGGCGTGCTCGCCAACATGTCGGATGAAGACCGCAAAGTGATGGAAGATCACTGCACGCCGGAATGGGCCGAGAAAATGTCCGCCGGATGGGCCGATGTCGAGGCCGCCGGCCGCGACAAGATCGCCGCGGATCCGGAACACAATCTCTACACGCCGAACGCGGAACAGGTGAAAATGTGGCAGGACGCGGCCGCGCCTCTCACGGATGAATGGAAGAAAACCATTTCCGACATGGGCAAGGACCCCGATCCGATGCTGAACGGCCTGATCGACGCGTTGAAGAAATACGACTCCTATTACGGAGACCAATAGTCCACGCTCACTGTTGGCCGCGATCGGAACAGCCCGGTTGCGGCCGACCAATACCCGTCGTCACGGAATGTTGGCGGGATCACAAGGAGATCGTCCCGCAAGAATGGACGATATGCAGGAGGAACGCACAATGAAACGCATACTGCTTGCTGCTTTGGCGAATACTGCCCTGATGGCCGGCTCCGCTCAGGCGGCGGAGGTGGAACTCGCGCTGTCCCATTGGGTGCCGGCGACCCACCCGCTGCAGCCGCTTGGAATGGAGCCCTGGGCCAAATCGATCGAGGAAGCGTCCAACGGCCGTATCAAGATCACGATCTATCCGTCGCAGCAGCTTGGCGCAGCGCCGGACCATTACGACATGGCGCGAGACGGCATCGTCGACATCGCCTTCATCAATCCGGGCTACCAGGCCGGCCGTTTCCCGATCATCTCCGCCGCAGAACTGCCCTTCCAGGCATCCAATGCGAAGGGCGGTTCGCGCGCGGTTGCCGAGTGGTACGCCAAATATGCGGAAAAGGAGATGGGCGACACCTATGTCTGCATGGTCCATTTCCATGATCCCGGCACGATCCACTCAAAGGAAGGCCCGCTCGCGGTTCCGGCCGATCTCGAGGGCAAGAACATCCGTCCGCCAAACGGCACGATGGCGCAGATGTTCGCCTCGCTCGGCGCCGCCAATGTGCAGGTTCCGGCCCCGGAAATGCGCGACGCCATCGAAAAGGGCACGGCCGACATGACCGGCTCGCCCTGGGGATCGCTGTTCACTTTCAGCATCCAGGACACGGTGAAGTATCACCTCGATACGCCGCTCTACGTCACCGTTTTCGCCTTCGTCATGAACAAGGCGAAGATCGACAGCCTGGCGCCGGAAGACCGCAAGGTCATGGACGACCACTGCACGCCCGAATGGTCTGAAAAGATGGCCTCCGGATGGGCGGATGGTGAAGCAGCGGGCCGCCAGAAAATCATCGATCTTGGCGGACACACCCTGCATCAGCCGAACGAGGAAGAAATGAAACTCTGGCGCGACGCAGCTGCTCCGATGGCCGACAAGTGGAAAGAGGCCGCGGCCAAGACAGGCATCGATACCGACGCGGCGCTGGCCGACCTGCGTGACACGCTGAAGAAATACGACTCGCTCCTCGGAGAGTAAGCGGTTTCTTCTCAAACCGAACCGGGGCAGGCAGCATCGCTGCCTGCCCCTCACCTGTACCGGACTTCGAGAGTTTCGGATGATCCCAATCCTTGAACGTTTCTGCAAAGTGGTGGAGGCCGTCGCCGGCCTCCTGTTGCTTGCCTGCACAATCCTGATCGTCGCATCGGCCACTGGACGCTATCTGTTCACATGGCCGATCCCCGATGCTTTCGACATATCCCGCCTGCTGATCGGCGCCTGCATAATGTGGGGCTTCGCATCGGTCGGGTATCGCGGCGGGCACATCAAGGTCGACCTCTTCGCGGAAATGATGTCGCCGCAGGTGCGGCGGATCGTCGACGTCTTCGCATGGGCGATGCTGCTGTTCTTCGTTACCCTGCTCACCTGGAAGATGTTCGAACGCGTCGAAAGCGCCATGCGCAGCAACGAAGCCACTTTTGACCTGCGCATTTCCGTCTGGCCGCTCATGGCGCTGATCTGGGCCGGTACCGCAGTGACGATCGTCACCGTGCTGGTCCGGCTTTATCTCATCGCCACCGGACGCGGCGAACTCGAACACAGTGAATCAAGCGAATTCGGAGACGAGCCCAATGGCGACCGGTGACTGGATCGCCCTTGCGGGCTTTATTGCACTCTTTGCGATGATCGCCTTGCGCGTGCCGATCGGCGTCGCGATGGGGCTGGTCGGCGTCTTCGGCTTCGCCTCCATCCGCGGCATCAATCCGGCGCTGAACCTCCTTGCGACCTCGCCGATCCGCGTTATTGCGGATTTCAACCTGAGCCTGGTGCCGTTCTTCATCCTGATGGGCATCTTCGCGACCAATTCGGGCATGTCGCGCGAATTGTTCAGGGCGGGCAATGCCTGGTTGGGATCGTTCCGGGGCGGCCTTGCCTTGTCGACCATCGCCGCCTGCGCGGGCTTCGCCGCCATTTGCGGCTCGACCGTCGCCACCGCAGCGACGATGACCAAGATCGCCCTGCCCGAAATGCGGCGCTTCGGCTATCGCGACGAAACCGCTTCCGGCGTCATCGCCGCGGGCGGCACGCTGGGCATCCTGATCCCGCCGTCGGTGGTGCTCGTCGTCTATGGCTACATAACCGAAACCGATGTCGGCAAGTTGTTCATCGCCGGCATCCTTCCGGGCCTCCTCGCCATGGCGATGTATATGGCAACGGTCCTGATCGGCCACCGCAAGGGCCTGCCGGAAGGCCGTCCGTTCAGCGGACGCGAGGCGATCGCCTCACTGTCGGGCATCTGGGCCGTCATCCTGCTCTTCGTCGCCATCATCGGCGCGATCTATTCGGGCGTTGCCACGCCGACCGAGGCCGCCGCTGTCGGCGCCTTCCTGACCATGGTCATCGGCATCGTCCGGCGCCGGCTGAATGTCCGCCTGATCATCGACAGCCTGACGGAAGCCTTGCGCACCTCCGTCGCGGTCTACACGATCCTGATCGGCGCCGTGCTGTTCGGCTATTTCCTCGCGATCACCCAGTCGCCGCAGAAGCTGACGGCCATGCTGATCGCTTTCGACCTCGGCCCCTACGGGACGCTGGCGCTGATCCTTGGCCTCTTCGTCGTGGCCGGCTGCATCCTCGACTCCATGGCGATGATCATCCTGCTGGTGCCGATCGTCTTCCCGGTGATCGTCCAGCTCGGATTCGATCCGGTCTGGTTCGGCATCATCATCGTCATGACCGCGGAGCTCGGCCTGATCACGCCCCCGGTCGGCATCAACGTCTTCGTCATCAACACGATCGCCAAGGACGTAAAGCTGACGACGATCTTCAAGGGGGTTGTCCCCTTCATCGTGTCGGACCTGTTCAGACTCGCCATACTGGTGATGTTCCCGGGCATCGTGCTGCTCTTGCCCATGACGATGAATTAGGAGGCGATCGGTGAAAGCACCCGAACTCCGTCCACTTTGCGTGATCACCGCCGAACTGGCGGCGCCGATGGAAAAGGGCCCCGCGCCAGGCGGCTTGGCGCGGATCATCCCGATCATCGGCGGGACGGTCGAGGGCGAGCGATTGAGCGGCAAGGTCCTCAATCTGGGCGCCGACTGGCAGACGGTTTTCGATGACGGCTATGCCGAGCTCGACACGCGTTACGCCATCGAGACGCATGACGGAGCGCTGATCGATATCCGCAATTTCGGCTTCCGGCATGGACCCGCCGACGTGCTCGCCCGGCTCGCGGCCGGCGAGGATGTCGATCCGTCGCTCTACTACATGCGCACCCAGCCTCGGCTGCAGACCGGCGATCCGCGCTACGCCTGGCTCAACCGTACGGTCTTCGTCGGCACCGGCGAGCGTCACGCCAGTTCGGTCAGGATCGGCCTGTTCGAAGTGCTCTGAACATCACTCGCCCCGAAAATGAAAAAGGCCGCCGGAGCGATCCGGCGGCCTTTTCGCATTCATGGTGCTGCTGTTCGTCAGGCGAAATGGATCGTCTTGGTCTCGATATAGTTGTCGAGGCCTTCCGGTCCGCCCTCACGACCCATGCCGGACTGCTTGAAGCCGCCGAAGGGATGCTTCGGATCGACGATCATGCCGTTGACGGTGACGCTGCCGGTGCGCATGCGCCGCGCCATCGCGTAGCCGCGCTCCGGATTGGAGGTGAACACCGCGCCGGACAGCCCGTAATCGGAGTCGTTGGCCTTGCGGGCCGCGTCTTCCTCGTCCGTATAGGAGATGATCGAGACGACCGGACCGAAGATCTCCTCCTGCGCGATCTTCATCGACGGATCGACATCGACGAAGACGGTCGGCTCGACATAATAACCGGTATCCAGGCCGGCGGGACGACCACCGCCGCAGGCGATCGTGGCGCCCTCCTCGCGGCCGGCGGCGATATAGCCCTGCACGCGTTCGAGCTGGCGCTGCATGGTGAGCGGGCCCATCTGCGTTTCCGGATCGAACGGATCGCCGACCTTGATGTTCTTTACCGCGCCGACATACATGTCGACGAATTCCTGCTTGCGGGATTCCGGCACCAGGATGCGGGTCAGCGAGAAGCAGACCTGCCCGGTGATCGGCATCGAATAAATCATCAGCGGCATCATCGCTGCGCCGAAATCGGCATCGTCGAGCAGCACCGCCGCCGACTTGCCGCCAAGCTCGAGGCTGACGCGCGCCAGACGGTCCGAACAGGCCGCCGCGATCTTCTTGCCGGCCATGGTCGATCCGGTGAAGGCGACCTTGTCGATGTCCTTGTGGCGGACGAGGTAGTCGCCGCTTTCGCGGCCCGCCGGCACGAGGTTGAAGACGCCCTTGGGCAGGCCGGCCTTCTGGATGCATTCGGCCAGGATATAGGCTTCGAGCGGCGTTTCCGGCGAAGGCTTGGCGACCATGGTGCAACCCGACGCCAGCGCGGCGGAGACCTTGTAGGCGAGCAGCACCAGCGGTGCGTTCCACGGCGTGATCGCGGCGCAGACGCCGACCGGTTCCTTGACCACCTTCACCTTGCCGCCATCGTCGCGCGAGCGCTCATCAACGAAGGGATAGGTTTCGATCAGGTCGGCATAATAGTTGAAGAGCGTCGGGTTCTGGCCGACCAGCTTCTTCGTCAGCATGATCGGCGCACCGACCTGCAACGTCCAGGAATGCGCGATGTCGTCCAGGCGCTCGGTCAGGAGATCGGCCACCTTGCGCAGGTAGCCGGCCCGTTCCGCCGGCGACATGCGCGGCCACGGTCCGTTGTCGAACGCATCGCGGGCGGCGGCGATGGCGCGATCCATGTCGGCCGTCGAAGCCTCCGGATAACGCATAACCAGTTCTTCGGTGACGGGCGAGACGACATCGAGCGTCTTGTTCGACAGCGGCGTGACCCACTCGCCGCCGATGAAGAACTTGTCGGGCGCACCCGGGGTGACTTCATTGTCGATGGATACATTCACGTTCATTGCGGATTCCTCCTCTGAGAGAATGACTTCAAGCAGTCGCGGCCCTTTTTGCCGCAGCATGTCTTCAATGCATGACGACAGTTTGGCGCCGTCGTCGCAGCGCCGGGCCGGACAGCCCTGCGCCTGCGCTATCTCCACGAAATCGATATGGCCGATGTCGACGCCATCGATCCGGCTGTCGCTGCCGGCCATGCCCTTAAGGGCGGCATAGCCGCCATTGTTGAGCACGATGACAAACAGATCGGCATCGTATTCGACCGCCGACCAGAGCGACTGGATGGCGTACATGCTCGATCCATCGCCGATAATGCCGATGACCGGCTGATCCGGCCGGGTCAGGGCGGCGCCGACAGAGGCCGGAAGGCCGTAGCCGAGGCCGCCGCTCGCGGTCGCGAAAAAGCCGCGCGGCCGTTCGATCGGAAAATGGTCGTGCAACGCGCCGCGCCCGGTCGGTGCCTCTTCGACGATAATGCTGTCGGGCGAGCGCAAATCCGCCAATGTCTGGTAGACGAGCTGTTGCGAAATCGCCCTGTTGACAGGGACCCGCGCGATTTTGCGCGCCGGCTGATCCGGCCGTCTGTCCCGCGCGCGAACGCGCCAGTGCAATCCCTCGGACGCCGCCTTGATGTCGGCGCGGACAGCGGCGCCGGAGACGGCTCCCGCGATCTGGCTCGGATCGTCGGTAATCAGGCAGAGTTCCGCGCCCTCGGGAATGTGACCGCCCGTTCCGGGGAAATGGTAGGTGAAGGCCGGGCCGCCGAGAACGAGGATATAGTCCGCGCCCTCCAGGCACTGGCGCAATCCGGGCTGTTTCGCCGGCAGAAAACCGGCAAACAACGGATGCCTTTCAGGAAAACTGCAGCGCGATGAGAGCGGATTGACCCAGACCTTCGCCTGAAGTTTCTCGGCCAATCGAACGGTTTCGTCCCATGCATCGTCAATATCGACGCCGGGGCCGACGACAATGACCGGCTCGCGCGCCGCATCCAGTTTCGCGGCGATATCGTCCAGCGCCTGTGCGTCGCACCCGAGCGCCGTTTCGACCCTTCGAGCCGGCACCTCGATGGCCGGCTTGTCCCAGTCGCTGAGCGGCACGGATACGACCACCGGCCCGCGCGGCGCTTGCATCGCCATGTGATAGGCGCGAGCGATCGCCGCCGGCACATCCTCGGCGCGCGCGGGTTCGATCGCGAATTTGACATAGGGTTTGGGGAACTCGACCGGGCTTTCGTTGAACAGAAACGGGTCATGCGGCAGCAGGTCCCGTGTTTGCTGACCGGTGGTAACGATCAGCGGCGCACGATTGCGGAAGGCCGTGTAGAGGTTGCCCATCGCATGGCCGAGCCCGGCCGCCGAATGAAGATTGACGAATGCCGCCTTCCCGGAAACCTGCGCGTAAGCGTCCGCCATCGCCACCACGAGGGATTCCTGCAGGCCGAGCACATAGGAGAAATCTTCCGGCAAATCGACGAACATCGGCAATTCGGTCGATCCCGGGTTTCCGAAAATCCGGTCAATCCCCTGCTGGCGCAGGAAAGCGAACAAGGCGTCACCAACCGTCAGTGCGCCAAGCCTCGTTCCGGACAGGACGTCCGTCGACATGCGGTTCATCAATCCTCCCTGCGGCCCTTATGCGGGCACATCTCCCTTTGAGCGGCATTGTCGCAGACAAAGCCCTGACATGGAATTGAAGAATTCACTCATATGCATTACAAGAGGGCATGACTTTAGGTGTTCGATCCGCCGCCATCATGCTGGAATGCGCCCGCCGCGGAAGCCTTGGCGCAGCCGCCAACGCCCTCAACATGACCCAGCCCGCGGTCACCCGCATGCTCAAGCGCCTGGAGGACAGTTACGGCGTACCGTTGTTCGACCGGACCACGCGGGGCGTGGTGCCGACGGTCTATGGCGAGGCCCTGCTGCCCTACGCCAAGCTGATCGTCTCCGAGATCGGCAATGCGGACGACGTCATTCGCCAGATGCGCGGCGCCAGCCGCGGCGTTGTCCGCATCGGCGGCGTCGGCAGCGTCGTCGGCGGCTATATCATGGCCGCCGTCACCGCAATGCGCGCCGATCATCCCGAGGTGCAGTTCCAGGTTGTCGAGGATCTGGAAGACCGCGTTCTCGAAGCCCTGAAGAGCGGCAGCATCGATATCGCCATCTCGCCGGAGCCTTACGTCGATGACGAGATCACTCTGGCGACGCCCGAAGCCATGCATGATCTGGTCGCCGTATTCTGCCGCGCGGGCCATCCGATCCTGGAGAGAAAGGCCGTCTCGCTTGCCGACGCGGCCCGGCAGGACTGGATATTGCCGCCCCGCGGCACGCCAACCGTTCGCGAATGGCAACGGCGCTTCCATGGCCAGGCGATCGAGCCTTCGGCCCCGAAAGTGGTTTCCCGCTCGGTTCAGGTCGTAAAATCCGCTGTCATGACCGACGCCCTTCTGTGCTGGATGCCCCTGCCCCTGATGCGCGCCGAAATGGAACGCGGAGAAATCGCCCGCGTCCCGGTCCCGGACCTCGAATGGCGGCGCACCTTCCGCGTCTATCGGCGCAAGAAGGGGTTGCTGACGCCGTCCGCCGCGATCCTGATCGACTGCCTTCGCAAAACCGCCGAGAACTGGTCCAACGAGGTGCGTTGACCTCCTACAGCGTCGCGATGAAGGCCCGCAGGACGGCCACGAGCGTTTCCGGCTGCTCGACGCATGGCAGGTGGCCAGCGTCGGAGATTATTTCGTAATTGGCGCCCGGGATCGCTTTCGCCATGGCAAGCACGAGATCGGGCGGCGTCGAACCGTCCTGATCGCCGACAACGCACAAGGCCGGCACGCCGATCAGACCGGCTTCGCGCGTATAGTCGACATCGCGCAAGGCCGCGCATGTCCCCGCATAGCCATCAACCGGCGTCCGCGTCAGCATGTTGCGATAGCCGGCGAACTCGCCATTGCCGGCGCTGCGGAATGACGGCGTGAACCACTTCTCGAGGATCCCGTCGGCAAGCGCGCCAATGCCGCTTTCCGTGACCGTACGGATCCGGTCGTTCCAGCCGTCTTCGTCGCCGATCTTCGGCGCCGTGTCGCAAAGGATCAGCGCGCGGACGAGATCCTTGCGCCGTGCATAGAGCCCCTGCGCGATCACGCCGCCAACGGACAGTCCGCAGATGATCGCATCGCGTATCTGAAGATGATCGAGCAACGCCTCGAGATCGGAGACATGGTCGTCCATCGAATATGGCGTCTCGCCGATGTCGCTGAGGCCGTGGCCGCGCTTGTCATAGGTGACGATGGCGAAATCGCCGGCCAGCCGCACGATCACATCGCGCCAGATCCGGAAGTCCGTCCCGAGCGCATTGGCAAAGACGATGACCGGCTTGCCGGCGGGCGCGCCGATCGTCTGGTGGTGGATGGCGACATCGTTGAGATAGGCGAACTGCATCGGCCGTTTCTCCCTTCGCGCCACTGCCTATCGCCACAGTGCTGGCGCGGCAACACCCAGATCGGAATTGCCCGGCTGCCTGCAGCCGTGATCAGCTGCAATAGATGCCGTTCAGCGTACGCAGGACGGATTCGACCTCCTGCCCCTTGAGCGAATAGTAGATTGTCTGAGCGTCGCGCCGGGTCTGGACCAGATCGGCGTCGCGGAGCTTCTTGAGATGGTGCGAGATGGCCGGCTGGGTCAGGCCGGTATCGTCGGCAAGGCTGCAAACGCTGCGTTCGCCTTCCGTGAGCAGGCACAGAATCTTCAGCCGCTGGTGATGCGCCATCATTTCCAACAGCTTGGATGCATCGCCGATCTTTTCTTCGAGGGATGTCACGTCCATTTTATATTCGCGCCCTTGCATATTTGTGATTGCAAATATATGTGAGGCAGAGCCAATTCGCAAGCCACCGCCGCCAAATCGCCTTTCCGGCGGATTGCAACGAACCGAACGGAGGAAATCCCGATGACGATGCTACCCGGATTTGTCCAGATCGTGGCCCTGTTGGGGGCCGGCTTGACCGGAATTGCGGCGCTCTATTTCACCCGGGCATCTCAGCGCCGCGACGAACGACGGCGCGTGCCCGTGGTCGTTCGGACGCATGGCCGAAACGCGGCGACGGCCGCGAAACGAAACCCCTGAAATTCGTGGATGACAAGGAGACCGACATGTCGAACTATCCCGTCAATCTGGACGTGAAGCCCGAGGTCAAGGCTTTCTTCGACCCGGCGACCAACACGATCAGCTATATCGTCAAGGATCCGCAGAGCAATGCCTGCGCGGTGGTCGATTCCGTCATGGATATCGATTATGCCGCCGGTCGGATCACCTATGACCACGCCGACGAGATCATCGATTACATCACGTCGAACGAGCTGAAGCTGGAATGGATCATCGAGACCCACGTCCATGCCGACCATCTCTCCGCCGCCCCCTACATCCAGCAGAAAATCGGCGGCAAGATCGGCATCGGCGACAAGATCATGGTCGTCCAGGACACCTTCGGAAAGATTTTCAACGAAGGAACCGAATTCCAGCGCGACGGCTCGCAGTTCGATGCGCTGTTCAAGGACGGCGACACTTACAAGGTCGGCAACCTTGAGGCTTTCGCGATCTACACGCCGGGCCACACGCCGGCCTGCATGACGCATGTCTTCGGCGACGCGGCCTTTGTCGGCGACACGCTCTTCATGCCCGATGGCGGCTCGGCGCGCGCCGATTTCCCCGGTGGCGACGCCGCGACGCTCTATGATTCCATACAGAAGGTCTTGGCCCTGCCCGACGAGACACGCCTGTTCATGTGCCACGATTACGGCCCGAACGGCCGCGACATCAGCTGGGAGACGACGGTCGGCGAGGAAAAGGCGCACAACATCCATGTCGGCGCCGGCAAGACCAAGGAAGAATTCGTCAAGATGCGCACCGAGCGCGACGCGACGCTCGATATGCCGAAACTGATCATTCCGTCCCTGCAGGTGAACATGCGCGCCGGTGCGATTCCCACCGACAAGGACGGCCGGCCGATGCTAAAGGTTCCCGTCAACGGACTTTAGGCAACGGAGCGGAATGATGGACATCAGGCAACTGGACGAAAAACTCGCGGTCAGCCCGCAGATCGCGCCCGCAGATATCGCGGAGGTCGCCCGGCGCGGCTTCCGCACGCTGATCTGCAATCGTCCGGATGGCGAGGAAATGACGCAGCCGCAATTCGCGGAGATCGAGGCCGCCGCCCGCGCCGCCGGCATGGAAACGGTGTTCCTGCCGGTCACCTCGGCGACGATGAGCGTCGAGGATGCGCGCCGCTTCGCCGAAGCCGTCGAAGAAAGTAACGGTCCGGCCTTTGCCTACTGCCGCTCCGGAACGCGCTGCACGATGCTCTGGACCATCGCCGGCATACTCGGCGGCAAACCCAAAGACGAATTGCGCGAGGCCGCCGCCCGCGCCGGCTACGACATGACCAATCTCCTGGACAGCCTGCCCGGCTAGCGACTGCGATGAACGCCAAGTTCCCCCCTGCGATCACGCGCCGTATCCCGATCCTCGATTGGGGCCGCAGCTACGATCGCGAAACATTCGCCAACGATGCGCTGGCCGCCGTGATCGTCACGATCATGCTGATCCCGCAATCGCTGGCCTATGCGCTGCTTGCCGGCCTGCCTGCCCAGATGGGCATCTATGCCTCTATCCTGCCGATCGTCCTTTACGCCATTTTCGGCACCAGCCGCGCGCTTGCCGTCGGTCCGGTGGCGGTGGTCTCCCTGATGACGGCGACCGCCGTCGGCAGTGTCGCGGCCCAAGGGTCCCCCGAATACATGACGGCAGCGCTGACCCTCGCCTTCCTGTCAGGCCTTTTCCTGCTCGGCCTCGGGATATTCAGGCTCGGTTTCCTCGCCAATTTCCTGTCGCATCCGGTGATTGCGGGGTTCATAACGGCTTCGGGCATCATTATCGCCGCCAGCCAGCTGAAGCACATCCTCGGCATATCGGCGAGCGGTCATAACCTGCTCGAACTGGTCGTTTCGCTGTTCCGCAATCTCGGCGGCGTCAACTGGATCACGCTGGCGATCGGCGTTTTTGCCACCGGCACGCTGTTCTGGGTCCGCAAGGGACTGAAACCGCTGCTGATGGCGCGAGGACTGAACGCCCGCCTCGCCGACACTGCCGCGAAATCCGGTCCCGTCGCCGTTGTCGCCATCACCACGCTCGTCGCATGGCTCTTTTCGCTGGATGAGTTCGGCGTCCGAACCGTCGGTGAAATTCCGCAGGGCCTGCCGCCGCTCACGTCTCCATCCTTTTCGTTCGATGTCTGGACGGGGCTGATCGGTTCGGCGGTGCTGATTTCCATCATCGGCTTCGTGGAATCCGTCTCCGTCGCACAGACGCTTGCGGCCAAGAAGCGCCAGCGCATCGATCCTGACCAGGAATTGATTGGCCTCGGCATGGCCAATCTCGGCGGCGCTTTTACCGGCGGCTATCCGGTCACCGGCGGCTTCTCGCGCTCGGTCGTCAATTACGACGCCGGGGCCGAGACGCCCGCCGCCGGCGCCTTCACAGCGATGGGCCTGCTGATGGCCTCGCTGTTCCTGACACCCCTGATCTACTATCTGCCGCAGGCGACGCTCGCCGCGACCATCATCGTGGCGGTCCTGTCGCTGGTCGATTTCTCGATCCTCAGAAAGACCTGGGCCTATTCGCGAGCCGATTTCGCCGCCGTCTCGATCACGATCCTCGCGACGCTCGGCGTCGGCGTAGAGATCGGCGTGACGATGGGAGTGGCCCTGTCCGTCCTGATCCATCTCTACCGTTCTTCCAAGCCGCATATGGCCGTCGTCGGTCAGGTGCCGGGCACCGAGCACTACCGCAACGTCCTGCGCCATGACGTCATCACGCAGGACACGATCCTGACGCTGCGTGTCGATGAGAGCCTCTATTTCGCCAATGCGCGTTATCTGGAAGACCGCATCTACGACATGGTCGCCCAAAGGCCGAAACTCAAGCACGTCATCCTGATGTGCCCGGCCGTCAACGAGATCGACATGAGCGCACTGGAATCGCTCGAGGCGATCAACGACCGTCTGAAGGAACTCGGCGTCCAGTTCCACCTGAGCGAGGTCAAGGGACCGGTCATGGACCGGCTCAAACGCTGCGACTTCTTCAGCCACCTGAACGGCAAGGTATTCCTCAGCCAGCACCAGGCCGTCCATGCGCTTGCCGGCGCAGCAAACAACAATACCGCCAATGCCTCCCGCGTGCCGCCAACAGCGGAACAGGATTTCACCCTGCCCCGCTGAAGTGGGCCGATTTTTCTCGCATCGGCAAATCTTTGAAGTCCGCTACCACGCCTTCTTGCCGCCTGCCCTGTAGTCAGGGGGAATTGTCAGGAGGCTCATATGGACTTCGTTCCGCTCATCGACGCGATCGGTGAACCCGCCACATTCGCCGTCATCGGCCTCGCGCTCGGCCTTGTCTTCGGCATCTTTGCCGAACGCACGGGCTTTTGCACCCGCTCCGCTGCGCTGGAAGTGTCGCGCGGCAAGCCCGGAAACATGCTGCCGCTATGGCTGATCGCCTTTGCGGCGGCCGTCCTGACAACGCAGCTTCTGGTCGCGACCGGCCGGATCGACCTCGCGGATACGCGCTTCTTTGGTACGCCCCAGAGCCTGTCGGGTGCGATTATTGGCGGCGTTCTGTTCGGTATCGGCATGGTGCTGACGCGCGCCTGCGCAAGCCGACTGTTGGTGCTCGGCTCTTCCGGCAATCTGCGCGCCATCTTCTCCATCGCGATCATCGCCGCCGTGGCCTGGGCGACCTATCAGGGCCCGCTTGTCGCGCTGCGCAACGCCGTCTCGGGCCTGCTGATGACCTCGTCCATCGGCACGAATGATCTCGCCTTTGTCGCGGGCTCCACCGCGACGGGACCGATCCTTGGAGCGGCTTTGGCCTTGCTGGCGCTATCGGTGGCGGTGCGGCACAGGCTTTCGACGTTCAAGGCCGTGTCGGGCGCGATCATCGGCTTCCTGATCTCGGGCGGCTGGTACCTGTCCTACCAGTTTTCGCTGCAGGTCTTCGAACCCGTCCAGCCGGACAGCCTGTCCTACATGCGGCCGCTGGCCAACACGATCAATTTCGCGGCGTCGGGCGGGGACCATTCGTTCCTGTCGATGGATGTCGGCCTGATCGCGGGAACCGTCTTCGGCGCACTCGCCGCCTCGATTATCGCCGGATCATTCCGGATCCGCACATTCGCCGAAGCCGGCACGCCGCATTGGCTGCGTTATGCCACGGGCAGCGCCCTGATGGGATTTGGCGGCATTCTGGCGGTCGGCTGCACGATCGGCGCCGGCTTCACCGGCGGAAGCGTCTTGGCGATCACATCGCTCGCGGCGCTGCTTTCCATGATCCTGTCGGCGATGGTCGCCGACCGTGTACTGGACGGCGAAAAGGCTCCACAGACGAGCACACGGCCCGTCGCCATGCCGGCCGAATAGCCTGCGGCAGAGCGAGCCCCGCCGCAGGCTCTTGGATCGAATAGTCAGCCGAACATGTCGGCTGTAATGCCCGCATACCAGCCAATCGATTCTTCGTAGGTGGCCTTGCGGGTCGCCGCATCTTCGCCGGTCTGGCTGATGAAAGAGGATGTCGAAGCGATCGCGCCGTCCTGCGGAGCATATTGCGCGCCGACCTTAACGCCGTCATCGGTCTCGATCAGGCTCCAGCATGTGTTGGAGTATCTTGCCGGAAACACTTTCGAGCCGATGAGGTCGCCGCGAATATTCATCGCCGCGACCTTGGCCTGGCTGTTCGCCGAGAAGCCCGATTTCGGCATCGCGCCTGCAATCGAGGCATCGCCGATGACGAAGATGTTCTCGTCCTCCGTCGATCGCATCGACGCGGCGTCGATCGGGCAAAAACCGCTGTCGTCGGTGAGACCCGCCTCGGCGGCGATAGCGCCGGCTTTCTGCGCCGGGATGATATTGAGCAGGTCGCCTCTGAACGTATCGATCCCTGTTTCGACAGTTCCCGACGCCACATCGACGCTTTCGATGCCGCCGTGAACCGTGGGGCCGTACCACTCGACCATGCCCGGGTAGTAGGTCTCCCAACCTTCCTCGAAAAGGCCCTGCTTGGAGAATTTTTCCTTGGGATCGAGGATGATGATCTTCGCATCGACGCCCTTCGTCTTGAGCACATGCGCCATCATCGAAACGCGCTCATAGGGGCCGGGCGGGCAACGGTAGGGATTGGGCGGCGCCACCATGACGATCTGCTGCCCGTCGCCGATGCCGTCGAGTTTCTCCTTCAAGAGCTGCGTCTGCGGGCCGGCCTTCCACGCATGCGGCGCAATCTGCGATGCTTCCTCCGAGTAGCCCGCAACGGAGTCCCAGATCAGGTCGATGCCGGGCGACACGACCAGCCTGTCGTAGGGAATGGTCGATCCGTCGGCCATCTGGACCAGCCGGGCGTCGCGGTCTACCGCGACGGCCATTCCGGTCACCTTCGTGATCCCGTAATCGGACTGAAGCTTGTCGTAGGAATGGGTGATCGAGCCGAAGTCCCGGTAACCGCCGAGGTAGAGATTGGAAAAGAAGCACGTCGTGAATTGCTCGGAATCGTCGATCAGGGTCACATCGATCGCGCCTTCCGAATCCTTGGCAATGTAGCGCGCAGCCGTTGCGCCGCCGGCCCCGCCACCGATAACGACAACCTTGGGCTTGTCCTGTGCCCGTAAATAGGCGGGCATCGCCAATGTCGCCGAAGCGGCTCCGACAAGCAGGCCGAATTGGCGTCTGTTCATATAGGTCATGGGTACCTCCTCCCGTACTGGTTCCTCCGATTGCATCTCCCTATTGCGGTTCGAGCCCGGAGAAATAGGCGGCCAACGCCGCGATCTCTTCATTCGCCAGATTGGCGACACGCAGTTTCATGACCTCGTTTCGGCGCACATTGGTCTTGTATTCGAAAAGCGCCGTCACGAAGTAGTCCTTCGGCAGGCCGACAATCGAGGGGATACCATCGGCGTGGCCCGAGGCCTGATGGCAGGTTACGCACTCTCCCGCGAGATATTCCCCGTAATCAGGGTCGCCTTCCAGGGCGAGGACGATATCAGCAAAGCTGCTCGCCGGCCCAGAGGCGGCCGCATCATCGCTTTCGACAGGACCACCCGGCTGGCTGACGGACGCGGCGGCGAGCCATTCGATGAGGACGGCACGATCTTCGGGGTCGCTCATGCCGCGATACGACATTCGATTGCCACGGATGAAATCGCGCGGCTTTTCCAGATAGGAATCGAGTGCCTTTTCGTCCCAGACCAGGCCGGTCTCGCCCGCCTGGCGCATGGCTGTCGAATATTTGAAGCCTTCAAGCGAGCCTGCCACGCGGCCGATAATGCCGTCGAGGTGCGGCCCAATCTTGTGCCGGGCGCCCTCGCCGACCTCGTGACAGGTCTTGCATTGCGTAAAAAGACGCTCGCCAGCCGAGTCAATGTCATCGGCAGCGAGCGTCGGGGAGGAAAATGCAAGGCAAGCCATAAGGGCCGTTCCGGAAACAAGGCCGGCCCAGGCAGTTCGCCAGTTCAGTTCGCCATTCGGCATCGGCCTCCTCCCAAAAGCCGGCATGCCCTTGATCAGGTCATGCGATCAGTCGATCTGTCCCCCGGCGCTATCATCGTCGCTATCGGGCGTCACGTCGAGCACCTGGGCGCGCATCGTGATTTCGACCGGACCGGGCTTGCAATCGGTCATGCAGGGTTCAGCCTTGTTGGCGTAATGCGCCTCCTGCAAACGATCGTCCGGAATGAAATTCCCTTCATTCGGCAGATGCATGTCCGTGAAATTCTCGTTGGAGAGCTCGAATTCCTCGTCATCGACCACGTCATTCAGATAGAGAAGATAGGCCGTGATCGCATAGACGTCATCGTCCGACAGCGAGCGCGCATTGCCGAAGGGCATGGCCCGCTTCACATAGTCGTAGACGGTCGATAGGTAGGGCCAATAGGATCCGATCGTCTTGACCGGACGCGAATCCGTCAGCGTGTCCTGACCGCCGGCCAGAACCGGCCAGCGGCCGACGCCCTCGCCGAAATCGCCATGGCAGACCGCGCAATTGTCGGTGAACAGCACCTCTCCATCGGTAACGTTACCCTTGCCGACCGGAAGCCCCAGACCATCGGGACGTACATCGATGTCCCATGCGGCAATTTCGTCTTCGGTGGCAACACGTCCGAGGCCGAAAGCGCCATCATGGTCCGGCGCATGGTCTTGCGCCACCGCAGGCGGCGTTTCGTCGGCCATCGCCGTCTGCACTTCTTCGTCGGATGCTTCGTCCTGGCCGACGGTCCCGGCCATCTTGGAATCGAACGTCTTCAGATACTCGATCACATTCGCCACATCCGCGGATTTACGCAGACCGGCGAAAGCCATCTTCGTACCGCTGACGAAATCACGCGGTTTGACGAGGAACTGGGTCAATGTCTGTTCGTCCCAGACGACACCCGCCTCACCCGCGGCAACCATCGCAGCGGAATATTTGAACCCGTCGATCTCGCCCGCCTGCCGGCCGAACACATCGTTGAGCTGCGGCCCGACCCGGCTCTTGGCGCCCTCTCCCACGGAATGGCAGGCAGCGCATTTACGGAAGGCCTTCTCGCCCTCGCCGACATCGGCGGCATAAGCCGCGGTCGCGGCGGCGACGAAACCGGTGGCGAGCAGTCCCGCCTTAAGAAACTTCAACATTTTCAACCACTCCGTCGGCTTTGACATACCAGGTCTGGATGCCGTTGTTGTGATAGATCGAGTTCGAGCCGCGCGCAGCGCGCAGTTCGTTCTTCGTCGGCTGAATGTAGCCGTCCTCGTCGACAGCCCTCGACTGGAGGAGGAGTTCGGAGCCGTCCCAGTTGAAGTCGTAGTAGAAGCGGTGCAGCGCCTTCGGCAGGCTCGGCCCGTCGACGCGCGCCTCCTGCCAGTTGCGGCCGCCGTCGAGGGACACATCCACGCGCTTGATCCGGCCACCGCCGGACCAGGCAAGCCCGCTGATGACCGTCGGGCCGCGGCCATGCGCGATCGGCGCCTGCGGGCTTGGGCTGGTGATGACGGACTTCACTTCCATCTGCCAGGTGTGCCGGCGCGCCTTCCCGTCTTCGAGCAGGTCGGTGTATTTCGAGGTCTCCTCGCGCTGAGCCCACGGCTCGTCGCCGATCTCGAGGCGGCGCAGCCACTTGACCCACATATTGCCTTCCCAGCCGGGAACGACGAGACGAACCGGATAGCCCTGTTCGGGCCGCAGCGCTTCGCCGTTCATCTTGAAGGCGACAAGGCAGTCGTCCAGCGCCTTCTCGATCGGGATGGAACGGGTCATTGCAGACGCGTCCGCACCCTCGGCGAGAACCCACTTGCCGTTCGTCTTCACGCCCGCTTCCTCGAGGAGGTATTTCAGCGGCACGCCGGTATAGACGACGCAATGGACCATGCCATGGGTGAACTGGCAGCCGTTCAGCTGCGAGCCACGCCATTCCATGCCGGAATTGGCGGCGCATTCGAGGAAGTAAACGCGGTTTTCGCGCGGGAACCGCATCAGATCCTGCATGGTGAAGACGAGCGGCGTATCCACCAGGCCGTTGATCATGAGGCGATGCTCGGCCGGGCTGATGATCGCGGTGCCGCCATGATGGCGCTCGAAGCACAGGCCGTTCGGCGTGATGATGCCATCCAGTTCATGCAGCGGCGTGAAGTTGACCGAGGACACCGGGTCCGCCGTCAGCCAAGGAACGTCGCGGCGCACGACATGCGCCTCGAACTCGGACGGAGAGCCGTAAGGAGCGGCATCGACGCCGTCGCCCAGATAGCGGTTCCAGTCCTGGATTTCTGTAATCAGCGGGTCGCCCGCCGCGCGCGCTGCGGATGCGCCGGCCAGAACGGCCCCGCCCGCAAGCCCTGCCTGCAAGAACCGCCGCCGCGAGGCCGCCGTCTTGTCCAGAGTTTCTTTTGTCTTGTCGCTCACACGTTCCTCCCGGGTGGTCGGTACATATTCAATTTTTTCTATGTATCAGGAAAAATCCCGCATGTCGAATGCAACTTTGGCACACTCAGGCGTTGACGATGACCGAGGTGTTTTCCTGCAATTGCACGACAGGGTTCTTCTGCAGGTAGTCTTCCACCACGTCCCAGATCGCCGGTCCCTCGGTGCCCTCGTTGACGGACGCCCAGCCGGCGACGGCATATTCCTTGTTCGGATCGACCGCTTCGCCCGTCTTCAGGATGGTCATCTCGGAAATGCGCGACCCCATCTGTTCGTGGACGTCGATCCGATAGCCCATGCCGCCGATGCGAACCATGTCGCCGCCCTGCTGGTAATAGGGATCGGTATTGAACAGATTGTCCGCGACATCCTCGATGATGTCCTTGATCAGCGTGCCCGTCATCATCGACCGGTAGGCCGCCGGATAGGTCATCGAGGTGGCGTTGTGCAGATCCTCGACCGTGATCGCCTGTCCCGGCAACAGGCTCGTCCCCCAGCGGAAACCGGGGCTGAGCGCGATGTCGGCCTCGCGTTCGGCGAGCAGCGCGTCGCAGATCAGGTCGTCGAACGTGCCGTTGAAGTTGCCGCGCCTGTAGAGCAGCGAATCCGTCTGGCCGAGTTCGCGCGCCAGTTCGTCGGCGTAAGGAGCGCGCACCTTGTCGATCAGCGCCGTCATGTCGGCGTCAGGCGTGATCACGTCAGAGAAGATCGGGATCAGCCGGTATTTGTAGCCCTGCACCGCGCCGTCGCGCACGTCGAGATCGACCCGCGACACGAACTTGCCGTTCGAGCCGGACGCGATCACCAGCGTGTCGTTGACGATCACCGGCTCCGGCAAGGCGTCATGCGTGTGACCGGTCAGGATCACGTCGATCCCGTCGACACGCGAGGCGAGCTTCCGGTCGACGTCGAAGCCGTTATGCGACAGGAGCACGACCACGTCGGCCCCCTCCTCGCGGGCGGCTTCCACGTTCGCGACGATGTCTTCCTCGCGAATGCCGAAGGACCAGTTGGGGAACATCCAGCGCGGATTGGCGATCGGAGTATAGGGGAAGGCCTGGCCGATCACTGCAACGTTGACGCCGCCCTTTTCGAACATCCGGTAGGCCTCGAAGGCCGGCTCGTTCCACTCGGCGTCATAGATATTGCTGCCGAGGAACGGGAACGGAAGGCTGTCGACAAGCTCGGTCACGCGGTCGGCGCCATAGGTGAATTCCCAGTGCCCGGTCATCGCATCGGGCATCAGCGAGTTCATCACCTCGACCATGTCCGCGCCCTCGGTCTGCAGCGAGGTGAATGAACCCTGCCAGGTGTCGCCACCGTCGAGAAGCAGGCAATTGTCCTCGCCGCGCTCGGCCCGGATCCGCTTGATCACGGTAGCGACCCGGTCGAGACCGCCCATCTTGCCATAGGCTTTCGCCAGCGAGACGAAGTCTTCCGAGGTCAACGCATAGGCATGCGGGGTGCCCGGCTCGATATTGTAGAGCTTGAGGAAGTCCATGCCGGTGACATGCGGCGGCAGGCCGGTCGCCTCCCCTACTCCCAGATTGATCGAGGGCTCGCGGAAATAGAGCGGCTTCAGCTGGGCGTGAATATCGGTCACATGGATCAGCGTGACATTGCCCGTCGCATCGAAGGACAGGAGTTCGTCCTCGGTCAGCGCCTGCTGCGCCATGGCGCGCGACCATTGCCCGATCATGCCGGGCCCGGCGACCGCGGCTGCGGCAACGGAAGCCATCAGAAATTCGCGACGTGAGAACATGTCAATCCAACTCCGGGCAATAGGAGACCGTCCAGCCGAAGCCGGAGGGTCCCCAAGATCAAGATTGCTGGGCCGGGGCGGTCTTTCGTCCCGGCCGGTTCAAACGGCCGTAACCGTTACTGGCGCACCGCCGGCGTTTCCACCGACAGGCCTGTGCCACGCCAGGTCACATAGACTTCGAGCGCCATCAAATCGTCCGAGAAGGCGGCCGGGAATTCGGCGCGCGTATCGCGGATACAGCCGCGGAAACGATTGTGGACCGAAACCAGCGCCGCCTGCTTCAGGCGATAGGTCGGAAATCCGTTGACCTGCCCCTGGCTCAGATGGTCGGCACGAATATACTCGCCATTGTGGTCTTCGTGGCAGGTGGCGCAGGACAGGTCCAACTGGCCGGTTCGGGTGTAGTAGAGCTCCTCGCCCTTGTCCCACCAGCTCTGCATTTCGCCTTCGGTCAGATCGATAGACACCGGCTCGCCAAGCGACTGGTGCTTGATATAGGCGGTCAGCGGTTTCTGCCCGCCCTTGTCGAAGGCATAGGGCTCCGCACCCATCTGCTCTTCGCGGCACTTGTTGATCTGCAGTTCGATATTGATCGGACGGCCCGCATCCGCATCCCACTTGGGATAATGGGCGCCGACGCCCGCCATCGATTCCGAAGCGTCGCCGTGGCACGACGCGCAGGACTTGCCCTCCGTGCCTTCGACCGTGTTCCAGATCTGCTCACCGTCCTCGACACCGAGCATGGCCGGATTCTCGAACGTATCGGCCTCGAGAGCCCGCGTTTCCTTTGTGCGGTAGTGCCAACCGGAAATGACTTCGTCGAGCGGATGCCCCTCCGGCGCAGCCGTCCGTGTCGTCATCTGGATTTCGCCGTCGATGACGAGTTCTTCATCGACAGGACCGCCGGCGAAAGCCGTGGCGCTAACCGCCCCGGCCAACGCGATTGATGCTGCTACTACGAGATAATGTTTCTTCAAGGTGTTTCCTCCCGCCAAGGGTGATGCGGCCTGCCCTCCCGCGCAGGCCGTGCGCGCCTTACTTGAGCGCGATTTCCTTCTCATCCGTGTAGACGGATCCGTCGTCATCCACCCAGGTGAACTTGAACGTTCCCGCCTCGTTCACCTTGGCCGTGAACTCCAGATAGGGGTTCGCGGAAACGGCCGGATCGATGTCACAGGAGAACACCGCCTGCCCGTTGAACTCGCAGGTGAACTTGTTGATGATCTGACGCGGGATGGGATTGCCATCGTTGTCCTTGCGCTGACCCGATTCCATCGGATGGCTGATCAGCGTCTTGATCGTGATCACCTCGCCCGCAGAAGCGGACTTCGGTACTTTGACGCGTGGTTTAACCGCTGCCATTTCTTTTTACCTCCAGTAGGGATCAGCCGCCGCAGCCGCCGATGGTCACCTTGACTTCTTTCTTGTCCATGAACACCTGACCCGTGCTTGTCTTCGCGACGGCGATGACGTTCTGGGTCTTGGCGAGCCGCATGCGGGTCGTCGCCGACGCTTCACCACTCATCGGGGTGAAGTTGAAGGTGATCACTTCCGGGCTCGGATTGCCGTCAGCGAAGATCGCGACGGATTCCACATAGTCGCCATCCGTCATCGGGCTTTCGACAGACACCGAGATCGGAACGGTGTTGCCGTTTTCCGCGATTTCGGGTGCATCGAGCGTGATCGTACCCGTTGCCGGTTCGCTGCCGCCAGCAAACTCCATGACCTTCGCCATGGCGTCTTCGGCAGAAGCCAACGCCGGCCCGCTACGCACACCGGCGACAACGCCAATGGCCGCGCCCACCGACAAGGTGAGCATCGAACGCCGAGTTATTGTCATTATCATCTCCTTCCTTGGAAGATTATTCCTTGAGCGTCGCCAGGTAGGCGACGACGTCTTCAACCTGTTGCGCGCTCAGAATCGTCTTGCCGACGAGATCCTTGCGCACGTCCTTTCCGACATCGAGCGAATAGAAGCCCGGCATGATCGTGTCTTCCGAGAAGATCGCCTTGGAATTGACCACGATCGCGCGCAGTTGCTCGGGCGACCAGCGATCGGCCACACCATTCAGCTCCGGACCAACCTCTCCATGGAAAAGCTGTTCGGACTGATCGGCGACCGCATGGCAGGCAAGGCAATTGCCGAGCTTGCGGTCGGCGAAGGTCTTGCGGCCGGCAGCCGGATCGCCCGGCGCGCCGGTAAGCGACTCGGTAACCTGCATGTCGTCGTTTATCTTGACGTCAGCCGGCGCCGTTTCGCTGCTTGCGACGGCCGTGGTCGCCGTAATCGCGACTGCCGCCGCGAGCCATGTTCTCGTTTTGAAAGCCATCGGCAGTTGTTCCTCCTCCTTTTGGGCGCCCCTCCAAAGGCGACCCGATTCGAGCTGGCCGCATGACGGCGTACCACCCTTGCGACGCACGCTATCGAAAAGAAGGCGCGCGATCAATGGACGAATATGGTTTCTTGAATGTTTTTTCAAAACATGTTTCCCGCGCATCCCCAAAGCCACGCAGCGCCGTGAACTCCGGCTTCGCAAGCGACCCACCGAGCGCCTTGGCTCGACCGACAGTTCTTACTCCGGCTGCGATGCTTCACCATGCTTTTCGCGCCAACGGCGGTTATAGTAGGTCTGGAAGCTCTCCTCACCCTCATAACCCTTGTCGTTCACCCAGATGAACATTTCCAGAAAGGTGCCCTTCTTGAAGGCGCCGGGCATCATCACCACCGCGGCTTGACCGGCGTCCATATCTTCGGGCGGATCCTCGGGCATGAACATCACGGTGGGCGTGAAGAGCAGGCGCCATTTCTTCGCCGCCTGTTTCTCGGTCAGAGCTTCGCCGTCGGTATCGGTGACCTCTTCAGAGCCGTGCATGTTGTATTGCACGACCATGAAATGCTCCTTGATGTAATCACGGACCTCGGGGTCCGCGAGCACAACCTCGTGGATTTCTTTGCAATATATGCAGCCGCGCTGTTCTACGATGATGGCCAGGCGTTTGCCGTTTTCCTTGGCCGTCGCAATGTCTTCCGCGATGTCTTTGAACGTCAAGGAGAACCATTCTTCCTTGTGAAGGCCGTCATCGCCGATTTCCCAAGCGTTGGCTTGCAACGTAAGCGCCATGAGAATCGCGCCAGTGAATGCAATCATTCGCTTCATGATCGTTTCTCCTATCCGATCGTCGAAAATGCCGGGAATGTATCGAGCAACCACTGCGCGATGCGCGACATCTGTCCGGTCACAAACAACAGACCTGTTATCACCAGAAGCGCGCCCATCGCCTTCTCGACGGTCGCCATGTGACGCTTGAAGCGGTTGGCCCAACTGATGAACCGGCTCGCGAAAACCGCCGCAATGACGAAAGGCAAACCAATCCCGAAGGAATAGACCGCCAGCAATCCCGCGCCGCGCAGGGCAGTATCCTCCGCGCCGGCGATAAAGAGAATGGCCGCCAATACCGGTCCGACGCAAGGGGTCCAGCCGAAAGCGAAGGCAAGCCCCATGACATAGGCGCCGACGAAGCCGGCCGGCTTGTTGCGCACATCGACCCGCGCCTCCCGGTAGAGGAACCCGATCCGGAACAGGCCGAGGAAATGAAGCCCCATGATAATAATGATGACGCCCGCGATCACCGACAGCACGCCGAAATATTGCGCGATCGTCTGGCCGACGATGCTCGCGGTCGCGCCGAGCGCGACGAAGACAGTGCTGAACCCGGCCACGAAAGCGACCGCCGAAAGAATGATTCGCCGGGCCCTCTCCCGCTCCACTTCCGCGCTTTGAAGATCGGAAAAACTCACGCCGGCAAGATAGGCCAGATAGGGCGGAACGATCGGCAGAACGCAAGGAGAGACGAATGACAACAGGCCGGCCAGGAAGGCGGCGCCAAAACCGATATCGAACAAAATAATCCTCCTCGCGACCGACCGTTAGAATGAACGGGCTGTCAAACATGCATACAATGCTATATATGAAATTGAAATCAAGTCCTTCAAAACAGGGATCATGGAAATGCGGCGTTTCATCCCGCCAATACTCGCTCTTGCAGTTTCCGTTCTGGCCGGCATCGCGCCACTCCGGGCGGCAGAGCTGATCATGTTCGAACAGGCCGGCTGCGTCTGGTGCGCCAAGTGGAACGCGGAGATCGCCCCTGCCTATGCCAAATCGGCGGAAGGCAAGATCGCGCCGCTGCGCCGCGTCGACATCCATGCTCCCCTGCCCGAAGATCTTTCCGGCATCCGCATCGAGCGCTTCACACCGACCTTCGTGCTGGTGGACAATGGCGAGGAAATCGGCCGGATGCGCGGCTACACCGGCGACGAATTCTTCTGGTTTCTGCTCGGCGAGATGCTGGACAAGCTCGACGGCGCGAAAGCCGGCTGACAACTCTGTTTCAAACAGGTCGCGCTTCATATATAGGAAACAGGATATCTGACGAACGGAAACGACGATGCCTCTGCCGAAATTCAATCCCGACATGGAAGCCAGCGATGCCGATGCGCTGATCGAACAGGCCCGGCAGGCAAGCGACCTCTTGAAGGCGCTTTCGCACGAGACGCGCCTTCTGATCCTGTGCATCCTGTCGGAAGGCGAGAAATCCGTTTCAGAACTGGAAGAAATCCTGTCGATGCCCCAGGCCGCCGTATCGCAACAGCTCGCGCGGCTGCGCTTCGACCGCCTCGTCAATACCCGGCGCGAAGGCCGGATGATTTACTACAGCGTCGCCGGCAAGGAGGTCTCCTCGGTCGTCGAGACGCTCTACGAGCTTTTCTGCCGTCCGGTGCGCAACTGACAAAGCACCACGCCATTGCGGGAAGTCCGCGGCTTGCTTGCCAAGCCCGTGTAAAACGGGCAGCATTCCCTGAATAAAGCGCCACAGAAAGCGCGGGAGGAAACGGGATGATTCTGCTGGATAGCGCATGGGCGCTACCGGTGGCCGGCGTTGGTATCGGCTCCGTCATCGGCTATGTCGCGCGGCGCAACCATTTTTGCACCATGTCCGCGCTTGAGCGCCATTGGTACGCCGGCGACAGCAACGGGCTCAGATCGTGGGTCCTCGCGGCCGCCGTCGCGCTGACGCTGACGCAGATCATGCAGTTTCTCGGCTGGATCGATATTTCCCGCAGCTTCTACCTGACCGAGCCTCTGCCGATTGCGGGAGCGATCATAGGCGGCATCATGTTCGGTTTCGGCATGGCGCTGGTCGGCACCTGCGGCTTCGGCGCGATCATCCGGCTCGGCGGCGGCAGCATGCGCGCCCTCGTGGTGCTGACGGGGATCGCGCTCGCCGCCCTGGCGGCCCAGCGCGGCCTGCTCGGCCATCTTCGCGTTGCCGTCATCGATCCGCTGTCGATCGACCTGAAAGGCGCCGGCGGCCAGTCGGCCGGGGCGCTCCTTTCGCATCTTGCCGGTCTGGACCTCACCTTGCCGGTCGCCGCGGCGATCGCCGCCGCACTGTTCTACTGGATTTTTCGTGATCGGCGGTTTCGCGGCGACCGGGAAAAGATGGCATCCGGCATCGTCATCGGAACCGGAATAGCAGCCGGCTGGTTCGTCACGTCCGGCTTCGCGACGCGGTTGTTCCAGCCAGTGCAGATCGAGGCCGGTTCCTTCGTCATGCCGCTCGGCGACGCCATGCTCCAGATCATTACCGTCACGGGCGCCCTGCCCGACTACGGCGTCGGGCTCGCAGCCGGCGTACTGATCGGGGCGATGCTGCGGGCGTGGTATTCGAAGGATATCCGCTGGGAAGCCTGCGACGACGCCCGCGAACTGAGCCGCCACCTGATTGGCGCATTCCTGATGGGAACCGGCGGCGTCTTCGCCCTCGGCTGCACGATCGGACAGGGCGTCAGCGCCGTCTCGGTCATGGCGTTGTCGGCGCCGATCGCGATGCTTTCGATCGCGTTCGGCGCGCGCTTGGGGCTGTCATATCTCCTGGAAGGATCGCCCTTCGCCTTCATGCGGGATCACGGCGAACACAGCCAGCCCGCCGAATGAGACGCGTTTACTCCGCGACAAAACGGTAGCCCGCGCCATCCTTTTCGACGTGGCCGATGCCGCCCTCCGGCAGGTGGAACCCGACGAACCGCCCCTGCTCCTGCGCCAGCCGGTCGAGAAGCTTCGTGCGGGTCGCGATCCCCTGCTCGGTATCCTGATCCGAGCCTGACGGCCATTCCGGATGCGCGAACGAGACGATCGCACTCGTCGCGGCATCGCCGATCACCATCACGCTGTCACTGCCGTCATGAATCGCAAACGAAGTATGCCCCGGGGTGTGGCCGTGCGTGTCGACCGCCTCGATACCGGGCAGAACTTCGTCGCCCCAATTGAAGAACTGTATGACGTCTTCCAGGGCTTCCAGCCGGTTTTGCGCGCCGACGACAAATGTCTTGCGGGCTTCCGGCATCTTGTCGAGCGTGTCGTCGGCACGCCAATAATCCCATTCCACCTGGTTGATGAAGTAATTCGCCTCGGGAAACACGAACTCGTCGAAATCATCCAGCAGACCCCAGATGTGATCCGGATGCGCATGCGTGAAGACGACATCCGTCACGTCCTCCGGCGCGATCCCCGCCGCATCGATATTCTCCAGGATCTTGCCGGCACTCGGCATGAAATTCGGTCCCGATCCGACATCGAAAAGTACGACGCGGTCGCCATCCTTGAGCACCGTCACATTGCAGTCGGGTTCGAGCATCGCGGTGCTGTGCCCCGCCGCTTCGAGCAACGCGACGAGTTCGTCATGCGGCACGTCGGGAAACGAGAAATCGAGCGGCAGCATCAAATGACCATCGCTGACCGTAGTGATCACCTTTTCGCCGAGCGCGATGTCGGCGACTGCTCTCGAGGTCAGACCCGGCAGAAACGGCAAGGCCGATGACATGCCGAACAGGGCCAGGGTCTCGCGACGCGTTAATCCGTTCCGTTTCATCGGTCTCCTCCCGCTGAATATATCGCTTCATTTGAATATATGCGTATGGTCTTGATCGAGGTCAACGTCAAGCGATCCTCCCGGGACAATCATTCCGAAGAAGGAATGTGACATGGAAATGGTGACCGAATTTTTGATCGCCGTCGTCGACCGGGTGGGAGAGAATTGGACCCTCGCCCTGGGCGGTGCCATCATTGGCGCGCTTTTCGGGGCGTTTGCGCAGCAAAGCCGCTTCTGCCTGCGCGCGGCCGCCGTCGAATTCTCGCGCGGCAAAATCGGCGAGAAAGTGTCGATCTGGCTGATCGTCTTCACCGCAGCAGTCGCGGGAACGCAGCTCCTTTCCGCCACCGGCCTGATGGTCACAAGCGAGGCTCGCCAGATCGCATCGCCACAAAGCCTGACGGGGGCGGCGCTCGGCGGCCTGCTGTTCGGCACCGGCATGGTGCTGGCCCGCGGATGCGCGAGTCGCCTGCTGGTCTTGTCCGCGACGGGAAACCTGCGCGCCCTCTTGTCGGGGCTGGTCTTTGCGGTAGTCGCCCAGGCAAGCCTGCGCGGCTTCCTCTCGCCTTTGCGCGAGGCGCTGGCCCGTCCGCTGACCACCACCGCGACGGGCGGAAACGACCTGATGGCCATGGTTCATCTCGATTCGACCCAGACCGCGTCCGCGGCGGTGATCGCCCTGCTTCTCGCGGCCATGACCGCGACATGGAGCCGGTCGCGCCCATGGATCATCTTCTCGGCCTTTATCGTCGGACTGATGGTGCCCGCCGCATGGTTCTTCACGCACACCATGCGCGGCATCGCCTTCGAGCCAATCACCATGAACTCGCTGACCTTCACTGGACCGTCCGCCGATACGCTGATGCTTTTCCTGACGCCTCCCGGATCGATGATCGACTTCGATGTCGGCCTTGTTCCCGGCGTTTTCCTGGGCTCGTTTCTCGCCGCCCTGCTGACGCGGCAATTGCAGTTGCAGGGCTTCCATGACGGCGCGTCGATGCGGCGCTACCTGCTGGGGGCGGCGCTTATGGGCTTTGGCGGCATGCTGGCAGGCGGCTGCGCCGTCGGCGCCGGCGTCACAGGTGCATCGGTTTTCGCGCTCACCGCCTGGATCACCCTGTTCTGCATCTGGCTGTCGGCTGGCGTAACCGACTGGCTTGTCGACCGCCGCAATGAAAAACCGGCCCCGATGGAGCCGGCTCTCGGAACGCTGCCCGCCGAGTGAAACGCTACGCCACGGCTCTTGCGAGGGCGCACTGGGACCACAGGTCGCAGAGAGCCGATGCGAGATGATCGATGTCGGCCTGGGTGTGGGACGGGTTGGGCGTGATGCGCAGCCGCTCCGTCTTCACCGGCACCGTCGGATAGTTGATCGGCTGAACATAGATCCCGTACTGGTCCAGCAGG
>NZXU01000080.1 GCA_002698425.1 Ahrensia sp. | reverse complement strand
TCTCCACCTCCAAGGTGTTTCCCGGCGCGATTAGCTCAGCGGGAGAGCGCTTCCCTGACACGGAAGAGGTCACTGGTTCAATCCCAGTATCGCGCACCAGAGTTTTGCGAGGTCAGGCCCGGTTTCTACCGGGCCTTCGTCGTTTCCGCGCAATAAACGCGCAATAGGGCCGGTTGGAGCAGCTTCACACCGGGAGGAAATCAAATGACGCTCTCAGCCGAACATGGGCGCGCAGAGTGCCCTGCGTGCCGCGTGCAGGCCCTAGAAGTCCAGTGCCCGATCTGTGACGCCGCTCCCGGCCAGCCGTGCGAAGACGCGGTCGCCGGCTGGGTGCAGCGCATCGACCAGCCACACCTGTACCGCATTCAGGTGGCAGCAGGAGCAACCAGATCTTCGACTGTCGAAGACCTCGTTTCGGAGGGGGTCGCGCGATGAGCACAACAGACGTGAAGCCGCCGGCCGGTGCCTCTGCCGACGACTGGTCAGCCGACGCCGAACCGTGCCGAGTCATCTGGGGATGCACACAATCGGTCACCGTCGACCGCGCCTCAAACGAGGGTCTGACCACCGTCGGTGTGTACACCCACGCCGTGCAGCGGTGGGACGGCCAACTGTCGTACGACCCGAGTGACGGCGGCCCCGGCGTCTCAATCGACACCATGTACCGGGGTGAGGACGGCGCCCGGGATACAGGAGTCACCGTCAGCAGCGACGAGGCGCGGGAACTCGCCGCCGCGCTCATTGCCGCGGCCGACGAGATTGACGGGTGGGTGGCCAAATGAGCACCACAACCAATCAGAACGTTATCGTCGTCGACCCCGCCGAGGACGATAAGACGGAAATCGTGTGCACACCGTTCGAGCCTCAGTTCTCGGACTATGCCGGCGAAAAGTTCCTCGCCATCTTCTACCGCGGCAAAGAAGAAGCCTTCGTGGTCCTGACAGCAGATCAGGCCGCGCAACTTGCACAACTACTCACCTCGGAGGTAACGCAATGACCACTGCAATGCACAAGAGCGCCGGAACCTGCATCGTCGGCTGCGGATGGCGCGAAGTCGTCAACGACGGCTATGGCGAGCACCCCGGTTACTGCGAACGCACGGGTGGAGGAAGCGCCGAGGCGGTCACCGAGCCCGGCTGGACTCGCACGCAGTTCTGGTGCTCGGTCATCAGTCCGTACAACGACGGCCTGTTCACGCAGGACGAACTGCGCACCGCTAACCGCAACCGTGACGGTGTTCAGCTTGCGGCCACCTTCAACGGCGAGATTCCCGAACCAACCGAGGAGGGCGGCGACTGGCGCCGCCTCATGTTCAACCTCACCCCCGGGGAAGCCCGTCAACTGGCCGCCCAGCTCGTCGCCGCGGCCGACAGCCACGACTGCATCAACAAGGACGAATACGTGATGCGGCGGTTGGAGAAGATCGCCAAGCACGTCGGCGCCGACATCTGGGGAGCGTGAGCTGTGAGCATCGAACCACTCGAATACATGCCGCCAGTCGAATGCGCTCCATGGTGCGACTACGGCGACGGACACCCCGAGGACACATGCCGCGGGGATCAAACCTGCTGGTCAATCGTCGAGTACGTTGATCTGTTCCCTCGAGGCCACCGCAGCCGACTCTGACGGGGATTCCCAGCAGATCGGGGCAATGGCGTATCGGGATGCCGACGAAGCGCCCGGCGTCTACCTCCACCTGTCGGGGATCAAGATCCACGGCCCCATCCCCTGGCCGCACAACTTCCTCGACCGCGGGCTCAGGATGACTGTCCACGAGGCAGAGGCGCTCTCCCGCACACTCGCCGAGGCAGCAAAATTGGCGCGGTCAACCTCTCCGCCCGGGGGTTAGGCTCGAGTTCTCCCCCAGTAGCGCCCCGGCCGTCGAAAAGCGTGCCGGGGCGCACTGCTAAGTACCGGGCTGACTGCCAGGTTCGTGGTCGTGTGGCCCGATCGAGATAATCTGAATCGACCCGTCCTCGCAGCGCACCCAGTACATCCGCCAGGCTTGAGGCGTTTTGTTCTCGACGTAAGAGTTCCAGATCGTCACACCGCCCGGCCCCTTGAGGTACCGCATCTGATGCGTACAGAACGAGGGGTAGGCCGGCCCTGCTTCACGCATCATTCGGATAGCTCGAGCGGCCTTCCTGAACCGGTCCCGAAGCTTCGGCGAGTTCTTGGCAGCCTTCAACCACTCGTCAACGGAGGGGCTAAGCCAGACCGTTTCGCTGCTCACTCCTCGTCGAAGAGCCAGTCGCTGGACCGCCGCTCCCCGGCAGCAAACTCCTTCAAGCCGGCCCGGGTAGCCTTGTACAACTGGTCATCCTCAAGGATGGCGCGCTCGGATTCGTGCAAACGATCAAGCGGAACCAGCCGAATCTCGCCATCGTCTTCCACGATGCGGACATACTTGCGGTGAGGCTGACCAGCGTCTAGGTGCAGATTCGAGTCGGCGTCTGCCTCGACGATGTCCGAGGGCGCCTCGTAATTTATTGCCAACGTCATCTCGACACCTGTCTCCCCACAATTCCCCCCGGGCCGTTCTCCTCGCGAACTGTACAACCAGACACGTCCGCTATGTGATCCACTATGCCCTGTTTTTCGATGAACGTAACGTGTTCGTTAGCGGAAACACCAGCTCAAACGGCACGAGAAGGCCGCTGACCTGAGATTTTCGCCATATCAGACCATCGCTACTCCGCTTCGAGTTTTGCGATGCGACGAACCAGATGCTGGTTCTGCGCCTCCAGGGCCTTGATCGCCGCAACAACAAAGCCAAGTTGGGACACCGCCACATAGCCCCAGGGCGCCTTACTGGACTGCTCCGCGGTCACGTGCTCGAAGCCGTTAACGACGGTCTTGGTGATGGGGAAACCCTCAAGCGGGCCAGCGTCGATGAACGGCATATCGCTCGGCGGTGTCCGCACGAACGATTCAAGGTCGGATAGGGCCGCGACCAACGTTTCGTTCGTAGACCACTCTCCGCTGTTTAGCCGACCCGCCGCTTCAGCGGCGATTTCGAGGTGACCGGGTATGACGATGTTCCTATCCACAGAGTGTTACCCCCTAATTCGTAG
This sequence comes from Ahrensia sp., assembly GCA_002698425.1. Next base: position 12,505 of record NZXU01000080.1, on the reverse strand, counting down.
CTAGTGGCTTCCTCCACGGTAAGCACTTCAGCTCGGGAGCGGCGTCACCCCTTAAACAGGGCGAACCGCGCCACGGGCACCAAGACTCTCCTACGCTCGGTTGGGAGCTAGCGGCGAAGACGAAGGAGCATGCGAATGTCCGACCCCGATAACGTTAGAGCTGGATTTCGCACCTTGCTGAATCAGCTGCCGGAGACGATGCCGCTCAGCTACGCCGTCATCGACGAGCTGGGGGTCAACCTCGAGTCAGTCCGCGGAGACAGCGGCAGCGTAGACCCCGAACTCATCCAGAAATTTGCGAACCGCATCGCGGGGCTTCTCCTCGCTAGCGTCGTCCAATTGGAAAACCGAATTGAGAAACTGGAAGGTCGCCAGGGAGTCCCTGACGGTTTCATCGGCGCTGTGCTGTCGGAGTTCCGCGCTGACTGACATTCTTCGGAGTCCTTTCTTCTTGTTGTCGGCTATCTTCGACCCGCCGGGGCATACATTGCGCCGAGTTCACGGGCCGCCTGATTGCCGGCCATGTCCTCGGTGGCGTGGTTGTTGTTGATGGTCACGCTCTGGTTGACCTGATTCCCCGCAGCCTGGGCGCCGTTCTGTGCCCCATTGCCCTCCATCTCGGGGGCTTTCCCGCCAGCCATGTTCGGCAGAGCAGGACTCGCACCGGCCAGGCCGCCCATGATTTTCCCGAACCACGAATTACCGATAGAAGCCTTCGGATTGCTACCCGCGGGGGTGAACGTCTCCAACAAACCCGACACACCGATACCGGCGACCTGGCCAAGGTACTTCGCGGTGCGGTTCGCGACCTGGATACCGATCTTGGCGGCTGCGCCTGCGCCGGGCGCCATCATGTCGATGGCGCTGGTTCCAAGCATCGCGGCATCCAAGGCCATGCCACCCAAACCGACACCACCACCAGCGGGGCCAGCCGGATACGCCTGCGAAGTCAAGCCCATCGGCGCCGCGTTGGGCATACCAACACCCGGCAGGCCCAACGGGCCGCCTGAGCCGGGGACGGAGCCCAATGCAGGAAGCGGGGCACCAGGGGTAGCAGCGGTGGACGGGGCACCAAGCAAGCCATAGTTCTGCGGCCACAGCGACGACGTGTTTCCGCCGCGCTGCGTGATCGCATTCTCCGCGGCGGCGATCTGCTGCTCGCGGGTCGCCAGGTCCGCCCGTGCAGGCATCCCCGGCAGCTTCGACGCATCCCACGTCGGCTGGTCGAACTGCAACCCCCCGTAGTAGCCGTTACCCGTGTTGGCCGCCCAATTGCCGCTGGCCTCAGCTTGAGCCAGCGCATCCCAATTACGGCCAGACACAGCGGACGCCACACTCGACGCGACATCACCAAGCTGCGAGATACCGCCAACGATGGTCACCGGCAGCGGAATCGGGAAACCGCCCGCCGACATCGACGACATCGAACTACCAGCCGGCGGTTGCAGAACACCCGGCAACGCGTTCTCCATACCCTCCGCGATGCGGGCATGAATGTGGTCGTAGTGATCCCCACCCGTGTCGGTCTGCCACAGCGACCCATTCGGATCGATCAACCCATTCGTGGTGAGGAAATCCCAAATCTGGTCACCGAGAGCCTTGCCCTGCGGGTTCGCGCCACCACGGGTAGTCCCGCCGGGAATCATGATGTCCAGCGCCCGCCCGGAAGGATGGTCGGGGTGGGGGTCTTGCCGATACCCGCCGATGTCGGTGATTTGGGGGAACATCGCGGCGACGATGTCGTTCAGCTTCGCCGTAGCGGGCAGGAGGCCGGCGTCGGAGAATTTCGACTGCGGAATGCTCGACAGGCTGGTGGGTCGCAGCGCCTCCGGCCCCATGTTGGAAGCGGTGGCGCTATCGGGCTTGAACCGGTCCCCCAGCGCGCCAGTAGAAGCGAGGATGCCCACCAGGCCGGAGCCCTCATCGCCCTTGGCCTGAGAGATGGCCGACAACGGACCCAACAGAGGCGCGGCGGCCAACGTGGCGATGAACCGAACAAAGTTGTCCGCCAACCCCGCCAACCCATTCGACAACCCCAGGTCTTTATCCAGCTGCGCACCGATATCGGAGAACGTCGATGCCATACCGTTAAGCTCTTTCGTGCCCTTCTGGTACGTCTTCATCTGCGTCTCTTGGAGACGCTTCTGCGCTTCGTCGTTGTCCTGCTGCGCCTTCGCTAAATCGTTGCGGGCCTTCTGAATCTCATCAGCGGTCGCCACATTCGACTGGAGAAGCTGGTTGACGCGGGCTTCTTTCTCGGCCACGTTGTGGCGGGCCTCGTCGGCACGGTTCTGCGCCGACTGCATCTCCGGCGACATCCCCGCAGTGTCGGTGTACTGAATCGGCAACACCGGAGCATCCGGCAGGGACACGGTGCTCGATCCGCCACCACTCGCAGGCATAGCAGGCCACCCACCCGCAGGAGGTGTCGGCCCGGCAGCAGCGGGCGGATCAATACCCCAATCATGCTGACGGTTGTCCCGGTCATCAATCTGCCGCTGCGAAATCCCCAACTGGCTTGGATCAACCAGCTTCCCCGACGGGTCGCGGTACTCCACCCGAATACTAACCAGCCCGTTCGGAAGGTTCTGCACCGCAAAACCAAGCGACTTCAGCTTCTCCACAACCTCCGGCGAGTTGTCCTTCAGAACAATCTCTTTCGACCCCGGCACAAGCTCAACAGCGTTCTTCAACGTGTCGAACGCGCGCGTATAGTTGCGGGTCTTCTGCTCCGCCAACGCCATCTCACCCATAGCGCCGGTGAAGTCGTCGCGCATACCCCGCATACCGGAACGCAGCGAATCAATCGCATCCGCACCTTGCCGCATCTGACCCGGCAGAGCTTGGAACCTGTCGGCGGCGTCATCGAACTTGACACCCATGCTCTCGATGCCCTCACCGACCGAGGCGAAGCCGGGAATGTGCTTGATGATCCCGCCGAACAGTTGAGCGGTTTTCGAGCCGCCCTCAATCATGGACGTGAACACCATGTTCACGAAGTCGAGCATCGTCGCCCCAGCGTCCATCATGCGGGCGGTGAACATCAGGAAGTTATCCGCGATGTCAACACCCATAGACGCCATCGAAGAGACGAAACCGATGATCTCCGGTTTGTGGGTGTTCACCCACTGCACCAGACCGTCGAGGGATTCGACCAACTGGTGCCCGACCTGGCGGCCGGCGGCGGTGTTGAAGGTGTCGTCGAACAGCGACAGCTTCAACTCGCTAAGTGAGTTCTCGATGCCCTCGACGATGCCGGGCCAGCCCTGCATCTTGGCTTTCGCCATGTCGGCGGCGGTACCGACGCGGCTGATAACTGCTTCCATCTGGTCGAACGCTTCGACGTTGCCGAGCATCGCGGCCCGCATTGCGTCCGAGCCGAACAGGATGTTGGACTGCGCCTGGAACTGCTGCGGCGACATGCGTTCCCGTGCTTCATCCAACTGGCGGAACAACTCACGGAAGCCGACGAACTGGCCCGTGTCGAAGTTGTAGAGCGACAACCCAAGTTGGTTGATGGCTTCCTGTGCAGGAGCGCCCTGGTCGGTGATCGACTGCATGGTGGTTTTGAGCAGGGTGCCGGCGTCGGAGCCCTTGATGCCTGCGTTGGCGAACATGCCCAGAGCGGCTGCTGTGTCCTCGAGAGAGACACCGAACCCGTTGGCGACACCACCCACCTGTTGCAGTGCCAGCGCGAGGTCCGGGATGTCGGCCGCGGAGCCGACCGCGGCGTTGGCGAGGACATCAGCGACCCGCGAGGCGTCTTTCAGAGGATCAAGGTTGAAGGCGTTGATCGCGCTCGCCTGAATCTCGGCGGCAGAGGCGGCGTCGATCTGAGCCGCGGTGGCGAGCTGCATTGTGCCGCGGGCCGCGGTGATCGCCTCGTCAACGGTGAAGCCGGCCTTCGCCAACTCAGTCATCGCAGAGGCAGCGTCGGAGGCCGAAACACCGGCCATCGTCGTATCAGCGCCCAACGCGCGGGCAGCGGCAGACATCTGGGCGGTCTGACCCGCGGTTGCTTCGGTCACGCCCTGGAAGTTGTTGACGGTGCGGGAGAAGTCCAGCCCCGCGTCCATAACCGACTTGAATCCGTCGACCACGAGGCCCGCGGCCTTGGCGCCCACTGCGATGAACGCACCCGCCGTGATCGCTGCGACCGCCCCACCGACGAACGCCTTACCCGCCGACCCGCCCAGCATGGAGAACTGCCCCACCACACCAGACGACTGGCTGGTGATACCCGACAGGAACCCCGGACCGCGGGCCGGGTTCATCTGAGCCTGCTGCAGATTGCGGTAAGCCGCAATCGACTCCCGAATCTCCCGCTGCTCCTGCCGGCGGATGCGATTCACCGACTCCGCAGACCGCACAACCTGAGTAGAGGTTCGGGCCTGCTGCTCCCGAACCCGCTCCAACTCTTTCTCAGCGGACGCCTGAGCCTTCACATCACCGGAGTTGCGGGCCTTCTGAATCTTCTCCTCAGCCTGCGCGGCCTTTCTCGCCAAGGACTCCGACTTGTCGAGATACTGCTGGCGCTGCTTCTCCGCGGTAGCAGCCTTACCCGCCGAATCAGCAACAGCGTCATACGCCTTGACCGCATCAGCAGTCGCCTTCTGCACTTCCTTCGACCCGGCGCCGAACGACTTCGCGAACGAACCAGACGCCGCCTTACCCGCGTCGGAGAAATACCGCTCTGCATGATCGGCGGCCTGCTTGAATGAACGGTTATCGGCCTGCGCCTCAACCTTCAGAGTGATCGGCATCGGCCACCTCCTCATCAGAATCCCCGGCGCGCATCGGGGCGAGCATCAACCCCTGTTCGGCGAGGAGAGTCATCACAGCGCCGATCACGGCGGACGGCCGTATCGGTGGGCCGCTCTGTTCCACCACTACGGCGGCCTTGACGTTGCCGCGCATGTACTGCCAAACCCACTCTTGGGCGCGCAAAATGTCGGGGTATTCGCCCAGGTCAGCACTCAACGAATGCCTCCTCAGAAAATTTCAGGTCTCTGGACTGCGAGTCCCCTCGACCGGGGTCAAGGTTTGGACCGCCTGTTGGGATCACCCGCCAGGGGGTGTGCCGGTCAGTCGAACGGGTCATCGTCATCCACGCCTTCCGGCCGGCGCAGCCGCGTCAATGAGGCCGGCGTCAGACCCAACTCCCCCGCAAGTGAGCGGGCATGTGATCGGTATTGGTGCAGCGCGGTCGCCCACGGGTTGCGCACCGGCCCGCCTCGGTAGCCCTCGGTGACGACGCCTTCCCGTGACAGAGCCCGCTCGCCCTGTTCGATACGCGCCCACGTGACGCAGAAGTCGGCGAGAGCCTCTTGCTGCTCCCCAACCAGTCCGATGCAGCGGCTCAGAACGGGCGCGGTCTTGGCCCACAGCGCGGCAGCTGTCGCACGTGCCCGGTCGTTCTCATCGCCGGAGCCGCAGAAGATGGCCGACCAGTCCGGTTCACGCAACGCCGTGGGCGGCAGCACTACGGGATCGTTCAGCGGGCGGTGACCGGGATTGCCCTCACGCACCACCTGCAGCACAGGCTTGGGTTTAGTACCCCGGCTAGCCATGCCCGCCCCCTGTGCAGATTTCGAGAAACTCGCGGCGGCAGCAATTTCTCTCAGCAGGGGTCAACGTTGGGGTGGCCGTATGGGGACACCCGCCAGGGGGTGCAAGCGCGCCTGCAACCAACACTTCCGAAGTGTCGGTTGGGGTCAGCATCATCGGACTCTTCGGCACCGTTACTCGCCTCGAGCTGCTCGGGCTCGGGCTTCAGCAACAGCTTGGGCTCGGGCGTCTGCCTCGTCCTGTGGTGTTGCAGTGCCTGCGATGCGGGCGGCCGAGACTGCAGACATGCTCAGCGACGGGTCAGCTTCGGCGAGGCGCTTGATCTCGTCGGGCATCTTGCCCTGCAGTTCGGACGGTTTGATGAGGCTGGCGCCGACCTTCCCGCCGAGACGGGAGACGCGACCGTCGAGGGTTTGACGCAGTGCCCCGAGTTCGGCGAGCTTGTCGGTGACGGTGGGGTGGGTGACGGCGTACTGGTCGACGACCTGGCCCCAGTCGGCTTGCCAGGCCCGCATGACGACAGCCTTAGCGAGGATGGTGTCACCGGAGAGTTCAGCGTTGCCGAGGGCTTTCATGGCGGCTTCGGCGGTGTCGAGTTTGTCGGCGCGATCGGTGGCGTCGCGGAAGGACACTGCGTCTGCGCCGGATGTTGCGGCGGTGCCGAACACTTGACGTTCGATGTCGTTGTATCGCTTGACGTTGGTGTCGAAGTCGAGTTGCTCGAGCCGTGCGATTTCGGCGCGGGTGTTGGTCCAGGCGCGGGCAATCATCTGTGTCCGGCCCAGCTCGGACAGTGAGGCGTCACCGCGGACATCGGCCAGGGCGTTGTTGTATGCGGCGCGGAGTTCGATGATCTTCTGCCGGTGCGGCGTGCTGGTCATCGCAGCGCCGATGTTGTTGGTCTGCGCCTGGATGGCGTCGCTAAGCCAGCTCACGGTGTTCCCTTCGTGCTTGGTCGTATTGGATGACCTGTCGGCGTGAGAACACCAGGTGTCGTCCGGCGGGCCGTACTCCATCGAGGTCAGCCTGGATTCTCCGCACGTGTCGCTCGGTGCAACCGAGGAGAACGGCTGCTTGTGCGGTGCCGATCAGGTCATCCGCTTCTGATTCTTCTGCATCGCAACCAGATAAAGGTCCGATAGCGGACATGGTGTTGAGCCAGCGGTGCGCGGCTCTTACTTCGGCGGGGACTCCCCTGCCGGCGCGGTCGCGTTCGTGGACGAAATGGCCGAGGGCGTAGAGGACGCCGCCGAGCAGATAGTCCGGAATCACCATTTTCGACCCTCCTCGTAGTTGGTCGGTCATGGCGTCAGCACGTCCGCGAGTCGGTGCGCGAGCTGTAGCGCTTTCTCTGTTGTGAGCGGCGGTAGACCGTCGACATAAACGAGGTTGTTGCGGACCTCCACGCCTGGGCTGGGCCGGCATTGCCAGCACACACGGGTGGTGCTGGCGGTGTCGCGTTCACGGCACACGGTGCACTGGTGTCGTTGTCCGCTCATCGGTTCTCCGACAGTCGGAGAACTTCCCTGCCCAGAAAGGCAGTTGGCTGCTTGCGTTGGTTGCGGCGGCGCTTGCGCATCCGGGCCTTGTGGCGATGCTGCGGCCACTGACCGCCGTGCCGGGTAACGCGCCGTAGTTGTCGTTGTGACCCTGTGGCCAGCCACGTGGCTGGTGTTGGCAGGGCGCTCACGCCAGCCTCACTGTGCGGACGTGAACCTGTTGCGTGGCCGGGTCGGTGGTGACTTCGTACACGCCGGGGCATGGTTCATCGGGGTCGTGGCGTAGTGAGCCGCGCCAGGACCGCGGGTCTTCGGTGGCTGCCTCGGGGTGCCATACGTGGACGGTGTAGCAGCCGTCCTCGATCTGCTGCGTGGTCTGGACTGCGCGCCCGTCGGAGTAGCGGCGTGGATCGCCGAACTGCATGGCGAGTGACTTGATTTCGCATGCTGCGTCGGTGATAGCGTCCAGCTCGTGGTCATGGGCGCCGTCGCAGGAAGATACCGCGATGGTCTCGGTTGTCCATTCCACGCGCTGCCAGAGCATCGCAGCGGCGTACTTGAGGTAGTCGGCGGGGTCCTTAGTCATGCTTGGGTGTTCTCCTCAATGGTGATGTGGTGGTTGGTTGTGAGGCGGCTGACGCAGGGGACTCGGCGTACGCGCCCGTCCGGTTTGGTGCACCAGGTGTTGACGGCACCGCAGTTCGGGCATGGGCGGGACATGTCGGCCACGTCGGCGTAGCTGTCCCAGATGGGTTTGCCGTTGGCCCGCCTCATTGCTCGCCCTGCTGTTCCCGCCAGGTACGTAATGCGGTCGCTGCCCGCTGCTTGTTCCACTTGAGTCGACCGCGGGCGTCTTCGACCGTCGCCGGGGGTGGGTCGAGCGCGGCGATGGCGGCTACATCGTCCGGCGGAGCGTTTTCGTCGCTGTTCCGTTCGCCGTCGGCGGGTGGGTAGATCGCCCACTCCAAGACACCTTCGGTGAATGCCAGGAGTTTGAAGGTGCCAGCGACGGGCTCCCGGTCTCCCACCGGGCAGTGTGCCCGCACCGAGCCGTGCCGGTCTTTGTTGACCAGCAATGTGGCGCTTCCGCCATGGCCCGGTGTGAACGGCTGTTTGACCTTCACGCGAAGCGATACGCCGCCGATGGCGCGCCGTTTCGCTGCGGTACCTCCCGGCCCTGCTGCTCGAGAGTCCGCGCCCTTCGCGAGGTGGTCGACCGCCAGGACTGCCGCTCCTGCTCGGGCCAGCGGCTTCAGGACGTTGCTGTGCGCGAGGGTGAAATCGTCACTGGAATTGGAGCTGGCACCGTACATCGGCAATAGCTCGCCGATGGAGTCGACCAGTGCAACCGCTGGCCGCCACGACGCGCAATCGAGGATCACCTGTCGCAACTCGAGGCGGTCTTCAGGTTCGCAGTACCGGAACCGGTCGGGGTCGCGCAGAGCCTCTATCGGTGCACCGAGGTCGAGCAGTCGCCGCACGGTGGCCGCCGGCCCGTTGTGGTCCAAATCGACGATGAGCGCCCGCCGGCCTGCGTTGAGGGCTTCCACCGTCGCAGCGAGGCAGAGCCAGGTCTTACCGCTCTCTGGGTCGCCGAAGACCCAGTTGACTTGACCTGCGTAGAACAGGCACCTGCCGTCGGTGCGTCGACCCAATCGCGGTTCCGGCGGCTCCGGCAGGGTTCCGTCGAGCATTCCGCGAATGTCCACGTAGAGCGGTTTTTCGTCGGCGGTTCCCGGTTCCGGCATAGGGACTCCGGAACCGGGAACCGTGACATCCAGGTCGTCAGACGACTTCGATGTCCCTACCTTGACGACATCGTGGTTCTCGGTTCCGGGTCGGTTCTGGGAACCGGGAACTGTCTGCGGTTCCGGTTCCGGAGTCCCTATGCCGGAACCGGGAACCGCGTCGCGGGCGAGCGCATTGAGGCGTTCGGCGATGGCCGTCGCCCTACTGGTATCCACAGTCATCAGGCGGCCCTACGATTCATCCAGGGCCGTGCGGCGAAGTAGTCGCTACGCGTCTTGATGGTTCGGGCAATCGCGGCCCAGTCTTCTGCAGCTGAGATCGCTCTTGATGCGTCGCATTCGGCCTGCTGCAGGTACTCGACCCGCAGCGCCCAATGTTGGCCTCCGTCGAGCACTGAGGCCCACTTGATGGGGTCGCGGTCGTCGAGGTCGCACCAGACAGGGCTGCCCAGCATGGGCCAATCGCCCACGCGGACCAATTTCGGGAGCACGAAGGCGTGTACGTCTGCCCACGAAACTTGCTGCGAGGCTGAGGACAGGTCAGTCATCACTTCACCACCCGAACTGCCCGGCGGTTGCGGACCGGCCCACGCATCAAGCACCGGGTTTCGTCAAAGCCATTTGGAAGTGGCAGCGAGTGGACGGGACATTCGCCGCGCCACGGACACCCCTTCGGGCATCTGGTTGTAGAATCGTCGGTATCGGTGGTGATGTGAGAGGGCCGGCTTTCCTGGCGGGGGGCCGGCTTTCTGCTTTTCTGCATCAGGCGGTCTCACCCGCCCGTTCGACAGTCCACATCGTCACTGCTGCTGCAATGCTCTGCAGCATGCGCTCGTCTGCGCTCGCAGCGTCGGGGTTGATGAAAGCTTGCTGCGCCTGCCGCCAGGCTGGGTCGTTGCGATAGTTCACGCCGCACCGCCGAACGGCTGCATTGCGGCGTCGACCTCGTTAAGGTCAACGCGGACAAGGCGGTTGCCACTCTTGTAGCCAGTTAGCCGGCCATCGGCGATCATCGCTCGCACCGTGCGGGTGGTCACGCCGAGGTACTCGGCGGCCTCGCTGAGCTTGCTATACCGGCGCTGGGCGCCTTTGCTCTCATGTGAGCTGGATTGGGTTGATCTCACCATCTCGGGGCCTCTCAGACATCAACAAAGTGATGCTGTCGAGCCCCAAGGTCTGGGTGACGCGTCTCCTACTATAGCGCCAAATGGAAGTTAGTCGACTCTAGGCGCGCCAAGCGGAAGCGGAGCGTTCACAACCGGGACGACAGGCGGGGAACTGTGTCAAGGCGTGACACAGTTTTCCTAGTCGGATTCAACGACGGTCCTTCGTCATCTTGGAAACTCCGTAAACGAGGGCCGCCCACGGGATGACGCGCCGCGTCGAATACACCGGCACTAGCGTGGGTCGCTCGCCGTCGTACTCCTCCCGCGAGAAATCGGCCTCTACTTCTTGCTGCATCTTCAGGGCATCAGCGGCGCTGGCCGGCTCGTCTCGTTCGTGGAAGTCGATCGACTCCAAGCTGTCAATGGACATGCGGTCGAGCACCACCGCGATGGTTGACTCGCGTATCCGGGGCAACTTGGGTAGACACGCCGCGGGACAACGAAGATTCAGTGGGTCGCGGTGTTCGTTCAGTCTGTTCGGCTCGGTGCTGTACGCGAACGCAAATCCGCCCGGACCGACATTGCCGCCGTGACCGCCGAAATAATTCGGTTCAACCTGGAGAGCCCCTGCGGGTCGCCCATCGTCGATAACGGCAACGACGTGGCGCCCATTCACCGGCTCCCACCAGGCAGATTCAGCCCGCCCTCCGCAGTCACACAACACCACATAGCGGTTCACGTTGATGGTCCCCCGTTTTCGGCGATCTTTGACAGGAGTGCGGCGATTTCTCGGTCACGCCCACCCGCGATGTGTTGGTACTTGAGGGCGGCTTGCGGCGTCGAATGGCCAAGGCGGCCCATCAATTCCGCCAGTGTCGCCCCAGTTGCGGCGGCCAGCACCGCTCCCGAATGCCGAAGATCATGCACTCGCAAGTCATCGCGACCGGCTTTCGTCCGCGCCGTGTAGAACATCCGGTACAGCGCACTCGGCGCGAGGTGGCGATCAGGGTCGCCGACCGAAGGAAATAGAAGAGCGTTCTTTCCCGGCTGTACGTAGCGGTCGAGGTGATCCTCGATGGCCGGGATTAGATGGGGCGGAATGCTGATATCCCGGATGCCGGCGTCGCTCTTGGGAGTTGTCACCTTGAAAGCGTCGCCTGCACGCACGACAGCGCGGCGCACACGGACCACTTCATCATTGAGGTCGATGTCCTTGCGCCTCAACTCGGTCAACTCTCCGAACCTCATGGCCAACCAGGCGGCCATCAGGACGAACGCCTGGTACGGGTCGGGCATGGCCTTTGTGATGACCTCGAGTTCTGACAATGTCGCGGGGCGGATCTTGTGAACGCGCCGTGCAGTTGATGCCCCGGATATGCGGCAGGGGTTCGAGTCGATCAGGTCGTCGGACATCGCGGTCTGCATGATGGCCCGCAGAAGCGAGTAGGAGTGCGCTCGCATCGTCGGTGTACCGACGGCGGTGGTGGCATACCAGCGGCGCACCGCTTCTGGGGCAATGTCTCGAAGCTCTACATCGGCAAAGATTGGCAGGATGTGGTTATCGAGGAGCTTGCGGTAGTGCTCGCGGGTGCGGTCTTTGATGCTGCGCTGCTTGAGCCAGCCCTCGGCGTATTCACCGAACAGGGCGCTGGGCCGCTCCTCCTGCCCGCTGGCGGGTGACCAGAGTTCGCGGTCGATCTCGCGGCGGCGGTCGGTGAGCCACGCTTCGGCGTCGACCTTGGCGTCGAATGTCTTGGGTGCGATGTAAACGTTGGCGTCGGGTCCGGTGTAGCTGGCTTGCCAGCGACCGCTCTTGAACTGGCGGATGCGGCCGAACTTGCGGCGGTCCCGCTTCTTCTTGGCATCGGCCTGCGTCACTGTCGTCTCCCGTCCGCGCAATAAACGCGCAATAAGAGACTAACCCAAACGGTACTTGCTTCCGCCTGGCTCCAGCGTTACTGTCAAGCGTGTCGCCAGTTCAGAGGCTTTCTGGGCAGGTCAGACAACTCCACACCGGCCCACCAACGAAACTGGTTCAATCCCAGTATCGCGCACCAGCATTACCGCAGTTCAAGCGGCATTTTTGCGTCCTTGACCTCACGCCTGCACCACATATGCACCACATGCCGACCATGGCGCTTATGCCCCGGTCCCGAGTCATCGCCGCTTGCCCGCACCCTCACGAGGGAGGGCTGAGGATGCTTGGCTGGCCTGGCTCCCATATGTCGATGAGCGTGCCTAGCAGGCTTACCAACTGCATGACTTTGGCCGACCGTTCGCCGATCTCGACAGCTCGCGACTGCAGCATCAGGTCGTTGAGGTGGCGCTGCAGTACCTCGTCCCGGCCCAACGTTGGAGACAGCAGGACGTTGACCATGTCCCCCATCAACGGAGCAGCATCCTCAAGCCGTCGCAGGTAGGTCGTCAGCTCATCGTGAAGCTCGACGGCGGTATCGATGACGTCAGCTGACGGGTGCGCGATGAAGTACGCTGGGCTTGACCCCGTTTGGTGGACACAGGGTCAGGCGGCTTGTGCCGTCTGAGTGATCCGGTTCTCGTAGTCGACCGGGCAGATCATGCCGAT
>NZXU01000079.1 GCA_002698425.1 Ahrensia sp. | reverse complement strand
CATCGCTCCTCGGGACAGGGTGGGGCGAGACCACGTGCGAACGATCAATATCTTCCTGACCGATCCGATTGTTGGCGAATGGACCGATTTCGAGAACGGCGATATCCGCTATGCTTTCGGGCGTCTCTATCCCGACGGGCCACGGCGCCTTGTCGAAGGGCCGGTCTGCGTCTTTGTCGACTGGGTGATGGACGATCTTTCGGGACTGGAGATGTGCCGGCGCCTGCGCTCGGACGCGCGGATGGAAGATGCGCATGTCACCATCCTGCTCGAAGAGGACGATGCCGACGACAAGCGCCGGGCCTTGCGCGCCGGGGCCGACGATTATCTGATCGGGCCGATCGACCGCACCGCCATTCTCGACCGCGTGATGGCCCTGGAGCCCGGTGGCGCAAGGACGCGCGTGACCGAACGTCTCGAACTCGGACCGCTGCTGGTCGATCTCGCCGCGCTGCAGGCACGGTGGAACGGTCATCCGCTGAACCTTCGCCCCAATGAATTCCGCCTGCTGCATTTCCTGGCCCAGAATCCCGACCGGGTCCTGTCGCGGGCCGATCTCATCGCGGCGCTGGGCAAGCAGGAACCGCCAATCGACGAACGCACCGTCGATGTCTGGATCGGCCGCCTCCGCCGCGCGCTGCGGTCCGTATCGGCGGGCGAAAGAGTGCGGACCGTCCGCTCGCTCGGCTATGTCTACGACAGCTACGACTGAGGGGCGGGCTGGACCGGTAGCGGGCCGTCTGGTGGCGCCTCTCTTGGGATGTTTCTCGTTGACAAGGTGCTTTGAAGCGCACGTTCAACGGGTCGGCCACTTCCAGTCGATATCTTGCGGGCCTGCAATGAAGGTTTCGCCCAGATCCTTGTGAAGTTCGATCGATGTGCTTGCCGGGCTTTTTTCGAGTGCCGACACAAGATGCGTCGAATGAGATACCACGAGAATCTGGCTTCGCTCGGACGCCTTGCGAAGCAGACGCGCTAGCGGTGCAAGCAGTTCGGGGTGAAGGCTGCCTTCCGGCTCGTTCAAAATCATCAGTTCTGGCGGACGCGGCGAGAGCAGCGCAGCGACGAGCAAGATATATCGGAGTGTGCCGTCGGAGAGTTCTGCCGCATTCAACGGGCGGAGAAGCCCATGTTGCCGCATCTCGACTTGGAAATGTTCGTTCACCTGTAGCGATGCCCCGTCGAAAGCGTCCGAAATTGCCTCTTCAAGCGCGGCGGAATCGCCGATCTCGACAATGGTCTGTATCGCGGCCCCTACATCCGAACCGTCGCTGGCGAGGATCGGCGTAAACGTTCCAATTCTTGGACGGCGCGCCGGAGCATCGCGGTCCGTGTGCAAATCGTCATAGAAGCGCCAGGCACGCATGCGCTCGCGCAAGAGCAGAAGCTCGAGGCCATCGACAGGGTCGGCGCAGTGCGTCATCATACTGTCGCAGGCGGGCAGGTCCTTTATGCTGTCCCGCCACACGCCGCTATCGTTGCTGCGAATGCGGACAAGAGAGCCGCGCCGATCCGCCAGCAAGTTCGACGGTTTCAGGTGCGACCCTGTCCAAAGAGCTTCGCTCTTTATCTCGGGATCGTGGCCAAATCGCGTGGTAGACGGCCTCGGCAATCCGAGGTCGATAGCGTATCCGTAATCCTCCGACGAAAAGCCGAGCTTAAGGCTTACCGGGTCGCGCCTTACCGTTCCCTGGACCGGCACTTCTCCCGTACGCATCCGGGAACTGATCTTTTCCGGGCCGGCCCATAAGGTTGAAGCTAGCCCTCCTTCCGCCGCCAATGAGGCGATCGCTCGACCCTGCGCGATTTCCGATAGCAGCCGAAGCGAGCGATAGAGACTGGACTTGCCGCTGCCGTTCGCTCCGGTAACGATATTCAGCGGTCCCAGCTCCAGCTTTACGTCTCGAAGCGAGCGATAGCCAGAAACGGCAAGGCAGGTAATCATGCCATGGAGCTAGCGCTTCATGCCCGGTTGAGCCAGCTTCAAAGAGCTTGTGAAGTCGGGGCGAGAATATCTGCCCGGGCGATGGGCGTTTCGATGGCGGTCCGGCTGCTCCCAACCCACAGGGCGGGCAGTTCGCGCGGCTGATTTCCGCCTCATATCGAAAAGGGCCGCCCGGGGGCGGCCCTTCCGGGTGCGAAGTCCAGTTCGGCCTAAAATTCGGCGGAAAGTGACACTGCGAAGCTGCGGCCGACGTCGTAGCTGTTGATCTCGATCCGGTTGGTGCCGTTGGTCTGGAATTCGAAATGGTCGCGGCCGGTGATGTTCCGGGCTTCGAATTTAAGCTCCATATCGGCCCCCGCCAGTTCGAAGCCCTGACGCACCACGAAATCCAGGCGCAGGCCCGGATCCTCGACGATGTCCGGAAGCGCGGCCGTTCCGCGGCTTGTGACGCGCTCGCTGGCATAGCTGAGCAGGAAAGTGGCCTGGCTGACCTTGTCGAGATCCTCGATCCCCAGTTGCAGATTGACCAGATGGTCCGACTGGCCGGTGAGCGGCACGCCGTCGCGGAAGAAATTGGTCGCCGGCTGGTCCGCGAAGGGGAAGACCCTGGCGATATCGTCGGCCCCGACCTGCAAGTCGGACTGGGTGTAAGTGTAGTTGGCAATCGCCACGAGACGCTTGCTCTCCCACCAGTCGCCGAGGCTGTAGAGGTCCTTGTTCCACTGCAATTCGAATTCGGCACCGTAGAGCTTGGCCGACGGTGCATTGGCGAAGCCGCTGATCTGGTCGTTGTCCGAGAAGCTGGAGAAGACTTCGATCGGGTTCTCGATATCCTTGTAGAATCCCGCGAGGCTGGCCTTGCTGCCCGACCCCCAGTAATATTCGGCGCGCGCCTCGTAGTTCGTCAGCTCGCTGTCGATGAGCGAGGGGTTGCCGTTGAACTGACGGTTGGTTTCCGGATCGAAATATGTCTGGAAGATCAGTTCGCGGAACTGCGGGCGGGCGATGGTCTTCGATGCATTGAATCGCAATTGGAAGCTGTCGGTGACTTCCCAGGTGAGCGTTGCCCCCGGGAGGAAATAGTCGTTTTCGAGCAGCGTCGAATTGCCGGACCCGCTGGGCGTTCCGTCGAGCCCCAGCGGAACCACCTGCTGTCTGGCATCTTCGTAACGCACGCCGAGATCGAGCGAGACACCCGGCGTCGGCTCGAGGCGCGCCTGAACATAGCCGGCGATGATTTCGAGCCCCGCCTCGAAGGCCGGGTCCGAGCCCGTGGTGTCGAAGATATTGTAAGTGAACGGCCCGATACCCGCCGCGTCCTGCGCATCGGGATCGTAGCCGAGTTCGATCAGCGAATCGCCGAGCAGGGCATCCGGGCGGAAGGCGCCGAAAATGTCGGGGTAACCGCTTGATGCGCGGATATCGAATTCGCGGCGCGAGGACAGGCGCTGCGTGTCCGTATAGGCACCGCCGACCGTCACCCCCAGCCAGTTGGCGAGCTGATAGCTGAGGTCGATCCCGCCGTAATAAAGGTCTTCGGTCAGGTCCGACAGTGCAACGATCGCCCCCCCACGCTGCGGATCGAGCGTGTTGAGGAAGACATTGCCAAGCGGATCGCTGGTATTGTTGGTGCGGGTATAAGTGAACTCCCACTCATACGGGGCTTCACGCTGTGTCTGGGCATATCCGGCCCGCAGGTCGAGCGAGAGGTCACCGAATTCCATTTCGCCGGTGAACTGGGTATCGATTAGCTGACGTTCGTACCAGCCGGTGTTCTGCACCTGATCGGTATCGTCGTTCTGGAAGTCCGTCCCCTCTGCAAGCGAGGCGCGCTTGAGGCTGTCGCGAATGAACAGGTTGACCACGCGGAAGCGATGCTCGCCCACTTCCAGGCCGAAGCCCAGCATGGCGTTGGCAAGGATGCGTTGGTCGGTGGTGAACTGGCGAAAGTCGGTGTCGAGATCCAGATCCGCGTTGACCGCCGTCTGGCGGGTAATGAAGCGGTTGCGCCACTTATTGCTGAGCGATGCCGTTGCGATGATCCCGAAGCGGCCATCGGAAAAGACATCGAAACTGGTGCCTGCGGTTATGCCCGCAGACCAGTTCACAGGGAGAGTGTCCGTGCTCTGGAGCAGGATCAGGTTGGGATCGCCCAGTTCCAGCAGGATCGCCTTCTGGTCGACATTGGGATCGGACAGGGCAAGGCCGCTGTCGAGGTAATTCTGCAGGGCCGGGCGTGTGGTGCGCCGCCCGTCATCGAAACCGAACCAGTCGTAGCTCGATCCGTAATAGCTGTATCCGGTGCCGAAAGTGGTTTCGCTGTCGCCGGAAATGCCGGCGCTGATCTTGACGAAGCTTTCGTCGGGAACGGCGCGGGTGGTGAGGTTGATCACACCGCCGCCGAACTCCCCGGGGAAATTGGCCGAGTAGGTTTTCTGAACCAGGCTGGAGGCGATGATGCTGGTCGGGAAGATGTCGAGCGGCACCACGCGGCTCAGCGGCTGGGGCGAGGGGAGCGGGAGGCCGTTGAGCAGCGCGAGCGAATAGCGATCGCCCAGGCCGCGGACATAGACGAGGCCATTGCCCACGGTTGAAAGGCCTGTGACGCGGGTCAGCGCGCCGGCGATGTCGCCTTCACCCGTGCGGGCGATGCTGGCGCTGTCGAGCACCGAGACGACCTGCGACGAGGCACGGGTCACGTCCTGGCGACGGCGGCCGGTGACGACGATGGCGCCACCGGGGACCGAGATTTCGGGCTCCTCGAACTGCTCCTCTTCGGGCGTATCCTCGATGCCCTCGACCTGCTGTGCCTGGACGGCGTCGGTTGCGGGATCGGCTTCGGCGGGAACGCCTTCGGCGCCGGTGCCCACACCGGTATCCTGGGCGAAAGCGGCCCCGGGAATAGTGAGCGCGGTGGTGAGCAGGAGCAGCGCGGTAAGCTGCTTGCCGGTCGACATGATACGAGACCCCCTCATGTTCAGGCCTGATAACGGATGCGGAGCTCTGCGATGGCTCCTGTGCGAAAAGCGAATGAGGCCGCGGAATGCGCCTTGGTGCGCATCCCGCGGCCTTTGGAGCCGATCAGTAGACCGGCAGGCTCGAGCAGTCGGTTACGTTCGAGTCGAAAGTCACCGTGGCCGAGTTGCAGGTCCAGCCCTGAACCCAGGTGTCGTTGCCCGGATATGCGGCACCGATATTCGTCGGGGTGTTGAAGAACGCGGCCAATGCCTTCGGATCGAAGACGGCGACGCCGTTTTCGTTCGAACCGTTGACGAAGGTCATCGTCAGCGTGTTGGTAAAGGCTGCATCGTTGTTCGAACCGCCATCGAAAATCGCCTGGGTCTGTGCAGCAGTGACACCGCCGCTACCGTCACGGAAATCGGTCGCGCAATCCATCACGAAGCTTGCGAAGACCGGCGGACCGTCTTCGTCCGGGCCGGCGCCGGCCGCACGGATCGTTTCCGGAAGGTCGAGACGCAGGCAGGGCGTGCCGCCCGTGGCATCGACCAGAACCGAGTTCACGATCGCGAAATCGGTGCCGCCCCGGATACGGATGGCCTGGTCCTGCTCGGCGCCGTTGTGGATGAAGGTCGCGTTAGAGATCTGCGTCTTCTGGCGCGGGGTCTGCTCTTCCAGACCGTTATTGGAATCGGCCTCGATGATCGTATCGCCAACGTTGGGACGCTGGATAGCGATCACGTTCTGCATGTTGATCTTCACGCCGGTATCGGTGTCGAGGCTGTCGTCTTCCGCACCGACCACGATCAGGTTGCGAACGTTGAAGCGGCCACCGAAGAATTCGACGCCGTCATCCGAGCTGTTGTAGCTCATGATGTTGTTGATCGTCGTACCGCTTCCCACGCCGCCCGTGGTGAGGGCCTGCAACTCGTTGTCGCCCGAAAGGACGAAGCCGGAATAACGGAGCTGGACGAACTGAAGGCTGCCAGAGCTGTCGTCCGAGGTTGCGCCGCCGAACAGGGCGGGTTGTACCGCGCCTTCCACCTGGCGTTCGCAGGCTGCCGTGCCCGGGGTCGCGCCGGGAGCGATACAGTCCGTGACCGGAGCGCGGCCGGAGAGGACGAGACCGCCCCATTGGCCCGACGAGTTGATCGTGTTGAGCCCCTGCACATTGTCGCGGCTGGTGAAGATGATCGGACGCGATGCGGTGCCGTTGGCCTGGATCGTGTTGCCGCGGTTGATGTTCATCCAGCCCGAGCCCTGCGAAAACAGGATCACGCCCGGTTCGATGGTCAGTTCGACATCGGTATCCGCACCGGTGTCGACCGGGCCGCCATCGGTGCCGACGTCGACACGGCCATCAATGCGATAGAGCAGGCCTTCGATATAGGGCAGCGTCGACGACGCTGTGAAGCGCGAAGGCAGGGTGCAGACGCGGTATTCACCGGTCGGCCCGTTGATCGTGCCACTGTCGGTCAGGCCGACCGGATCGGAAATGGTCGGGCAGCCGGCTGCCGGAGTGACCAGCGTGGCTGTGGGCGTCGGGGTCGGTGTCGGCGTGGGTGCAGGCGTATTGGTATTGTTGATGGTGATGTTCCCGCCGGTTCCCGGCGAGACGATTTCGTCGGCGCCGCAACTGGCGAGAGCCAGAGCCGAGCAGCCGAGGACGAGCGAACGATGAAGATTGGTCACGGGTAACGGTCCCCTCAAAAACCGGATGAACTGGATTCGCGAATTCGTTGATCGCGACTCGTCCGCTAGGGGGCCTTCGTGACAGTTTTTGTCGCTTCATGACCGTTGTGTTGCAGTTTCGACCACTAATGCGACGAAGCACCGGGGCCTCGTCGAAAACCGCATCCCAAACCCATGGATTGCAGAAATATGACAATGTTACAGTTTTGTTGCGGAATGCGGTGAAACAGGGCACCCATAGCCGCAGAACAGATATGGGAGAGCCGAAATGGCGATCATCGCAAGTGTAGCATTGGCGCTTATGGCGCAGGGTCCGGTCGAGGTGGTCGCAGACCCGCATTCGGATTTCGATGTGGGCTATGAAGAGCTAGTCGCGAACGACAATGCCGCGGCCCGTGCGGCCATCGAGAAATGCGACGAGCTGGCCGCGGACGACCCGGCACGCCTGATCAATCACGGTATCGCGCTCGCGCGCACGGGCAACTATGAGGCGGCCCGCGCCGATTTTGCGGCTGCCGCTAATGCGCGCGACAGTGTCGAACTCGAAACCGCCGATGGAAAATGGGTGGATTCGCGCCGTCTCGCGCGCAAGGCCCTGGCCATGCTCGACAAGGGCGAATTCGCTCGCTATTATGCACTCTCGCTCCGCTAATTCTTCGCAAGACTGCAGAGCCACCGGGCCCGCCTTCTTTGGAAGGCGGGCCTTTTTTATGTGTGTTGTAACCTTGCGACAGTTCGACAGCACATTGCCCTTCCTGTCACTCGCTTGTCATGTATCATGGCCATCGGGACCGGACGGAGGGTGCAATGATTCTCGCACGCTTGGCGCTGGTGACGGGATTGTCCTGCGCGGTGCTGACTGCCTTCCCTGTGAAGGCGGATGTCATGGAAGTCGACGCTGACGGAGCGCGCTGGGTAACCGGCGGAGGCGCCGCGTCGGCTGCCGTCCAAACCGAATTGGCATCCGCAGGGCCGCTGACCGAAGTCCCTGCCGACATCGTGATTCCGGATGCCGCTGTCGCCGATCCTGGCCAGCATGCGCGTTTCGTACCGGAAAGCTACAAGGCCAAGGTTGCCGAACTTGCCGCCCGCTTCGATCTCAGCCCGACGCTCATCGAAGCGCTGGTGTGGCAGGAGAGCCGCTGGCGCGCGAACGCGGTTTCGCCCGTTGGCGCACGCGGGCTCGCCCAGCTGATGCCGGGTACGGCACGTGATCTCGGTGTCGATCCCGACGATCCCTTCGCCAATCTCGAAGGTGGGGCACGCTATCTGCGCGAACAGCTCGACCGGTTCGACGGCGATCTCGAAAAGGCTCTGGCAGCCTATAATGCGGGGCCGGGGCGCGTCATTCGCGCGGGTGGCATTCCCCGCATCCGCGAAACACAGCATTACGTGGCGGCCATTATGGGCCGTCTTTCCGACCATTCACGGGAGTAGATACTTGAGTCGCAAAATCACCCTTCCGGCGGCGCTTGCCGCACTGATGATCCCGAGCGCCGCCTTTGCGCAAGGCACCGATCCCGCAGGTTCCGGCCCGATCGTTGCCGCGCTTGGCTGGCTGCAGGGGACCTTGCTCGGCAATGTCGCGACCGCCGTTGCCGTCATGGCCGTTGCTGCCGTCGGCTTCATGATGCTGACCGGCCGCCTTAACTGGCGCTTCGGGGCAACTGTGATCATCGGCGTGTTTATCCTATTCGGTGCCGCTTCGATCGTCGCGGGCATCCAGGGCGTGGCAGGAGGCTGACGTGACCGCGCTCGTCCGCCATCCCGTTCACCGCGCGCTGACGCGTCCGCAGATGTTCGCGGGGGTGACGTATAACTACTTCATCATCAACGGGATGGTGACGACCGAGGCATTCCTTATCACCGGCAGTTGGCTGGCCTTGCTGGTTTTCGCCGTGATGCATGGCGTGGGCTATTTCGCCTGCCTGCGCGAACCGCGCATCTTCGACCTGTGGATCACCAAGGTTTCGAAATGCCCGCGGGTGGCAAACTACAAGCGCTGGGGGTGCAATTCCTATGCCGCGTAAGGACAAGTGGAAAGGCGCCGCTGCGTGGAGCACGAAGGAAGCGCGCGCCGGCGATCGCCTACCCTATCTTCGCCTGATCGATGAAAGCACCATGCTGCTGCGCGACGGCAGCGTGATGACCGCGATCCAGGTGCCGGGCCTGCTGTTCGAGACCGAGGACAGCGACGCGCTGAACGCCCATGCCGCGACGCGCGAAGTGGTGCTGCGCTCCACGCTCGATGCGCGTTTCGTTCTCTACCACCACGTCATCCGGCGCCGTGTTTCGGTGGAGCTGGAGGCGCAGTTTCCCGATCCGATCAGCCGCCATATCGACGAGCGCTGGCGCGAGCGGCTCGGCTCGGGCCAGCTATTCGTCAACGACCAGTTCATTACGCTGATCCGCCGCCCGGCGCGTGGCAAGGCGGGGCTTGCCGAACGTGTGAGCAAGAAATTCAAGCGCGGTGGCGGCGAACGGCTCGACGCCGATCCGAAGGATTTGCGCAGCTTGCGCGCCGCCTCGCAAGGGCTGGTGGCTTCGCTATCGGCTTACGGTGCGACCCCGCTCGGCGATTACATCGGGCCGCAGGGTCATACCAATTCGGAAATGCTGGAGCTCTTGAGCGCGCTCTACAACGGCGAGATGCGCCCCGTGCGCAAGCCTGCCGACGATGTCGATCTGGGGCACATGCTGCCCTATCGCCGGGTCAGCTTCGGCCTCGATGCGATCGAGATGCGCGGTTCGGGCACGCCCGATTTTGCCGCAATCCTGGGCCTCAAGGACTATCCCGAAGCGACCTCTCCCGGCCTGCTCGACAGCCTGCTGCGCCTGCCGTTCGAAATGGTGGTGAGCGAAAGCTATGCGCCGACCGAGCGTCAGACCGCGCGCGAGCGGATGGACCTGGCCATCCGCCGCCTGAAGAGCGCGGACGAGGAAGCCGCCGCAGAACGCGCCGACATGCTTGCCGCGCGCGATGCGCTGGGTAATGGCGCGGTCGGCTTCGGCGATCATCATCTGACCGTAATGGTCAAGGAACAGGGGCTCGGTCGTCTCGACGATGCCATGGCTGCCTGCGCCGCCGCATTGGCCGATACCGGCGCGATCGCGGTGCGCGAGGATACCAATTGCGAGCCCGCCTTCTGGGGACAGTTCCCGGGCAACGAGAGCTATCTCGTCCGCCGTGCGTTGATCTCGAGCGCCAATATGGCCAGCTTCGGGAGCCTGCACGGCTTCGCGCTCGGTCAGGCGCAGGGCAACCACTGGGGCGAAGCGGTGACGCTGCTGGAGACCACCAGCGCGACGCCGTTCTTCTTCAATTTCCACCACGGCGACCTGGGCAACTTCTCGGTCATCGGGCCGTCGGGCTCGGGCAAGACCGTGGTGATGAACTTCCTCGCCGCGCAGGCACAGAAGTTCAGCCCCCGCACCATCCTGTTCGACAAGGATCGCGGCGCGGAGCTGTTCGTGCGCGGCATTGGCGGGCGCTACGACAGCATCCGCGCGGGCGAGCCGACCGGCTTCAACCCGCTCTCCCTGTCCGATACGCCCGGCAACAAGGCCTTCCTGCGCGACTGGCTGGGCGTGCTGCTCAAGGCCGAGGGGCCGGAGGAAGAACAGACCATCGCCGGCGCGGTCGACGCGGCCTATGCCAATGACGCCTCGCTGCGCCGCCTGCGCCACTTCAAGGAATTGCTGTCGGGCAGCCGCCGTCCGCAACCGGGTGATCTGGCCGATCGTCTCGGTGCCTGGATCGGGGAGGGCGAACATGCCTGGATGTTCGACAATGCCGAAGATCGGCTCGACCTGACGAGCCGCGTGCTCGGCTTCGACATGACAGCGCTGCTCGAAAACCCGAAGCTGCGCACGCCGACCATGATGTATCTCTTCCACCGAATCGAGGAACGGCTGGACGGCAAACCGACCATGATCCTGATCGACGAGGGCTGGAAGGCGCTGGACGACGAGGTCTTCGCCGCGCGCATCCGCGATTGGCTCAAGACGCTCAGAAAACGCAACGCGCTAGTCGGTTTCGCCACGCAGTCGGCGCGCGATGCGCTCGAAAGCCGCATTTCTACCGCATTGGTCGAGCAGACTGCGACCATGGTGTTCATGCCCAA
This sequence comes from Ahrensia sp., assembly GCA_002698425.1. Next base: position 1,375 of record NZXU01000079.1, on the reverse strand, counting down.
CAGCCGCGCCCGGCCAGAGGATTATTGCGACGGCTTCGGCCTGACCGAGCACGAGCTCGCGCTGATCCGCACGCTGCCTGCGCACAGCCGCTGTTTCCTTGTGCGCCAGCCCGATGCCAGCGTGGTGGTGCGGCTCGACCTGTCGGGCGCGCCCGAAGTGCTGACGCTGCTTTCGGGCCGTGAAAGTTCGGTCCGCCGTCTCGATTTGCTGCGCGAAGCGCTCGGCGATGCGCCCAGCGAGTGGTTTCCCGCGCTCACTGGGACGAAGTGGCCCGGAGGCGCGAACGATGAAGGCGGGGCGGGGGTCGAAGCCCTCGGCTTGGCAGCGGAATGAGCGCGAACTGCCAGCAAGCCGCCGAAGGGGTCGGCAATGGTGTGGCCGCGGCGCTGCGCGGCGTCGACTGCATCGCGGGCGAAGCCAGCGCGGCCGCCTTCGGGCGCTTGTTCGCGCCGGGCGGCTCGCTCGGCACCGTGCTGACGCTGGTCCTTACGTTGTTCATCGCGCTGTTCGCCTTCGCCCTGCTGACCGGGCGCACGAATATCGGCGTGCGCAGCCTCGTCCCGCGCATGATGACGCTGGGCCTGGTGCTGACCTTCGCGACCAGCTGGATCGCCTATCAGAGCGTGGTGTGGAACCTCGCCGTGGCCACACCCGACTATCTCGCGGGCATCCTGACCGGGGCACAAGGGTCTGCTACCGATACTTTCGCGCAGAAAATCGACGTCGTTTTCATCGCCATTCAGGAAGCGAGCGGCGCGAACGAGGAATTCACTGCCTTCTCGCCCGAAGGCATGATGTGGCTGGGCGCGATGCTGTTCATGCTCGGCACTGTCGGGCTGTTGGTGACGACCAAGATTGCGCTCGGCGTGCTTGTCGCACTGGGGCCGATCTTCGTGGTCATGGCGCTGTTCCATGGCACGCGCGGACTGTTCACCGGCTGGGTCAAGGGGCTCACCCTGTGCGCGCTCGCCCCGCTGTTCGCAGTGCTCGGCGGCAGCATCATGCTCGAACTCGCCGTGCCGATCCTCACCGCATTAACCGCCACGCCCGGCCAGGTCGATCCGCAGGCCGGGATGGCCTTCTTCATGATCGGTGCGGTTCATGTCGCTTTGATGATCCTCGTTCTCAAGGTGGCCGGCGCGATGGTCGCGGGCTGGACCGTGTTCGGCCTCGCCTCCGACCGGGATGAGAAATCGGCCCTTGTCGTGTCACCGCAGCAGGCAGCACCTGCAACCGCACTTACGCAGGCGCAGGCGGCCAGCCAGGCTAGCTCGCAGGCGCGCAGGATCGACGTTGCGGCAGCCCCGGTCGCACATGCCGCTAACGACGGTGCTGCTCCCGGAGGAAGCGGAGGCGCCCGCGTGACCAAGGTCT
>NZXU01000078.1 GCA_002698425.1 Ahrensia sp. | reverse complement strand
GGCAAACGCTGGGAACGCGAGATCTATCCGGTCGTCCGCAACATGATCCTGGCGACGGACTGAACGCCGCACCGCCATTCTCCCGCCACACCATAGCGTGATAGCGCGTGATCGAAGCCACATGGCTTTTCGCGCCGTTTGCTTTAACTATCGGAATCACCGCATTCCCCCACACTGAGGACCAACTCCGTGTTCCAATCCTTTTTCCCCAAACCGAAACTGTTTTTCCTGTCGGTCATCCTGTGGACCGCCGTCGCGATGATCATATGGTATGCGGGCGGCCATCAGTTGGGGCAGTATCTGGGCCTCGGCGTCCCGTCTCCGGAAGACGAAACGATTGTCGGCATCCATTATTTCTGGTCGCCATCGTTCCTCTGGCTATACGTGTACTACGTGATTGCCGTCGCCGCCTTCGCCGCCTTCTGGTTCCGTTTTTCGCCTCACCCCTGGCAGTGGTGGTCCATCGTCGGCTCGTCGGTGATCCTTTTTACCACCTATTTCGGCGTTCAGATTTCCGTCGCGCTGAACAATTGGCGCCGGCCCTTCTTCGATCTCGTGCAGAACGCCTTCGAGGCGGATTCGACCGTCACGGCGGATCAGCTCTACAATCTGATCGGCGTGTTCGCCGCCATCGCCTTCATGGCGATCTTCGTTTTCGTCGCGACGCGCTTTCTCGTCAGCCACTGGATCTTCCGTTGGCGCACCGCGATGAACGATTATTACATGGCCCGCTGGAAGCAGCTGCGCCACATCGAGGGCGCGTCTCAGCGCGTGCAGGAAGATACGATGCGCTTTGCCGGGATCATGGAGGGGCTCGGTGTCTCGATGATCGATTCGGTGATGACGCTGATCGCCTTCCTGCCACTGCTCTGGTCGCTGTCGAGCTACATCACCGAACTGCCGATTGTCGGCGACATTCCAGCGCCACTCTTCATCGCAGTGATCTTCTGGTCGACTTTCGGTACGGCTCTCCTCGCGATCGTCGGTATCAAGCTGCCGGGGCTGGAGTTCCGAAATCAGAGAGTCGAGGCCGCCTACCGCAAGGAACTGGTCTATGGCGAGGACGACTATAACCGTGCCCAACCGGCGACGGTGCGCGAGCTGTTCGACCATGTCCGGCAGAATTATTTCCGCCTCTATTTCCACTACATGTATTTCAACGTTTTCCGCTCGCTCTACCTGCAGGCCGACAACATTTTCGCCTATTTCCTGCTGATCCCGACCATTGTCGCGGCAGGAACGGTCGGCTTCACTTTCGGTATCATGCAGCAGGTGCTGACCGCCTTCAGCCAGGTCTCGAACTCGTTCCAGTATCTGGTCAATTCCTGGACGACGATTGTCGAGCTCTTGTCGATCTACAAGCGCCTCAAGGCCTTCGAGTCGGCGATCAGCGGCGAGGACTTGCCGGATATCGACAAGGAATGGCTGGAAATCCATGGGGCTCCGGATGGCGACGGCGCGGAGCCGGTCGGCCCCGGCGTCTGATCGCCACCGACGTCAGGCCCCGGCTTTCAGCCGCGGCGCCTCTCGCCTCGCGCGTTCCTGACCGCTTGCTCGGCGGTTTCGATGGCTATCCTGGCTTCATCCAGCGTTTCGGCCGCGTTCGCCACGGCCTCTCTCTTATATCCCTTGGCGTCCGGTCCCGTCGCGAGAGCGCCGGGCTCCGTCTTCGCATGCGCTTCCATCTCGGAATCGATCTCCGCGCCGAGCAGGATGATGAAGGCCGAGAGCCACAGCCACATCAGCAGGATGACGACGCCGCCGAGCGAGCCGAAGGTTTCGTTGTAGCTGGCGAAATGGCGCACATAGAGCGCAAACAGCATCGATCCGCCGATCCAGAGAAGGCAGGCGACGACCGCGCCCGGCGTGATCCACCTCCAGCGCGGCTTCGGGCGCGCTGGTCCGTAGCGATAGATCAGCGACAGGCCGAAAATCGCGGAGCCGGCGAGGATCGGCCAGCGCAGCAGGGAGACGATCCTTTCCGTCTGCCCGGGGAAAGGCAGCACCGCAAAAACAGCCGGAAGGACGACCGTCGAGGCGATGGCGACCAAGAGCCCGACGATCAGCAGGAAGGTCATCAGAAAGGTCAGCGCATATTGCACAATGAAGTTACGCCGTTCCTTGACATCGAACGCGATGTTCAGACCGGTAATCATGCTGCGAATGCCCTTGGAGGACGAGTAGATCGCGATCAGCACGCCGGCCAGCGCGGCAAGCCCGAGGCCGCCCTCGCGCGAACCCGCAACTTCGGTCGCCTGCCCGATGATGATTTCCGCCGCCTGCTGCGGCAGCAATTGTCCGTAGCGCTCCAATTGATCGACGATCATGGACGGTTCGGTGACCAGACCGGCGATCGCCATGCAGGCAGCTATGCCGGGAAACACCGCCAGGAGCCCGTAGAAAGCGATCCCGGCCGCGATCAGGCTGACATTGTCCTCGCCGATCTTGGCGAAGACGCTTTTTCCGATATCGAACCAGCCCCGGGCCGGAATATGCAGGGGCGTGCGCGCGCCGTGCCCGTATTTGTTCATGAGAAGGAAAGCCGTTCGGCGCGCGAAGGTTCCCTTTGTCCTAACGCGCGCACTTCACGCAATGCGTCGCCATCGGGTCGATGGCGAGCCTGCCGTCGGGGATTTCCTCGTCGCATTCCTCGCAGAAGCCGTAATCGCCCGACGCGATGCGGCGCTCGGCCATTTCTATGCGCACCAGATCGCGCTGGCGGGCGCGTTCGCTCGCCTCGGCCATCGCCTGCTGTTGCATCGCGTCCATCCGCGACAGCCGGCCGACCGCGACCTGGTCGAGTTCGACCGTCGCGCGCGCCTCGGCGCTCATCGCGGAATGCGCCTCGATCTCCGCGCGCTTTTCGGCAAGCCGCCGCTTTGCCTTTTCCGGATCGACTGTCATATAGGCAGGCTATCGACGGATGCCGGAACCGACAAGGAGCGATGTCATGACCTGGTTGATCCTCGGATTGATCGTCTTTCTGGGCGTCCATTCCGTTCGCGCGATCGCGCCCGCCTGGCGCGACGCCATGGTTGCCCGGCTGGGCGAGGGCCCCTGGAAGGGGCTTTATTCGCTGATCTCTCTCGTCGGCCTCGTCCTGCTGATCTGGGGATATGGCCAGGCCCGCCCGGACGCTCCTGTCTTCTATGAACCGCCGATATGGATGCGCCATATAGTGATCCTGCTGATGTGGATCGCGATGATCTTGCTGGTCGCGACCTATGTCCCGGCCGGGCACATCAAGAAGCGCATCAAGCATCCGATGATCACCGCCGTGAAAGTCTGGGCGCTGGCGCATCTTCTCGCCAATGGCGATCTCGCCACGATTATTCTGTGCCTCGCCTTTCTGGGCTGGGCCGTTTTCGTGCGCATCGCCGAGAAGCGCCGGGGCAATCCCGTCTTCGAAAGCGTCTCGGTAACCGGCGACGTCATCGCCGTCGTTGCGGGCACCGCGGTGACGCTCTGGTTCATCTTCCAGCTCCACACGTTGCTGATCGGTGTTTCACCGCTCTGATTTGAAGGGCGGACCGCCCGCGCCCCCTTTCTTTTGCCGCCAAAACCCGTAAAAGCGGCCAGCACAGAGACGATAATGACGGGACATCATGTCTGACGACAGCTTTATCCGTGAGGTCGAGGAGGAACTGCGCTCCGACCGCCTGAAGAAGGTCTGGGACCGGTTCGGCGCCTTCATCATCGGCGCGGCCATCCTGATCGTGGTCGGCACCGCGGCCTGGCGCGGCTGGGAGTATTATTCGGAACGCCAGGCCTCGGCCTCGGGCGACCGTTTCCTTGCCGCCCTGAACCTGGCCAACGAAGGCAAGTCCGACGAGGCGCTCGCCGCCTTGCAGGCGCTGGAAGACGACGGCTATGGCGCCTATCCGGTTCTCGCACGCATGCGCGCCGCCACCGTGCTCGAAGAGCAGGGCGATGCGGCCGGTGCCGTCGCCGCCTTCGATGCCGTCGCCGCCGACGGGTCCGCACCGGATGCTGTGCGCGACATGGCGCGCATCCGCGCCGCCTATATCCTCGTCGACACCGGCAGCGCCGACGATGTCGCCCAGCGCGCCGAACCGCTTTCCGCCGATACGAGCCCGCTGCGGCATGCGGCTCGCGAGGCGCTCGGTCTCGCCGCATGGAAGGAAGGCAGTCTCGGCGACGCGAAGGTTCTGTTCCAGCAGATCGTCGATGATCTGAACGCCCCCCGCAATGCCAAGCAGCGCGCCGCCATCATGCTCGACCTGATCAAGGCCTCCGGCGAGGTCCAGGAAGGGTGAGCTTCACCGTCGCCATTGTCGGGCGGCCGAATGTCGGCAAGTCGACGTTGTTCAACCGGCTTGTCGGACGCAAGATCGCGATTGTCGACGACACGCCGGGCGTGACGCGCGACCGCCGTCTGCATGCGGCCTCGCTCTATGATCTTTCCTTCGATGTCATCGATACGGCGGGACTGGAGGTCGGAGCGGCGGAGACCCTGCAGGGCCGCATGCGCGCCCAGACGCTGCGCGCCATTGAAGACGCCGATGTCGTGCTCTTCATGCTCGACGCCAAGTCCGGCCTGACGCCGGACGACACCACTTTCGCCGATATCCTGCGCAAATCCGGCAAGCCGGTCGTCCTCGTCGCCAACAAGGCCGAGGCGCGTGGCGCCGAAGCCGGCACCTACGAGGCCTATGCGCTGGGGCTCGGCGAGCCGGTCGGCATTTCCGCGGAACACGGCCTTGGCCTTGCCGATCTGCGCGACGCCGTCGTCTCAGCCGTCGGCGAGGAGCGCGCGCTGGCCGAAGACGAGGATGACGAGGAAGAGTTGGCGATCGGCGAGGATGTCGGCGAGGACGTCCATGACGAGACCGACGAAGATATCCCCGACTATGACGACACCAAGCCGCTCAGGATCGCCATTGTCGGGCGGCCGAACGCCGGCAAGTCGACGCTGATCAACAAGCTGGTCGGGCAGGACCGACTGCTGACCGGTCCCGAGGCCGGGATCACCCGCGATTCCATCTCCGTCGACTGGGAGTGGAAGGGCCGCAAGATCAGGCTCTTCGACACGGCCGGCCTGCGCCGCAAGGCGCGTGTGCAGGAAAAGCTCGAGAAGCTCTCCGTCGGCGACGCGCTGCGCGCCATCCGTTTCGCCGAGGTCGTCGTCGTCGTTCTCGATGCGCAGATCCCCTTCGAGAAGCAGGACCTGCAGATCGCCGACCTGATCATCCGCGAGGGCAGGGCGCCCGTCATCGCCTTCAACAAGTGGGACATGATCGAGGACCGCCAGCAGGCGCTCGCCGATCTGCGCGAGAAGACCGAAAGGTTGCTACCGCAGGTGCGCGGCATCCGCGCCGTGCCGATTTCCGGCCAGACCGGCTCCGGCCTCGACAAGCTGATGACGGAGATCGTCAACACGCACAGGGTCTGGAACCGGCGCATCTCCACCGGGCGGCTCAACCGCTGGCTCGACGGCGTCGTCCAGCACCATCCGCCGCCCGCGGTCGCCGGCCGACGCCTGAAGCTGAAATACATCACGCAGGTCAAGATGCGGCCCCCGTCCTTCGTCCTGTCCTGCTCGCGGCCGGAGGCTCTGCCAGCGTCCTATCTGCGCTACCTCACCAATGCGCTGCGCCAGGACTTCGACCTGCCGGGTGTGCCCATCCGCATGATGACACGCACCAGCGACAACCCCTTCGCGGGCCGCGCCAAAAAGAAGCGCTGACCGGCGCTGTTCCGTTTCCGGACGCTTTTTCCCGTCATTAACCGGCTATCAAGGTTAATCGATCATTGTGATCTCCGATTACGGGTTGCGTGCGTCAGTTACGGAGTAGTGCAGTGGGTAGAGCGAAGTCCCGGACGATTCGTCATCTGACGGCGAGAATGTCCGCTCCGGCCGTCCTTGCGGCAGCGTTTTTCATCTCCAATCCGACCACGATCGCCCTGCAGGACATTTCCGGCCTGCTGATCGGCGAGGACGCCAAGCAGCCGCGCTGGAACACGTTCCTGACCGCCTCCGGCCCCGGCTCGATCCACCAGGCCGAAGCCCGTTTCAACATCGATCCGACCGTCACCGGCTCCATCGCATCAACGGCCATCGACACGCCGGGCATCGGCCGGGTGGTCGTCACGCCCGCCAAGGCGGAAGTGGCCGCGACGCCGGATGAGGCGCGCATCAACCGCGCCGAGAAGACCGGTCGCATCGTCTCGGTCGCCCCGGCCGCGCCGCCGCGGGACTTTTCCGCCGGCTCCGTGCTCGAACGCCAGAGCCGCCTCACGCAGCCCGCTTTCGATCATGAAAGCCTGATGGCATTCGCCCGCACGAAGATCGGCGGCAAGGAAATCCAGATTGCCACCGCGTTCCACAAGCATTCGAAACCGGCGGACGACCCGCAGGTTCCGGTGATGCTGGCGAGCCTGGTGACCAACAACCACGCCGATTCGCTGGCGACCGCCTATGCGCCGGCCGAGCCCGATTTCGCGCGGCAGTCTCCCTTTCGCAGCCTGCTGAAGGAACCGGAGCCCGAAAAACTGGGCCGCTTCATTCCGCCGGTGCCGAAAAACGATCACCCCTGGGCGCGTCAGCCGCTGCCGCCGGTCGTCTTCACGGCCAAGGAACAGAAATGCCTCGCTGAAGGCATTTACTTCGAGGCGCGTGGCGAGAAGCTCGAGGGGCAGGCCGCCGTGGCACAGGTCATCCTCAACCGCGTGCGCAATCCCACCTTCCCGAACACGATCTGCGGCGTCGTCTACCAGAACGTCACCTGGCGCAATCGCTGCCAGTTCTCCTTTGCCTGCGACGGCAAGAAGGAGCGCATCAATTCCCCGAGCCACTGGAAGACCGCGCAGGACATCGCCATGGCGGTGACCGCCGGCAAGATCTGGCTCGACGATGTCGGTTCCTCGACCCATTACCATGCTGTTTACGTGCGTCCGCGCTGGGCGCGTTCCATGCAGCGCAAGACCCGGATCGGCCTGCATATCTTCTACCGCACCTATGGCGGCGGCTGGAGCTGAGAGGGGGAGTCGGCGCGATATCGCCGGCCGTTCTCTGCAAAGAGACTGCGACCATTTGCTATGTTGCGTCTAACTCTCTGATTTCAATGCGTTAATTACCCCTGTTCGCATGTGCAAACGCGCCTTGACTAGCCAAGGTGGCGAAACTATGTTGCGCCCGACTTGACCGGGGGTACCCGATTTTCAGATGTCCGAACCCATGAAGGCCGAAGGGACGCGATATGGCGCCTGACACGCCGCAGGGAAAGGACGCTGAAAAAGCGGAAGGTAAGACCGGAGAAGTCGGCGATCTGGAGACCCGGCGCAAGGCGCTCGACATGGCGCTCTCGGCAAGGAACGACGCTGAGGGACGAGGGGAAACGGATCGCAGGACGGGCGGCGGAGCCGGTTTCGCCAGTGCCTTGAAGCTGTCGAGCGAGTTCATCGGCGGCATTCTTGTGGGTGCTGGTATCGGCTATCTGATCGACCGTCTGGCCGGCACTTCGCCGTGGGGCATGATCGTTTTCCTGCTCCTCGGTTTCGTCGCCGGTATATTGAATGTACTCAGGTCCGCCGGTCTCGTGGCGGATCCCGAGAAAAGAACACGGTCCGGCGACAAACCGGGCGGGTAACAGGGACCAGCCGCGCTGAAGCGCGACAACCGAGGGGTTTGCGGTGGCAAACGATCCGATCCATCAGTTCCACATCAACAAGATCATTCCGATCGAGAATGTCGGGGGACTGGATCTTTCCTTCACCAACGTGTCGCTGTTCATGGTCGTGACGGTCGCGGCGGCTTCGCTGTTCCTTTACATCACGACGGCCAATCGCGGCCTCGTTCCGGGACGGCTGCAGTCGATTTCGGAGATGTCCTACGAGTTCGTGGCTTCGATGTTGCGAGACGCGGCGGGAACGCAGGGCATGCGCTTCTTCCCCTTCGTGTTCTCGCTCTTCATGTTCGTCCTGGTCGCCAACCTGTTCGGCATGTTCCCCTATTTCTTCACGGTGACCTCTTCGATCATCGTCACATTCGCCCTCGCGATGCTCGTGATCGGCACCGTCGTCGTCTACGGCTTCATGAAGCACGGCCTGAAATTCCTCGGCCTTTTCGTGCCTGAAGGCGTTCCGGGCCTGCTGGTGCCGCTGGTCGTGATGATCGAAGTCATCTCATTCCTGTCGCGCCCGATCAGTCTCTCCGTGCGTCTTTTCGCCAACATGCTGGCCGGACACATCACGCTGAAGGTCTTCGCCGGCTTCGTCACGTCGCTGACCGCGATGGGCGCGCTCGGTATCGGCGGCGCTCTCCTGCCGCTGCTCATGACTATCGCGCTGACCGGCCTGGAATTCCTCGTGGCCTTCCTTCAGGCCTACGTTTTCGCAGTGCTCACCTGCATGTATCTCAACGACGCATTGCACCCGAGCCACTGACCCCTTAACCGGCGGCACGCCGTCAAGTTCATCCGCAAATTCTCATCCAAAGGAGTTCATCATGGAAGCGGAAGCAGCAAAGTTCATCGGCGCAGGTATCGCATGCCTTGGCATGGGCGGAGCCGGCATCGGTCTCGGCACCATCTTCGGCAACTACCTTTCCGGCGCTCTGCGCAACCCGTCGGCAGCCGACGGCCAGTTCGGCCGCCTGATCTTCGGCTTCGCCGTGACGGAAGCTCTGGGCATCTTCTCGCTGCTCGTCGCGCTCCTGCTGCTCTTCGCGGTCTGATCGCACTTGCATCGATGCCGGCCGGTTCGTCCGGCCGGATCGCTCCGAGGATAAAGCGCGGCTGAAACGCCGCGCCATTCTCCGTTAAGGGACGCCCATGTTCGTAACCAAAGCATTTGCCCAGGAAGCGGCTCACGAAGCCGTCGAGGCGGCCCATGGAGCAGCCGAGGCCGCTCATGGCGCCGAGGGTGCGTTTCCGCCCTTCGACGCATCGACCTATCCGTCGCAGCTGTTCTGGCTCGCCCTGACCTTCGGCTTCCTGTTCTGGTTCATGTCGAAGATCATCGTGCCGCGCATCGGCGGCATTCTCGAAATGCGTCAGGACCGCATCGCCCAGGACCTCGACAAGGCGCATGAGCTGAAGTCCGAGGCCGACGAGGCGATCGCGGCCTATGAACAGGAACTGGCGGACGCCAAGGCCTCGGCCAACGAGATCGGCAACAAGGCCCGTGACGGCGCCAAGGCCGCCGCGGAAGCCGAACGCCAGAAGATCGAGAAGAAGCTGGGCGAACAGCTCGCCGAAGCCGAGAAGCGCATCGCAGATATCCGCGACAAGGCCATGGCCGATCTCGGCGAGATCGCCACGGAAACCACCCAGGCTGTCGTGTCGCAGCTGATTGGCGGATCCGTCACCAAGGCCGAGGTCACAAAGGCGCTGAAGGCGTCGGAAGGCCAGGAGAAGTCCAATGGGTGACGCAACATTCTGGGCGCTCGTCGCGCTGATCATCTTCCTCGCCGTTGTCGTCTACCTGAAAGTGCCGGGCATGATCGGCAAGTCGCTGGACGACCGCGCCGAGAAGATCCGCAACGAACTGGAAGAAGCCCGCAAGCTGCGCGAGGAAGCGCAGGCGCTGCTGGCCGAATACCAGAAGAAGCGCAAGGAAGCCGAGAAGGAAGCCGGCGATATCGTCGACGCCGCCAAGCGCGAAGCGGAGATGATCACGACCGAAGCCAAGCAGAAGACGGAAGAATACGTCGCCCGCCGCACGGCGCTTGCCGAGCAGAAGATCGCCCAGGCGGAAGCCGACGCGATGGACGAGGTGCGCGGTTCCGCGGTCGACATGGCGCTTGCCGCCGCGACAAAGATCATCGGCGACAAGGTCACGGGCGACACCGCCACCGACCTGTTCAAGAAGTCGCTTGACGAGGTCAAGACGCGGATGAACTGATCCGCTTCGGATAACCGATATCGGGCCGGGCCGCCGCAAGGCGCCCGGCCTTTTTCATGTCAGGCCCGCGGTTTCAGTGGAGAGAAGCTGAAGCGGTGGACGCGGCACACCCCGCCATGCAGCCCGATCGCGTCGCGATGCGCCTTCGAGCCATAGCCCATGTGACGCTCCATGCCGTATGGCGGATGGCAGGCGCCGAGCCGCATCATCATCCGGTCGCGCGTCACCTTGGCGATCACGGACGCCGCGGCGATCGACAGCGATCGGCCGTCGCCCTTGATCACGGCTTTCGGGGGCACGGGAAAGACAAGACCTGCGGGGACGTCGCGGCCATCGAAAAGCGCGCTGTCGGGTGCGACTGCGAGGCCGGTCACCGTCAGCCGCATCGCGGTCAGGCTGGCGCGCAAGATGTCCGAGGCATCGATCGATTCGGCGCAGAGGCCGGTGACGCTGACCGCAAGCGCGTTCGCCATGACCTCGTCATAGAGCCTGTCGCGAACCTTCGCAGTGAGCTTCTTGGAATCGTTGAGGCCGCCCGGCACGCGTTCCGGGTCGAGGATGACGGCGGCCGCGACGACAGGCCCGGCGAGCGGGCCGCGCCCTGCCTCGTCGACGCCGGCGATATGCCGATGGCCATTCTCCCAGTAGAGGCGTTCGAGCCGGAAGTCGGGAACGGCAGGCATGTCGAGCCCGTCGAAATGCAGCAAGAGGGAATCGGAAGGCGTTTTATTCGTGGCCGGCATCGTGCGGCGAGACCTACCACGAAACTCAGGCGCGCTCTTCCGATTCCCTGTGCTGCGACCCTGTTATGCGCAGGCTTTTGGCGGGGCGGGCCGCGGCCTTTGCTATATCGACATTTGCGGTATCGACAGGGTCATGCTGGCGGACGGACCGGGGATGGAGAGGGGGACAATGATCCGCCCGCCAGGCATTGATGAACCTTCCTAGAGAAGGCTGAGTTGCTCGCTTTCCGGCTTCGGCGTCACGAACAGGTCGGTTCGCAGCTTCAGCCGTCTTTCATTGAGGCCGAGCCGCTTCGACGCCATTTCGAAGCGCCGGGCGATCTGCCACGCATAGGGCCCCGTGCCGCGCATCCGCTTGCCCCATTCGGCGTCGTAATCCTTGCCGCCGCGCATCGACCGGATCAACGACAACACGTGCCGGTAGCGCTCCGGATAATGGCGCAAGAGCCATTCCTTGAAGACCGGAGCGACTTCCAGCGGCAGGCGAAGCAGCACATAGCCCGCTTCGCGCGCACCCATGCCGGCGACGGCGTCGAGGATTTTCTCGATCTCGTGGTCGTTCAGCCCCGGAATGATCGGCGCCACCATCGCCGAGGTCGGGATGCCCTGGTCGGTCAGGACGCGGATCGCCTCCATCCGCTTCGACGGCGTCGAGGCGCGCGGCTCCATGGTGCGGGAAAGCCGCCGGTCCATCGTCGTCACAGACAGCGCCACCTTGGCGAGGCCGCGCTCGGCCATGCGGGCGAGGATGTCGGCGTCGCGCGTCACCAGATGCGACTTGGTGACGATGCCGACCGGGTGATTGTGCCGGTCCAGCACTTCCAGGATGGCGCGCATGAGCTGCCACTCGCGCTCGATCGGCTGGTAGGGATCGGTATTGGTGCCGATCGCGATCGACTTCACCTGGTAGCCAGGGCGGGTGATCTCCCTTTCCAGCAATTTGGCCGCGTCCGGCTTGGCGAACAGCTTGGCCTCGAAATCGATTCCCGCCGACAGGCCCATATAGGCATGGGTCGGCCGCGCGAAGCAGTAGACGCAGCCATGCTCACAGCCGCGATAGGGATTGATCGACCGGTCGAAGGAGATGTCGGGCGAGTCGTTGCGCGTGATGATCTTGCGCGCATGCTCCGTCTGTACTTCGGTCTTGAAGGGCGGCAGATCCTCGAAGCTGTTCCAGCCATCGTCGAACACGGTGCGCGACAGCGTTTCGTAGCGGCCGGACGGATTGACCGCGCTGGCGCGGCCGCGCGCCCGGTGCTCGTGACCGCGCAGGCCGGAATGCGAGATCAGCGCATTGGCGCGGTCAACGCCCTGCTCGGCGGAACCCGAAAACGCCATACGGTCTGCCTGTGCGATCACATCCATGTCGTGCCTCCCGTCGGTTGGGAATCATCTCGTTTCGATGACTATATTCCTATCTTGAGAAAGAGAACAATACAAGAACAAAAATGTGCGCCACTTGCAATTGGGGGTGGCTCTGATAGGCACGCTTATCGGGGTAAGAATGGTCACGTTCCTGTTTTTCACGCACAATCAGGCCCATGCGCTCGCGCGGTCGCTCGCGCCGCTGGTGCATGACGCCATCGAGGGGCACATCGCCGAGGTGATCGTCGTCGATGACGGATCGATCGATTCGACGCCGGCGATCGCCGAGGGCGCGGGCTGTACGTCAGTCGCCGCCGGAACGCTGCTGCGCGATGTCGTGCAGAATGCGCGCGCCGACTGGCTGATCGTGCTCGACCCCGGCGCTCGGCTCGACGACGGCTGGCATGGCGCGGTCATGGACCACATCATGCATCCGGCCTCAGCCGCAGCGCGGTTCAGGCCGCAGCGCAAGGGCAACTGGTTCGAGCGTTGGTTCAGACCGGTGACAGCGAAGCGCGGGCCGCTGGCGCGTGGACTCGTGATTTCGAAACGGCAGGCGCTGGCCAATCTGTCGGCAAGCGCGGTCAAGGCGGAAGACCTCGTGCGCGGTCTCGCGCTTACCCAACTCGATGCCGAGATCGAGATGGCGCCGAAAACGCCGTAGGGTTTCGCGTCAAGCCGACTTGCCGCCGCTGCGCTTCAGGTGCTCGTCGAGGCGCGGCATGATTTCCACGAAATTGCAGGGCATGTGCCGGTAGTCGAGCTGCGGTTTCAGGATGCCATCCCATGCATCCTTACAGGCGCCGGGCGATCCGGGCAGCACGAAGACGAAGGTCTGGTGCATCAGCCCGGCCGTCGCACGCGACTGGATCGTCGAGGTGCCGATCTTGTCGAAGGAAACGCGGTGAAAAAGGGTCGAAAAGCCGTCCATGCGCTTCTCGAACATTGGCTCGATCGCCTCGGGCGTCACGTCGCGCCCGGTAAAGCCGGTCCCGCCGGTGGTGATGATCACCTCGATAGTCGGATCGTATGCCCAGTCGGTCACCTTGCCGGCAATCGCGTCGCGGTCATCGGTGACGATGGCGCGGTCGGCAAGCGTGTGTCCGGCTTCCTCGATGCGCGCCGCAAGGGTCGCTCCGGACTTGTCTTCCTCCAGCGAGCGGGTGTCGGAGACGGTCAGAACCGCGATGCGGACCGGGATGAAGGGGCGGCTTTCATCGATGCGGCTCATGCCGGAGCTCCTGCTGACGGGCCTGTCATGCATGACTTGATCCACCAATCGGGATGACGGCGCAAGAGGTGCATTGCCGCAGCCTCGGCCTGTGCCGCTCCGTCATAGAGGCTGAAACGGGTCGCGCCCGAGCCGGACATGCGCGTCAGCAGCGTCCCGGTTCCCTCCAGTGCGGCGAGGCAGGCCTCGATGTCCGGCGTCAGCGAAACGGATGGCGCCTGGAGGTCGTTGCGGGTCGCCGCCTTCAGCCATGCCGCCCAGTCGGACGCATCGCGGAGCGAAGTGGTCCCGCCGAGCGGAAGCGGCGGATTGTTCTTCGCTACAAGTTTCGAAAACACCGCGGGCGTCGAGACATGCCGGCGCGGATTGACGAGGACGACGGCAAGGGCGGGCAGGTTGGCGAGCGGTGCGATGGTCTCGCCGATCCCGCTCGCCACGAGCGGCTCGCCGTGCAGGCACATCGGCACATCGGCGCCGAGTGCGGCCGCCTGTTGCGCCAGCTTTCCCGAGATGTCGCGACAATCCCACAGCGCGGTCAGCGCGCGCAGCGTCGCCGCCGCGTCGGCCGAGCCGCCGCCGATGCCGCTGCCCGCCGGCAAGTGCTTTTCGAGCGTCATCGCAACCGGCGGGGCGACGATGCCGGTCTCGGAGAGGAGGGAACGGAGCAGGTCCCGCGCGCGCAGGACGAGGTTTTCTTGGGGGTCTTCTCCGGCGAGCGCCGCCGCTTCCGGCCCGGTGATGTCGAAGGCGTCGCGGTCCGCTAGTTCCGCCGTGATGAAATCGCCGACATCGGCAAAGACCGCGATCGTTTCCAGCGTGTGATAGCCGTCGGCGCGCTGCCCGGTGACATGCAAGGCGAGATTGATCTTCGCCGGCGCTTCGACGCGCAGCCGCTCTGTCATCTGGTGTAGACGGCGCGACCGCGCCTAGCCGTCATTGGCGGATTCGGGCGAGGCGGCCGTCTGGCTGTTGGCGGCGTCGTCGACGCGGCTGGACGCAATCTCCGGCTCGACGCCGGCCGCGTTGCTGGCGTTCAGCTTGGCCTGCACCTTCGCCGCTTCCTCCGGTTCGATCTCCATGTCGAGCACCTGCGCCCACTGATAGGTCGCTTCGAGCTTGCGCCCGACGCGCCAATAGGCGTCGCCGAGATGATCGTTGATGGTCGCGTCGCGCGGTCTCAGATCGGTCGCCTTCTCCAGCTCCGTAACGGCTTCCTCGAAACGGCCGAGCCGGTAATAGACCCAGCCGAGCGAGTCGACGATGTAGCCGTCGCGCGGCCGCCGGTCGACGGCCTTCTGGATCATGTCGAGGCCTTCGTGGAGATTGATGTTCATGTCGATCCACGAATAGCCGAGATAGTTGAGTACGTCCGGCTGGTCGGGGGACAGTTCCAGCGCATGCTTGAAGGCGGCTTCCGCCTTGTCCCACTGCTTGATGCGCTCATAGGCGATGCCCATGCGGTAATAGAGCGGCCAGAAGCTTTCGCCGCTGGTGTCGACATTGGCGATGGCGCGTTCGTAGAGCGCCGCGGCTTCCGCATATTCCTTCAGCGAGGCATAGACGCCGCCGAGCGCCAGATAGCCGCGATATTCGGTCGGGTTTTCCTCGATGGCCGCCGACAGGATCGCCTTGGCTTCCTCGTCCCGATCGATATCGGCGAGGTTCAGCCCCTTCTGCAGCTGGGCGATCTCGTGGAAGGCAGACTTTTCCGGCACCTGATCGTAATAGCCGATGGCGCGCTCGGCCAGTTGGAGCCGTTCGGAGATGCCGCCGAGTTCGAAATAGAGCTGCGCATTATCCGGCGCCAGAACGCGGGCCATTTCGAGATAGAGCGCCGCGAAATTCTCCGCGCCGTCGCGATTGATGGCCGTGCCGAGATCGAACAGGATTTCGGCTGCGCCCTTCGCCGGGTCGGCGATGCGCAGAGCGTCCCGCGCCAGATCCGCGTCCTCGGCGGTGAGCGCGAGGAGTTCGGGATTGCCGGGCGCGATGGCGAGGGCGTTGGCGAGCGCCTGCTGCGCCTCGCCGCCCCGGCCGTGCCGGGCCAGGAAGCCGGCATAGGTTTCACCCAGCCGGATGTAGGTTTGCGGCGAGGCGCTGCCACCGGCCGTGTTGGTCATGCCGTATTGATAGAGTTCTTCCGCCGTGTCGACCCGGCCGGCCGCATCGGCGATCAGCGCGCCGTGATAGGCGGTGAACAGGCCGAACCAGTCCGGTCCTTCCAGCTTGCCCAGCATGTCGAGCGCGCTGTCGGTCTCGTTGTTGCCGAAACGCGCCCAGGCCCGCATCACGGTCGTCAGCAGCCGTTCGAGATCGCCTTCGAAGGTCAGGATCAGCGAGCCGTCCGCCTTCAGGTAGCGGCGCGCGCGTATCGCGTCGATGCCGAGAACGAGGCGCGAGACGCGTTCGATCTGCGGCTCTTCCTTCAGGTCCTCGGCAATCGGCAGCGCCTTGTCGAATTCGCCATTGGTCACCAGCGCCAGAAGCAGTTCCTGCTGAAGCCCCGGATTGTCCGGATCGTAGCGCAGCGCCTCGGTGTAATACTGCACCGCTGCGGCGAAATCGTTTTCGGCGCGCGCCGTTTCGGCGGCGAGGAAGGCGCCGGACAGGTTCCTGGCAGGCAACAGCGTTTCGCCCGATCCGAGTTCGGCGGCCGCGGGCGTGGCCGACAGGCCGGCGGCGACGAGAAGGGCAGGGAGGACGGAGAAGCGTTTCATCGGGATACCAATCGGTTTTGCCGGTTCAAAGGCGCGGGCTTGCGGGCCAAATCACTCCGCGAGCATGGCCTTTTTGTGGTTGCCGCGCAACGCCGTGGAGGCCGGCTTCGGCGGTCTCACTTAATTTACCCGGGATATGCAGAACTCCACCACGTCGAGCAGAGCGTCCTTCTGCGGCGAGGGCTTCAGCGGCGCCAGAGCGTCGCGGGCGATCTCGCCGAAATGGCGCGCCCGCTGGATCGTGTCCGGCAGCGCGCCGTATTTGAGCATCAGGCCGCGCGCATTCTCCAGCGCCGCGTCGTCGTTCTCGCCGTTTTCGAGGCTGGTCTTCCAGGACTCGCGTTCCTTGTCCGTGCCGCGCCGATAGGCGAGCACCACGGGAAGCGTGATCTTGCCTTCGCGGAAATCGTCGCCGGTGTTCTTGCCGAGATCGCGGGCGTTGCCGCCATAGTCGAGCGCGTCGTCGACCAGCTGGAAGGCGAGACCCAGATTGAGCCCGTAGGAGCGCAGCGCCGCGCGTTCCGATTTGGAGGCCTTGGCGATGATCGGGCCGACCTCCGCCGCCGCCGAGAACAGCGCCGCGGTCTTCGCCTTGATGACGGCGAGATACTCGTCCTCGGTCGTTTCCATGTTCTTCGCTGCGGCAAGCTGCATGACCTCGCCCTCGGCGATGATCGAAGCAGCGCTGGAAAGCACGTCGAGCGCATCGAGCGAGCCGACTTCCACCATCATCTTGAAGGCCTGGCCGAGCAGGAAGTCCCCGACCAGCACGCTGGCCTGGTTGCCCCAGATCATCCGCGCCGTCGGCTTCGAGCGGCGCAGGTCGCTCTCGTCGACCACGTCGTCATGCAGCAACGTCGCCGTGTGCATGAATTCGACGCTGGTCGCCAGCTTCACATGGCCTTCGCCGCGGTAGCCGAACATCTCCGCGGCCGCCAGCGTGATCATCGGGCGCAAGCGCTTGCCGCCCGATGAGATCAGGTGGTTGGCGACCTCCGGGATCATCGCCACATCGGAGCCCGCCTTGGACAGGATCAGTTCGTTGACCCGCTCCATGCCGCTCGCGGCGAGCGCGATCAGCGCGGAAATGCCGGGCGTTTCCTTCTTGTTGTCTCGAAGCGCAATGACGACGCTCAATAGGGATACTCCTGTTTGTGCCGGCACATTAGAAACTCGCTACCCGCGCGGCAAGCGGCGAATTGGCGCGCAACAGCCGATGTCTTTCAACTTCGCGTCAAAGACCGGGCTTGTGGCGCAGAGCGGCAAATCCTATCAGGGATAAATGGAAGAGTTGATGCGCACGAACAACCCCGTAACGCTGTCTTTCGTGGAATCGCTGATGCGGGACGCGGGTATCGGCGTACTGGTTGCCGACGAGAACATGTCCATCATGGACGGATCGCTCGGCATCCTGCCGCGCCGCATCCTCGTCGAAGCCGACCGGATCGAGCAGGCGCGCCGCATCGTCCGCGACGCCGGGCTCGAGAACGAGCTGAAGGGCTGACCTTTCCGTGGACGGGCCGGTCATCGACGGTGTCGCGACGACGATCGACGCTTTCCATCGCGGCCGTTTCCACATCGTCCAGCCGGCAAAGGGCGCGCACCGGTCGGGCATCGATGCGATGATCCTCGCCGCAAGCGTACCGGACGGCTTTTCCGGCACGCTTGCCGATCTCGGCGCGGGAGCGGGAGCGGCAGCCTTTTCCGTCCTCGACCGTTGCCCGGAGGCTCGCGCCGTCCTCTACGAGAAGTCGCCTTTGATGGCCGATTGCGCCCGCGCCGGCCTTGCCCTTGAAGGCAACGGGCAACTGACGGGACGTGCGGAGATCCTCGAGGCGGATGTCGCGCTCGACGGCAAGGCGCGCGAGGCGGCGGGTTTTCCGCGCGATGTCTACAATTGGGTGATCGCCAATCCGCCCTTCAACGATCCGAAGGACCGGGCCACGCCCAATGCGGAAAAGGCGGGCGCGCATGTCATGGGTGAAGACCTGCTGTCACGCTGGATCAAGACCGCCTGCGCGATCCAGCGACCGGGCTCCGGGCTCTCGGTCATCGCGAGACCGCAATCGATCGCGGATATCCTGCAGGCGATGCGCAAACGTTATGGCGCGGTGACGGTGCTGCCCGTGCATCCGCGCCCGTCCAGACCGGCCATCCGCATCGTGGTTTCCGGGATCAAGGGAAGCCGCAAGCAGATGGACTTCGCTCCGCCGCTCTTTCTGCATGACGAGGACGGCGGCACGAAGTTATCGCCGCGCGCCGATGCGATCGCCAATGGCAGGGCGACACTGAACGGCTAAAACCCTGCCTTACTTATGGTGCAGAGCAAAGAACGATGCGTTCGGACAGAAGTCCGGATCGGCGCCGTCGTCGCTCTCCAGCCAGTGCTGGCATTTCTCACTGTTGTGACAAGCCAGGCAGGAGCGCACCGCCGCTTCCAAGGACAGGCCGGAGCCGTCGGCGGCCACGCCGGCCATATCCACATCCATGCGCTGCATCATGGCGCTCATCAGGCCGGACTGCCGGTCCATCCGGTTCGCGATACGTGTGAAAATCCCCATCGTTCGATCCTTTGAAATCTAATAAACAGCAGGAAATTCGCACGTGGTGAGATTACGTCCTTGATCTATCGCAAACGAATCGCTGGATCTGACGGCCGCGTTTCGGCCCCTTAACCGGCTTTCCTCCGGATCTTCGCGTAGATGATATGCCGGTTCTCGCCGAAGAAGACATCGGCCTCGACCGTGTTTCGATCGACGGACGCGTTCACGATATCCCATATCCCGACTTCGTCGCGCAGGATGAGCGGCCAGTTCATGAATGTCTCCATGTACCCGTCCGGCACGACCTCAGTGCTGAAATTGGCGAAAAGAACCTCGCCGCCCGGCTTCACCAGATCCACCAGCCGCCGGGTCAGCAAGACGGCGTTTTCGCGCGGCAGATAATCGTAGACACCGGCGGTATAGGCCAGATCGAAAGTGCCAGTGTGATAGGTGCCGCCGATCAACTCTTTTACTCTTGCGGGCATCGGCTCGACGACCGTCCCTTTCCAGTCCCTTGCGACCGTCGCAAGATTGAGATGGTCCTGATCGAGCGCCAGCCATCGCTTCAGCCGGCCATCGGCGAGCGCTCCGGACAATTCGGCTTCGCGCAGATGCCCGCAGGCGATCGAAAGGATCTCGGCGTCGGTTGTGCGTTCGGCGGTCGCATCGACCACGCCTGCCAGGATCGAGCGCCGTTCCTGTACCGCCCGCGCGCTGTTGGAGACACTGGTGCAGGCATAGATTTCCCGACCAAGCCTGCTGCTGGCGGCGACCAGATCATGGATGCTCGGGTGTCTGTAGAGGAGGTCGAGAAGAACACCGTCGCCGGAATATCCCCGGGGCTTTTCAAACGATCGCCTCGTGAAGGGGTCCTGCAAAAGACGGTCGCCCACCGGATGCGCCTGGGCAATCGGCACGAGCTTAGCCCAGGTATCGGGATCGCTATCCGCGCGCAGCTCGTGAAGCCAGCCGACCAGACGATCGACCGTCGCCGCCACGTCTTCGCCGGCAGCGAACGAGTGGTTCGTCTCATCCAGGATGAAGGACAGCTCCGTCCGCCTTTCATCAAGGGTGTAGGTATCGCGCCATTTCCGGCGCTCTTTTCGGACAGAAGCGTTCAATTCATGCACTGACATATGTTTCCCTTCCCGCGGGATATCTTCAAAATTTGCGGAAGGGACGTCTTTGCTTCGCGAACGTTGTCGCCATCGTTGTATTATCGGCCGTGAAACCGGAAAAACGCGTTGTGTCTGCAATTTTCCGATCAGGGAGCGGGAAATGTAACCTGGCCCTAGATGCGATGTTCCAGCAGGAACTGTCCGATCGTTTCGACGCAAATCCGCCATGCCGGCTCGTGATCGACCAGGATATGGTTGCGGCTTTCGACCGGCACGAATTGCGCATCGGGAATGCCCGAAGCCAGCGCGCGCCCTGTCTCAAGCGGAATCCGCTGGTCGTATTTCGAATGCAGGACGAGCGTCGGCGCCTTCACGTCGGCGAGCCGGTGGCGGACATCGATATGGCCGAAGGCGTCCTGGAAACGCGCCGCATTCTTCGGTGAGGTCGTCCGCCGCTGGAACTCGTCGAACCAGGCGAGATCCTCGGCCGAGGCTTCCGGCATGAAGGTCTGCGAGAAAATGTGCCGATAGGCCGGATTGTCGGTTCCCCAGCCGAGTTCGGTCAGCGTCAGCACCGCCTCGCGCCGCGCCTGCTCCTCGGCATTCGACAGGATCCGCCATCCGGCCGCATAGCCGCCGATCAGGATCAGTCCGCTCACCCGCTCGGGATGACGGACGGCATATTCGATCGACACGGCCGCGCCCTGTGAAATGCCCAGCAGCGGAAACCGCTCGAGCCCCAGCTTGTCCGCGACGGCCTCGAGATCCTCCACGAAAGCCTCGAAACTCAGATCGTCGACATTCCAGTCGGACAGGCCGCTGCCCCGCTCGTCGTAGCGAATGAAATTGCGCCGGCGGGCGATGGCGGCGAAGCTCCGGCCCCAGATCGGACTGTCCCAGTCGAATTCCAGATGGTTGAGCCAGTTGGCCGCCTTGAGCATGGGGGGACCGGACCCGATCGTCGCATAGGCGATCTTCGTGCCGTCACGCGCCTCACAAAACCCGATCCGCTGCGCGCGAAGCGCCCGGGCCTTCGGGCTCATCCTCTTTGCGGGAGACCGTTTCGCCGCCGGCTCGTTCCCGTCCATTCGCGCAGGCTGCCCGGCTTCGCGCTGTGCTTGGGCGGGTTTGCTCGCCTCGGCGCGCTGATGCGCCTCCGCGCCTTCCGGGTCTTCTTCCCGCCATATCCGCATCCATTTCTGCGCGGCCATCGCGGTCGTTTCGGGATGGGTGGCGAGCCGATGAAGCACATCGATACGGGCGATGCGCGCATCCTCGCGCTCGGCCGTCAGCCAGTAATCGAACGAATCGTCGCCGGCGCCATCGAGACCGTCGAGCAGAAGCCGGTCGAGCTTCACCGCCATGGCCTCCAGCTCACCGACGGCGGCGGGATCGGGCCGCCGCAGCCGCGCATGGATATCGCGAATGTCGATGGCGACGCCCTCGGGCTCGAAGAGCACGCGTTCGCGGTCCGCGACGATCCGCGCCTGCTCCTCCGTGTCGACGACCTTGCGCAGCTTGCTCAGCGACCAGCGCAGCGCCGCCTTCGGATCGTCCGGCAGATCCCAAAGCAATTCGCACAGGCGTTCGCGGCGATGCGGCCGCCCGGTCGCGACAAGAAAGGCCAGAAGTGCGCGCGCCTTCTTCGACGCGGGCAGCGGCATGTCCCGTCCGTTCAACAGGACGCGCAGCTCTCCCAGGAGCAAGATTTCTAGTTCCTGGGCCATCGGGGCTCCGGTGTGTCGAGAGGCAAATCTCAGGATGAGCCATTACCAAACCAGGGGCAAGTTCCCGATTCTTGGGTCGCTCGGCCTCCGGCATGCTGAAAAACAACGCCAAGGATGCGTGATTACCACCGGTTGTACAACGCTGAAAACAACGCTTCGCCGGTGAAGACGGCTCCAGCAGCGGCGGGCCGAGGCCTCAGCCGCTCCTCTCCTTTCTTGAAACCGAAATCCGCCCGGACTCGCCTGGGCGATTGGACATGGAGCTTTTCAATGAACCAGCATAGCCTGGCAGCGCGCGAAACGTCGCCGATCATCGATCCGCAAACGCTGATCGAAAATCCGCACACGAACCTTGCGGCGCTGCGCGTTCACTACCCGGTCATACGCCTCGGCGAGCGGCACTACATGGCCCTGCGCGCCAAAGATGTCGTTCCGATGTTCACTGACCCGCGGACCCGGCAGATCGAGGGCAAGGACTATGTGCGGCTGAACCAGATCCCGAAGGGGGTCACGTCCCGCCTGGTGTCCGATTTCTTCCTGTTCTCCAATGAAGACGTCCACCGCACCAAGCGCGGCCTCTTTGCCAGGACATTCGCCTTCGGGGCGATGCGCGAGGCGACGACTCGCATTCGCGCCACGGCGGACAGGATCGTCGCCGAGCTGCCTCGCGGCGAGAGTTTCGACTTCGTGGAGCGCATGGGCGCCCGGATTCCTTCCGCGATGATCGCGGCCATCCTCGGATTGCCGCAGGCCGACGCAGAATACTTCGTCCCCCGCGTCAACGTCCTCGCGCGATCGGTCGCGCCCGTCTACCCGCATGCCCGCCATCGCGAGATCGAGACGGCGGCGGCCGAGCTGTTCTCTTATGTCGAAGGGCATTTGCGCTCGCGGCTCGAAATGCCGGGCGATGATCTCCTCTCCACATTGATCACGGACTGGAACGAGAATCCGGCGATCTCTTTCGAAAGCCTCGTTCATCAGGTTCTCGGCGTCATCGTCGGCGGCAGCGACACCACGCGCGCGGGCTTTGCGATGATGGTCGCGCTGCTGCTCAGGCATCGCGATCAGTGGGAGGCCCTGCGTGACGATCCGGTCCTCATTCCCGGCGCCGTCAACGAGGCGCTGCGCTACGATCCGCCTGTCGGGTCCATCGCGCGGTTCACCAAGGAAGACGTGGAAATAGGCGGCGCGCACCTGCCGGCGGGCGTGATGCTGCGCCTCAGCACGATGTCGGCAATGCGGGACCGGGATCTCTACGCCCGGCCGGACGAATTCGACATTCGCCGCACCGACCATCCGCGCCTGCACACGGTCTTCGGCTTCGGGCCGCATCGTTGCCTCGGAGAAATGCTGGCGCGGCTCGAAATGCAGGAGGGCCTCGCCGCACTCCTCGCCGCCGCGCCGGACATCCGGCTCGAAACCTCGCCGCGACTGCTCGGCTTCGGCGGCATTCGCGAAATCACCCGGATGCAGGTCCGCATCCGCTGAACTCGAACCCGGCGGGAAGAAAGCGGCCAAGCCGCTCGCTCGCCTCACCATCATGACGGGAAAACCATGAAAATCACGAAACACGCAGTCGACGAATTCCTGATCGTCGAAATTTCCGGAATCCTCGACAGCAATTCCGGCGGCGCGCTCTTCGATGCGCTGATGGAAGCGGTCGGCGACGGCTGGAAGAAACTGATCGTCGACCTCTCGGGCGTCGCCTTCCTGACGCATGCGGGAGTGCGCGGCCTGATCGTCGCGGCGAAGCTTCTCAGAAACGGCCGCGGCGACATGCGCATCTGCGGCGTCGACCGGCCGGGCGCCGCAAGGCTGCGCAGCCTTGGCTTCTACCATCTGCTGAAGATCGATCCGACGGTCGAGGCGTCCATGCTGGCGCTGTTCGCCGAGGCGAACGGCGTCATGCCGCGCGCCCGCGCCGCATAAAGAAAAATCACGAACGGGAAAGGAACAAGGAAATGTACCCGAAGAACACAACCGCGGCCGGATGGCCGTTCCGGGACGTCGTGCGCGGCGTCTCCGATTACCGCCGCCGTCAGCGCGACTACAGGAAACTCCGGGACATGCCGGACGCACTGCTGGACGATATCGGCGTCACCCGCGACCAGATCGGCCGGGTCAAAAGGTGGTCGTTGTTTTGACGGAGCGCGCGGTTCCGATCGACACCAAGGCTGAGACGGGAGCGGGCCGTATCGCGCGGCTCGCTGCCATCGCCAGCCTCGTCGTTCTGTTACTCGCCCTGCTGCCGCTCGCGGCCATAACGCTCAAGGTCTGGCTGTCGCCTGAGCCGATCGTGGACCTGCGGCTCTAACCGAGCCCCCTAGCGGCCGGCCTCCCGCTCGATCTCGCGCCAGCCGATGTCGCTGCGGCAGAAGCCTTCCGGCCAGTCGATCATGTCCACGGCCCGATAGGCGGTCTCGAGCGCCTCGGTCACGGTCTTGCCCATGGCGGTGACATTGAGGACCCGACCGCCATTGGCGACCAGATCCTCGCCTTTCCGAGCCGTGCCGGCATGGTAGATCGTCACGCCCTCCGGCAGATCGACCGGCTTCGGCAATTTGATCACCGAGCCTTTTTCGGCCGAGGCCGGGTAGCCCGGCGCGCACATGACCACGGTGGCCGCCGCCGCGTCGCGCCAGCGCGCGCCCATCGAGGACAGCACGCCATCGGCCGCGCCTTTCATCAGCAGGAGCAGGTCCTCCTTCAGCCGCGGCATGATCACCTGGCATTCCGGATCGCCGAAGCGGACATTGTATTCGATCAGTTTCGGTCCGTCGGCCGTGAGCATCAGGCCGGCATAGAGCACACCGGTAAAGGGCATGCCCTGTTCCGCCATGCCCTTCATCGTCGGTTC
Source organism: Ahrensia sp. (assembly GCA_002698425.1). The sequence continues at coordinate 6,071 of NZXU01000078.1, read as the reverse complement.
GATGATCGTTTCCATCGTCTCGGCGATCAGCGCCTCGGTCATGATCGAGGCCGGCGAGTAAGCGCCCATGCCGCCGGTGTTCGGGCCGGTGTCGCCTTCGCCGACGCGCTTGTGGTCCTGCGCGGTGGTCAGGGGCAGGGCGGTCTTGCCGTCGCAGATACAGAAGAACGAGGATTCCTCGCCGGTGAGGAATTCCTCGATCACCACTTCTGCGCCCGCCTCGCCGAAAGCGCCCTCGAAGCAATCCTCGACCGCCGCGAAGGCTTCTTCGAGCGTCATCGCCACGGTGACGCCCTTGCCGGCGGCGAGCCCGTCCGCCTTGATGACGATCGGCGCGCCCTGCTGGCGGATGTAGGTCTTCGCCTTCGGCGCGTTGTTGAATTTCGCATAGGCAGCGGTGGGGATCCCCATCCGGTCGCACAGTTCCTTGGTGAAGCCCTTCGAGCCCTCCAGCTGCGCGGCGGCGGCGCTCGGCCCGAAAACCGGGATGGAAGCGTCTTTCAGCGAATCCGCCAACCCGTCGACCAGCGGCGCCTCGGGGCCGACGACGACGAGGCCAATGCCGTTCACCCGGCAGAAATCGACCACGGCCTTGTGATCGGTCACGTCGAGAACGACGCATTCCGCCACCTCGGCGATGCCCGGATTGCCCGGCGCGCAATAAAGCGTTTGCAAGACCGGGGAGAGGGAGAGCTTGTCGGCGAGCGCGTGTTCGCGTCCGCCCGATCCGATCAGCAAAACATTCATGGCCCGCTCCGTGCCAGAGCGTTTCCGGGTGACGTGGAAGCCGGTTCACCGTGCGGAAACGCGACGAAAGAGAAATAGTCCGCGATGCGGTACGGTGCGGGCGGGAAGAGGTCAAGGCGGCGATATGCGGCCTTGACCTTTGTCCGCAGGCTTGTCACCTCTGCCCCATGCAGGACACCATCCAGTCACGCGACAATCAGGGCCGGGTCGCCGATGCGCCGTCGGGCCATTGGGTCTATCGCGCGCTGCCGCGCCGGCAATGGCCCTATGCGCAGCTCGCCCGCTGGGACCGGCCGATCGGCTGGTGGCTGCTGTTGTGGCCGTGCTGGTGGTCGGCCGCGATGGCCGGCGTCGCCGGCGCGGATGCGCCGGGCCTCGCCTTCGCGCCGTTCCCGAACCCATGGCACCTCGTCCTGTTCCTGATCGGGGCCGTCGCCATGCGCGGCGCGGGCTGCACCTATAACGATCTCGTCGACCAGAAGATCGACGAACAGGTGGCGCGCACCCGCTCGCGCCCGCTTCCGTCCGGACAGGTCACCCGCCGCCAGGCATGGCTGTTCCTGCTCGGGCAGGCGCTGGTCGGCTTCCTTGTGCTGATCCAGTTCAACCTCTTCGCCATAGGTTTCGGCATCCTGTCGCTTGCCGTCGTCGCCATCTACCCCTTCATGAAGCGTATCACCGACTGGCCGCAACTGACTCTGGGCCTTGCCTTTTCCTGGGGCGCATGGATGGGCTGGGCGGCGATTTTCGGCGAAGTCGGCCTCGCGCCGGCGCTGCTCTATGCCGGCTCGATCCTCTGGACCATTGGCTACGACACGATCTATGCCCATCAGGACAAGGAGGACGACGCGCTGGTCGGCGTGCGCTCGACGGCGCGGCTCCTCGGCGAGAACACCAAGGGCTGGCTGATCGGGCTCTATTCGGGTTGCCTGGTGCTGTTTGCGGCGGCCTATGCGGTGGCTGGCATGCCGCCGCTCGCCTATGCCGGGCTGATTGCCGCGGCGCTGCACATGGGCAACCAGATCCGCATCCTCGATATCGACGACGCGGACCAGTGCCTGGCGCTGTTCAAATCCAATACGGTGGTCGGCTGGCTGGTCTTCGCCGGCCTTCTGGCCGGAGCGCTGACCGCCTGATTCTCAATCCCGCGCGATGATCTCGACGCCGTCGAGAACCATGCGGCAGCCGAGCGTGCCCATGCGGCGGCGCGCCAGGAAGCGCGGCCGCCTGTCGGCGAACATCGCGTGCTGGCGGCGCGGATGGCTCTTGTCCTTGATGACATGGCGGGCGCTCTCGTCGAGCGTGCGGGCAACGCCGTCCTCGTCGATGATCAGCATCGGCAGGCCGAGCAGGTCCGACCAGACCTGCCAGTCGCGCGCTATGCCTTCGAGATCGCTGCCGACGAAAAGCGGCACGCAAAGGTCCGGATCGTGGTGCAGGAGTTCCAGCGTCACCAGGACGCTCTCCGGGCCGGTATACATGGCCCGCGCGGCGACGCCGTCGAAGACATTGACCGGCAGAGCGATGTTGAGCGGCAGGCTGGAGATATCCAGCTTGCGCTTCAGGACGCAGCCGTTCTGATCGACGGTGATCTGGACGTCGCCGGTTTCGCTGCGGGTCGCATAGACCAGTTTCTGCGGAAGTTGAGCCGGATCGAGGCGGAATTCATGCCCCGCCCAGACCGGTTGTGCTCCAGAAGTCATTCGTGGACGCCTCGCCTGTTCATCCCTGAGAGTTGCGGGCTTTTCGCCTCTACGCCTCTCGTCCCTGTTAGCCGGCCTCATGTTTTGTTCTGGCGACCGGCTTGGATGTCACCCTAGGAGATGTGCCCTGACTTGCGCCTAAGAAACAGCGTTAAAAAATCCTGATCTTTGAAATGGTTAGCAAAGTGCAATCAAGCAGCTTCGAATACGGTTGAAGTCCCGTATCAGGACAGGTGGGCGGCCGCCTCAGATGACCTTGCCGGGATTCATGATGCCCTTGGGATCGAGGTCTTTCTTGATGCGCCGCATCAGGTCGAGCGCGACCGGCGGTTTCACCTCGGCAAGCTCGTCGCGCTTCATCTGGCCGATACCGTGTTCGGCGGAGATCGAGCCGCCGAACTCGCGCACGATCGCGTGGACGGCCGGGGTGATCACCTCGGTCAGCGCAAGGAAGACCGCCTTGTCGGCACCGACCGGCTGGGAGATGTTGTAATGGATATTGCCGTCACCGAGATGGCCGAAGGCGCAGATGCGCGAGCCGGGCTCGATGGCGAGAACGGCCTTGTCGGCCTTGGCGAGGAAGGCGGGCACGCTGTCGACCGGCACGGAGATGTCGTGCTTGATCGAACCGCCCTCGGGGATCTGGCTTTCCGACATGCCCTCGCGCAGCCGCCAGAAATCGGCGCGCTGCTGAAAGCTCTCGGCGAGCGCCCCGTCGGTGACCAGCCCGTGCTCCATGCCGTGCTCGAGCACCGCCTCCAGCGTGGCGCGCGCATCGTCCTCCGACTGGCCGGACGAGACTTCCATCAACACGTACCAGGGATAATGATGCTCGAGCGGATCGCGCACGTCAGGCACGTGGCGCGCGGTGAACTCGACGCCGATGCGCGCCATCAGTTCGAAGGCGGTCAGGCCCGTGCCGGCGGCGTTGCGGGCCCGGTCCAACAGGCCCAGCGCTTCGGTGGGCGAGGGGACCGCGAGAAAGGCCGTGGCGCGGCCCGCCGGTTTGGGAAACAGTTTCAGGACGGCGGCGGTGATGACCCCGAGCGTGCCCTCCGCGCCGATGAAGAGGTTGCGCAGATCGTAGCCGGTATTGTCCTTTTTCAGCCTGTTGAGGCTTTCGAGCACTTCGCCGGTCGGCAGGACGACCTCGAGGCCGATGCACAGATCGCGCGCGACGCCATGGGCCAGCGCGCCGGTGCCGCCGGCATTGGTGGAGAGATTGCCGCCGATCTGGCAGGAGCCCTGCGAACCGAGCGATAGCGGGAACAGCCGGCCGTGTTCCTCGGCGGCTTCCTGCACGGCCTGCAGGACGACGCCGGCCTCCACGGTGATCGTGTTGCCGGCGGGATCGATGTCGCGGATGCGGTTCAGCCGCGCGGTCGACAGGATGACCTGTGTGCCGCTCATGTCCGGGATCTGCCCGCCGACGAGCCCGGTATTGCCGCCCTGCGGGACGATCGCGGTCTTCGTCTTCGAGGCAAGCTTTAGGATGGCGGAGACTTCCGCGGTGGAGCCGGGGCGCAGGACGGCGGCGGTCTTGCCGGTCCACCGGCCGCGCCATTCCTTCAGATAGGGCGCGGTGTCGGCCTCGGCGGTCAGCACATTGGCCTCGCCGACGATCTCCGCGAACTGCGCGACGACATCCTTGCTCATGCATCCTCTCCGGATTCGATTGTCCTTGGCGCGGCGGCGCGCGCCAGCCGGTCATTGATCGCCTCGCCGAGCCCGGTCGGGGGGATCGGCTCCACCGCGATGCAATCCGCGCCGGCCGCGTCCAGCCGTCCCATGTAATCGAACAGCTTCGCGGCGGCCTCGACAAGATCGCCGCTATCGGACAACACAAGGGCGGATTTGGCGTTTTCGGCGCCGGCGATGCGCGCGGGGCCGAAGCCGAGCAGCGCCTCGCCGGGCTCGACATGGCCGGCATTCAGCCGCATGCGCGCGGACGGCGCGTAATGCGAGGCCAGCATGCCGGGCGCCTGGATCGCCGCATTGGCTTGCGTCCGGTGCAGGGGCAGGCCCGTGACCGCCTCGATGTCCTCGGCGGCGACGCCGCCGGGACGAAGCAGGAAGACCGCGCCGTCCTCGACCTTGACGATGGTGGATTCCACCCCGACCGGCGTCGGCCCGCCATCGATCACGAGCGGCGCGGCATCGCCGAGACTGTAGGCGACGGCCTGCGCCGAGGTCGCGCTGATCTTTCCCGAGCGGTTGGCGGACGGCGCGGCAAGCGGTCGGCCGAGCGCCGCGATCAGCTCCGCGCCGAAGCCCTTCGGCGCGCGCACCGCGACCGTATCGAGGCCGGCGGTGACCAGCGGATGAATGGCGTGCCCCGGTTTCAGCGGCAGGACCAGCGTCAGCGCGCCGGGCCAGAAGGCCTCCGCCAGTCTGCGCGACAGCGGATCGAAGGTCGCGAAGGTCTCCGCCATGTCGACGCCGGTGACATGGCAGATCAGCGGATTGAAGGAGGGGCGCTGCTTGGCGGCGAAAATCCGCGCCACGGCCTCGCCATTGGTGGCGTCCGCGGCGAGCCCGTAGACCGTCTCGGTCGGGATCGCGACGATTTCGCCCGCGGCAAGCGCTTGCCTTGCCGCCGAAAGGGCGGCGTCACCGGCCGGAACGATCCGGCTGCCGGGCGCTGTCGTCTTTATCTCCATGGGCGGAGAGCTACACGCCGGCCGGGCCTTGCGCAACGGGGATCGGGCGACCAGGACGCACCGTTAAAATTTGAGCGAAATCCAAAACGCCGTTTCAAGGCGCGCCTGCTAGCGTTGGCCCGGGTGATGAGAACACGGGGAACGAACCCATGACGAAATTCGCAGCTTTCGCTTCCGCGGTCAGCGCGGCGGCCCTCCTTTTCGCGGCGCCGGCCGCGGCCGACTACACGATCGACGAGGATCCGGCCTTTCCGTCGGTGGTCTATATCAATTTCGACGCCGCGACGATGCCGAGGGTCATCATGGCGCCGGCCGGCGACCGGATGTCGGTCATCCATGGCGGCGCGATGGAAATACAGAGCGATACCGCGGTGCAGCCGGACCAGACCGACCCGGATTCCCCTGATCTGAACAAGACCGACACGGCCGCGAAGGACGACGCCGACCGGACGGACGAGCAGGACGACGAACAGACCGCGTCCACCACGCCGCTCGAACGCAGCGTCGACCAGCGCGTCAACGACATCCTGGGCGACCAGCAGAAGATGGAAGACATCATGATCGATGCCGACATCGAAAACCGGCTCCAAGAGGAAGCGGACCGGCTGCTCAACTGATCGGCCGGACCACGCCTCGAACGCCCGCGGCATGCCGCGGGCGTTTTTGTTTGCGCCTGCGCCTTTCCTCTCCCCGCAAGCGGGGCGAGGACGCGCGCATGTTCAGCTCTGCGAGTCTTCCGCCCCGCCTTTAAGCTCCTTGTTGCACGCGTCGCTGGCGGGAGCCCCGGTCACGACGTGTTCGTCTCTTCCGAATACTGCGCCCAGGAATGGAGGTCCTTGAGGATCTCGTCGATCTCGTGGGTGTGGCGCTTGCGGCGGCCGGGCGGGTAGCCGGGGCGCATCGGAGACAATCGTTTCACCCGGCCGGCGGCGCGCCGCGCCTTCCAGCGGGCGAGGCGGCG
>NZXU01000077.1 GCA_002698425.1 Ahrensia sp. | reverse complement strand
GCCAAGACGGTGGAGGAGATCAACAAGCTCCACAACGACTGGAAGGCGGCCGCGGCCAACTTCGGTGAGATGGTCGAGCGAATGAAGAAGCGAGAAGGCACTGAGATGCTCGACGACCAGGCTGAAGAAGTGTCGATCGCTATGGGTGCGTTCGAGAAGATGCAGAAGAGCTACAACGCCTGGGGTGATTTTCTGATGGAGACTTGGTGCTAGACCGGGTCAAATCCTAAAGGAACTGACAGGAGCGGGCACCATGCCCGAGCGAATGATCTTGAATTAGACCTTCTCGGCTCTCACCGGCAATCACGTGGGGGAGACCCCTAAATCAGGGAGTCGAGATCTGGGCTCCTGTGACGAGCCTCTTAGGAGGCTTGCAGAGCGTCAATTACAGGGCCTCGGTTTTTACCCCCTTCTCCCCTGTGGAAAGGAGGTAACCCGATGGACATTGAGATCAATGCACCTGTGGTGCTACTCATCGTGTCCCCTGTAATAGCGAAAGCGCTTATTGAGCTTCTCCGTTCTTACTTTGCTGGTAAACGGAAGAAGCGCTAAGCGCCTTCTCTAACAACCGGACCCTTCTCTGCGGGGGTCCACTTCGCCAGTTTAGCACAGGATGTTCCAATTTGTCACCGGTGATCCGGAACGTATTGTTCCGAGCGCCGGGGTTCAGGTCTACCAAAAACGGATTGGCGAACCAAAACATCAATAGTCAGACCTGGGGGCACACGTCCTTCGGCTTCTTTGGGGTTATCTAGGAAACTCTCACCGGCCCTGTACAGTTCGGCTCAGAACAGAGCCGACGGTAAACTGCTCAAGAGAGCGTCGGTGAAATCGATAGCCTTTAAGGTGCCCCTCAGGTCATGCACCTCTCCCTCGTGAACAGCTTTGTTTCGCGGGTTGATGAGGAGTTTTTCACACTTGGATCTATCAAAGCTAGGCAGCTCCATTAGTTTCGCGAGGTCTGCTCGTCCGCCTAGGGTTCTAAACCTCCCAAGGACCCCCTTCGCGAATTTAGCTCCGCCCTTGAGCTCTAGAAGTTTGAGTAGATTCTGGGATAATGCTATTTCGGTAGCGCTGGCGGTCTCTACAATCGCCTTCTTTAGGTCCCTATCGGCAAAGGCAGTGTATGCGCTAAGCTGAATCTGATAAGCTAACGGCATCTCGCGACCATCTGAGGCAAGCTGACAAATTCGCTCAAATTGTCCTTTAACACATTTGGGATAGTCTCTGTCGATACAGATCTGGAACGTTTCAGGAGCTCCGTAGAGGATCTGTTTGCGTTTACCATCCTCTAAGGCAAAAAGATCGAGCGTTGGCGTCTTCGGCTGAAGGTCCGACGGACTCCCGCTGAGACTTAGCTTGTGTTTAAAAAATAGGTCGTAGTAGCCAAAGAATTGATAAAGCCATCTCTTTTCGTCTGCTGCTACGGTTTTACAAACTTGCTCAACTTGGCCTAATGGAACCTCAAAGGACAAGTGTAAATAATTGATCCCAAATGTAGCTTGACGTTTCCTATCGTCTCTGGGTCCCCAAAGCGAATAGGCGCGCCCCCAATGCATGTCATCCCGCCAATTCGGACCACCATCCTCCGACCTCGGCGGGCGCAGCGTGATAGAACCAAGATTATCTACCTTGTCTGGCCACTCTTCAGGCGCACACGGAAGAGCCAGCTTGCCGGGTACTCCGCCAACGGTAATGTCAAAGACTGCGCCAAGCGTTTCCAAATCACAGCCGATGTGAAAATCAGAATTGTAACGGTCGAGATACAATAAGCCATGCAAGCGCTCCGTCAAGGCAATTCCCCCCAATCTCATTTTTGGTTGTTACTGCATCCATAGCTCCGAGGCTATAAGGAGCACGAAGTTTCATCGGTGAAATTTTCCCCAAAGCAAAAGGACCGAAACGGAGCCTCGACTATCAGGTTAGCCTATAGCCTAAACTGACAGATCGGTTGCCTCTGACTGATCACCCTGGCGATTTCGTCGACGACCGTTGCCGCAACTGGCTTCCGATAGCAGATCGCAGCGATAGATGTCATCTTTTCGACTGTAAAGCTAGGGTTGCTGCATGATTTCTTGGACACCTCACCGAATGGGTTCTAAGTCTATTTTGACACGTGGAGGCTTGGAATCGTGGGAAAGAATGTCGGATATGTGCGGGTGAGCACCGCAGGGCAGAATGTGGAGCGCCAGCTCGACGGGGTGGAGTTGGACAAGGTGTTCACCGATCGGTGCTCAGGCGGGAGCGTGGAAAGGCCGGCTCTTCAAGAGATGCTGGAGTGGGTCCGTGAAGACGACCTGGTTCACGTGCACTCGATGGACCGACTGGCTCGGAATGTCTCGGATCTTCGGGAGCTGGTTGCCAAGATCAACGGTGAGGGCGCGAGTGTACGGTTTCACAAAGAACGACTCGAGTTCTCAGGAGATGACTCACCGATGTCGGAGCTACTGCTGAATCTTTTGGGGGCGGTGGCACAGTTTGAGCGATCGCTGATTCGGGAGCGGCAACGCGAGGGGATTGAGGCCGCCAAGAAGCGTGGAGCGTATAGGGGACGAAAGAAGGCGCTTTGTTCGGCCTCTACCGAGGACCTGAAGGCTCGTCGGGCTGCTGGTGAGGGGGTTGCATCGCTGGCTAGAAAATTCGGGGTAAGCCGACAGACGGTCTACTCTTACCTCTCATCCTAGAGGACATTTCCGTCTACACAAAAACGTATTCACTTTAAAGTATGGACAAAATCGTTTATTATGACATTTGAGTGGGATGATGAAAAATCTCAGAGTAACCTTGAAAAGCACGGAGTCTCTTTTGACTTGGCGAGCGAAGCCTTTCTCGACGAGAATGCATTCTTCACCCAAGACGATAGATTTGACTACGGAGAGCAGAGAGAGATTCTCATCGGTCGGCCCCAAGGTCTGCCCTCGGATGTTCTCCTCGTGGTTTTCACCGAGCGGCAAGGCGAGACTATTCGGTTGATATCCGCTCGAAAGGCAAATCGTCGAGAGAAAGGCTGGTATTATGGGCAAAACGGTTAAGAAAAGCATGGCGCAGATAAGCCAGGAGGCAGAAAGTGGTCTCCACCACGGGGGTCTGAAGAACTTGCCCAATGATGAGGATATCAATTTTGATGACATCCCGGCTCTAAGCGACAACCAACTTGCTCGAATGAAACCCGTTGGTAATCGTTTTCGGAAGCTTGTGAAGAAGTCTCCACGCTCTCAAAAGGTCAGCATTCGATTCGAAGTCCAAGTGCTTGAGTGGATCAAAGAAGATGCCGCTGAATTAGGCAAACCGTATCAAACCCACATCAACGATATTCTTCGAACATACGTCGCGGAACAAGACAGCCACTAACAGAGGTTTTTTACTTCTGTCAAAGATTTTTTTACCTGGGTAGAAAAATCTCACGCTGCAACTGGGGTCTCCAGGCGTTGAAGGGCCTGGGCCTCATCTAACCCTTGATCGACCCATTCGAAGAACTGTTCCAGAACTGCTCTGTTAGCCATCCTCCGGAAGGTCTTGTCCCGTAGCGCCTCTTCACGCTTCCCTGAAACCGGTACCAGCTTTGAGAGGTGAACGGAAGCAATGAGCTTGAGGCGAAGTTGTAGGTCTTGGGATAGTTTTTTGAAACGCTCAGCGAGTTGCTGACTCGTCTTTTGATACTTTTGTTCTTGTTCGAGCTTCTGAGTCTCGAGAGCTTGCTGCTCTGTTCTTGTCTCTTCCACGGTTCTGTAAGCGATCGGGGCATCAACTGTCGGATTTTCTTTAACAGTCTTGTGACGGTTGGCTTTTATATTGAGTCCAGTGAGATGAGCATAGTTGGACCGGTCGTCAGAAACCTGGCGGCCGTTTTTTTTGTCCAGTTTGTAGCCTCCATCTCGGATAGCGGCAACCAAATAGCCGGCTAGGTTCTCCACCCCCGCAAGCTGGGGAACAGTATCCAGGACCTCCTTTATTAGCTCATTTTCATTCTCTCGACAGAGCTTTCGGGCCATTCGTTGGCTCACTCCGTACTTTCGAAGCGATTTTAGACAATATTTATGAAGAGGTTCATCATCATTCTTCCCGTCAAGCGGGACCGAGGTGCTGACGGCCGGTTGGGAATTTGGCTCGATTGGGTTCGGAGAGCTTGCCTCTTTGTCGACAGTAGACTGTTGTTGTTTCTTTAGATCAGTATCTTTAAAAGAGTTCTTTAGAGACGGGTTTTTCTGTTCGCAAAGCGGCTCTGAATCATCGCATTCAGGGGCTTTGTGCTGTTCGATTGCCACCTCTTGGGTCCGGATCGTTCGATCTGCATGGTCCGGATCGTTCGATCCGCATGGTCCGGATCGTTCGATCCGGACCTGCGCCCCTTTTGCGCCATCTTTGGTGGTGTAAGTGTGCTGGGGATCCTCAATCACTTCATCACGCTCCAGCACCACCCGCCAGCGATAGATTCGGTAAGCGACACGTTCACGAATAATATCTCCCCACTCTTCCAGGCGCTGGGCCGCTCGCTGGATCGCGCGAGGTCCAACACCTAGTTCTTTCGAGATCTGGCGATAAGGGAGGTCTACATAACCGACACCAAAGCCAACGGTCTTGCGATTGATGAGAGATAGAAGGGCCGCCGCAGTCTTGTTAGAGATCGTTTCTATACGACGAGAAATAGAATGAGGGGTCTGAGAATACTTGATTCTCGGTCTAGAGTTCTTCACAGATAATTTGTCCTAAATTTATTTCGACAAAAAGGAACTAAGCCTGGGTGTGAGAACTCTAAAAATAGTTAAGATTTTCAGGTGGCTCTCGCGATCCCCAGGAAATTAGAGGGAACCTCCGCGCCAACGGAGGTTTTTTCATTTGTCCCGGCCTTGCCGATGACCATGCTACTTTGCTTGAAGGATGATCAAATCCTGGCATGGCTATGCAAAGTTCCGAGGAAAAGAATAAGAGCTTGTCCGAGGACAAACTCTTTAAGGCTCTTCTGGGGACTCTCGCTAACTCCAAGAACCTATAGTCTTTTACGGGCAGGCCTTCTTTTAGTCCTGGTTTTCGGAGCTTAGCCTGATTTCTGAGCGAACATTTTCTTCCACCAGGGCTTCCGGGCTTCAGCCCAAGCTTGCTCTTTGTCCCGCAATTCGGTCTTTAGTGTCTCAAGTTCAATCTTGGCCTGGGCGGCCTCGCGCTGCGCTAGCTCGGCCAATTCTTCGGCTTCCGTTCTTCGTTCGACTTCCTCTTTGAGTACGGCCTCGGACTCCAGGACCTCTGCCCTGTTCTCTTGCAGGCTTTCCGCGTGCTCGGTGAGCAGGTTTTGGTGTTGCCGAAGGGTTAGTTCTAGTTCGACAGCTCGGCGTTCCGCTCGGGTCAGTCTGTCCAGCATCAACGCGTAAACTTCGGCGGGTGGGTTCACAGCGGTTCGTGACTGTTCGTGAACAGTCGTGACTCGGTGTGAACTGTCGTCAGTGTCGGTTCGCGCCTGGTCACGACGGTTCGCAGTGTCGTCTAATGAACCTGGCCCACCGAACTCGGCGATGAATAGGTCGACTTCACTGCGTTCGATCTGATACGCAGTGTTCGCATTCGGCTTAACAGCGGGGATGCGGCCTGATTTGATGTGTTTATAGATCTGCCGTTTGGATCGTCCCACCAGGTCGGCAAAGGTGTTCACGTCTATTCGCTCGGGTTCACTCACTGTTGTTCACTCCTGTTCGTGCCCATTCTCGAAGGTTCACTCCCTCGCTGCGAATCAACGGCAAAAACTTTGCTCGGCGTGTGAACCAGTGAACCGCTGCATAGTGAACCCGGATGAACTTCAGTCGCCTGAGCTATAGCGGGACAAAGCGCGATATCATCACGTTTGGGACAAAGTTTCCAAAGCTTTGGGGTGTGAACCGTCGCGAACGTTCGTGAACCTTGTGAACTGGGTTCACGCCTGTTCGTGAACCCCCCTTAGCACCAGATGAATCAACAGGGAAGCTACCTGGCGCTTAGAAGGCAGAGCGAATGCTTTATGTGGACCCATGGGACTGGATGAGCGAGGACGAATGGTTTCCTGACGATAGCCCGGCAGTTCGCAGGAATCTTTTACGTGTGGCCCGGCTGATCGAGTATGGGGCCGAACTTGAGCCCCGAGAGATGCGCCTGACCCTGGTGGAATGTGCGAAGAGGCCGAATCGAAAGCCCTGCACGGGCTTTATGGTCGTGGTGAAAGAGCCCGAGGGCACGATCTACGCAGAGTGTATGACCTGCAAAAAAGAACAGGTCGTGATCTCGAATTGGGAGACTACTCCGTGGGCCACGGGTATTTGTCCGCCGTGTTCGCCCGAAACCGGCCCGAGGTGGGATTAGAAGTATCGGCAAGGATCTTTGAGCGTCTGGCCGGTTGCCCACTTGCCGAAGGCGTGGAGGTTTTGCTCCGACCAGCCAGCCACTTCCGAGAGTTCGAACGGGAAGTCGTATCGGTTCCAGACGTGGAGCAAGAAAGAGAGTACGGATCGCTCGTAGGTTGAGAGCGGCTCTTCGAAGAGCGTGATCGCGTGTTCCGGGTAGAAGTCGGCTGGCAAGCGATAGCCGCGGACCATGCGCTCTGTGAGGTCGAAGGTCTTGGCGAACTTCTGCCAGAGCTTTTCGTCCTTCGAACGTCCGTCTTCGGCTGGCTTCGGCTTTTCGAACTTGAGAACGTTGGGAGGGAGTTCCGGCTCGCGAGGGGGCGGGTTACCGTCGTAGCAGAGCTGAAGGAAGGCTTCCCTTGGGCGTCCGTAGTCGTAACGCTTCTCGCTGAGACAAGACAAGAGATTGTTGTTGAGCATTTCGGTGACCTGGTACGGTGCTCGAGTGGGGTCGTCTAGATGAGCTTTCGCGGCGTGGATCTGCTCGATCACGGAACCGGTGACCTGGCGGCTGAGAGATTTGCCGAAAGAGACGCTGCCTGTAGCGGGAACGATCTTTTCTTGATAGACATCTTCCAGCCCCTCGTCTTCCATGGTGTCTCGGATAGCTTGGAGAGCGGACTTGATGAACTTGTCGTCGTTGTTGACCCCGGAGCCGTAGAAGAGACAGCTGAACAGAGTGGCGGTATTGCAGACGATCACGTATTGGGTCCGGTCTGCGGTAAAGAAGTTGGCGGTCCAGTCGGCCAACGGGTTCTCGTGGACGTCGAGGGACTGAAGAGGGACTTTGATCTTCTTGGCTAGCTTTTGGGTTAAGCGGAAGTTCATCCGAACTTGCTCCTTTCTCAGCCTGCTCTTCCAGGCGGGTCATAGCCGTAGGTTCGCTCTTCCTGAAAGCGCCCGTCCTGGGTGTGGATGATGAGCTGGCCGGCTGCGTGGGTTCGAGCCTCTTTAACGCCGGCTTTGACGGCTTCTTCCTTGGTCTCGAAGGAGGTGAAGTTTTTTTCGCCCTGGCGCTTCAGGTGCCAGCTGTCGCCTCCGGCTGGTACAACGTGATAACTGACTCTGCTGCGTTCCCAGGGGATCGATCCCGGAGGACTGTCAAAGAGGAGGCCCAGAACAGAGAGGTCGACCCCAATGGTCTCCCAGTGGATTCCGAGACCGTCCCCGATCAGGCGGTGGTCGGCCAGCTGGTCGGCGTCAGCCTCGGCCAGGTCGGGGAACCAGCTAAGGGGGACGGTGAGGGTTCGGCCGTCTTGGAGTTCGACCACGAGAGAAGTTTCGGTGATCACGATGGAAGCGGCTCTTAGGTTCGGTGTTGTCGCCATGGGACCGCATTCTTCGGTGAGGGGACGTTCCTTCCTGAATACTATCCGAGAAACCCATCTCATCTCTTTTAAGAGACTTGCTGACCAGGCTGACGCCGGCACTCGTGGGCTATGGAGCAGACAATGTCTAGACGCACCCTGGCTGGGGCTGTGGGAAAGTCCTCGGAGGGAGAAGTTGTAAGGAGAGAGCCTTGTGGCCAGTCTAGCGCCAAGTTTCCGAAAAGCGCCTGAGTTCAACGGGACTTTTCCATAGCATGGGGGGCTAGGCGGGCACGCAGTGGGGGCCGGTGTAACTCGATTGCACTAACCTTTCAGCGAGACACAAAGCTTCCAGTTTAGGTGGGCGTAGCCCCGGGGCCGGAGGCCCCAAACCTCCGGAGCGATAGCGACGGAGACTGACCAGATGTCTTAAGGCCGTTTCGTGGTGGACTTGCCAGAACCCACTGCTGCCCGAAGGGCCTCGTTGATGCGGTCACTCGCGAGACGGCCGCCGGTACTCAGTGGCCTCGCTTGCACTAACGTACAGGTGACGAGCAAGCGGTTCCTGGAGCCGCCTTATGGGTAACCAAGCCTGGCCCGGCAGTACCACCAGAAGTTCGCCTTTTGGCCCAAAAGGCGATCTCTTCCCAGCTATCATGGTCTCGTATAGCTTGAGGGGCTTTGAAGCCTGAGCTTTGGGTTTCGCCTGGTCTTTGAGGCCCGAAGGGCCGCTATGAGGGTGTGCCTACTGACTTCTTTGGTTAGACAAGCCAGGTAATTTGGCGGCGTGAAACTGTCGTGAAACGGGACGGAAATTACTTTAGCGTAATGTCTTCGAGTGGGATGTCGTTATCAAGCATTAGAAAGATCTGGTTCCTGAATCCATCGAGATTGAT
>NZXU01000076.1 GCA_002698425.1 Ahrensia sp. | reverse complement strand
GGCACGAAGTAGTACATCATGCCGAGGAAGCCGGCGGTCAGGAAGAAGCCCACCGCGTTGTGGCCGTACCACCACTGGGTCAGCGCGTCCTGCACACCCGAGAAGGCCGAATAGCTCTTCGCGCCGAGCAGCGACACCGGCATCGACAGGTTGTTGACGATGTGCAGCATCGCGATGGTCACGATGAAGGCGAGATAGAACCAGTTCGCCACATAGATATGCGGCTCCTTGCGCTTGAAGATCGTGCCCATGAACACGATCAGATAGGCGACCCAGACAACCGTCAGCCAGAGATCGACATACCATTCCGGCTCGGCATATTCACGGCCTTCGGTGATGCCCAGGAGATAGCCGGTCGCCGCCATGACGATGAACAGCTGGTAGCCCCAGAACACGAACCAGGCGAGACCGCCGCCGAACAGGCGCGCGCGCGTGGTCCGCTGGACAACGTAGAAGGACGTCGCGATCAGCGCGTTGCCACCGAAGGCGAAGATGACCGCCGAGGTGTGCAGCGGCCGCATGCGGCCGAAATTGAACCAGGGCTCGATATTGAGCTCCGGCCAGGCAAGCTGCGAGGCAACCACCACGCCGACGAGAAATCCGACAATCCCCCAGAACAGCGTGATGATCGCGCCATAGCGAATCACGCCGTCCATATAGCCGGACGTATCGACGGGCGCGCTGCCCGCAGTGGAAAACTTGGTGTTCCGCAGCATCACGACGGTCGCGATGGCGAGGACAAGGAAGATGACCCAGGCATGCGTTGAAAACGCCGCATCCTGAGCGAACGCCGCGGCGAGCAAGACCAGGAAAGCTCCCAGCCCGACCAGCGCGGTCCCTAAGCTATTATTCATGGGTAAGACCCCCTTCGGACATGCGTCTTGGTCGGTCTCGGCTGTCCCGGCCGCCCGACCCCTTTTCGCACTGACCTTATGTCAACGCTTCGCTCTCAACTGCCTTGACCTGAATCAATGTGGACACTCAACCAACGGGCAATGCTTGGCGACAGTTGAAGACGCCTATCAAGGGGCCGTGTTGATGAACATCGAACAGGTCATCATGTCCGAGGATAACGTGATTCCGCTGCCCCGTGCAGCCGGTAAAGATGTCGAATCCGTCTGCAGCAAACTGCTCGTCCATCACGACGAACAGATCGCGCTGTGCGAACGGCTCGAAGAGGTCGCCGACGAACTGCCGGCGCTATCCGACACGCAAATGTGCCTGAGCCTTGCGCGCCAGATCCACCCGATGATTCGCGCCGCCCATGAATATGAGGAAAAGACGCTCTTTCCCCTGCTGATGACGACGGACAAGATGGACGACACGCTCAAATCGACCGTCGAGCGCCTGCGCTACGAGCATTGGGAAGACGAGAGCTTCGCCGACGAGGTCGCCGACGCGATGATCCGTTTCGTCACCGACCGGGCCTCCTCCAACGCCGAGACGCTGGCCTATATGCTGCGCGGCTTCTTCGAGGGCCTGCGCCGCCATATCGCCTTCGAGCGCGAGCATATCGTCCCCATCCTCTGCAAGGTCCACAAGGCATGCCCGTGATGGACGCAGAACGTATCCTTGCCGGCCAGCGCGGCACCGTGCCGCGCTATACGAGCTACCCCACCGCGCCGCATTTCGCCGACCAGAACGGCCTTGCGATCGCCCGCTCGCGGCTTCGGAACCTGCCCGCCGGCGAGGCGGTGTCGCTCTATCTGCATATACCGTTTTGCGACCGGCTCTGCTGGTTCTGCGGCTGCCATACCAAACACACGCTCAAATACGCGCCGGTCGAAGCCTATATCGGCGCGTTGATCGCGGAATTGGCCACCGTGCGGGAAACCGCCGGCAGCCAACTCCGGCTGGCGCATCTGCATCTCGGCGGGGGGTCTCCGAGCATGCTGCGCCGGCCGGATTTCGAACGCCTTTCCGGTGCCTTGCGGGAAAATTTCGACATCGGCCCGGAGACCGAAATCAGCGTCGAGATCGATCCGTCCGATGTGACCGACGAGACTTTGGCGGGCCTTGTCGCGCTCGGCGTGACGCGCGCCAGCGTCGGCGTCCAGGACTTCTCCGACGCCGTGCAGGAAGCGATCAATCGGCCGCAGAGTTTCGAGCAGACGCGCGACGTGATCGCCGCGTTGCGCGACACCGGCATCCATTCGCTGAATATCGACGCGCTCTACGGCCTGCCGCTGCAGACCGAGGAACGGCTGATGGCGACCATCGACCAGGTGCTGTCGCTTTCGCCCGACCGCATCGCGCTGTTCGGCTACGCCCATGTGCCGTGGATGAAGAAGCACCAGAAGCTGATTCGCGACGAGGACCTGCCCGGCACGATGGAGCGTTTCCACCATGCAGCGCTGGCCGCCGACCGGATTGCCGGCGCGGGCTATCGCCGCATCGGTATCGACCATTTCGCCAAGCCCGGCGACACGATGGCGATCGCCGCGGAGGAAGGCCGGCTGCACCGGAACTTCCAGGGCTACACGACAGATGCCTGCCAGACCCTGATCGGCGTCGGCGCGTCGTCGATCAGTTCCTATGGCGACGCCTATGTCCAGAACATCGTGCCG
Source organism: Ahrensia sp. (assembly GCA_002698425.1). Next base: position 39,535 of record NZXU01000076.1, on the reverse strand, counting down.
ACCGCGCAATATGAGAAGGCCGTGCAAGACGGCCAGCTCTCCGCCATGCGCGGCGTGCAGTTGAACCTCGACGACCGGATCCGCGCCTGGATCATCGAAAGGCTGATGTGCGACTTCGCCTTTTCCTTCGATGCGCTCGAGGAACGGTTCGGCTATGCCGCCCGCTCCTACATCGCCGAAGCGAAGATCGCCGCCGCAAACGATACGTTCAGGCTTTGCCGGATCGACGGAAACCGCTTCGCTGTGCGCGAAGAGGCGCGTCCGTTCACCCGGATCGTGGCGAGCTGGTTCGACGCCTATCTGAACGACAGTACGGTTCGCTATTCCAAGGCGGTCTGACACGCCGGTCTGACGAAGACCGCCTCCCCGTGTGAAAAACCGCGATCAGTCGTCGCGTTCGCAGGCCGAGCGCAGGCGTTCCAGATCGGGCACGATCACCGTGCGGTTGTTCTCCACCTCGATCACGCCGGCCTTGCGCAGCTTGGTGATCTGACGGCTGACGGTCTCGATCGTCAGACCGAGGAAATCGGCGATATCGGAACGCTTGAGCGGCAGTTCGAACTGGATGGGACCTTCATGGACATCCAGTTCCGGATCGATATGCGCCGCGATCAGGAACAGGAAGCTGGCGACCTTCTCGCCGGCCGACTTGCGACCGAGCGTCAGCATCCACTCGCGCGCCTCGTCCAGTTCGTCCAGCGTCTGCTCGTGCAGACGGTGTTCGAGCTGCGGCGATTCCCGGACCAGCTCTTCCAGCACGGCCTTCGGGAAGGAGCAGACCCGCACATCGGTCGCCGCATCGGCGATCACATTGCTCTGCTCGCGAAACGGCCGCCCCATGAAATCCGGCGCGAACTGCAGGCCGACGATCTGCTGGCGGCCATCGGCAAGGAGTTTCGACAGTTTCACCACGCCGCGCAGAATGTTGGAGTAGCGATGCACATCCTCGCCCGCCGACAACAATTCGTGCCCGCTCTGGTAGCTGTGCTGCTTGGTGAAACGGTTCAGCTTCGTCAGCTGTTCGGGCGTCAGCGCGCCGCACACGCCCTTGTGCCGGGCCTCGCAGGCGCGGCAAATCGCCGGAATATCCGAATTGTGAACGTCTTTTCGGGCTGTACTCATTTCCAGTCCGCTCTCCCCGTCAGGCTGTTCCGGCGCTCGTTTGTCTTTATATCCCAATACGCCATGCGCAAAACCGCACCGAAATGCGAGTCTTGCATAAATCATATTCTGGAGAAAACGGGCGAACGCGGCAAGATGTCACTCTCTGCCGCGTTCGAAAACGGTCGCCTGTTCCTGGCCCTCAGGCCAGCGCGCCCGGTCCGGGGATGGCCGATGGCGGGTTCTTGCCAGCGATGATCATGCCGAGAATGTCATCGGTGGTCACCTTGTCGACCTCGACGGTGCCGACCAGCTGACCGTTCTTCATCACATTGGCGCGGTCGCACAGTTTCTTCACCTGATGGACATCGTGGTCGATCAGGAAGATGCCGATGCCGGACCGCTTCAATTCGTCGATCAGGTCGGCAACCATCTGCGTCTCATGCGGACCGAGCGCCGCGGTCGGTTCGTCCATGATCAGGATCTTGGCGTTGAAATAGACCGCGCGCGCGATCGCGACCGACTGCCGCTGCCCGCCGGACAGACCCGAGACCGGCGTGTGGAAGCGCCGGAAATTCGGGTTGAGGCGATGCATGATCTTGCGAGTCTCGGCTTCCATCGAATTGTCGTCGAGAAGCCCGGTGGCGGAGACCATCTCGCGGCCGAGGAACAGGTTCGACGCGGCGTCGAGATTGTCCGCCAGCGCCAGCGTCTGGTAGATCGTCTCGATATTGTAGCGGCGGGCGTCGCGGGGATTGTTGATCACCGCTTTTTCGCCATTGATGAAGATGTCGCCGCCGTCGCGTTGCAGCGCGCCGGAAAGCATCTTCATAAGGACGGATTTGCCCGCGCCGTTGTGGCCCAGCACGCCAACCACTTCGCCGGCGTTGAGGTCGATGTTGACATGATCGACGGCCTTGATGCCGCCGAAGGATTTCTGCATGTCGCGCAGTTCGACGAGCGGCGCACCATTCGTGCTCATACTTTGGCCCCCGTGCGCTTGCGGTAGATGATGTCGATCAGCACGGCGACGACGAGGACCGCGCCAACGACGATGTTCTGGAACGGCGCATCGACGCCGACCATCGCCATGCCGGATTGCAGCGACTGCATGATCAGGGCGCCCAGGATGGCGCCGTAGATCGTGCCGAGCCCGCCCGAGAGCGCCGTGCCGCCGATGACGGCCGCGGCGATGACGCGCAATTCGTCGAGCGTGCCGATATCGTTGGAATGGAACGACAGGCGCGCCGAGGCGACGAGGCCCGCCAGCGCGCAGAGAGCGCCCATCATGGCGAAGACCTTGACCGTCAGCAGGCGCGTATTGATGCCCGACAGTTCGGCGGCGTCCGGATTGCCGCCGGTGGCGAAAATGTAGCGCCCGAGCCGGGTGCGCTGCGCGACGACCGTCATGACCACCGCGACGGCGATCAGCAGCAGGACCGAGAAGGGTATGCCGTATCCGGATGTGAAGCCCTCCGGCATGACTTCGCCGCGCGCCTCGAAGATGCGCTGCAGCCGCGGGCCGGGAATCTGGTAGGCGTTCAGAATGGCGACAAAGCCGAGGATCACGACGGCGACGAGCGCGCCGAGCAAGACTTCGGCCCAGAGCGGCTTGACCGGGAACTCATGGGCGACCTTGTTCGCCCTGCCCCGCCACATCGCATAGAAGGCGAAGGCGACCGCGACGAAACCGAAAACCCAGCTCCAGGTCGGGCCGAGCGTGCCGTCGATGCCGCCGAACAGGGTGAAATTGTGGTCGAGCGGGCCGATCGTCTGCCCGGTCGTCAGGTACCAGGCGACGTTGCGCCAGACCAGGAGACCGCCAAGCGTGACGATGAAGGCGGGCACGCCCAGATATCCGATGATCCAGCCATGGAACGCCCCGATGATGACGCCCGACAGCACGCCGACGGCGATCGCGATCGGCGCCGTGGCCGGGTGATTGAGGCCGAGGCCGAGCCATTCCGGCGTCACCACGGTCTGCGTCATGGCCATCATGGCGGAACAAGTCGCCAGCAGCGCGCCGACCGAGAGGTCGATGTGCCGCGTGACGATGATGAAAACCATGCCCGTCGCCATGATGGCGACCGACGCGGTCTGGATCGTCAGGTTGAAGATATTGCGCGGGGTCAGGAACCGGCCGTCGAAAAGTCCGCCGGTCAGAATGTTGAAAACAAGGCAGATGACGATAAAGGCGCCAATCATGCCAAGCAGGCGGGTATCGAGTTCCAGCGACGCGAAGATATTGCGCGGCTTTGCCGGCGCGCTTGCCGTGGTGGACGTGTCGGTCATGGCCGTCTTCCAGGTGTCAGCATCTGAACGCCCCCACCCCGAAGGATGGGGACGTTGATCACGCTTTGTGTAACAGACGGTGAGTGTCAGTTACAGGGGGACGGGCCGCCCGAGACGCCCTGGCAAAGGTCTTCCTTGGAAATCCAGCCGGCGTCCACGACGACGTCGAGATTGTCCGCGGTGATCGGCACCGGAGCCAGGAACTTGGCGGTCATGGTCGTGCCGGCCGGCGACGTCCATTCCTGGGCGCCGTCAATATCCGCCATGGCCGTTCCGCCAGCGAGCTGAGCCGCGATATCGCCGGCATTCTTGCCGAGTTCGCGGGCGTCCTTCCAGACCGAGACGGTCTGCGTGCCCTTGGCGACGCGGTTCAGAGCGGCGTGGTCGCCGTCCTGGCCGGAGACCGGAATGCCTTCCATGCCCTGCGCGGTCAGCGCGGCCACCGCACCGCCGGCGGTGCCGTCATTGGAAGCCACCACGGCGTCGACCTTGTTGTCGTTGGCCGTCAGGATCTGCTCCATGTTGCGCTGCGCGTTGGCCGGAAGCCAGCCATCGGTGTAGGCCTCGCCGACGATGGTGATGTCACCCGCGTCGATGGCGCCCTGCAGCACTTCCTGCTGACCGCCGCGAAGGAAGTCGGCGTTCGGATCGGTGGGCGAACCCTTGATCATCACGTAGTTGCCCTTCGGCGCGGCCGCGAGAACGGCGCGGGCCTGCATGCGACCGACCTCGACATTGTCGAAGGTCAGGTAGAAGGCGCGGCTGTCCTCGATCAGGCGGTCATAGGCAATGACCGGAATCCCCTCGTCGGCGGCGGCCTGCACGGCCGGAATGATCGCCTGGGTATCCTGCGCGAGCACGATCAGCGCGTCGACGCCCTGCGCCATCAGGCTTTCCACGTCGGAAAGCTGCTTGGCGGAAGACGACTGCGCGTCGGTCGAGATATAGGTGTCGCCATTCGCCTCGATGGCGCCCTTCATGGCCGCCTCGTCTGTTTTCCAGCGTTCTTCCTGGAAGTTGGACCAGGACACGCCAATGGTCTTGCCGTCAGCCCACGCCGAACCGGCCATGGCAACGGACAAAACTGCGCCCGCGAGGAGCGCGCTCGTAAACTTCTTCATGTAAACCTCCCGGTGCATCGAAATGCATTAAGGGGCCGAACCAGCGATCCAGACCCGTTGACGAAGCCTTTAATTCAAGCCTCAAAAAAAATCGTGACTCAAAAGAGCTTGCATGTCAACATGAAAGGAAATCGAATAAGTTATTGCGATGCAACAATTTTTCTTTTGCATTGCACCCGGAGCGAGAGGAGGCGACCGGGACCATGACCACGGTTCTCCGTTCGGACGACATGCGCCGGCTCAACCGATTGCGTATCATGCAGATCGTCCGCCGCAAGGGCGCGATTAGTCGCAGCGAGATCGCCCAGGCCGTCGCACTGAGCCCCGCGACCGTGTCGACGATTTCCAACGACCTGATCGCGGAAGGCGTCCTGACGGCGCGCGGAAACGAGGCCGCGTCCAATATCGGGCGTGGCCGGCCGAGCGTGCATCTGTCGGTCAATCCGGGGTTCCGCCACGCCGTGCTGATCATTCTCAAGATCGGCGCGATCAACATTTCCATCGTCGATTACGCCGGCGCCGTCGTCGCCCACCAGGATTTCCATATCGACATGGCCAATATCGGCATGGACGAGTTCCGCGCGACGCTGATCGCGGAAATCCGGCAGACCTGGCGGGCTTCGGGCCTGCCCGACAGCCAGATGGCGCGCATTTCCATCGGCGTGCAGGGCGCGACCGACATCGCCGGCCAGAAATTGCTACGCTCGCCGATGACGCCGCTGACCGACATCCCGGTGGCGCACTGGCTTGAAGAAGAGTTCGGCGCGCCGGCCCGCCTGACCAATGACTGCGACCTGATCGCCCGGGCGCTGAACTGGCGCGATCCGGAACGGTATCGGGAAAACTTCGCCGCGATCCTGCTGGCGCACGGCGTCGGCATGGGGCTGTTCCTGCGCGGTAACATCATCAACGGCACGAAATCCTCCGGCACGGAGTTCGGTCACATGCTGCACCGTCCGGGCGGCGCGCTATGCCGCTGCGGCGCGCGCGGCTGCATCGAGGCGAATGCCGGCGACTATGCGATCGTGCGCCGCTATCGCGGCGATCCGGAGGATACGGCCCCGGCGAGCCATGTGACCGCCACGGAAATCGCCGAGATCGCCGAGGCCGCGCGCGGCGAGGATGCACGCGCGCTCGATGCGCTTGCCGCCGCGGGACGGGCGCTCGGTTCCGGGCTGGCCGGCATCTACGCCCTCGTCGACCCGTTCCGCATCGCCTTTGTCGGACACGGCGTCGCCGCCTTCGAATTCATGGAGCCGGCGCTGCGCGAGATACTGGAGAACTCCAATGCCAATGCCGCGAAGGACATCCCCATCGACCTGTTCGCCAACGAAATGCCGCTGGTTCTCGAAGGCTGCCGCATCGACGCGCTCTCCGAAATCGACGCCATCCAGGCCGAACGGCTGGGCGAGCAGGCAAGAGCGTGAGGCGAAATTCATGAGGCACAAGCTGAAAGTGACCTGTAGCGCAGCGGCCGCCGCCCTCGCCTTTTCGGCGCTCATGCCGGCCCTGGCGGACGAGACGGATGCGCCCTGGGCGGAGCGCGCCATCATCGGCCATGTCGACCAGTCGACATTGAAAGGCCGGCTCGACCGCGAGACGCTGGAGGCGTTGCGCGCCAAGGGCGAAACGCTTTTCGGCGCGAAGTTCACCGAGTTGGACGGCGCCGGCCGCAAGATGGCGACGCAGGCGATCATCCCGACCAAGCGCAAGCGCCCGCCGGATCTCGAATTCCAGCGCATCGCCGGCATGGACGCCAATTCCTGTTCGAGCTGCCACAGCCAGCCGGTGATGGGCGGTGCGGGCGACTTCACCGTCAATGTCTTCGTCAACGAGGGCTTCGTGAACGCCGATTTCGACACGGTCGATCCGCAATTCTCCAATGAGCGCAACACCAATCACCTGATGGGCGCGGGCCTTGTCGAATTGCTGGCGCGCGAGATGACCGCCGATCTCCACCGGATCCGCAAGGAGACGCTGCACGAAGCGCGCGAGACCGGCGAGCCGGTGACGGCGGACCTCGTCACCAAGGGCATTTCCTTCGGCAGGATCACCGCAGAGCCCGACGGCATTCTCGATATTGCGAAGATCGAGGGCGTCGACACCGATCTCGTCATCCGGCCCTTCTCGCAGAAGGGCGTGATGACTTCGCTCCGCCAGTTCGGCGTCAACGCCATGAACCAGCATCACGGCATGCAGGCCGACGAACGGTTCGGCACGCGCTGGACCGGCGAGGCCGATTTCGACGAGGACGGCCATGACGGCGAACTGACCGAGGGCGACATCTCGGCGCTGACCGCGTGGCAGGCGACATTGCCGCCCCCGGCCGTCATGGTGCCGGGCAGCGAGCGATGGCGCGAGGCCGCAGCAAGGGGCAGCGCGCAGTTCGACGCCATCGGCTGCAACGAATGCCATGTCCGCGCCCTGCCCTTGAAAAGCCTCGATTTCGTCGATCCCGGCCCCTTCGACGCTGCCGGCACGCTGCGCGACGCCGAGATCGACGGCGCGATCTACGACCTGTCGCTGATGGACTGGGCGAAGGATCTGGAGAGAAATGACAAGGGCGAATATCTGGTCCCGACCTTCGGCGACCTGAAGCGCCACCTGATTACCGACCGGCAGGTCGCCGCGCTCGGCAATGAACTGCTCGGCCAGCGCTTTGTCGAGCGCAACGAGTTCCAGACTTCCGAATTGTGGGGCATCGGCTCGACCGCGCCCTACGGACATCGCGGCGACTTCACGACGCTGGACGGCGTCATCCGCGCCCATGGCGGCTCGGCCCGCGCCTCGCGCGACGCCTATGTCGACCTCTCCGACACGGATCGCAGCGCCCTCATCGCCTGGCTCAAGACACTGGTGATACCGCAATGAAAAAGCTCGCTTTTCTCCTCCTTCTCGCAAGCCTGTCCGGCGTCACCCCGCTCGCCGCGCAGGACAATCCGGGTTCCGGCGATGCTTCGGAGACGCCGGCAGACCTGCCGATGGACGTGCCGGTGATGGTCGAGGAGGCGCTCGCCGCCGGCATCGACCATCAATATACCGGCCCGTGGGAGTATTTCGTCGGCGGCGGCGCGGCGGCCTTCGACTGCAATGGCGACCGCCTGCCCGATCTGGCGGTTGCCGGCGGCACCTCGAAGGCGAGCCTCTACGTCAATCGCAGCGCCATCGGCGGCGAGCTGCGCTTCGAGGAAAAACCCGACGCCCTGCCCGGCGATACGCGCGACAAGGTGACCGGCCTCTATCCGCTCGACATCGACAATGACGGCCATCGCGATCTGGTCGTGCTGCGCGTCGGCGAGAACATCATCCTGAAGGGCGGGCCGGACTGTACATTCACGGAGGCCAACCGCGCCTTCGCCTTCAATGGCGGCCGCGCATGGACAACGGCCTTCGCGGCGACCTTCGAACCGCATCTGCCCTTCCCGACGCTCGCCTTCGGCAATTATGTCGACCGCTCCGCGCCGGGCTCGCCCTGGGGCACCTGCCACGACAACGAACTGGTGCGCCCGCTCGGCGGCGGCGAACGGCCGGACTATTCCGAGCCGAACATGCTGACGCCCGGCTATTGCGCCCTCTCCATGCTGTTCACCGACTGGAACCGCTCGGGCGAGCCGGCGCTGCGGGTCACCAATGACCGGCAATATTATCGCGAGGGGCAGGAACAGCTCTGGCGCGTTTCGCCGGACCGCCCGCCCCGCCCCTATCGCCGCGCCGACGGCTGGCGGCGCATGCAGATCTGGGGCATGGGCATCGCGGAAGCCGATCTGAACGCCGACGGCTATCCGGAATATGCGCTCACCTCGATGGGTGACACCAAGTTGCAGACGCTCGACTCGGAGGCCGAGCCGGACCGGCCGGTCTATCGCGACATCGCCTTCGACGAGAACGCCACCGCTCATCGGCCCTATACGGGCGACGACCTGAAGCCCTCGACGGGCTGGCATGCCGAGTTCCAGGACTTCAACAATGACGGCCGGCTCGACCTGTTCATCGCCAAGGGCAATGTCCAGCAAATGCAGGATTTCGCTGCCTACGACCCGGACAATCTGCTGCTCGGCAAGGCCGGCGGCGGCTTCCTGGAGGCCGGCGACAAGGCCGGCATCGCCCTGCCCCGGCGCGGCCGCGGCGCGGCGATCGCCGATTTCAACATGGACGGCATGCTCGACCTCGCCGTGGTCAACCGCGAGGCCCCGGTCAGCCTGTTCCGCAATGCCGGCGGCAGGACGGCGGCGGGCGGGTCGCGGCCCAGGACACGTCCAATGGGCAACTGGCTGGAGATCGAACTGCGCCAGGACGGCGTCAACCGCGACGCCATCGGCGCTACGGTCACCGTGAAGTCGGGCAACGAGACGCGCACACGCAAGGTGCATGTCGGCGGCGGCCACGCCTCGGCCTCGGCCGGCTTCATCCATGTCGGCACCGGCACCGCCGAACGCGCCCAGATCCGCATCCAGTGGCCGGACGGCGAATGGTCCGCGCCGTTCCGCGTCTTCGCCAACAATTTCGTGGTGATCGAACGCGGCGCGACGACGGCGCAATATTGGTATCCGCCGGAGTGATGATATGGCGAGCGGCACTGTATCCTGCACTTGCGGCAAGGTTGTCTTCGAGACCACGGGAGATCCGATCACGACAGTGATCTGCTGTTGCGATGATTGCCAGAAGGCCGGACGGCGCCTGGAAGCGCTGCCGGGCGCCGCGCCGGTGCTCGACGCCCATGGCGGAACCGCGGTTACCCTCTGGCCCAAAGACCGAATCACCTGCGTTGCGGGCGACGATCTGCTTGAGAGTTTCAAGCTGTATGACAAATCGATCACCAACCGCGCTTACGCGACGTGTTGCAACGCGGCGATGATGATCCGCTTCGATCGCGGGCCGCACTGGAACTCTGTCTTTCGTGATCGCATTGACGGGAAAAGACCACCGGCGGAGGTCCGCATTCAAACGCGCTTCGTCGAAAATGTTCCCGAGGACGGCATACCGTCCTACCGGCGCTTTCCGGCCAGCCTGATCGCGCGCATCGCGTGGTCCATGGTGCCGATGTTTGCGCGCCGCCTCACACGCTGACCGCCCGCAGTCTCGGACCGCGGGTCTTCATGTAGAGCGTGCCGATGATCACAAGATTGACGGCGGCGGCATAGGCCGCGATGGCGTAGGCCATCGAATAGTCGCCGGTCAGGTCGAACAGGAAGCCGCCGAGATAGCCGCCATTGGCGTGGCCGACCCAGCCGAACAGGCTGACGATGGCCATGGCCGACGCCCGCCGCGACGGATGGGTCAGCGAGGCGATCGAGACCAGCACGCCGGTCATCACGCCCGCATAGCCGAATCCGTAGACGGCGGCGTAGAGATAGAAGCCCGTCAGGCTGTCCATCCACATGAAGCCGTAGACGAGCAGCCCCATCCAGGCGGTCGCGGTCATGTAGGCGGGGAGCGCACCGATGATGTCGGCCAGCTTTCCGAAGGCGACGCGGCCGGCGATCGCCACCATCAGCATCAGGAAAATGACGCTGCTCGCCTCGTCCAGCGCGAAACCGCGGTCCTGAATGAGCGGAACGAGATGCATGAGCGGCACCGACATGCAGGTGCAGCACAGCAGGATCGCCGCGCTCATCGCGGTGATCACCAGCCGGGCCGGCGGATAGGTCTTTTCCTCGGCGGCCCGCGCTGACGCACTCTTGCCCGAGATCGCCGGGGCCTGGCGCAGCAGCATCGATAGCGGCACCAGAGCGGCAAGCATGATTGCGCCGGTTATGCCCAGCGCCCCGCTGATCCCGAAACTCTCGATCAGGAAGGAGGAGGCAAAGGGCACGCCGCCCTGCCCGAGCGCCTGGCCGCCCGAGGCGAGCCCGATGGCGAGCCCCGCCCCGACCGGGAACCAGTTGCCGACCGACGCCATGATCGGCGGAAAGATCGCCGCCGCGCCCAAAAAGCCGGCGAGGAACATCAGGGCATAATAGTGCCAGAGCGCCGTTGCGAGCGAGGCCGCCAGATAGCAGATCCCGATGGCGAAAGCGCCGAACATCACTACCGGACGAGTCCCGCGCCTATCCGCCTGCGGGCCCATGATCAGGCCGCCCGCGGCAAGCCCGACGATCCCGGCCACATTGATCAGCGCGATATCGCCACGCTCCCAGCCATAGGCGTCCTGCATCGGGATGACGAAGGCCGACATGCCGTTGACGATGGAGCCCATCGAAACGGCGAGGATCAGCGCGGATGCGAAGACGACGGTCCAGCGATAGGCCGGCAAGTCACTGGTGCCCGGCATGTTCCCCTCCCTGACGACCTATCCTTACGTAAGGTAATACTACCATATTCACGGCTGTTCGCCCAACTCGGCAGTCTTGTGAGAACGCCCCGGACATCGCGAAGCGGTGTCGCCTGCGGCGCCGTGACAATCAGGCTGCCGACGGCTTGTTCGGCGGCGACGGTTTGCGGACACCGCCGGAATCCATGATGAACTTGTTGGAGCGGACCAGCTTGTCGCGCATGTTGCGCGAAAATCCGGCCTCCAGCGCGTTCTTGATCTCAGGTTCCTTCTTGAGCAGTTCGCGAAGCCGGCCGGCCTCGATGGCCCAGTAGCGGCTGGTGGTCTTCAGACGGACGGTGCCGTTCGCCGGTTCGCCATTCATCACCGTCATCTCGCCGATGAAGGACCCGGGATCGCAGACCGCGACCGGATGCTTGCCGGAATAGACCAGCGCCTGGCCCGACGAGAGATAGACGAGATGATCGACCGGCTCGCCCTCCCGGGTCAGATCGGTCTCCTCCTCGCCGGTGATCCAGAGGCCCTGGTTGAGCAGTTTGCGGCGCTGGCTCATCGAAAGATCGGGCAAGTGCCCGTCCATGAAGATCTTTTCCTCGTCGCTGAAACGCGCCGAACGATTCTGGTGCCAGGTAATCGCGAGTTGCACGATATTGACCAGCACGAGCATGCTTTCCCAGAAGACGCCGACCGGATCCTTCAGCCAGACCGTGTCATAGAGGATCGATGTGAACGCCGACAGGATGACCAGGATGCGCAGCAGGGTCATGCCGCGCATCATCATCGACAGGACGAGCAACAGATAGGATGTGTGACCGACAAGACCGCCGGTGGAGAAAGCCGATTCGAGCGTAAGGTCCATGCGTCGCGATCATGCTGGCTACGGGACAGACATAAGATGTCGAATTCGCGGTCATGACAAGGCAGTGCTCGGGGCGCAGCCGTTTACCGGCAATTGCATCACGAAGTGTTCAGTAAAGGCCGGCCGAATTAGCTGGTAATGTCGATGCCGTCGACCAGAGGAGGCACCCGTGACCAGTCACGACCGCAGATTGACCGCGAAAGACTTCAGCCCGGAATTGCTGGAACTCTATGATTTCTACGCGCATGGCATCATCACCAAGCGCGAATTTCTCGACCGCGCCGGCAAGTTCGCCGTGGGCGGCCTGACCGCGGCGGCGATCCTGTCGCTGATGAGCCCCGACTATGCTCTGGCCGAACAGGTGAGCTTCAACGACCCCGACATCAAGGCGGAGTGGATCACCTATCCGTCGCCCAACGGACATGGCGAAATGCGCGCCTATTTCGTGCGCCCGACGGCGATGGAGATGGCGCCGGGCGTTGTCGTCGTCCACGAGAATCGCGGCCTCAATCCCTATATCCAGGACGTGGCGCGGCGGGTCGCAAAGGCCGGCTTCATCGCCATGGCGCCGGACGGGCTGACGCCGATGGGCGGCTATCCCGGCAATGACGAGGCCGGCCGCGAGTTGCAGCGGCAGGTCGACGGCGAGAAGCTGATGAACGATTTCTTCGCGGCCGTCGAATTCCTCATGGACCACGAGTCCGTCGCGGGAAAGGTCGGCATCACCGGCTTCTGCTATGGCGGCGGCGTCGCCAATGCGGCCGCGGTCGCCTATCCGGAACTCGGTGCGGCGGTGCCCTTCTACGGACGCCAGGCCGATCCGTCCGACGTGGAGAAAATCCAGGCCCCGCTGCTTCTGCATTACGGAGAACTGGACGAGCGCGTAAATGCCGGCTGGCCGGCCTACAAGGCAGCGCTCGATGCGGCCGGCAAGACCTACGAGGCCCATATCTACGAAGGCGCGAATCACGGCTTCCACAATGACTCCACCCCACGCTACGACGAGGCGGCGGCGGAACTGGCGTGGAGCCGGACCATCGACTGGTTCAAAAAGCATCTGGGCTGACGGGAATGCCGACTACCCCCGGTCGAGAACCTCGACCGCCAGGATCGTCGGCATGTGCCGGGCGATCTCCTGCCAGGTCTCGCCTTCGTCCATGCTGCCGAAGACGGAACCCGAATTGGTGCCGAAATAGATGCCGGCGGGATCGCGCCGGTCTCCGCCCATCGCCTGGCGCAGGACGGTGAAATAGCAGGCTTCCTGCGGCAGGCCCTCGCGCATGGCCTGCCAGCTCTGCCCGCCGTCGCGCGAACGCCACACCGCCGCCGCGGCATCGGGCGGGAACCGGCCCGCGCTGTCGCCGTTCAGCGGCACGGTGAAGATCGTCTCGGGATCGCGCGGATGGACACGGATCGGAAAGCCGAAGGTCGACGGCAGGCCGTCCGTGAGGTCGTCCCAGCTGCGCCCGCCATCGGCCGAACGCCAGACGCCGTGATGGTTCTGTTGGTAAAGCAGATCGCCATCGCCCGGCGCGCGCATCATGTTGTGGACGCAATGGCCGATCTCGCCGTCGCGCGGCGCGGCCGGATGGTGATGCTCGCCGCAGCCCTCGGCATTGGAGAGGCGATTGCGGCGTTCCCATGTTGTGCCGCCATCCTCCGAGGCAAAGACGCCGGCCGCGGAAATGCCGATCCAGAGCTTTTGCGGATCGGACGGGTCGGAGACGATCGTGTGCAGCACGAGACCGGCCGCGCCAGGATTCCAGCTGTCGGCGGAGGGATGATTGGCGAGCCCTTCCAGATGCTCCCATGTCTCGCCGCCATCCTTGCTGGCGAGGAAGCGCGCCGGCTTGGCGCCGGCATAGAGGACGCCATGGGCGTGGTGAAGCGACCAGATCTGCGAGAAGTCCTCGCCGAAGGGCGGCGGCGTGTCCGTCCAGCCGATCATCTCCGCGAAGCCCGGATCGTTGGCCGCCCACTCGTCCATCGTGCCCTTGGTGAGCTTAGTCAGCTCCCACGTCTTTCCGCCGTCCGAAGAGCGCCAGACGCCGGCGCCATGCCAGTCCCCGCCCCCGCCGGCCCAGATCGTGCCGGTCTCCGGATCGCCGATCACGTGGTTGATCGGCCAGCCGTCGCAAAACGGCCCGGAGACGGTCCATCCGCTGCGGTCCTCGCCGCCGGAAACCAGGAATGCGCCTTTTGTGGTTCCGACCAGAACCGTGACTGTACCGTCCGTCATGGGCATGGCTCCTTCCAACGTCAAAAAGCCTAGCAAAAATTAGTTTGAGGTCAACGTATTTATCCGAAGACCGGGCTGTACGCCGGTCCCGGCAGCCGCCGCCTATCACGCGGTGACACGCCCCGGGCAGCGCGGCTCGCGCAAGTTCAGAGTGTTCCCGGACTGGCTCCAAGCCGATGCGCGCATGGCCGAAGCCGCCTGATCGCAAAGCGCTCGCCAAGCTTATCTTCACCGCGAATTAACGCGGTGCGGACAAGAATTCGTTCACAACCGCAGGCTGAAGCAAGCGCGATGCAAGATCTGACGACACCCGCAGACAAGATCGAGGCCATCGGCCGCGACCTCGCGCGGCCGCGTTCCCGGATCGCGCTCTCGCCTGAGATGGAAGCGGAGTTCGACAACAAAACCTGCGCCGGCAGGTTTTCGGCGAAAATCCGCTGGCAGTTCATTGCCGTGCTGACCAATCTGGCATGCCTGCCGCTCGATCATTTTGCCGGCGTCTTCAAATTGGGGCTCCAGACAAGGCTGGGCGTCGTCGTCCCGCTCTACGTCGCGGCGATCCTCGTCCTGCTGCGCGGGCCGGCGCGGCTTCACAGCGCCGCCATGACAGTTCCCCTGTTCGGCTTCGCCTCGGCGGTCATCTTCATCGGCTTCCATGCCCCGCCGGCGGACGGGGCGAAATATCTGATGTCGACGGCGCTGCTGCTGATCTTCAGCAATCTTGTCGTGCCGATGTCGTTTCGCCAGGCGCTCGCCGCCACGCTCGGATCCATCGCCTCGCTCTTCGTGCTGCTCGCGACCGTCGGCGCCGTGACGCCAGGCACGCTCGGCATGTGCGGATTCGTCGCCTCCGCATCGCTGATATCGCTGTTCGTCCGCTTCCGGAGCGAAAGAGATCTGCGCAACACCTTCCTTCTCAGCCGGCAGGACGAGATCAAGTCACAGCATCTCGTCGCCCTGTCGTCGGCGCTCGCCGAACTCGCCGAGACAGACCCGCTGACCGAACTGCCTAACCGCAGGCATTTGTCCCAGCAACTGGAGGCGAAATGGCGGCTCGCAGCGGAAAGCAACGACTGGCTCGCCATCCTCATGATCGACATCGATCACTTCAAGAGTTTCAACGACACGGCGGGCCACGACGAAGGCGACAGGTGCCTGAAGGCCATCGCCGCCGCGATGCATGAAGAGGCCGGGAGGAACGGGCATTATGTGGCGCGCTTCGGCGGCGAGGAATTCACGGCCATCCTGACCGGTCTTGAGCCGGAACCGGCCATGCAGGTCGCCGAGAACCTGCGCGAGGCGATCGAGCGCCTTGACCTGAAACACCCGGCCTTCGATCCCGGCCGGTGCGTCACCGTCAGCATTGGCGCCTCTGCGTCGCTGCCGTCCCGTCAAACCACGGTCAAGGAACTGATGGCCGCGGCCGACAGGGCGCTCTATGACGCCAAGGCCGCCGGCCGCAATCGTGTCGCCTTCGGTTCGCTTATCACGACCGACGGAAGGACCAGGCCCGGCCAGAAGGCCGGATAGCCCGCCCCTCTCTCAGCGCCAGCCGAGCGCGGGAGCGACGTGGGTCAGGATCGCCTCGATGACATGGGCGTTATAGTCGACGCCAAGCGTGTTCGGCACGGTAAGCAGCAGCGTATCCGCCTCCGCGATCCCCTCGTCGCCCTTCAACTGCTCGACCAGCCGGTCCGGCTCGTCGGCATAGGAGCGGCCGAAGATCGCGCGCATGTTCTCGTCGATATAGCCGATCTGGTCGCTGTCCTTGCCGCCGCGGCCGAAATACATGCGGTCCGTGTCGTTCATCAGCGCGAAGATCGAACGACTGACCGAAACGCGCGGCGTACGCGCATGGCCGGCCTCCTTCCAGGCCGCGCGATAGGCGCGGATCTGCTTTGCCTGCTGGATGTGGAAGGGCTCGCCGGTCTCGTCGGTCTTCAACGTTGAACTCTGCAGGTTCATGCCGAGCTTGGCGGCCCACTCGGCGGTCGCGTTCGAGGCCGCGCCCCACCAGATCCGCTCCTTCAGCCCTTCCGAATGCGGCTCCAGACGCAGCATGCCCGGCGGGTTCGGGAACATCGGACGCGGGTTCGGCTGCGCGAAGCCCTTGCCGTCCAGCAGTTGCAGGAAGACCTCCGCATGGCGGCGCGCCATCTCGGCATGGGTTTCGCCCTCGGCGGGCTCGTAGCCGAAATAGCGCCAGCCATCGACCACCTGCTCGGGCGAGCCGCGGCTGATGCCGAGCTGCAGCCGTCCGCCGGCGATCAGGTCCGCCGCGCCCGCATCCTCGACCATGTAGAGCGGGTTCTCGTAGCGCATGTCGATGACGCCGGTGCCGATCTCGATCTTCGACGTGCGCGCGCCGATGGCGGCAAGCAGCGGAAAGGGCGAGCCGAGCTGGCGGGCGAAATGGTGGACGCGGAAATAGGCTCCGTCGAGCCCGAGTTCCTCGACGGCCACCGCCAGCTCGATCGATTGCAGCAGGGAATCGGATGCGGTTTTGACCGGCGCGCCGCTGTCGGGCGACCAGTGGCCGAAGGAAAGAAAGCCGATTGATTTCATCGGGCGAAACTCCGTTTGCGGGGCGGGAGCCGGACACCGGCAACCCGCCCTTTTCGCCCGTTATCTAGGTGTGCGCTCGACCGTGCAGCAAGATGCACACACCGTTCAGCTTTCCGACGCCGTCACTTCTTGCCCGGCGTGCCGTCGAACTTCTTTTCGAGCGTGTCCCAGCAGTCGATATAGGTGTCCTGCAAGGGCGCTTCCTTCGCGGCGAATTCGGTCAGGTGCTGCGGGAAGCGGGTCTCGAACATGAAGCTCATCGTGTTGTCGAGCTTTTCCGGCTTCAACTCGGTGTTCGACGCCTTGTCGAAGGCGTCGCGGTCCGGTCCGTGCGGCAGCATCATGTTGTGCAGGCTGACGCCGCCCGGCACAAATCCCTGCGGCTTGGCGTCGTACTGGCCGTAGATGTTGCCCATCAGCTCCGACATGATGTTCTTGTGGTACCAGGGCGGACGGAACGTGTCCTCCATCACCATCCAGCGCTCGCGGAACAGGACGAAGTCGATATTGGCGGTGCCCGGCACGCCGGACGGCGCGGTCAGCACGGTGAAGATCGACGGGTCCGGATGGTCGAACAGGATCGAGCCGATCGGGCAGTAATTGCGCATGTCGTATTTCACCGGCGCGTAATTGCCGTGCCAGGCGACGACGTCGAGCGGCGAATGGCCGATCTTCGTTTCGTGGAACTGGCCGCACCACTTGATCGTGACGGTCGAGGGCACCTCGCGGTCCTCGAACCAGGCCACCGGCGTCTTGAAGTCGCGACGATTGGCCATGCAGTTGGCGCCGATCGGCCCCCTGCCCGGCAGCTCGAACTTCTGGCCGTAATTCTCGCAGACGAAGCCGCGCGCCGGCCCGTCGACCAGTTCGACCCGGTAGACGAGGCCGCGCGGGATGACCGCGATCTCCTTCGGCTCCAGCTCAATGACGCCGAGCTCGGTGTAGAAGCGCAGCTTGCCTTCCTGCGGGACGACCAGCAGCTCGGAATCGGCGGAGTAGAAATAATCGTCCACCATGCTCTCGGTGACGAGATAGATATGGCTCGCCATGCCGACCTGCGTGTTGACGTCGCCCGCCGTCGTCATGGTGCGCATGCCGGTCAGCCATGTCAGCGGCTCGTCGCTCGTCGGCACCGGATCCCAGCGATACTGGCCGAGCGAGATGACGTCCGGGTTCACATGCGGCGCCGACTTCCAGTAGGGCAGATCGATCTTCTCGTAGCGGCCGGAATGCTTCACCGACGGGCGGATGCGGTAGCACCATGTCCGCTCGTTCTGGTGGCTCGGCGCAGTGAAGGCGGTGCCGGACAGCTGTTCGCCGTAAAGCCCGTAATTGCATTTCTGCGGGCTGTTCATGCCCTGCGGCAGCGCGTCGGGCAGCGCCTCGGTCTCGAAGTCGTTGCCGAAACCCGGCATGTATTGCAGGTCGTTCGCCGTCACGCTGCGGCCGGTCACGGTGGTAGGGGTCTTGTCGAGCATGGGGTCCTCCTCGCCAATGTTCTGGATTGGCCGCGAAGGTAATGGTTGCGTATGTAACTATCAACGGCGGCTTTCCACGCCGAAATAATCAAGCACGCTTTCCGCGAAGCCCGCCGTTTTCACAATCTTCCCGCAAGGCTCGCGAAATAACCATTCGTTAACCTTGTTTAACGTAGTCCTTTCGACAACGGAAAATTAACCATGTCCGATGCGCTGACCGCCGAAAAACCAATTCGCCTCAAGGGCCGCTCCATCCTCGCGCTGGTACTGTCGCCGGAACTGCCTTTCGACGACTGGCTGCGGCGCCTCGACGATCTCGCCGCCCGGTCGGCCGGTTATTTCCTCAAACGCCCGATTATCCTCGACATTACCGGCCTCGACATCGACCGCGAACAGGTCCGCGACCTTGTCAGCCGGCTCGGCGACCGGGATGTGCGAATCATGGGGATCGAGGGCGCGGCTCCGTCTCAGCTCGCCGTCGATCTGCCGCCGGCGATGAGCGGCGGTCGCCCCGCTTCGGATATCGATCCGTCGGAGATACAGGCCGAATCGCCCTCACCCGCCACACAGGCAAAGCCGGCGGCTCCCGAATGGAAACCCGGACGCACGGTCCCCTCCATCATCGTCACCGAGCCGGTGCGCTCCGGACAGTCGCTGATGTTCGAGGGTGACATCACGGTGGTCGGTTCGGTCGGCTCCGGCGCGGAAGTCGTCGCGGGCGGCTCGATCCATATCTACGGGACGCTGCGCGGGCGCGCGGTGGCCGGTTCGGCGGGCGACGCCTCGGCGCGCATCTTCTGCTCCAAGCTGGAAGCGGAACTGGTCGCGATCACCGGGCTCTACAAGACCTCCGAGGATCTCGAACCCGAACTGCGCGGCAAGTCCGTGCAGTTCTGGCTGAAGAACGACGTTTTGATGGTTGAAAAACTGGGCTGATCCGGCAGCGCGACCGGAATGAAGGAGAGCAGGCAATGGGAAAGGCGATCGTCGTAACATCGGGCAAGGGCGGTGTCGGCAAGACAACGACAACCGCGGCGCTTGGCGCGGCTCTGGCGAGCCGCGGCGAGAAGGTCGTGGTCGTGGATTTCGACGTCGGCCTGCGCAATCTCGACCTCGTCATGGGCGCCGAACGGCGGGTCGTCTACGACCTGATCAACGTCATCCACGGCGAAGCGAAGCTGCAGCAGGCGCTGATCCGCGACAAGCGGCTCGAAAACCTCTATCTGCTGCCGGCCTCGCAGACCCGCGACAAGGACAAGCTGACGCCGGAAGGCGTCGAGCAGGTGATCAACTCGCTGAAGAAGAATTTCGACTGGGTTATCTGCGACAGCCCGGCCGGCATCGAACGCGGCCCGACCATGGCGATGCGCCATGCCGACGTCGCCATCGTCGTCACCAACCCGGAAGTCTCCTCGGTGCGCGATTCCGACCGCATCATCGGGCTTCTGGACGCCAAGACCGCCCGGGCCGAACGCGGCGAGCGCGTCGAAAAGCACCTGCTCCTGACCCGCTACGACCCGGCCCGCGCCGAATCGGGCGACATGCTGCAGGTCGACGACGTCCTGGAGATCCTGTCGATCCCGCTGCTCGGCATCATCCCGGAAAGCACGGACGTGCTGCGCGCTTCCAACCTCGGAACGCCGGTCACGCTGGCCGACAAGCACAGCGAGACGGCGCAGGCCTATTTCGCCGCCGCGCGCAGGCTGACGGGCGAGTCCGTTCCGATCACCATTCCGACCGACCGGCGCGGATTCTTCGGCAAGTTCTTCGGAAGGAAGGCCGCATGAATATCCTCCGTTTTTTCGTCAAGCCGAAGTCGGCTTCGACGGCGAGAGAGCGATTGCAGGTGCTGCTCGCCCATGAGAGGGCTTCGGTGGGCGGCAACGATCTAGTCGCCCTTCTCCGCGATGAAATTCTCGCTGTCATCTCCAAGCATGTGAAGGTCGACAGCAACAAGGTCTATGTGAAGCTGGAACGCGGCGCGAATGTCTCGACGCTCGAGGTCGATGTCCAGATTCCCTTCGACCGGGGACAAAAAAGGGCGGCCTGAGGGCCGCCCGCATGCACCTTCGACGTCCCTGCCCGGTCAGACGGCGTCGAAATCGAGCACCAGCTTCTCGCTTGTCGGGCGTGCCTGGCAGGCGAGAATATAGCCCGCTTCAGTCTCCCACGGCTCCAGCGCGTAATTGACATCCATCTCGGCGGAACCTCCGACAACCTTGCACCGGCAGGTGGCGCACATGCCGCCGGCGCATGAATAGGGCAGATCGAGCCCCTTGGCCGCCGCCGCGTCGACCACGCGCTTCGACGGATCGTCATAGGCGAAACTCTTCGACACGCCGTCGAGAACGACCTCGACAGTAACGCCTTTCGCCGCCGCTTCCTGCGCAGCCTTCGAGACCACGCGCGGCTTGCCGTCCGTGGTGAAACGCTCGAAATGGATTCGGGCCCTGTCCGCGCCGAGCGTTTCGAGCGCCTGCGCGGCCTCGTCGATCAGTTCGCCCGGCCCGCAAATATAGATGCCGTCCGCCGTGCCCGGCTGGATGAGGCCCGCGCTGGCCAGCTTCTCGAGCCGCGCCGCATCGATCCGGCCATTGAACAGCGGCACGTCCTGCGTCTCGCGGCTGAGGATATGGACCGTGCGAAACCGGTCGAGAAACCGGTCCTTCAGATCCTCCAGTTCCTCGCGGAACATGATCGAGCCTGTCTCGCGATTGCCGTAGACCAGCGTCACTTCGCTATCCGGCTCGCCTTCCAGCGTCGAGCGGATGATCGACAGGACCGGCGTGATGCCGGAGCCGGCCGCGATCATCAGGTAGTTGTGGTCGGCGCCTTCCGTGACATCGACCGCGAAACGCCCTTGCGGGGGCATCACCTGGATGACGTCGCCGGCATTGAGCCCGTCATTGACGAAGGCGGAGAACACGCCGCCATCGACCTTCTTCACGCCGACGCGCAGGCGGCCCTCGCCCAGACCCGAACAGATCGAATAGGAGCGGCGCACATCCTCGCCGCCGATCGTCGCGCGCAGCGTCAGGTGCTGGCCCGGCCTGTAGCGGAACAGCCCGCGCAGATCCTCGGGCACGTCGAAGGCGATGCAGACGGCATCCGGCGTTTCGCGGGTGACGGCGGCAACGGAAAGATCGTGGAATTGCAGAGACATGAGCCAGCTCTTCTCAGATGCACTTGAAATAGTCGAAAGGTTCGAGGCAGGCCTCGCACCGGTAATGCGCCTTGCAGGGCGTCGAGCCGAATTCGGACACGCGGGCGGTCTCGGTCGAGCCGCAGCGCGGACACGCCACCTCGGTCTCGCCGAACAGCGAACGGATCGATCCCGACGCCTCGACGGGCGGCGCGATGCCGTATTCGCGCAGCTTCTCGCGCGCTTCAGCGCCGATCCAGTCGGTCGTCCAGGCCGGCGACATGACGCGCTCGACGCGGGTCTCGAAGCCTGCCTCACGCAGCGCCGTCTCGACGGCCAGTTCGATCGCCAGCGTCGCCGGGCAGCCGGAATAGGTCGGCGTGACCTTCGCGACCGCGATCCCGTCGGCGTCGATGTCGACGGAGCGGAGAATGCCGAGGTCGGCCACCGTCACGCAGGGCACTTCCGGATCGGGCACGGAGGCCGCGGCGTCCCATGCCCTCGCCTGCAAGTCGGCGCGGTCCATGGCGGCCTCGGCTACCATGTCATATCCGGATAGGCGCGCTGCATATATTGCAGGTCGGCGAGCAGGAAGCCCATCTCCTCGCCATGGCGTCCCTTGCGGCCGCCGCTCTGCTGCCAGCTTTCGTCCGGAGCGCTGAGAAGCGCCTCGGCGAAGACATCGGCGATGACCTTGCCCCATTCAGCCTTCAGCGACGCCGGATCCGGCGCAATGCCGGCTTCGGCGAGGGCGTCGGTCACCGTGTCGGTCTCGAACATCTCGCCGGTATAGGGCCAGAGCGCCGAGATGGCCTCTTCCATGCGGCGCGCGGATTCCCCCGTGCCGTCGCCGAGACGGATCGTCCATTCGGCGGCATGGCGCACATGGTAGGCCGCCTCCTTGACGGCCTTGGCGGCGATGGCGGCCAGCGTCTCGTCGGTCGATTTCACCGCCTCGCGCCACCAGGCCTGCATGAAGACCGAGAAGAACAGCTGGCGGACGATCGTGTGGGCGAAATCGCCGTTCGGCCGCTCGGTCAACAGCAGATTGTGGTAGTCGCGTTCAAGCCGGACATAGGCGATCTGGTCCTCGTCGCGGCCCTTGCCCTCGACCTCGCCGGCATAGCTGTAAAGCGACCGCGCCTGACCGATCAGGTCGAGCGCGATGTTCGGCAGCGCCAGATCCTCCTCCAGCATCGGCGCGTGGCCGCACCATTCCGAGATGCGGTGGCCGAGCACCAGATGATCGTCGCCGAGCCGGATCAGCAGCTCGAAAAGCTCCTCCTTCATCGTCCTGCTCCCCCGATCACATATGCCCGACTTCGTCGGGGATCTCGTAGAAGGTCGGATGACGGTAGATCTTGTCGGCGGTCGGCTCGAACAGTTCGTCCTTGTCCTTCGGATCGGACGCGGTGATCTCCGCCGACGGCACGACCCAGATGGATGTGCCCTCGCCGCGCCGCGTATAGACGTCGCGCGCCGCCTGCAGCGCCATTTCCGCATCGGCCGCATGCAGCGAGCCGCAATGGCGGTGGGCAAGGCCGTTGCGCGGCCGGATGAATACTTCCCAGAGGGGGGTCTCGTTGGTCATGCGTCTCACTCCGCTGCGATTTTCGCGGCCTCTTTACGGGCCTTTCTCTTGGCCGCGTGGGCGTTTGCCGCCTCGCGCACCCATGCGCCGTCGTCCCAGGCTTTCCTGCGGGCCGCGATCCGTTCCCGGTTCATCGTCCCGCCGCCCTTGACGACACGCCAGAACTCGTCCCAGTCGATCGGACCGAAATCGTAGCCCTGCTTTTCCTCGTTCCATTTCAAGTCCGGATCGGGGACCTTCAGCCCGATGAATTCCGCCTGCGGCACGGTGGCGTTGACGAATTTCTGGCGCAACTCGTCATTGGAAAAACGCTTGATCTTCCACTTCATCGACTGGTCGCCATGGACGCTGTCGGTGTCGTGCGGGCCGAACATCATCAGCGACGGCCACCACCAGCGGTCCAGCGCGTCCTGCGCCATGTCCTTCTGGGCGTCCGTGCCGCGCGCCAGCGTCATCATGATCTCGTAGCCTTGGCGCTGGTGGAAACTTTCCTCCTTGCAGACTCGGATCATCGCCCGCGAATAGGGCCCGTAGGAACAGCGGCAGAGCGGGATCTGGTTCATGATCGCCGCGCCGTCGACCAGCCAGCCAATGGCGCCGATATCGGCCCAGGTCAGCGTCGGGTAGTTGAAAATCGAGGAATATTTCGCCTTGCCCGCCAGAAGCTCCTCGGTCATCTGCTCGCGCGTGACGCCGAGCGTTTCCGCCGCCGAGTAGAGATAAAGACCGTGGCCGCCCTCGTCCTGCACCTTGGCGAGCAGCGCCGCCTTGCGGCGCAGCGTCGGCGCGCGCGTGATCCAGTTGCCTTCCGGCAGCATGCCGACGATTTCCGAATGCGCGTGCTGGCCGATCTGGCGGATGAGCGTGCGGCGATAGCCTTCCGGCATGTCGTCGGTCGGCTCGATCTTTTCCTCGGCGTCGATGCGGGCCTGGAAGCGCTCCAGAAACGCTTCGTCCTCTTCTGTCGAGGTTTGCGCCCCGATCAGTCCCTGGCTGTACATCGCTCCTCCGATCGATTGTGATGGCTGCTTAATATGTGACAGATTTTCTCTAGCACAAGATCATTTCGTAACACAATGGGAAACGATGCCGAATGGATTTCGGTGTGGAAGAACGAGCAATCCGATTTTGCGCTGAAACGCAAAACAACTTACGCTGCGTCACAAATCTTCATCGCGGGATAAATGCGCGCATCCGGGACATCAGAGACCAGCATGGCCGCAACACCCTCCATTCCGGTCAATGTGAAGTATCGCCTTTTCAGGGCGGAGTTGAAGGGCCGTTTGGCGGCCCTGACGACCGGCGGCTCGCTGCCGCCGGGAGACCTGACGCCGCCTGATCCGACGGCGGAAACGGACCGCTTCCGTCTTGTGAAAATGGCCGAACGGCATGGTCCGGTGTTTCGGGCCTGGGTACATGGCAAGCCGCAGACATGCATTTGCGATCCGCAGCTTGCGCAAAAGGTCTTCACCGAGAACCGCCAGCATCTGAGAACCGCGACGGTCGACATGACGCGGCTATTTGCGACCGGCATCCTTCGCAACATGGAGGGCGAGGATCATTCGACTTACCGGCGCGCCTTTGCGGCCGCCTTCCGGTCGATATCCCGCGAAGACCTAGAGTCT
Source organism: Ahrensia sp. (assembly GCA_002698425.1). The sequence goes on along the minus strand of NZXU01000076.1, from coordinate 15,251 downwards.
GCGACGGACGAACCGTTTCGCGACAGCCTCGAAAAACTGCGCGCTTCGTCCGGCCCCCTCGATAGCGGCAACCTCGCATTTGCGATGAAGCGCCTGACCACCCGCATCCTGTTTCGCCTGATCCTCGGTCTGCACCCTGACGAAGAGGCGGACAGCGAACTGGAAGCGCTGTTCAACCGGTTCGCGCCGAACGGCTTGCCGATCGTGATGCCCAAAAAACAAAAGGACGGATATGCGGAGGTAAGGCGGCTTTATCTAAAGCGAATCGAACGCGAAGGCGTCTTCGCGCCCAGCCTTCGCGCATGGTTCGACGAGAACGGTGAGCTCGACGAGACCGTGATCGGAAATCTTCTCAGCACGACGGAACTCGTGCGGCATGACGTTCATGGCTATTGGCGCTGGCTGATCCTCGAACTGTCCGGGAAACCCGACGTCATGGATGAAATCGCCGCGTCGCGGGATCGCGATCACCGAAGGCGGCTTGCCGGTGCGGCCGCTTACGAGACGTTGCGCATGCACCAGACCGAATTCCTGCGCCGGGTGACGAGCAAGACGCTGCGTGTCGGCGACTATGTGATCCCGGCCGGCACCGGGATCATGTTCTGCACCTGGGTGCATCACCGCAACCCGGATGTTTTCGACTGTCCCCACGCATTCGAGCCCAGTCGCTTTGCGGATGAAGCGCCGGACTGGAAAAAGCTGATCCCGTTCGGGATGGATCATCACCGCTGCCCCGGCGCGGGGTGGACGGTGGATCTGAGTGAAATTCTGGTCGAGCGCCTGGCGGACGAATTCACGCTGCAATGCCTGGAATACGGAAAACCCCGCCTGGCCAGCTTTCACTTCGAAACCGGCCGGGACAGCCTGATCGGCCTTGCTCCGCGCAATTGCGCCCCGGAGAAGCGGCAGGCGGGCTAGGCTCTTATTGTCGTGCCGCCAAATCGCGCCGAGAATTTCTCCGGGTTCGACAGCGGCGGCAACCCGGCGTGGGTCAGCCATGCCTCGCTCGGAGCGACCAGTTCCTCATAGACCGCCTTGACCCGGACCCGCCCTTCCAGCCCGGGCCAGTTCGGCGGAAGCAGGGCGACCGGCAAGGGATAGGCCTTCAGGATGATCCGCCGCCATCCGTGGATCAGCAGCGTCCGCAGGGCGATCGCGTCCAGCGGGTCGGGCTGCGCCCCGCTCTCCAGCGCGGCGATCAGCGGCTGAAGCGCATCGAGAAAGAGGCTGACGGCCTCGCCGATATGGTCGAGATCCCAGAAACGATAGGCCTCCGCCGGAGATACGCCCGGCTGGTCGGCGATCACGAGATAGCTGTCGAGGCCTGACGGAAGCGCCGGCGCGCTCGACGTCTCGGGGCGGATCCATGTCCCGTTCCGGGAAGCGAAGCCGGATGCTTCCAGGTCGGGACCGGCGACATCGTCGCCGAGGATCGGTACGGCCACCGTCCAGCGGCCGTCCCATTGCGGCGGGCCCGGCGCATAGATCCTTTGCGTCGCGATATCGAAGGCGCGCCGGCCGCCGCTGTCGAGGCTGTAGAAACTGCGCCGCCCCTCGCGTTCGCGGATCACCCAGCCCTCGGAGGCGAGCCGCGACAGCGCCGTGCGCACCGCGCCGGGTTCGATGCCGAGCCGGCCAAGGATTTCCTGCAACGCCTGCAGCGAGATCCTGCCGCCGCGCGGAACGATCGCATCGCCGAAGACCGTGATGATCACCGACCAGACGCGCAACCGCTCTTCGCCGCGCAAAGCGGCGATGATCGCATCCCAGTCCTGCCCGTTTTTCGGCATGCCGCCCCCGAATTGCGTTGCAACGCAAGGAGATACAACCCGGCGGACCAGAAGCGCAACATCAAACGGAGGCTTTGCTTGCCTTACGTAACGTTTCGATAGGCGTTCATCGTGTGCAATTCGTAGGTCGCGACCGTCTCCTCATCCTGATTGGCAAGGACGACATGCCAGCGCACTTCGCCATAGCTGTCCGTGCGTTTCGTCTTGCGCTTGACGGTCAGGGCGACGCGGATGGAATCGCCGGGCGAGACCGGCTTCTGGAAGTTCAGGCCGTCCAGGCCGACATTGGCGAGCACCGGCCCCGGCGCGGGATCGACGAAGAGCCCGGCGGCAAAGGACAGCAGCAGATAGCCATGCGCGACGCGCCCCGGGAAGAACGGATTGGCCTTCGCGGCCTCCTCGTCCATATGCGCGTAGAACGTATCGCCGGTGAAATGGGCGAAGTGCTCGATATCCTCCAGCGTGATCTCGCGGGATTTTGTCCGCAGCGTCTCGCCGATCTGCAGATCCTCGAAATTCTTGCGGAACGGATGGACATCGGTCTCGGCCGTATTCGAGCCCGGCACGAACATGCCGGTGATCGCAGTGAGCATGTCCGGCCCGCCCTGCACGGCGGTGCGCTGCATGTAATGCATGACGCCGCGCACCCCGCCCATCTCCTCGCCGCCGCCGGCCCTGCCCGGCCCGCCATGCGTCATATGCGGCAGGGGTGAACCGTGACCGGTCGATTCGCCCATGGAATCACGGTCGTTGACATAGATACGACCGTGCCAGGCCCCAGCTCCGAGAACGACGCTGCGCGCCACGTCAGGATCGTGGGTGATCAGCGACATGACGAGACTGCCGCCGCCGCGATTGGCCAGGTCGACCGCCTCCTCCAGCGTGTCGTAGCCCATCACGGTCGAGACCGGCCCGAAGGCCTCCGTGCCGTGGATTGCCGAGGCGCCGGCGGGATCGGCGCAACGGAACAGCATGGGCGGCAGGAAGGCGCCCGTCTCGGCATCCGCGCCCTCGACGGCGAATGAAGCGGGATCGCCATGCACGCATGCGGCTTCCGTCGCGATCACCGCAACCTTTTCGAGCACGTCGCGCACCTGTCCCATCGAGGCGAGCGGCCCCATGCGGACAGTGTCCAGCGCGGGATCGCCTATGACGGTCTTTTCAAGCTTCGCGCGAATGGCGTCGATCACGTCGCCTTCGAACGCCTTCGGCGCGATGATGCGGCGGATGGCGGTGCATTTCTGCCCGGCCTTGGCCGTCATCTCCTTGACCGCCTCCTTGACGAAGAGATCGAATTCCGGCGTGCCGGGCGCGGCGTCGGGGCCGAGGACCGAGGCGTTGAGGCTGTCCTGTTCGGCGATGAAGCGAATCGAATGGCGCAGGATGTGCGGATTGGAACGCAGCATCAGCGCGGTCGCGGCCGAACCGGTAAAGGAGACGACATCCTGCGGCGTCAGCCGGTCGAGAAGGTCGCCCGTGCCGCCGGCGATGAACTGCACCGCGCCGTCGGGCAGGATGCCGCTCTCGACGATCATCCGGAAACAGGCCTCGGCGACATAGCTGGTCGAGGTGGCCGGCTTGATGATCGCCGGCACGCCCGCCAGCAGCGTCGGAGCGAGCTTCTCCAGCATGCCCCAGACCGGGAAGTTGAAGGCGTTGATATGCACCGCCGCGCCCTGCAAAGACGTCGCGACATGCTGGCCGAGGAAGGTGCCGTTCCGCGACAATTGCTCGACCGCGCCATCCACATAGACATGGGAATCCGGCATTTCCCGCCTGCCCTTCGAGGCGAAGACGAAGACCGTGCCGATGCCGCCATCGATGTCGATCCAGCTGTCGGCCTTGGTGCAGCCGGCATGCAGGGAGAGATCGTAGAGCGCCTGCTTGCGCTCGCCGAGATAGCTTGCGAGCGCCTTCAGCATTCGCGCCCGGTCATGGAAGGTCAGCGCGCGCAGCGCCGGCCCGCCAACGTCGCGCGCATGGTCGAGCATCGCCTGGTAGTCGAGCGCCGAGCCAGCGCGGGCGATATCCTCGCCGGTCACCGCCGACGCGATCGAACGCGCATCGGGACCCGGCCCGACCCAGCGGCCTGCGGCGAAGCTTTCCAGCGACAAAGCGGTCATGATGCGGTTCCTCCCTGTGCATCCGTTTAAAACAATATTGACCGACCGGTCGGTTTATGCAACGATTTTCTCGAACCGACGAATTCGTGGGAGGCGAAGGCGTGAGCGACACGATCCTGACAGAAAGCCATGACGGCTGGGTGGAGATCACCCTCAACCGTCCCGAGCGGCGCAACGCGCTGAACGAGGAAATGCATCTCGCCCTGCGCGAGGCGCTGGCGAATGCGATCGGCGACGACACCTGCCGCGCCATCCTGATCACCGGCAATGGCAAGGGCTTCTGCGCCGGGCAGGATCTCGGCGACCGCGACCCGCGCAAGATGGACGGTCCGCCGGACCTCTCCCAAACGCTGAACACCTGGTACAACCCGCTGATCCGGATGATCCGCGCGGCGAAAAAGCCGGTCGTTTGCGCGGTCAACGGCGTCGCCGCGGGCGCCGGCGCCAATATCGCGCTTGCCTGCGACATCGTGCTGGCCGCCGAATCGGCATCCTTCATCCAAGCCTTCGCCAAGATCGGCCTGATCCCCGACGCCGGCGGCTCCTGGGCGCTGACCAACCTTCTGGGCGAGGCACGGGCCAAGGGCCTCGCGCTGACCGGAGAGCCACTGCCCGCGGCAAAGGCCGCCGACTGGGGCCTGATCTGGAAGGCGGTCGTCGACGACCGGCTGATGGAGGAAGCCCGCGCCCTCGTCTCCGGCTTCGCCAAGGGCCCGACCGTCGGTTACGCGCTGACCAAGGAGCTGATCCACGCGGCGTCCGACAATCCGCTCGATGCCCATCTGGACATGGAAGCCGAGTATCAGGGCCGCGCCGGCCGCACGCCGGATTATGCCGAGGGCGTCATCGCCTTTTTCGACAAGCGCCCTCCGGCGTTCAGCGGCAAGGAATGACGGCGATGACGATCAGCGACCAGCAACGCGCCGAAAAGAGCGCCGAAGCCATGTGGGCGAATGACGACGCGACCAAGTGGTTCGGAATGAGCCTCGACACCGTCGGGCCCGGCTCGTCGACCATGTCGCTCACCGTGATGAAGGAGCAGACCAATGGCCACGATATCTGCCACGGCGGCGTGATTTTCGCCCTCGCCGATTCGGCCTTCGCGTTTGCCTGCAACTCCTACAATAAAGTCACGGTCGCCCAATCGAACTCGATCACCTATGTCGCGCCGGCGAGGACCGGAGACCGCCTGACGGCCACGGCCGTCGAAATCGCCCGCTCGGGACGGTCCGGGACGTGGGACGTCACCGTGACCAACCAGGACGGCGCGACAATCGCGCTTTTCCGGGGCTTGGCCCGCACCATCAGCGGCACCCTTTTCGAAGAAGAATAACGCTCGGGAGGAGATCGAGCCATGAAAGACATCGCACCCGCGCGCCACGAGCTGGACCCGATCGAGATCGCCTCGCGCGACGAGATCGCCGCATTGCAGCTGGAACGCATGCAATGGTCGGTCCGCCACGCCTATGAGAACGTGCCGTTCTACTCGGAAGCCTTCGACAAGGCCGACGTCCACCCGGACGACCTCAAGCAGCTGTCGGATCTCTCCAAGTTCCCCTTCACCGTGAAGCAGGACCTGCGCGACAACTACCCCTTCGGCATGTTCGCCGTGCCGCGCGAACAGGTCGTCCGCGTCCATGGCTCGTCGGGCACGACCGGCAAGCCGACTGTCGTCGGCTACACGCGCAACGACATCGACAACTGGGCGACGGTCGTCGCCCGCTCCATGCGCGCTTCGGGCACGCGGCCGGGCGACGTCGTCCATGTCTCCTATGGCTACGGCCTGTTCACCGGCGGCCTCGGCGCGCATTACGGCGCCGAAAAGCTCGGCTGCACGGTCGTCCCTATCTCCGGCGGCATGACCGCCCGCCAGGTTACGCTGATCGAGGATTTCGGCGCGCATACCATCATGGTGACGCCCTCCTACATGCTGTCGATCCTCGACGAATACCGCGCCCAGGGGCTCGACCCGCGCAATTCGCCGCTGCAGGTCGGCATCTTCGGCGCAGAACCCTGGACCAACGCCATGCGCGAAGAAATCCAGCAGGCTTTCGACATGCACGCCGTCGATATTTACGGCCTGTCGGAGGTAATGGGCCCGGGCGTCGCCAATGAATGCGTCGAGACCAAGGACGGGCTGCATATCTGGGAGGCTCATTTCTACCCGGAAGTGATCGACCCGGTGACCGGCGAAGTCCTGCCCGACGGCGAACGGGGCGAACTGGTCTTCACTTCGCTGACCAAGGAAGCTTTCCCGATCATCCGCTACCGAACGCGCGACCTGACGCGGCTGTTGCCCGGCACCGCGCGGTCGATGCGCCGGATGGAGAAGATCACCGGCCGTTCCGACGACATGATGATCATTCGCGGCGTCAACATCTTCCCGACCCAGATCGAGGAGCAGATCCTCAAGATCCCGGCGCTGGCGCCGCATTTCCAGATCGAATTGTCCCGCGAGGGCCGCATGGACGAAATGACCGTGCATGTCGAGGCGCTGGCCGACCATGCCGACGAGATCGCCCGCGCGGCCGCCGCGGCCGATCTTGCTGAGCGCATCAAGCAGGTGATCGGGATCACCGCGCGCATCGACGTGACCACACCGGAAGGCGTGGCGCGCAGCCAGGGCAAGGCGCAGCGTATCCTCGACAACAGACCGAAGGGCTGACGACGCGTGGCACGGACCATCGCCAAGGACCATGACGAGAAGCGCGCCGCTCTTCTGAAGACGGCGGCCACCTTTTTCGCCGAGAACGGTTACGACCGCGCCTCGATGAATGAGCTCGCCAAGGCCTGCGGCGTCTCCAAGGCGCTGATCTATCACTACTACGAGAGCAAGGATGCGCTGCTTTTCGACATCCTCCATTCGCACCTCACGGAGCTTCTGGAGAGTGTGGAAGCCCTGCCGCCGTCCGAGGATCCGCATATGGGCCTGCTGGCGCTCACACAGGCAATCCTCGCTGCCTACCGGGACGCCGACGCGGAACACAAGGTGCAGATCAACGCGCTCGGCACCCTGCCCGAGGACAGCCAGCGCGCATTGCGCGCCATCCAGCGCCGCCTCGTCGCCATTATGTCCGACCGGATCGAAGCCACGGCCCCGGATCTGTTCGCCAGCCGCCCGGAGCTGCTGAGACCGGTCGCGATGTCCGCTTTCGGCATGCTCAACTGGTTCTATATGTGGCATCGCGGCGGCGGTGATCTCAGCCGCGAAGCCTATGCCGGCCTCGCCACCGACCTGATCCTCGGCGGGCTCGACCGCATCACCGAAGGCAAGGCGGTAACACTGGAGACTTCCCGTTGACCTCGCCCGTTACGGTGACCGTGCAAAACGGCATCGCCCTCGTCACGATCGACAATCCGCCGGTCAACGCGACCTCGCAAGCAGTGCGCCAAGGGATCCTCGAAGCGGTCCGCACAGTCGACGCCGACAGCTCCATCAAGGCCGCGGTGCTGACCTGCGCCGGACGCACCTTCGTTGCCGGCGCCGATATCAGGGAGTTCGGCAAGCCGCCTGAGGAGCCGCATCTGCCGGATGTGTTCCTGGCGATCGAGGCGTCGCGCGTCGTATGGATCGCGGCAATCCACGGCACGGCGCTCGGCGGCGGGCTGGAACTGGCGCTCGCATGCCACGGCCGCATAGCCGCGCCCGACGCAAAGCTCGGCCTGCCCGAAGTAACGCTCGGCCTCGTGCCCGGAGCGGGCGGCACGGTGCGCCTGCCGCGCCTCGTCTCCATGCGTGACGCCATTGACTTGGTGACGACCGGCAAGCCGGTTGCGGCAGCCAAGGCACTCGAAACCGGCCTGATCGACCGGATCGCAAACGCTGATCTCGTCGAGGAAGCAAAGGCTTACGCCGCCGAGATGAATCGATCCGGCAAGCCGGAGGCGGTCTCGAAACGCCCGCCGCGCGAAACGCCCGGCGACGCCTTTTGGCGCGAACAGGAAAAGGCGATTGCCGCCAAGGCGCGTGGCCAGGACTCGCCCATCGAAGCCCTGCAGGCGCTTCGCGGCAGCGTGACGCGGCCTGTCGAGGAAGCCTTCGGCGTCGAGCGCGCGCGCTTCCTGCGCCTACGCGACAGCGATCAGGCGGCGGCGCTGCGCTACATGTTCTTCGCCGAGCGCAACACGGGTCGGCCGAAGGAGATCGAGGGCATCGACCCCCTGCCGCTCGACAAGGCCGGCGTTGTCGGCGGCGGCACGATGGGCGCCGGCATCGCCGCATCGATGCTTCTCGCCGGCATGGAGGTGGCGCTGGTCGAACAGACCGCCGAGGCCGCCGCAAAGGCGAAGGACCGTGTCACCGATATTCTCGACGGCAGCCGCAAGCGCGGGCTTCTCTCCGACGCGGACCATGAAACGGCAATGGCCCGGTTCTCGGCGCATGATCAATATGATGCGCTGGCCGACCGCGATCTCGTCGTCGAGGCGGTATTCGAGGACATGGCGGTGAAACGGGACGTTTTCTCCGAACTCGACCGCATCTGCCGCGCCGACGCGATCCTCGCCTCCAACACATCCTATCTCGACGTGAACGAACTCGCGTCCACGACATCCCTGCCCTGCCGCGTCATCGGCCTGCATTTCTTCTCGCCGGCCCACATCATGAAGCTGCTGGAAATCGTGCGCACGCGTGCCGCCGGGCCGAGGGCGTTGGCGACGGCCTTCGCTCTGGCGAAGAAACTGAAGAAGATCCCGGTGCTCGCCGGCGTCTGCGACGGTTTTATCGGCAACCGCATCATGTCGGCCTATCGCAGGGAATGCGACTTCATCCTCGAGGAAGGCGCGCTGCCGCAGGAGATCGACGCCGCCATGCGCGACTATGGCTACGCCATGGGCATCTATGCGGTGCAGGACATGGCCGGCCTCGACATTGCCTGGGCGATGCGGAAGCGCCGCGCCGCGACACGCTCCCCCGACGAACGCTATTCCCGGATCGCAGACCGGCTCTGCGAACTCGGCCGTTTCGGCCGCAAGACCGCGGCGGGCTGGTACGCCTATCAAGATGGGGCGAAGGCGGGCCGGCCCGACCCGGCGGTCGAGGAGATCATCCTCGAAGAAAGCGCCCGCCTCGGCTACACGCGAAAGACCTTCACCGCCGACGAGATCATGGATCGCATCCTGTCGGCCATGCAGGCGGAGGCCCGCGCCGTGCTCGACGAAGGCGTCGCGCTCAAGGCTTCAGATATCGACGTGACGATGGTGAACGGCTTCGGCTTCCCGCGTTTTCGCGGCGGGCCGATGTTTGCGGCGGGCTATCGCGACTGAATGCCGGCCATCCAGCCGAGACTATCGTCCGTCGCCCCGTCTGGGCGATATTCCGCACCGAGATAGCCGTCATAACCCATCGCGGTCAGCGCACCGGCAATCCAGGGATAATTCAGTTCGCCCTCGTCCGGCCGTCCCCGTGAGGGTACCGCAGCAAACTGGATATGGCCGATCATCGAGAGGTGCCGTTCCAGCCGACGCACCAGATCGCCGCCCATGATCTGGATATGGTAGCAATCGGCCATGATCTTCAGGTTAGGACGGCCGACCGCCGCAACGATGTCCGCGGCCTGCTCCAGCGTCGACAGGTGATAACCCGGCACGTCGCGATCATTGATCGGCTCGATCAGGATCGTCATGCCGCCGGCTTGTTCGCAGGCATGTTCCAGATTGGCCCGGAACACCGCTTCTCCCTCGGTACCGGACTTGCCGGCCATGACGTGAATGTTCCGGCAACCGATCGCCCTCGCATAGTCGACCGCCTGATCGATCGCCGCATGCGCGTCGGCCTCGCGCCCCGGCTGTGCGGCGAGACCGAACTCGCTTTCGCCACCCTTCCAGGTATTCAGGCCGATCATCGGCAGGCCCGTCTCCTCGAGCGCCGCATTCACCTCATCGACAGGAACATCGTAGGGAAAGTGGCATTCCACCGCGTCGAACCCGGCCCGCTTCGCCGCGCGGATCGCATCCGGCAGCGACAAGTCCTTCCACAGGAATCCCAGATTGGCCGACAGTTTCATGCGGAGCCTCACACGTAGCGGTTGACGACATTCTCCAGATATTCTTGCCGCCCGGAGACCGGCTGCGGGTTGATATCGGCCTTGCGCACCCACTCCTCGATCTCGCCGAGCGTGTAACCGCCATCGAGCATCTTCTGCGCTTCCTCGCCCTTCCAGCCGGCATAGCGGTCCTCGATGAAGTCGGTCAGCACGCCGTCCTCGACCATCTTCGCTGCCGCCTTCAGGCCGCGCGCGCAAGTGTCCATGCCGCCGATATGGGCATAGAGCAGGTCTTCCGCGTCGAGCGACTGGCGGCGCAGCTTGGCGTCGAAATTGGTGCCGCCGGTGGTGAACCCGCCGCCCTTCAGGATGGCGTAATAGGCAAGCGCCACTTCCGGCGTGTTGTTGGGGAACTGGTCGGTGTCCCAACCGGACTGGTAATCGTTCCTGTTCATGTCGATGGAGCCGAAAATGCCGAGCGCCTGCGCCAGCTCCAGTTCATGCTCGAAGGAATGACCGGCGAGGATGGCATGGCCCTGCTCGATATTGACCTTCACCTCGTTTTCGAGCCCGTGCCGCTTGAGGAAACCGTAAACGGTCGCCACGTCGTAATCATACTGGTGCTTGGTCGGCTCCTGCGGCTTCGGCTCGATCAGGATCGTACCGTTGAAGCCTATTCTGTGCTTGTACTCGACCACGAGATTGAGGAAGCGGCCGAGCTGCTGGTCCTCGCGTTTCAGATCGGTGTTCAGAAGCGTCTCGTAACCCTCGCGGCCGCCCCACAAAACATAGTTCGCCCCGCCGAGCTTGTGGGTAGCGTCGATGCAGGTCTTCACCGTCGCCGCGGCGAAGGCGAAGACATCCGGGTTCGGATTGGTCGCCGCGCCCGACATGAAGCGGCGGTTGCCGAACAGGTTTGCCGTGCCCCACAGCAGCCTGACGCCGGTCGCTTCCTGTTTTTCGCCGAAATAGTCGACGATCTCCTCGAGGTTCTTCGTGTTCTCGGCGAAATTCGCGCCTTCCGGGCGCACATCGGCGTCGTGGAAGCAATAGAACGGACTGCCCAGCGCCGAGAACATCTCGAAGGCGACATCGGCCTTCAGCTTGGCGCGCTCCATGGAATCCTGCGGATACCAGGGCCTGTCGAATGTGCGCCCGCCAAACGGATCGAGGCCCTCCCAGGCGAAGGAGTGCCAGTAGGCGACGGCGAAGCGCAACTGGTCCTCCATCCGCTTGCCCATGACGATCTCGTCGGCGTTGTAATGACGGAAGGCGAGCGGGTTGGTGCTCTCCGGGCCCTCATATGCGATTTTGGTGACGTCGCCGAAAAAGCCGGTGCTCATGACATGACTCCCTTGATAGCCGGGTAAAGCGCGCGGTAGCGCCCGTAGGCGTCCGCGTAAGCGGGTTCGAGATTGCGGTCGGGCTCGTGAACGGCCTCGATTGCGGGCGGTGCGCAGACCGATGCGGGATCGGCCCCTTCGGCGGCCATCAGGCCGAGCCGGGCCGCGCCGAAGGCCGCGCCGAAATCGCCTTCGGCGGGCACCTCGACAGGAACGCCGAGCACCGTCGCCATCAGTTTGAGCCAGTAGACCGAGCGCGAGCCGCCGCCGACAGCCGTAGCGCGGTCCAGCGTCGTACCGGCTTCCTTCAGCGCCTCGAGGCAATCGCGGAAGGCAAAGCAGACGCCTTCCATCACCGAGCGGGTCAGCACGTCGCGGCCGCTCTCATGGCCGATACCGGCGAAGACGCCGCGGATCGAGGCGTCGTTATGCGGCGTGCGCTCGCCGCCGAGATAGGGCAGGAAGATGACGCCGGATGGGCCCTGCAGCGTCTCGCCGACGGCGCCTGTCAGGTCGGCGGCGTCGACGCCGGTGATTGTCTCGTACCAGTTGAGCGAATCCGTCGCCGACAGGATCACGCCCATCTGGTGCCAGGTATTCGGCAGCGCGTGACAGAAGGCGTGCACCGCGCTTTCCGCATTCGGCAGATAGGCGTTATTGGCGGCAAACAGCACGCCAGACGTGCCGAGCGAGGCGAAGGCCTGGCCGTCATGGACGGTGCCCATGCCGATGGCCGCCGCCGCATTGTCCCCTGCTCCGCCGGCCACCGTGACGCCCGCCGGCAAACCGAAGCGCGAGGCGATCTCGGCGCGCAGCTGTCCGCCCGGCTCGCTGCCCTCGACCAGCGAAGGCATGTGATCCTCCGACAGGTCCGTCGCCGCCAGAAGATCCGACGACCATGCCCGTTTGCCGGTGTCGAGCCAGCTCGTGCCGGCACTGTCCGACATGTCCGAAATATGCTCGCCGGTCAGCCAGAAGCGCAGATAATCCTTCGGCAGCAAGACCTTGCGGACCTTCGCGAAGACATCCGGCTCGTTGTTGTTCACCCAGGCAAGCTTCGGCGCGGTGAAGCCGGGAAAGACGATATTGCCGGTGATGGCGCGGAACCGCGGATCGGCGTCGAGGGCCGCGGCTTCGGCGTGGCTGCGCACATCGTTCCACATGATGCAGGGCCGCAGAACCTCATTGTCCGCGCCGAGCAACGTCGCACCATGCATGTGACCGGACAGGCCGATGCCGCGCACCGCGGCCATCTCGGCGGCATGGTTGCGCTGCAGGCCGGCGAGCGCATTTTCCGTCGCGGCGATCCAGTCGGCCGGATCCTGTTCCGACCATCCCTGATGGGGCCGCGACAGCGCCACCTCGGCGGAGGCCGAATCGACGATCGCCTGCTCCGCATCGATCAGGAGCGCCTTGACGCTCGACGTGCCGAGGTCGATTCCCAGATACATGTTACTCCTCCCGGGCGGCCGAACGGCTCGCCAAGCGGTAATTAGAATGGTTCGCCGGGTTTTTTTCAAGGCCTAAAATAAATCGCCTGGGAGCAAAATAGCCCGCGCTGCTCAAATATTAGGCATATCCAACTGACACTTCGCTGCTGCACATTCCGCTTGCACTTGCGCGCCAATTTTTTCACGATGCCGCCAAGGCCGTCCGGCCGGCCAACTCCACACCGCGTGAGCATATTCGGGGGACTCGATGCAACTGACACCGCGTGAGAAAGACAAGCTCATGATCGCCATGGCGGCCGAGGTCGCCCGCAAGAGGCTGGCGCGCGGCGTGAAGCTGAACCACCCGGAAGCCATTGCGCTGATTACCGATTATGTCGTCGAGGGGGCCCGCGACGGACGCTCCGTCGCCGACCTGATGGAAGCCGGCGCGCATGTCATCACCCGCGACCAGGTGATGGAGGGCATCCCCGAGATGATCCACGACATCCAGGTCGAGGCCACCTTTCCCGACGGCACCAAGCTGGTGACCGTGCACGAACCGATCCGCTGAACGGGACACCTCTCGTCCCCGTGCGCGGCGGCATTCGTCACCCGCGCCAGACGCAAGCGTGAATCAAGGAGAACCCTGCATGATCCCCGGAGAAGTCATCACCGCCAAGGGCGATATCACGCTCAACGAGGGCGCGACCACCGTGACGCTGAAGGTCGCCAATACCGGCGACCGGCCGGTTCAGGTTGGCTCGCATTATCATTTCTTCGAGACCAATCCGGCGCTGTCTTTCGACCGGGACAAGGCGCGCGGGATGCGCCTAGACATCGCCTCGGGCACGGCCGTTCGCTTCGAACCGGGCCAGGAGCGCGACGTGACGCTGGTGCCGCTGCGCGGCGACCAGAAGGTCTACGGCTTCCGCCAGGAGGTGATGGGCAAGCTATGATCCGCGCCGCCTCGACCTTCGCGTTTGTCTGCCTCGCGGCGGCGCCGGCCGCTGCGCAGGACTGGGATTGCTCGAAGGCCGACGACCTGCCGCAGCAAGGCATGAACTGGTGCGCCTACGAGGACTGGCAGGCCGCGGACAAGGCGCTCAACGCCGTCTGGCCGAAGGTCCGCGCGCAGATGAAAGCGATGGACGCGGAAAACGCGAAATATTTTCCCGAACAGGCCAACGGCGCGGAAAACCTGCTCAAGGCCCAGCGCGCCTGGATCGATTATCGCGATGGCCATTGCGACGCGGAAGGCGCGCCATTCGCCGGCGGGTCGATACGGCCCCTCATCGTCAACTCCTGCAAGGCCTCGATGACCCGTAAGCGCACCGAGGAACTGCGCAAATTGATCGAGGTGGACTGAAGGTGGAGACCGCGACCCCGGCCACGATCCGCAAGGTGCGCAGCGAGACCGACATCGCCGCGATCAAGGGGCTCGTCTGGGAGTTCTTCGACGTGATCCGGGACCGGTATCCCGACATGCTCGACACGATTGACCGCTATATCGCCGAACAGGATGTGGAAGGTCAGCTCGCGAATTTCGAAAGCGTCTTCCTGCCGCCCGCCGGCGAATGTCTCGTCGCGGACCATGGCGGCGAACAGGTCGGCATGATCATGCTGAAACCCCTGCCCGACAAGGCCTGCGAGTTGAATCGGATGTATGTCCGCGAGACCGCGCGCGGCCTCGGGCTCGGACGGGCGCTGTGCGAAAGCCTTGTCGCGGAGGCGCGCCGCCTCGGCTTTCGCGAGGTGCTGCTCGACGCGCTCTACCGCCATGTCGAGGCGCTGGCCCTTTACGAATCCGTCGGTTTCGAGACCTTTCGCCCGGAAGACGGTTTCGACGCCCATGACGACCGCGTCGTTCACATGCGACTGACACTTCACTAGCCGAAGAGAGATATTCCGATGCCCGCTACGATCTCCCGCGCCGCCTATGCCGACATGTTCGGCCCGACCACCGGCGACAAGGTGCGCCTCGCCGACACCGAATTGTTCATCGAGGTCGAGGACGACAAGACCGTCTATGGCGAGGAAGTGAAGTTCGGCGGCGGCAAGGTCATCCGCGACGGCATGGGCCAGAGCCAGGCGACGCGCGAGGACGGCGCGGTCGATACGGTCATCACCAATGCGCTGATCGTCGATCATACCGGCATCTACAAGGCCGATGTCGGGCTGAAGGACGGGCGCATCCATTCGATCGGCAAGGCGGGCAATCCGGATACCCAGCCGGGCGTCAACATCATCATCGGCCCCGGCACCGAGGCGATCGCCGGCGAAGGCAAGATCCTGACGGCGGGCGGCTTCGACGCGCATATCCACTACATCTGCCCGCAGCAGATCGAGGAAGCGCTGATGAGCGGCGTGACCACCATGCTCGGCGGCGGCACGGGTCCGGCGCATGGCACGCTGGCGACGACGTGCACGCCCGGCCCCTGGCATATCGCCCGCATGATCCAGTCCGCCGACGCCTTCCCGATGAATCTCGGCTTTTCCGGCAAGGGTAACGCCTCGCTTCCCGGCGCGCTTAAGGAAATGATTCTCGGCGGAGCCTGCTCGCTGAAACTGCACGAGGACTGGG
>NZXU01000075.1 GCA_002698425.1 Ahrensia sp. | reverse complement strand
AGGGCCGGGCATGTTTGGCCCAATCCCCGCGGGCTTCGGCTTGGCCGTATCTCGATACGGCCTTCGCCAAATCCCTTGATCTTGGGCCAAACCTGCTCCGGCAGAATGGTTCAATCCAGCCATGACAGGCTCTGACCCTTCAGACCAAGCTTGCCGCCAAATGGTTGAGCCCGCGAATGGCGGATGCGGCCGCATCGGGCGCGTGGATGGCGATCGTCACGAAGACCAGCACGTAGTAGGATATCCATGTGACGACCCGCTCCGCGAGAACCGGTTGTTTTTTCGGTTTCCGGCCCGGTGGCGACGCTTTCCTCACATAGTCCGAATGCACCTTGATCGCCTTGTCGGTGGTCAATTCGATTCGCTTCGCATTGCGCTTTCCAAAACCGGGCTGCGCCATTTCGGTCCGAATCTCCTGGATCTGTTGGGTTAACCCGGTATTTGCAAAGCGGCTTAAGATCGCCTTTTAACGAAAGCTCGAATTTTACGGTTCCGATCAAATCTGCGAGGGAAAGTGTCATTACGGTTGATATTCATGGGCACGCCGGATTTCTCGGTGCCGACCCTGACCGCGCTCGCCGCGCAAGGCCACGAAATCGTCGCCTGCTACACCCAGCCGCCGCGTCCCGCCGGCCGCCGCGGCCTTGAACTCACGAAATCGCCGGTCCATCGCCAGGCCGAGGCGCTGGGGATCCCCGTGCGCACGCCGAAAAGCCTGAAATCCGAAGAGGAACAGGCGCTGTTTCGGGAGCTCGACGCCGATGCGGCGGTCGTCGTCGCCTATGGACTTCTGCTCCCGGAAGCGGTGCTGAACGGCACCCGGCTCGGCTGTTACAACGGCCATGCCTCGCTGCTGCCGCGCTGGCGCGGCGCCGCGCCGATCCAGCGCGCGATCATGGCCGGCGACGCGGAAACCGGCATGATGGTCATGAAGATGGACAAGGGCCTCGATACCGGCGACATCGCGCTGGAAGACCGCGTGGCGATCGGTCCGGACATGACCGCCGGCGAATTGCACGACGCCCTGTCGCAACTCGGCGCAGACCTGATGGTGCGCGCCATGGCGGCGCTGGAAAACGGCGGCCTGACCCTGACGCCGCAGCCGGAAGAGGGCGTTCTCTACGCCTCGAAGATCGACAAGGCCGAAACCCGGGTCGACTGGTCGCGCCCCGCCGCGGGCGTCCACAACCACATTCGCGGCCTGTCGCCTTTCCCGGGCGCATGGTGCGAGATGGAGATCGGCGGCAAATGGGAGCGCGTCAAGCTGCTGCGCAGCCGCCTTGGGAGCGCGCCGGCAGATGCGCTCGGAACTATCGCTCAATCGAGCGAGGGGCTGTCGGTTGCTTGTGGCGAGGGCGCGGTCGACCTCCTGACGCTTCAGAAAGCGGGCGGCAAGCCGCTCGCCGCGTCCGACTTCGTCCGGGGCGCCGTCATCACCGGGTTGCGCTAGGCGGGCAGCGTCCCGGCAGGTCGTCGAGCGCGAAGATGTCGAAGCGGTCGACCGGTCTTCCGGCCGGCCCGTTCCGGATGACGCTGGCATGGACCGGTTCCGGCGACCCGTCATTCCCGCAGATCGCGGGGATATCGCGATCGACCCCGCTGCGAACCGCGTAGAGCAAGGGGCGTTCCAGCGTCGCCGGATCCGGCAGCGGCATGAAGCCGTAGCGAAAGAACTCCCGGCCCGGCAGGACCCGGAGGTTGTGTTTGTCGAACCGGCTGTAGGATGCGAGCCAGCCGGTGATCCCGTAATCGTCCCCCAGTACAGTGTCCGTGCCGGCTTCGCGCGCAATCTCGGCGACGCGCGCAACGGTCTCCGACCAACCCGCCATGTCATCGATCTGTTTGTCGGTCCGAAACGGCGCAAGGCCGAACACCGCCTGGGCATAGACGAGGGCGATGATCGCGGCCGACACGGGCGCCAGCAACTGCCGGAAAATCGCCAGCAGTCGAGACGCCCTCCGGCTTGCCGGCAACCATGTGACCGCGGCCCATGCGCCGAGGATCGACAGCTGCCCGAAGAGGGGCAGGGTCCAGTTGCCCTGAACGCGCGAATGCAAACCGTGATAGGCGAAGAAGACGAGCATCGGCGCCGCGGTCGTGACGAGCAGACCGGCCGCCGGATTTCCGATCCGCCTGGCAAACAGGAACGAAGCCGCGCCGAGATAGAAAAAGAGTCCCGGCCCGAGCATCAGGACCTGCAGGCCGATATTGTCCGGAAACAGCTGCAGGGCGCGTTCCAGGCTGGGCGAGGCGACGCCGGTTCGCGACCACTGGAAGGACAGCGACCGGAAATCGTTGACCGCGTTCCAGTGGAGGACCGGTGCGAATATCAACAGCGCGACGATGCCGCCCGCATGGAACTGCCATGAGCGCAGCCATGCCCGGTTTTCGCGATAGGCGAGCACCCACAGCACGATCCCGGCGCCGAGAAAGAAACCGGTATATTTCGAGGCGAGCCCCAGCCCGGCAAAGAGCCCGAAGGCGAGCCACCAATTGGCGTTGCGGCTCCGGTACAGCTCGGCCGCCGCCCAGATCGCCAGCGTCCAGAACAGGGTCGAAGGCGCATCCGGCGTTATCAGGAAGAGTTCGATGGCCGTGCCGAGCGACAGAACGAACCAGAGCACCGAGTACCCGGCGACGGTTCGGTCCTCGAACAACAGCATCGCGCTCCGGTAGACCGCCGCAGCGCTGAGGCCGGTCGCAAGGATCGCGAAGAGGCGGAATGCAAACGGCGAATCGCCGAAGAACATACGCCCTGCCTCGATGAACCAGACGACGGCCGGAGGGTGATCGTAGTACCCGGCCTGCGTTGGGTAGAACGACCAGAGCGCATAATAGGCCTCGTCTCGGATCAGGTCCGTTTGGGATGCGACCGCCAGCTTGACGGCGATAAGCACCCCGACGATCGCCGTGACCGCGCGCGCGGATGTCCATAGCTCGGAGCCAGCCCGAGGGGGCGATGTGGATTGGGAAGCGTGCCCGGACATGTCGGTTCGGGTGTGTTTGATTTCCGCAAGGCCGTCAATGGCGGCGTTGAACTGGACTAAGCCTGCCGCGGCCGTTATGAGCCGGCGAAGATTGGAGTCCCCCTGACCTCATGCCCCGTTATCGCCTGACCGTCGAATATGACGGCACGCCCTATGTCGGTTTCCAGCGCCAGACCAATGGCTATGCGGTGCAGGAAGCCATGGAAAAGGCGATCCGGAAATTCGCCCATGAGGACGTGACGGTGCACGTCGCGGGGCGAACCGATACCGGGGTGCATGCGATCGGCCAGGTTTGCCATGTCGACCTTTCCCGCGACTGGGACGCGTTTCGCGTCATGGAGGCGATGAACGCGCATCTCGTCATGGCCGATGAATGCGTCGCGATCCTCGATGCCGAGAAGATGGACGAGGACTTCCATGCCCGCTTCTCGGCGCGGAACAGGCACTATCTCTACCGCATCCTCAACCGCCACACGCCGATCCCGCTGGAACGAGAACGAGCCTGGTGGGTGAGGCGGCCGCTCGACATCGAAGCGATGCAGGATGCCGCCGGTCTGCTGCTGGGCACGCATGACTTCACCACGTTCCGCGCCGCCCAGTGCCAGTCGAAATCGCCGGTCAAGACACTCGACGTGATCGAGTTTTCGCGGTCCGGCGAACTGGTCGAGGCTCGGCTGTCGGCGCGTTCCTTCCTGCACAATCAGGTGCGCTCAATCGTCGGTACGCTGAAACTGGTCGGCGAGGGCCGCTGGACGAAGGATGAGGTGCGGGAGGCGCTGGAAGCCCGCGATCACCAGCGGTGCGGCGCACTCGCGCCGCCGCACGGTCTTTATCTGGCGAAAGTGGATTACGACGTGGCCTTCACACCGCTGGATACAACCCCACCGCCCCATAGGCGAAAAAGGCGAGCGGGTAGGTAAGGGTCGTTTCGACCGCGACGAAGCCGATCGCCGTCATCACCTGGACGTTGAGGGCGATGCGCGTGATGCGCACCGAAAACCAGAGCATGAGCATGATGGCGCCCAGCGTCAGCCAGCCCGACAGGGCGTTCGCCTGGCCGCCGCCAGCGATGAGTTCGCTGAGCGGGATAACGACGAAAAGATAGCTGACCAGCGCCGAAAGCCAGTTTCTCGCGACGATCAGATGGGTGAAGCGCCGCGTCATGCGCATCGCCCGCAGAACGAAAGCCAGCACGATCACCGGCAGGATCCAGAAAACGATCTCCAGCATCGCCATGCGCACGATCATCGAGGTGATCGACCCGTAGACGCCATGAGCCTGCAATTGCCGCGCCTCGACGACCCACGCGAAGAACAGCGCGGGCAGCGCGGCGGGAAAGGCCTCGAAGGAGCGCCAGAAACCGTCCGCCGAGATGTCCATGTCGCCAAGCGCCGCCGTATCGCCCCTGAGGATGCGGAGGACGCAACTCAAATGATGCAGCGCGTAGTCGAGGAAATTCATGCCCTGCTCGCGAACCAGTCTGCGATCATGCGTTCATAGATGTCGGTGAGCAGTTCGAGATCCGGCACCGCGACGCATTCGTCGACCATGTGCATCGTCTTGCCGACCAGGCCGAACTCGATCACCGGGCAATAATCCTTGATGAAGCGGGCATCGGAGGTGCCGCCGGAGGTGGAGATCTCGGGCGCGCGGCCGGTGACGGTTTCGATCGCCGATGTCACCGCGCCGATCAGCGCCTCGTCGCGTGTCAGGAACACCGGGCTCGCCGGCCGCTTCCAGTCCAGTTCGTAACGCACTTGGCTGTCCTTGCCTGGCCGCAGCCGATGCGAGGCGGCGGCGCGCGCCAGCCGGTCCTCGATCTCCGCCTCGAGCGTCTCAACCGTCCAGGCGTCGTTGAAGCGGATATTGAATCCTGCGCTCACCCTGGCCGGAATGACGTTCGTCGCCGGATTGCCCGTGTCGATCGTGGTGATCTCGAGATTGGAGGGCTGGAAGTTTTCCGTGCCCTCGTCGAGCGGAGGATCGAGCAGCGCGTCGGCGAGTTGCGCCATGCCGCGCAGCGGATTGTCGGCGAGATGCGGATAGGCGACGTGTCCCTGCGTGCCGATGACGGTGAGCGTGCCGGAGAGCGAGCCGCGCCGTCCGATCTTGACCATGTCGCCGAGCGTATCGGGATTGGTCGGCTCGCCGAGAATGCAGGCGTCCCAGCGCTCGCCCTCGTCGGCTGCCCACTGCAGCAGCTTCGCCGTGCCGTTGATCGCCGGGCCTTCCTCGTCGCCGGTGATCAGGAAGGAGATCGATCCGGGCGGCGGGCCGTTCTTTGCGATGGAGCGCGCCACGGCTGCGACGAAACAGGCGACTCCGCCCTTCATGTCGACCGCGCCGCGCCCATAGAGCATCCCGCCGCTGACCTCCGCGGCAAAGGGCGGGTGCGACCATGCGGCCTCGTCGCCCACAGGCACGACATCGGTGTGGCCGGCGAACATCAGATGCGGACCGTCCGTGCCCAGCCGCGCATAGAGGTTTTCGACGTCCGGCGTGCCGTGTTCGGCGAAGGTCATGCGGTCGACCGAAAAGCCCATCGGCGCGAGCATTTGCTCCAGGGCGACGAGCGCGCCCGCATCGTCGGGCGTCACCGAGGGGCAGCGGATGAGCGTTTGCAGATTGGCGAGCGGATCGTCGGCGTGGGGCATCATGGCGGTTGCTGTATCGGCGCCCGGCGGCACCGTCAATCTGACAGAAGTTCGGACCCGTCGCCTCAGGCGGCGGGGCGGATCGTTTCCTCGCCGACCAGCATGATCTTCTGCCAGATCTTGCGCGACAGGTTGGTGCCGAGATTCTCGATGTCGTTGACCGCATTGACCACGACGTCGTCATTGAGCGCCTGGGCGTAGAGGGCGGCCAGCTTGCCGGTGATCGACAGCATCTCGGAGCAATAATCGAGATAGCGCGTCAGCTCCGGCGGGGAGAGGCGGCGTGCCGGCGAACTTGGCGTGGGTATGAAGCCCTGCAGCAGGACGGCGGGGTCCTTGGTCAGCTGGTGCATGTCGATGATATGGATCACCGAGCGCAGCGCATGCAGCCCGTCCAGCGCCCGCTTGCGCTTGAAGCGCTCCTCCAGCGTGACGAGCGTCCAGAAGCCGACGCCCGCGAAAACGGCCGTGTTGAGGAACGCTTCCAGCCCCTGCACGAAATCTAAGGCGCCGGTCGAGATGCGGTCGAAGGAAAGTACCGTGCCGACCAGCGCGAAAATCGATGCGGCGGCGGCAATGGTCAGGATGGTCAGGGCGCGCAGCCAAAGGATCGGCTTTTCGAGATCGGCTGCCTGCCGGCCGACATCGCCCGCGAGATCCACGACCTCCTTTGCGACCTTGCGCAGGCTCGAATCGGGAAAACGCTCGCCGATCCGCCGTTCCAGCAGGGCGGCGGTGGCGGCGATCCGGTCCTTGTCGAGCGTCCGATAAGCCATGCGCGCATCTTACGCGTTTTGCTTTAACGGATGGTGATCAGGCGCGCGGAAAGGGCGGCGGGCCGTGCTTGTTGGCTTCCGAGCGTCCCGGTATCGCGGCCAGCAGCAGGAAGGCGACCAACGCGACCGCGGGGATCAACAGGCCGAAGGCGAGAATTCCGGGCAGGTCGAGATCGTGCAACCGCTTGACCGCCAGCGCGAATGCGGCCCAGGCCGATGCGATCCAGATCGCCAGGATGACGAAGCCCCAAAGCACGAAGGCCGGGCTCTCTTCCGGAATGGAAACGATCTGGGCGATGGCGACGGCCTGGATCAGGATCATCAGCAGGGCCGCCAGCCAGAAGCTCTTGCGCCCGATCCGGCCGCGAAAGCCGAATAGGACCCAACGAACCGTCGGCGGATGATCCGGCGCGCCGGTCATGCCGTCAGTCGCGCAGCAATTCGTTGATGCCGGTCTTCGAGCGGGTCTTCTCGTCGACCGTCTTGACGATGACCGCGCAGTAAAGGCTCGGGCCGGGCTGTCCGTTCGGCATCGGCTTTTCGGCGGGCAGGGTGCCGGCCACGACCACCGAATAGGGCGGGACCTCGCCATAGCTGATGTCGCCGGTGGCGCGGTTCACGATCTTGGTGGACTTGCCGATGAAGACACCCATGCCGAGCACCGACCCTTCGCGCACGATGCAGCCCTCGACGACCTCGGACCGGGCGCCGATGAAGCAATTGTCCTCGATGATGGTCGGGCCGGCCTGCATCGGCTCCAGCACGCCGCCGATGCCGACGCCGCCGGACAGATGCACGTTCTTGCCGATCTGGGCGCAGGAGCCGACGGTCGCCCATGTGTCGACCATGGTTCCCTCGTCGACATAGGCGCCGAGATTGACGAAGGACGGCATCAGCACGACGCCCTTGGCGACGAAGGCGGAACGGCGCACGACGCAGTTCGGCACGGCGCGGAAACCGGCATTTTCGAAATGCTGGGCGTTCCAGCCGTCGAATTTCGAGGGAACCTTGTCCCACCAGCCGCCGTCTCCCGGCCCGCCGGAAATCACTTCCATCGGGTTGAGGCGGAAGGACAGGAGCACGGCCTTCTTCAGCCACTGGTTGACCGTCCATGTCCCGTCGGCCTGCCGTTCGGCGACCCGCGCCTTGCCGTTGTCGAGCAGGTTCAGCGACTCTTCCACGGCGTCGCGGATCTCGCCGCGCGTGGCCGTTGAAATGCCGTCGCGCGCCTCGAAGGCGGACTCGATGATTGTTTCCAGGGTCGCGAGATCGTGGGCGGTCATGAATTGTTTCCTTGTCGGCGGGTAGAATGACGCGGCGAGCGCCGTAAATAACGCCGGGTACCTACGCGAATGCGGCGGCGGTGGTCAATGCGGCGGTGCGACGGCGCAATGTCGCTGGAGCGCAGACGCTGCACTTTGCGCCGAAAACACCGGGGCGGAACACTGGGGAAGTTGAATGAACGCTAAGAGAAGTCGCGACGTCTGGGATCCGCTGATCCCGTCAGGCCAGGACAGGAACCGCGCCAGGGCCGTTCCCGGCACGCCGCAGACGCGGGCCCCGGCCTATCGGCTCGCCTATGACGACACCGATTTCATGTGCCGGGAGGAATTGCGGCCGGTTCGCCTGCAACTCGAACTGCTGAAGCCCGAACTCATGCTGCAGGAGCACGGCATCAAATCGACCGCGGTGCTGTTCGGCGGCGCGCGCATTCCCGAGCCCGGCGGTATCGCCTGGGCGGCCAAGAACGAAACCCAGCGGCGCAATCTCGAGGAGAACGCGCGTTACTATGACGAGGCGCGCGCCTTCGCGCGGCTTTGCGCGCAGCATTCCAAGGCGACCGGAGGCGAGGATTTCGTCGTCGTGACCGGCGGCGGGCCGGGCGTCATGGAGGCGGGCAACCGCGGCGCGGCCGATGTCGGCGCCAAGTCGATCGGCCTCAATATCGTCCTGCCGCACGAGCAGGCTCCCAACGAATACGTCACGCCGGAACTCTGCTTCAACTTCCATTATTTCGCGATCCGCAAGATGCACTTCCTCATGCGCGCCCGCGTCATCGCGGTGTTCCCGGGCGGCTTCGGCACGATGGACGAATTGTTCGAATCGCTGACCCTGATCCAGACCGGCCGCATGGAGCGGGTGCCGGTTCTGCTGTTTGGCAAGGAGTTCTGGTCAAAGGCGATCGACCTCGAATTTCTCGCCGGGCAGGGGACGATCTCGCCGGACGACGCCGCTTTGATCGACCCGGTCGATAGCGGCGAGGAAGCGTGGGAACTTGTGCAGAACTTCTACGGCATTTGACGTACGGAACCGAACGTCACATTCGCGCATTATCGGTTCATGGCGAATCGATGGAGAGCGAAGATGGTCAGTTTTGCGGAACAGGTCAGCCTGGACGATGTGATTATCCGCCAGCAGGAAAATGACCGGACAAGTGTTTCGGCCGACAAGCGGCCGAAGAGCTTCGAGGAATATCTCGTCTCGTCGGGCTATGGCGCTCGGCAGGCGGGACAGAATGCCCCGGGTCGCGAAAGCCTGGCGCAACTCGCCGAGAGGGCCAGACGGGCGCCGCGCGTCTATTGAACGCGCGGCCGATCGATCATTTGAGTCAGAAATCCTGTTCGGAGATCTGACCGTCGCCATTGGCGTCGAGCCGGGCAAGCCAGCGCTCCGACATGCCGACGAATTCTTCGTGGCTGAGCCTGCCGTCACCGTCGGTGTCGATCATCCGTCCGTCATGCATGCCGGCTTCGGCGTTCATGCGGAACTGTCCGCCTCTTCCCTGTCCGCCCATGCCTCGGCCCTGCATGCCCTGGCCCTTGCCATGACCCTGCATTCCGTGACCTTTACCGGGTCCCATTCCATTGCCCTGACCGTGACCCATGCCGCGCGGCCGTTCGATGCCCTGTTCGGCCATGGACGCATGCTCCGTGTCGCGCATGTCTGACATCATCGCGCGCTCGTCCGCATCGAGATAACCATCCTCATCGGCATCGAACGCCGCAAAGACGCGGTCGCGGCGTTCGCGCACTTCGTCCAGTGTCACGGCGCCGTTGGAGTCGAGATCCCAATTGGACATGAAATGATCCCTGAAAGTCTCCGCCTGGGCGGCCGTGGACATCAGGGTGGCGGTCATTGCGGCCAGGACGGCCATGCGGGTGAGAGACATCGTATTTCCCCTTCATTGAGTGATGCCTCTCGATACATGTAAGAAACGGAATGTGTTAGTTAAACATCTGTAATCAAGTTACATTCCTGTAAGGTTTCCGCTGGGTAGCCTCGGCCGCTCAGCGGCAGGCGACAGCCGTCATCTTGCAGGTGACGAGGTCGACCCGGGCATTCCGGTTGTCCTGGTATAGGCATGCCGGCTCGTGCACGATCACGCCCGGGGCGCCCGCCGGCGTGCCGCGGGATGACAGCGCCCGCCGGATCGAGCGGTAGACGCTCGTGCGCGCCTGCGACAGCGACGGAGCGGTCGCGCTTGCCTGCAACTGGCTGCAGGCCCGCCCGCCGCTGTTCGGCGGAAGTGTCGGCTGCGGGACGCCAACCGCCGTCCTCGGCTGCTGCGGCACCGGCGTCGTCGTGCACCACGATGCCGTCACCGTGCAGCGCACAAGATCGGCTGCCGCGTTCTGATTGTCGAGATAATAGCAGGCAGGCTGGGAATACTGCGCCTGCCCGATGGCCGCGCCCGGCATCTTCCGCATGGCGTCGAACTGCGCCAGCTGGCTCGCATGGGCGGTGTTGTAGCCTGTTCCGCTGCCTTCCGCTGCCGCGCAGGCGGCATGAGCATTCTTGGCGAGTATCGCTGTGCAAACCAGCGCGACGGCCGCGATCGCGGCCTTTCCGATCGATGACGTCATGTCCAACCCTCCCCAGAGCCATGTCGACAGGCAGGAAGCGTGTGGCCAAACGGGCGCGGAGTCAAATCAGTCGGTGTTTTCGCTATCCATTGCTTTCGGCCGGTGAACAAGGGTCACGAGCACGAAGGAGATGATCATCAGCAGATACCAAGACCCTATCTTGGCGACGGATACCGGCGTCCAGCCGCCCTGCTGGGCGGGGTAGAGCCAGGCATGGGACCATGTGGCGATGTTCTCGGCGAACCAGATGAAGAGGGTCACGAGGAACCAGCCGAGTAGGAGCGGCATCCTGTGGCGAAAGCGGAAAACGCGGTAGTGGACCCATGTGCGGGCGAACAGCACAGCGGTGATCGAGAAGATCCCGTAGCGCATGTCGATAATGTAGTGATGGCTGAAGAAGTTGATGTAGATCGCGACCGCGATGACGACCGTGGTCCAGAACGGCGGATATCCCGAGAAGCGGAAGTCGAATATGCGGCTGACACGGGCCAGATAGGAACCCACGGAGGCGTACATGAAGCCCGAGAAGAGCGGCACGCCGCCGATCCTGAAAAAGGCCTCTTCCGGATAGACCCATGAGCCCGCGGCGGTCTTGAACAGCTCCATGCCCGTCCCGACCAGATGAAACAGGAAGATCGCCTTCGCTTCTCCGACCGTTTCCAGCTTGAAGCCGAGCATCGCGATCTGCACCGCGAGCGCGCAGAGAAAGACGAAATCGTACCGGGCGAGCCATGTATCCTCGGGCCAGGCAACCCGGGTCGCCATGATCAGCAGCAGCATGATGCCGCCGAACAGGCATGCCCATGCCTGTTTCAGGCCGAAGACGATGAATTCGATCAGGGGGCCGGAAATCCCGGAGGCCGGCATCCGGTCGAGCACGCGATGCGCCGCGTGATCGATCCGCTCCTCCAGCGACGTGAAACGTCTCGTCAAGCGGGCTTTCCTGTTATGGCGTTGAGGAACCCCGCGAGATCGTCGGTGACGTGGTCGACATGATCGTCAGCCCCGTCCTGCTCCCAAATCTCCGTGAAGGTCGGCTTGAAATTGTTCGGCACGATGAGAACCGTGCGCATGCCGAGCGCCTTCGGAATGGTCAGGTTGCGGGCCAGATCCTCGAACATCGCCGCGCGTTCGCAGTCGACGCGGTGGAGCGCCCTAAACTTGTCATAGGTCTCCGCCGCCGGCTTCGGGACGAGATCGGCCGCCACGACATCGAAGATATCGTCGAAATGATCGAGCACGCCGAGCTGGCGTGCCGCGCGTTCGGCGTGGCCGCGGTCGCCATTGGTGAAGATGAACTTGCGGCCGGGCAGCGCCTTGATCGCATCGCCGAGCCGCGGATCCGGGTCGATCCACGAATAGTCGATATCGTGAACCTTCTCGAGGAAATCGTCCGGATCGACATCATGGTTCGCCATCAGGCCCTGAAGCGTCGTTCCGTAGCGCTGGTAGAAATCCTTCTGCACCTTGCGCGCCTCGTCGCGCGGCAATTGCAGCAGTTCGGAGACATAGGCCGTCATCTTCACGTCGATCTGCGCGAACAGGTTCGAGTGATGCGGATAGAGTGTGTTGTCGAGGTCGAACACCCACTCCCGGACATGGGTGAAATCGGCGGCGAAGGCGCTTTTGGTCATGGCTTCGCTAAAGCACGAATTGCCCCGGAAGTCATTGCACTTTGTTTCCGCGCCCGCGGGCGGATTGGCGGTTCCGCGAAATCGGTGCTAAATCTGCGCCATCATGATCGCGAACACCGAAAGCCGCGCATTCGACGCCTTCATCCTGCAGGACCGCAAGCGCCTGCCGGCGCGCTTCTTCGGTGCGCATTACGGCGCCATGCTGAGCCGGCTTCCCTGAGACTGTGCGACAGGCCGCTGTCCGGCGGCCGTTTTGGACATCCCGCATAACTGCTGCGCCGTGGAGCGACGGACCGGACAATGTCCGCCGCCGCGGCGGCCGAGCCCCGAGGTGGATTTCGCATGGAACTCTGGATCATCATCACAATTGCCGCAGCCTTTCTGCAAAACATCCGCTCCTCGTTGCAGCGGCATCTGAAAGGCCATATGGGCACCACCGGCGCCACCTTCGTGCGCTTCGGCTTCGGACTGCCCTTCGCCGCGCTCTACCTCTTCGCCATGACAGGATTTTCGAGTGCGCCCATCCCGGCGCCGACGCCGGTCTTCCTCGCCTGGGTCAGTCTCGCTGCGCTTGGACAGATCGCGGCGACCTTCCTTCTGCTTCACCTCTTTTCCTTCCGCAATTTCACGGTTGGCACCGCCTATTCGCGCACCGAACCGGCACAGGCTGCGCTGTTCGGTTTGATCTTTCTCGGCGAGACAGTCGGTCCGATGACGCTGGTCGCGATCGCGATTTCCGTCTTCGGCGTGATGCTGATCTCGGTCGCGCGCAGCGCCTTTTCGCCGGCCGCGCTGGTAACGTCGGTCTTTACCCGGACCGCCGGTATCGGCCTGTTGTCAGGAACGCTGTTCGGCGTGTCCGCCGTCTCCTATCGCGCGGCGTCGCTGTCGCTCGGCTATCCGAATTTCGCGGTGCAGGCCGCGACGACGCTGCTCTGGGCGATCGCGCTCCAGACCGTCGTAATGCTGGCCTGGATGATCTGGCGCGACCGCGACGGGCTGGTCCGGATCCGCGCCGCATGGAAGATATCGGCGCTTGTCGGCCTGGTGGGCGCGACGGCGTCATTCGGCTGGTTCGCGGCGATGACTTTGCAGCAGTCGGCCGTCGTCAAGGCACTCGCACAGATCGAGATGATCTTCGCCTTCTCGACCAGCGTTTTCATCTTCCGCGAGCACATCAACCGGCTTGAGATCGCCGGCTGCGTTCTGATTGTCGCGGGTATTCTCGTGCTGGTTCTTGGCTGATGGTTTTCTGGTACTAGTTTCTCGAGTCGCGAGACCGGGCCCGGCCCGCGGATATTTTCAGTCAGGCCGCCGCCTCCCTGTGGTCCGGGCAAAATCACTATTTGAAAGCGGATAACCATGACCGATCAGGTCCAGAAGCCCGAAGAACTGCGCCCCGATCGCTGGATCGCGATGTTCGTTCTTCTGATGGCGCAATTCATGAACCTGATCGACGTGACGATCGTGAATGTCGCGATGCCGAGCCTGCAGAAGGCCTTCGATGCGACCAGCAGCCAGATCGAATGGGTCGTCGCGGCCTATATCCTCGTCTTCGCGCTCGGTCTTCTTCCAATGGGGCGTCTCGGCGACATCGTCGGGCGTCCCCGCATGTTCATGGCCGGCGTCGGCGTCTTCACTCTGGGATCCCTTCTGTGCGGCCTTGCGACGTCCATGCCGTTCCTGATTGTCGCCCGGCTCCTGCAAGGGGTCGGCGGCGCGATGATGGTGCCGCAGACGCTCGCCATCGCACAGGTTCTGTTTCCCCCGCACGAGCGGGCCATGGCGTTCTCGCTGTTCGGCCTGACGGCGGGTCTCGCCTCGGTGACAGGACCGGCGCTCGGAGGCTTCCTGATCGACCTGGATATCTGGGGGCTGGAATGGCGGCCGATCTTTCTCGTCAACATTCCGGTCGGCGCCATCGCGGTGGCGGGCGCGCTTCGCTTCATTCCCCGCATGCCGGGCTCGACGGACATGAAGAATGACTATCTCGGGATCCTGTTTGCCGGCATCGCCGTCATGTTGCTGATCTTCCCGCTGATCGAGGGACGCGAGCTCGGCTGGCCGGCTTGGGCTTTCGTCATGATGGCGGCTTCGCTTCCGGCCGCCGCGATCTTCGTGTTGTGGCAGCGCCGTCAGCAGGATCGTGGCGGGCCGCAACTGTTGCCCTTCGCCTTGCTTGCCAACCGCAACTTCCTGATCGGCACGGCCATGGCGACGATCCTCTTCGCCGGGATCCCGGGCTTTTTCCTGGTCCTTGCGCTCTATCTCCAGAATGGCAACGGCCTGACGCCCTTGCAATCGGGCCTGACCACCATGCCGTTCTCGATTGGCGTCTTGTGTGCGTCGCTCATCTCCGGCCGTCTCGGCATGCGCTGGCCACGCCGTCGCATCACGGCCGGCGCGTTGTTCCTCGCCGGCGCAATGGTCTGGCTCCATTTCGTCGTCGCCGGCGTCGAGCCGCCGCTCAACCGCCTCGCCTTCGCTGCACCGCTGCTCGCCGGCGGGCTCGGGCTTGGCGTTGCCATCGCGCCGATGTTCCAGACCGTCCTGTCGAATGTGCCGCCGCGCGATGCCGGGTCGGGGTCCGGCGCCCTGCAATCGTTTCAGCAGGTCGGCGGCGCACTGGGCGTCGCCTTGATGGGGCAGCTTTTCTTCTCGAAGCTTGCTCTCGGCATGCAAACGGGCCTGCCGGCCCATGCCGCCTACGGAGAAGGCCTGTTGCGCGCGCTCTATTTCAACACCGCCGGCTTCGTGCTCATCGCGATCATGGTGCGGTTGCTCCCGAAGCCGGGCGCAGCAAGGCAGGGCGGACAGCACTCAGCGCAGCCCGCCATGGAGTGAATGTCCGTTCAGGCCTTGTCGTGAACGATCAGCGTGCCGGCGCCATGCTCGGTGAACAGCTCCAGAAGCACCGCATGTGCAACCTTGCCGTTGACGATCACGACGCCCTTGACGCCGCGCTGCAGCGCCTCGATGCAGGTCTCGACCTTCGGGATCATGCCGCCGGAGATCGTGCCGTCCTTGATCAGCGCCTTGGCCTCGGAGATCGTCAGCTGCTTGATCAATTCGCCGTTCTTGTCGAGCACGCCCGGCACGTCGGTGAGGAACAGCAGGCGTGACGCCGCCAGCGAGCCCGCGATGGCGCCCGCGAATGTGTCCGCATTGATGTTGTAGGTGTGCCCGTCGCGGCCCGGCGCGACCGGCGCGATCACCGGGATCATCTCCGACCGAGCCAGCAGGTCGAGCAGGGTGCGGTCCACCTCGACCGGTTCCCCGACATAGCCCAGATCGAGGATGCGCTCGATATTGCTGTCCGGATCGGTCATCGTCTTGCGGGCCTTTTCGGCGAACACCATGTTGCCGTCCTTGCCGCACAGCCCGATCGCCCATTCGCCCGCCGCGTTGATCATCGCGACGATTTCCTTGTTGATCGAACCGGCGAGCACCATCTCGACGATCTCGACCGTGGCGCGGTCCGTCACCCGCAATCCGCCCTCGAATTTCGATTCGATGCCCATCTTCTTGAGCATCGCGCCGATCTGCGGCCCGCCGCCATGGATGACGACCGGATTGACGCCGGACTGCTTCAGGAGCGCGATATCCTGCGCGAAAGCCTGCCCCAGAGAGGCGTCGCCCATGGCGTTGCCGCCATATTTCACCACGACGGTCTTGTCTTCGTAGCGCTGCATATAGGGCAGCGCCCGTGCGAGGATGTGGGCTTCGGTCTGGGGAGTTTGCGTATCGTTTTCGTCGCTCATGAAATCCACGGTCCGGCAGTGACTTGAAATCGTTCAGTTTCGTCTATCTCTTTGCATACGGGAGGGCAATTGCGCCCTTTGATTTTGGGAGAGGGCGTGATCGACGACGCTGCTGACATCGCCGACATGATTGCGCGTACGGCCCTGCGCGACAGGGCCGCCTTCCGACGCCTCTATGACGCATCCTCGTCGAAACTATTTGCCGTCGCGCTTCGTATATTGAAGGACAGGACGGAGGCCGAAGATGCGTTGCAGGATATCTATGTGAAGATCTGGAACCGGGCGGACCGGTTCGCCGGAGACGGAACGAGCCCGATGGGCTGGCTGGTCGCCATTGCCCGCAATCATTCCATAGATCGCCTGCGCGCCCGCCGGTCAGGCCACAGCGATATCGACAAACATGCCGATATCGCCGATCCGGGCCGCTCGCCGGAATCCGAGGCGATCGCGGCGTCGGAACGTTCGCGCCTCGACGGCTGCATCGAGCAGCTGGACGACGCAAAGGCGAATT
The DNA here is from genome assembly GCA_002698425.1 of Ahrensia sp. Next base: position 10,020 of record NZXU01000075.1, on the reverse strand, counting down.
CGGTGCGCGCCGCCTATCTGGACGGCTATTCGTACCAGGAACTGGCGGACCGGCATTCGGTTCCGCTCAACACGATGCGAACCTGGCTGCGACGCAGCCTGATCAAATTGAGAGAGTGCCTCGAGGCATGACGGACGTGAACGAACATGACGGCGGCGAACGCGACGACGATGTCGTTGCGGCCGAGTATGTTCTGGGCGTTCTGCCGGACGGCGAACGCAGGGAGGTTGCGCGCCGTATTGAGGAAGACAGGGCTTTCGCCATGCGCGTGGGGGCCTGGGAAGAACGTCTCGCCGGGATGAACGACGCTTTCGGCGAGGAACGTCCGCCGTCGGACATATTGGGCAAGATCGAGGATCGCCTCTTTGCGCCCGATCCGGCGCGGAAGAAAGCCAATGCCGGGCTGTGGACGAGCCTCGTCTTCTGGCGCGGCCTCGCCGTCGCATCCTTCGCGATGGTTGCCATCCTCGCGGGCACGCTCGTGATGCGGGACAGCCGGACCGGATTGCCGCGCGAGGAACTGGTCGCATCCCTGTCCGCCGCCGAATCCGACGCAACCTTCCTGGCGGTCAAGGCGGCGGACGGAGAAATCCGAATCACCCGCACCGGCGCGGAGCCGCCGTCAGGGCGCTCGCATGAATTGTGGGTGATCGTTGCGGATCGCGACCCGATCTCGCTTGGGCTGGTGTCGCCGGAGGGAACGACCAACACGATCCTTCCCGCCGACATCGCCGGCTTGCCCGACGACGCGTTGACGCTCGCCGTGTCGCTGGAGCCGGCGGGTGGTTCGCCCGAAGGCAAGCCGACGGGCCCCGTCATCGCAGCGGGTCATCTGAAAAAAATCTGACCGCGGCTGAAACTCTTTTCGGCCCCGTCTCGTCTCCTTGGTCATCCACGCCACACCGGCGTGAGAACAAAAGAGGAGTTAGACATGAGAAATCTTGTACGCACGATCGCAGTATCGACCGCCCTGACCGTTGCCGCTTCGGCGACGGCCTTCGCCGCCAATCCGATGGTCGGTGGCGCGCCGATGTATGAATCGAAAAACATCGTCGAGAACGCCGTGAACTCCAAGGACCACGAGACGCTGGTCGCGGCGGTGAAGGCTGCCGGCCTGGTCGATACGCTGGCTGGCGAAGGCCCGTTCACCGTCTTCGCGCCGACCGATGAGGCATTCGCCGCGCTGCCGGACGGCACCGTGGAAACCCTCCTGAAGCCGGAGAACAAGGATCAGCTGACCAAGATCCTGACCTGCCATGTCGTCGCTGCCGACGCCATGTCGGACGCCATCATGGGCATGATCTCCGACGATAATGGCGCCCACCCGGTCAAGACGGTCGGCGGCTGCACCTTCACGGCCAAGATGGATGGCGACAACATCGTCATCGAGGACGGCCAGGGCAACGCCGCCACGGTGACCATTGCCGACGTCAAGCAGTCGAACGGCGTCATCCACGTCATCGACAAGGTTCTGCTTCCGGCTTCGTAATTCCGCCGCGAAGCTTCACCGGCGCCGGCTTAGAGCCTGTCATGGTTGGATTGAAGCAATTCTGTTTCGCGCCCGGCGAGGCGACCCGCGAGGAGGTGTGCGCAGCCCGTAGCGGCGCTACGGGCAAGCGCGCCGACACTGCGGGCGTCCGCCGGGCGGAAACCCGAAGGGCCGGGCATGTTTGGCCCAATCCCCGCGGGCTTCGGCTTTGCCGTATCTCGATACGGCCTTCGCCAAATCCCTTGATCTTGGGCCAAACCTGCTCCGGCAGAACGGTTCAATCCAACCATGGCAGGCTCTAGCCTCTCGGCCGGCGCCGGGTCTTCACGAAATTGTTTCGAACCGTGATGTGCGAACCGCGTCTCTCCTGCATATATCACGGGAAAGCCAAGGAGGAATCCGCTATGAAACGACGTACATTCATTGGCCTTGGCGCCGCGACGGCTTTTCTCGGCGGCGCATCGGTCTATGCTCTGGCAGCCAGTTCGGAAGGTGAGTTCGAGATCATGAAAAGCGAAGAGGAATGGCGCAAGATTCTGACGGAAGAGCAGTTCGCCGTCATGCGCAAGGAAGCGACGGAACGGGCGTTTACCAGTCCGCTCAATGACGAGAAGCGCGAAGGCATTTTCCATTGCGCCGCATGCGATCTGCCGCTCTTTTCGTCCGAAGCCAAATTCGACAGCGGGACCGGCTGGCCGAGCTTCTATGAACCTCTGCCGGATGCCGTCGGGTACAAGACCGATTTCAAGCTGATTTATCCGCGCAAGGAAGAACATTGCAGCCGCTGCGGCGGCCATCTCGGCCATGTCTTCAACGACGGTCCTCAGCCGACCGGCAAGCGTCACTGCATCAATGGCGTGGCGTTGACCTTCAAGCCGGGCGAAACCGCCTGACGATTGCTAGGATCGCGCGGCGACGAGCATCGCCGCCCGCAAGTCCTCGATGCCGGCATTCTTTTCCGACGAGGTGGTCAGCACTTCCGGGAAGGCTGCCGGCCTTTTCTTGACGCGTTCCGCCGTCTCGGCCAGCACGCGCGGCACGCCGGCCTCCTTGATCTTGTCGATCTTGGTCAGTACCACCTGATAGGAGACCGCCGCCTTGTCGAGCAGGTCCATGACCTCCTCGTCGTTCTTCTTGATGCCATGGCGCGCGTCGATCAGCAGATAGACCCGCTTCAGCGTCACGCGGCCCCTGAGATAGGAAAAGACCAGCTTCGTCCAGTTGTCGACGGTGGCCTTCGGCGCTTGCGCGAAGCCATAGCCCGGCATGTCGACGATGGCGAGCGGCGGCAGGTCGTCGGCTGATCCGGCATAGCCGCTCGGCACGAAGAAATTGAGCTCCTGCGTGCGGCCCGGCGTGTTGGAGGTGCGCGCAAGACCTTTCTTGGCGACGACGGCGTTGATTAGCGACGATTTTCCGACATTCGACCGTCCGGCGAAGGCGACCTCGGGCGGTCCCTCCGGCGGCAGGAACTTCATCGCCGGCACGCCGCGAATGAAGTCCCACTGCAGCGGGAAGGCGGTCAGGCCGGCTTCTCCGCTTTCCGCTTCATCGGTCATCATGGACCTCCGCTACTCGGTCGCGTCGGCCTTTTTCTTTCGGCCGAACAAGCCTCGAAGATTGTCCCACAGCTCGATCTTGGCGCCGTTTTTCTTCATGATCACGCCCTGCTGGATGATCGACAGGAAGTTGTTCCACGCCCAGTAGATCACCAGGCCCGCCGGGAAGCTGGCCAGCATGAACATGAAGACGAGCGGCATCCAGTTGAAGATCATCGCCTGCGTCGGGTCCGGCGGCGTCGGGTTCATGCGCATCTGCAGGAACATGGTGATGCCCATGAGCAGCGGCCACACGCCGATGGCGAGGAAGGTGCCGATGACGGGGATCGCCGACGGGTCGTAGGGCAGCAGTCCGAAAAGGTTGAAGACATGCGTCGGATCCGGTGCCGATAGGTCCTGGATCCAGCCGAAGAACGGCGCATGGCGCATCTCGATGGTGATGTAGATCACCTTGTAGAGGGCGAAGAAGACCGGAATCTGGATGAGCATCGGCCAGCAGCCCGCGACGGGATTGATCTTCTCCGTCTTGTAGAGCTCCATCATCGCCTTCTGCATCTTCTCGCGATCGTCGCCGAACTTCTCCTTGAGTTCCTGCATCTTCGGCTGCACGACCTTCATGCGGGCCATCGAGGCATAGGACATGTTCGCGAGCGGGAAGAAGACGGCCTTGACGATAACGGTCGTGATCAGGATCGCCACGCCGAAATTGCCGAAGAAATTGAAGAGGAAGTCGATGAGGTGGAACATCGGCCGGGTGATGAAGAAGAACCAGCCCCAGTCGATCAGCTTCTCGAACAGGCGGATGTCGTACTGTTCCTTGTAGGTGTCGAGCAGGCTCGAGATCTTGGCTCCGGCAAAAAACAGATTGTCGAACTGCGCGGTCTCGCCCGCATTGATCGTGACCGGGTCTTTCAGGAAATCCGACTGGTAGCGCGCGCGGCCCTCGGAGAAGTAGGAATAGCGCGGCTGGAAGCTATCGCCCCCGGTCGGGACCATTGCCGTCGCCCAGTACTTGTCGGTAATGCCGAGCCAGCCGTCGGTGGACTTGCCCACTTCGACCGTGCCGTCGTCCTCGATCTTGTTGTACTTGATCTCGGTCAGCCCGTCTTCGCCGGTCACGCCAATCAGGCCTTCATGCAGGACGTAGATCGGCGGCTTGGCGGGCTTGGAATAACGCGTGACGCGGCCATATTCCTGCAGCGCGACGGCTCCGCCGGAATTGTTCGTCACGGCATCGTCGATCTGGAACATGTAGTGGTCGTCGATCGAAATGGTCCGCGTGAAGACGATGCCGTTGGGCGCGGTGTAGGTAAGTTCGACCGGCGAGGACGGGGTCAGCGTCGCCCCTTCGGGCGCCTGCCAGACCGCGTCGGATGCCGGTGCGCCGTCGACGCCGAGATAGCCGAATTCGCCGATATAGCCGTCCGCGTCGCTGGACGGCTTGAGCAGCGTGACGATGTCGGAATCCTTGTCGATCGTGACGCGATAGTCCTTGAGCTTCAGATCGTCGAAGCGCGCGCCGCGCAGATTGATCGAGCCCGTCAGCGTCGGAGTCTCGATGGCGACGCGGCCCGCTTCCGGCTGGGCTTCGCTGCTTGCCGCCTCGCTGGGCGCGACCGCGCCGTTATCCGCGGTGGTCGCCTGCGGGAGCGACGTGCTTTCCGAAGTCGTCGCCGACGGTCCGGCCGTCGTTTCCTGTTGCGCCTGCATTTCCAGCTGCGCCTGCTTTTCGGCCTCGATCTTCGGACCGATATAGAAAATCTGCCATGCCGCCAGGATCACCACAGAGAGGATGATCGTGATGAACAGGTTGCGATTATTTTCCATCGTGCGCTTTCCGGTCGTCTTGCGCGCCGTCGGGGCGGCGAAGGAGTTTCTTGTTTGCCTTTGCGAATGCCGCTGAGACATCCGAGCAAAGGTCCTGGAACGGCGCATGGAGCGCCTTGGGCGTTGAAACGATCACATAGTCATTTCCAGCCGCCATGTCACCCGCGCCTCTCAGCCGCACCGCTTCGCGCAGTCGCCGCTTGATCCGGTTGCGTTTGACCGCGTTGCCGTTCTTCTTCGAAACGGTCAGGCCCAGGCGCGGTTCGGCCTTGTCGTCGCGGTCGAGCGCCTCGACAAGCACAAAAGCGCCGCGGACCTTCGTTCCACGGCGCACTGCCAGAAATTCGGAGCGTTTACGCAAAACGCCATAGGATTTGCGCGCGCGAATATGGTCCGAGCCGGCAGACGGGGCCGGGTCGTGCATCGTCGCAGCGTTAAGCGGATCAGGCCGAAAGGCGCTTGCGGCCGCGGGCGCGGCGTGCGGCGAGCACTTTACGTCCACCGACCGTCGCCATGCGCGAACGGAAGCCATGGCGGCGCTTGCGGACCAGTTTCGAAGGCTGGTAGGTGCGTTTCATCGTTCTTTCCGCCGTAAAGGCGGCCCTAGTCTGAATTGTCGTGTTGGGAAGCTGATCTCACATGGCAAAGCGCAACATCAATACGCCGCCGGAGACGCGCCCGAGCGTTGCGGGCTTATCCTTCAAACTGCGCGCCAAGTCAATGCCCGAGGCGATGTCTCGTGGCCATCTTGCGCCTTCACGCGTCCGTGAGCCGAAAGCCGCCCGGGATCACGCTCTGCGGCATCAATGGTTTGTGAATTGTTCTTTACCGCCGGGAACGCCAAATGCGGGTCTCGGACGTGCCCGTCGGCGCGTTTCGCGGTAAGAGGATTTTAATCGTGACAGACGAGACGATAGACATGGCAGACCCTGCATCGCCGGCCGGGCGCACCGGCGCGTGGAAGCGTTTCGTCCCGATCGCGGTCATTCTCGCCGGGCTGGCCTTTGCCTATGCGATGGGCTGGCAGCGCTTTTTCTCGCTCACCTTCCTGGCGGAGCGCCGCGAGATGCTGATGGGGTTCGTCGAGGCCAACTATACTCTGTCGGTCATCGGCTTCGCCTTCACCTATGCCTTGGCGGTCGCCTTTTCCTTTCCGGCCGCATCGATCCTGACCATCTTCGCCGGATTTCTTTTCGGCTGGCTGGTCGGCGGCATCGTGGTCGCCTTCGCGGCGACAGCCGGCGCCACCGTGATCTTCCTGGCCGCGCGCAGCGCCTTCGGGGATTTCCTGCGCGAACGTGTCGGTGGCCGCGTGAAGCGCCTTGCCGACGGCTTCGAGGAAGACGCTTTCTCCTACCTTCTGGTCTTGCGTCTTGCCCCGGTCTTCCCCTTCTTCGTGATGAATATCGCGCCGGCCTTGTTCAACGTTCCGCTGCGAATCTATGTTGCCGCCACCTTTCTCGGCATTCTTCCGGGCACCTTCGCCTATGCCTATCTCGGCCAGGGCATCGACAGCGTGCTATTGGCCGCAAAGGAGGCGGGCGAGGATGTCGGTGTGTCCGATCTCGTGACGGCCGAGATCACGCTTGCCTTCCTCGCCCTGGCGGTGGTGGCGGCCATTCCGCCTGTCATCAAGCGTTTTCGCGCCGGGCGCGGATAAGACTTTTCCTGGCGCCGCTGCGCCGCACTTTCTGGAGACTTCCATGCCCGAAGAGCTGAAACCCGATATCTGCGTGATTGGCGGCGGGTCGGGCGGACTGACCGTCGCCGCGGCGGCGGCCGCGTTCGGCGTGCCGGTCGTCCTCGTCGAGGGGGGCAAGATGGGCGGCGATTGTCTCAACTATGGCTGCGTGCCCTCCAAGGCTCTTCTCGCCGCGGGCAAGACGGCGGCGACGATGCGCCATGCCGGCGCCTTCGGCATCGAGGCTGTCGAGCCGACTGTCGATTTTCCCGGTGTGATGAACCATGTCCGCTCCGTCATCGCCGCCATTGCGCCGAATGATTCCGTCGAGCGGTTCACGGCGATGGGCGTTCGGGTCATCGAGGAGTATGGCCGCTTTCTCGACCGCGAGACGCTTGCCGCGGGCGATTTCGTCATCAAGCCGCGCCGCTTCGTGATCGCGACGGGGTCGTCCCCCTTCGTGCCGCCGATCCCGGGCCTCGACGAGGTTCCATACTTCACCAATGAGACGATCTTCGAAAACGAAAAAAAGCCGGATCATCTGATCGTGATCGGCGGCGGACCGATCGGCATGGAAATGGCGCAGGCGCATCGCCGCCTTGGCTCCGATGTGACCGTGATCGAAGGCCTGAAGGCGCTTGGCAAGGACGATCCGGAACTGACCGCCCTGCTGCTCGACCGGCTGCGCGGCGAGGGGAGCGCCATCCACGAAGAGGCCAAGGTCGCCGGCGTGTCGCGCGGCGAGGGCTCGGCATTGGTGGTCCGCTACGAGACAGCCGACGGCGAAGCCGAGGTGACGGGCTCGCACATCCTCGTCGCCACCGGCCGCAAACCCAACCTGGACCGGCTCGACCTCGACAAGGCCGGCGTGAAGCACGACAAGAAGGGCATCGAGGTCAATCGCGCCCTGCTGACCTCGAACCGGAAAATCTACGCCATTGGCGATGTCGCCGGCGGCCTGCAATTCACCCATGTCGCCGGTTATCACGCCGCGCTCGTCGTCCAGTCGATCCTGTTTCGCGTTCCCGGCAAGGAGAAACGCGACATCATCCCCTGGGTGACCTACACGGATCCAGAACTCGCCCATGTCGGCCTCGACGAAAACGAAGCCCGCAAGCGTCACCGCACCATCCGCGTCCTGCGCTGGCCCTATGCGGAAAACGATCGCGCCCAGGCCGAGCGCAAGACGGACGGAATGGTCAAGCTGATCACCGACCGCAAGGGGCGCATTCTCGGCGCGGACATTGTCGGCGCCGGCGCCGGCGAGATGATCAACATCTTTGCGCTGGCCGTGGCCAAGAACATGAAGGTATCGGATCTGCGCGCCTATATCCCGCCTTATCCGACCATGACGGAAATGGCCAAGCGCGCGGCGACTTCGTTCTCGGTCCCGGTGACGCGCAAGCCGTCCGTCCGCCGGCTGATCGCTTTCTTAAGGTCCTTCGGCTAGATTGCGGCGACCATGACGAAGACCGATCCAGCGCAAACGCCAGAACGGGTCGAATTCCGCCCGGGCCGCCGGCTGTCCGCGAAAATCCTGCTGCTGACGATCCTGTTCGTGATGATCGCGGAAGTGCTGATCTTCGTCCCGTCGGTCGCCAATTTCCGCATGACCTGGCTTGCCGGCAAGGTGAACACGGCCGCCGCGGCAAGCGTCCTGATCGCGTCCGATGCGGACCTGGAACTGCCTCTCAAGGCGCAGGACGATGTGCTCATGGCGACGGGAGCGATGGCGATCGCCCTGAAGCTCGGCGAACGCTCCCGCTTCATACGCCTCAGCGAAACGATGCCGGACATCCACTCCGAGGTGAACGTCTCCGAATTCAGCGCCTTCAGCGCCATACGCGACACCTTCGACACGCTGCTTTTCGGCGGTGACCGCTATGTCCGCGCCTATGGCCCGATCGGCGACAGTGACAACATGATCGAGCTGATCCTGCCCGACCAGCCGCTGCGCGCCGCCATGCTGATCTATGCGCGCAATGTCGCCGTCCTGTCGCTGATCATTTCGCTGATCACCGCGAGCCTCGTCTTCCTGGCGATCAACCGGATCGCCATCCGCCCGATCCGGCGGATGACCCGCGCCATGCTGACTTTCAGGATGATGCCCGAAGATCCCCATGCGGTCATCGTGCCCTCCGGCCGCAACGACGAGCTCGGCATCGCCGAACGCGAACTGGCGTCGATGCAGGGCCAGTTGCAGGAGACGCTGAAGAACCGCAAGAGATTGGCCGATCTCGGCCTCGCCGTCTCGAAGATTAACCATGACATGCGCAACATTCTGGCTTCGGCGCAGCTCATGTCGGATCGCCTCTCGTCCGTCAGCGACCCGGCCGTGCAGCGCTTTACGCCGAAACTCGTGCGCACCCTCGACCGTGCCGTCGCCTATTCCGAAAACGTGCTCTCCTATGGGAGGGCGGGGGAATCCGCGCCCAATCGCCGAAGGGTGAAGCTGGCGCCGATCATAAGCGACGTCGAGGAACTGCTTGGCATCGATCCCGCCTCCGGGATCGAATTTTCGGTCAACATACCGGAAGGCTTCGAGCTCGACGCCGACAGCGAGCAGCTGTTTCGCGTCCTGATGAATCTGTGCCGCAATTCCGTCGAGGCGATGCGCGCCGACACCGATCCGGCGACGGTCAGGCGTTTGTCGATCACCGCGGCCCGCATGGGCACGACGGCGCTGATCGGCGTCGAGGACACCGGGCCCGGCTTGCCGGCCAAGGCGCGTGAGAACCTGTTCTCCGCCTTCCGGGGGTCGGCGCGGGCCGGCGGCACCGGCCTCGGCCTGGCGATTGCGCAGGAACTTGTCCGCGCCCATGGCGGCACGCTGGAGCTGCGCGAGGATCGCGGCATCGGCGCGCATTTCGAAATCAGGCTGCCCGATGCGCCCGTGTCGCTGGAGCAGGAACGCGTCCGGCGCAGCCGCGACCGCGACGCATCCGGCGCTGCGTCCTGAGGCGAGGGCCTGGCAAAAAAGCGCCCTTGGGCCTATCTCTCATTTTTCCGCTCGAAACGGCTTGAAATCCGATCCGCAACGGACTACGAAGCCGCTTCGATGCGATGGAACGCCGAACCCGGCTCCTTGTCCCGTCGCACTGCGCGCCCGTAGCTCAGCTGGATAGAGCACCAGACTACGAATCTGGGGGTCAGAGGTTCGAATCCTTTCGGGCGCGCCATCTCGCTTTTTCCACTGTAAATCCCCTCTAAAGCCTTGAATGGAAAGGCTAAAGTGGGAGTTCGAAGTCCCTGATTCCGGCAGTAGGGTAAAGGCTCTACAAAGGCCAGTCTCAGGACTGTTTTCTTCAGGTCTAAGTTGGAATTTATCCTGATTTTCCAAGGGCGTGATAGGAATCGCATTGCGTGTTCGAACGACTCCTCGAAGGTATGACGAGGCTTGCCGCTTTGGGCGAGCTGTTCTTCAGCCAGAACTTTTTCCCGCTCCAGCTTGGCGATACGCTCCT
>NZXU01000074.1 GCA_002698425.1 Ahrensia sp. | reverse complement strand
TTGTAAAGGTTTGGGAGAGGAGCTGAAGCCGACAGGCCGACCCGGCCGCCGGGCGCCCCTCAAAGGACCCGGCAACCGCCGATAAGAAGAAGCGGCAGAAGCGCGCGCGAAAGCAGCCCGGCCGAAATGGCGGGTGCGATGCGTTTATGGGCGCGCGGCGTGTTCATGCGCGGACAAATACAGCCGAGGCGATGCAGAGGTCAAGTGGGACGGCGATTTCACCACGCCCCCTAGTGACCTGTAATGGCCGGGAAGGCGATCAGCAGCGCCACGGCAAGGATCTGCAGGCCGATGAACGGCAGCAGCGACTTGAAGATGTCGCCGAGCGAGATATCCGGCGGCGCTACGCTCTTGAGATAGAAGGCGGCGGGGCCGAAGGGGGGCGACAGGAACGAGACCTGCATGTTCATGCAGAACAACACGCCGAACCAGACCGGATCGTAGCCGAGCTGGGTAATGATCGGCACGAAGATCGGCATGGTCAGCAATGCGATGCCGACCCAGTCGAGGAACATGCCGAGCACGAACAGGATCGCCATCATGAAGAGCAGGATGATGGTCGGATTGTCGGAGATGCCGGTGATCAGCTCGGACACGAACTTGATCCCGCCCATCAGGTTGAACACGCCGACCAGGGCGCTGGCGCCGATGCCGATCCAGACGATCATGCCGACCGTCTGAAGCGTCTGCAGCGCCGCGTCCTTCAACAGCGTCAGCGTGAATTCGCCGCGCAGGATGGTCGACAGGATCACGCCGGCCACGCCCACCGCGGACGCCTCGGTCACGCTGGCGATCCCGCCATAGATCGAGCCAAGCACGCCGGCGACCACGCAAAGCGGCAGGATAAGCCCCTTCAGCAGCCGGATCTTCTCCGCCGTCGGCGTTGCCGGACCTTCCGGAATGGGCGCCACCGCCGGGTTGAGATAGGCGCGGATCAGCACATAGGCGACATAGAAGCCGGCCAGCATCAACCCCGGCACGAAAGCGGAGGTGAACAGGTCGCCGACCGACACATTGGCCGTCAGCCCGTAGATGATCAGCACGATCGACGGCGGCACCATCGTACCGAGCGCGCCGCCCGCGCAGACCACGCCGATGGCGAGATTGCGGTCGTAACCCAGCCGCAGCATCTGCGGCAGCGCCACCAAGCCGAGCAGAACGACTTCGCCGCCGATAATGCCGCTCATCGCCGCCAGGATCACGGCGACCGCGATAGTCTGGATCGCGACCCCGCCGCGCAGGCGCCCGCCGAGCAGCTTCATCGCGTCGAACAGGTCGCGGGCGATGCCGGACCGGTCGAGGATCGCCGCCATCAGCACGAACATCGGCACGGAAACGAAGACGAAGGAGGAAACGAAGGAAAACACCCGGCTGGTGATCAGCGGGACGACCATCGGGCCGAACCAGCCCAGCGCGAAGATCAGCGCCACGAGCAGCGTGACATAGGCGAGCGGAATGCCGCTGACCAGGAAGCCGAGCAGCATGGCGAACATGAGAAACGTGCCGCCCTCGATGCCGAGCGACTGCAGCGAACCGAAAATATCCATCACTTGCGGCCCCGGGCGTAATTGACGGCGAGGATGGCGAACTGGATGGCCATGACGGCCATGACGACGAGCAGGAAGACCTTGAGAAGGCCGGGATAGACCGGATCCCAAGCGCTGCCCGAGCGTTCGAGCCGGAACGAGCCGTCGGGCCGGAAGGCCGCGCGCTGCACCATGGTCCACGAGGCCCAGGCGAACATCGCGCTGGCCGCGGCGCAGATGACGGAGATGACGACATCGAGCACGCGCCGCACCGCCGGCGGCACCGCGTCATAGATCAGCACGACGCGAATATGCCTGTCGCGCGCCGCGCAGTAGAGGCCGCCATAGATGAAGGCGACGCCGCACAGGAAGATGGTCGTTTCATGCGCCCAGATCGTCGGCGAGTTGAAGACGTAGCGCAGCACGACCTCGTTGATGAGGATCGCCATGGACAGGACGATGCCGGCGGCGAAGACGAGACCCGTCCGGTCGATCAGCCGACCGAGCAGCCCCGCTTGCGGGATCGCTCCGGCATCCTGCCTGTCTTCGCCTGGCGCGCTTTCGTCAACCATCTCGTCCTCCCTGAGAAACCGGGCGGCAAGCCGCCCGGCAGTCCTTTTTCATGCTGCGGATGAACCGGATCAGTTCATCAGGCCATTGTCCTTTAGATATTTCGTCAGGACGTCATAGACCTTCTTCGCATTGTCCGAGCGCTCGGCCACCTTGGCCCACTCGCCCGTGGCGATCGTGCGGAACTTGGCGCGCTCTTCGGCAGGCCAGTCATGCACCGTCACCTCGCCACCGGCCTTGTCGGCCTCGACGGCCTCCATGTCGCGTTCTGCGAGCGCGGCGACCTGTTTCTGCGCAAACTCGTTGACGCTTTCTTCCAGCGCCGTCTTGGTTGCGTCGTCGAGCGCGTCCCACTTCGCCTTGCTCATCGAGATCTCGACCAGCGGCATGGAGTGGAAGCCCGGATAGACCGGATGTTTCGCGACATCATGCATGCCCTGCGCCTTGTTGGTCGAGTAGACCGTGTAGTCGGCCGCATCGATCACGCCCTTGTCGAGCGAGGTGAAGACTTCCGAGCCGGGCAGATTGACCGGCGCTGCACCCGCTGCCGCGAAGACCTGCTGGACGAGGCCTTCCGGCGCACGCATCTTCAGGCCCTTGAGGTCGTCGACGCCGTCGAGCGGCACTTTCGACACGAAGGCCTCCAGACCCGGCGTGGTCGCGCCGATGAAATGCAGCCCGTAGGGCTCCACCAGTTCGTTCATCAGGTCCTTGCCGCCGCCCTTCTGCATGAAGTCGAACATTTCCTGCGGCGACGACCATGCGCCGACCGGATTGGCGATCAGGCCGAAAGCAGGGTCTTTGCCGGCGAAGTAGGACGTGTCGGTCACGTGGCCGTCGAGGATGCCGGCCGCGATCGCGTCCTGCGTCTCGTTATGGGCGACGATGGATTCGACCGGCAGAAGCTCGATGGCGATCTTGCCGCCGGTCTTTTCCATGACGCTTTCCGCCCAGCCCTGCTGCAGGACGAAATTCGGGTTGCCGGCCGGATCGGACGACTGGAACTTGAGTGTCATTTCCTGCGCCAGCGCCGAGCCGCCAAGAGCGACGCCGACTGCCGAGGCAAGTGCGATCTTCATCAGGGATTTGAACATGTGAATACCTCCCGGGGTGTTCGTTTCAGTTGCGCCGGGCCGCGACGGCGTCGCCGTGCGAACCGGATTTCGGGGACGCGGATCCCGCCTCCCCCAGAGTGTGCAGCACTTCGTCGACAAGCGCGTCGAGAGGGGCTGCCACGTCGAGAACCAGTCCCGCCTCGTCGGAGGCGAGCGGTTCAAGAATTTCGAGCTGGCTGTCCAGCAGGGTCCGGCCGACGAAATGATCCTCGCGGTTGTCGAGCCGCTGCGCGATCAGGTCGCGGTCGCCGGTCAGGTGGATGAAACGGGCCGCCGGCAGAAAGAGGCGCAGCCGGTCGCGATAGAGACGGCGCAGCGCCGAGCAGGCGACCACGACATCCTCGCCATGCGCGATCCGCATGCGGGCCGCCTCGCCAACGCGGTCGAGCCATGGCAGGCGCCACGCATCGTTGAGCGGCTCGCCGCGCGCCATCCGGGCGCGTGCATGATCGGAGTGATAATCGTCGGCCTCGATCAGCGCGAAACCGAGGCGCGCCGCGAGCTGGCCCGCAACCGCGCTCTTGCCCGCGCCGCAAACGCCCATGACGACCAAGACACTGACCGGATTCGCGACGACCATTTCCATCCTCCTGGCTGCACGATGATGATAACGCTAACATTTGTCAACAGAGCAGAGTGTGCTAAATTGGAATGGTCGACCTCATTTCGGTTTTAGTTATTGAAAAACAATAGAAATAAATCCGTAACGATTGCAGATGTCGCGCGTGAGGCGGGTGTTAGCGCTATGACTGTCTCACGCGCCCTGCGTGAGCCGAACCGCGTTTCCGGCAAGTCGCTGGAACATATCCGGTCGGTGATCGACCGGCTCGGCTACGTGCCTGACCCCGCCGCCCAGGCGCTCGCGGCCGGGCGCACAAACGTCATTGGCGTCATCGTCCCGTCGGTAACCAACAACGTCTTCGCCGATGTCATGCGCGGCCTCTACAACGCCGCCGAAGGCACCCGCTGGCAAGTGCAATTCGGCAATTCGCGCTATTCGCCGCTGGAGGAGGAACGCCTCGTGCGCACCTTTCTCAGCCAGCGCCCGGCCGGGCTGATCGTCTCCGGCATCGACCAGTCCGACGAAACCCGCAAGCTGCTGCGCGAATCCTCCTGCCGCATCGTCCAGATCATGGAGACGACCGACCGGCCGCTCGACATGCTGGTCGGCTTTTCGCACCTCGAGGGCGCGCGCGCCGCGACCCGCCACCTGATCGAGATGGGCTATAGCCGCATCGGCTTCCTCGGCGCTCGGCTCGACCCGCGCACGCAGCGCCGACTGGAAGGCTTTCGCGACATGGCGCGCGAGGCGGGCATGCTCGACACGAACCGGATTGTCACCACGCCGCAGCCATCGACCGTGACGCTTGGCGGCATGCTGATGGCCGACCTCCTGTCGCGCGCGCCCGATACCGATGCGATCTTCTGCAACAATGACGACCTTGCGCTCGGCGCGCTGTTCGAATGCCAGCGGCGCGGTCTGTCGGTTCCCGATGACATCGGCATTTGCGGATTCAACGACCTGGAAATGATGGCCGCGGCCGTGCCGCCGATAACCAGCGTGCGCACGCACCGCCAGGAGATGGGCGAACAGGCGTTCCGCATGATCGCCGATGCGCTGGAAGACCGCGAGCCGGCTAACCCGCTCGTCGATCTCGGCTTCGAGGTCATCGCCCGCGACAGCACGAAAAGGGCGCACGCCTGAACGGCGGGAGCGGCCGCACGAACCCGGCCGCTCCGTCTGCCCGGCATCCCCGCACATTAACCAAAACTGCATTTCCCGGCGTTTCTTACGCGACGTAAACGATACTTTAGACCAAGAAAGGCTATGAGAGCCGCAAACGGAAACCGCCGCATATGGGCCAGACGACGCCGACGAGACTTCTGCATGGCAGGATGGACGAGCCGCGGGGCGACGTCCGCCTTGCGGCGGCGGCCATGCCGGCCGGCGGGTCGGCTGCGTCCATCGCGGGCGGGCGGCTGTCGCTGGCCGTCGTCTGCCGGCAGGCAGCGATCGGCCTGATCGACGAGATCTGCACCGGCGCGGTACGCTCCCATTTCCAGTCCGGCCCCTGGCTGGAGGCCGTAGCCGACGCCTTCGAAGACGAGGCCGAACCGCTCTTTCTCGCCGGCTATGAGGGCGAGACCTGCCATATCCTGCTGCCGCTCGCCGTCTCGCGCCGCCACGGCCTCCGCCGCATCGGATGGCTCGGCCAGGCCGTCGCCGATTACAATCTGCCGCTCTGCGATCCCGAATTCTTCAACGCCCTTTCCGATGACGACGTCCACGCCCTGTGGCGCGAGGCGGCGCGACTTGCCGGCGGCGCCGATGTCGTTCTCGCCCGTAAGCAGCCGGTAACGGTCGCGGGCGTCGCGAACCCCTTCGCCGCCGTCGCTGCCGGTCTTGAATCCGACCGGGCCCATCTGCGCCTTCTGCTGCGGCCGTGGGCGGAGATCGAGGCGGAGCTCGCGACCGCCAAGAGCCGCCGCCGGCTGCGCGAAAAGCTGCGCGCCATGCAAAAACTCGGCGATTGCACGATCCGCCAGGCAGCCGGCGCCGCCGAAATCCGCCACTGCGCCGAACAGCTCATGGCGTGGAAGAAAGACCAGCTCGCCGTCACGGGCGCGACCAACCCGTTCGCCGACGACGCCTACCGCGCCTTCTTCCTGTCGATCTGCGAGCGCGGCGTCGCCGAGCTGCACGGCGTCTTCCTCGATGGCGACCCCGTCGCGCTCACCTGCCTGCTGGTCGATCCCGCCGGCACGACGCTCTACCAGACCGGCTTCGACCCGTCCTATGGCCGCCATTCCGCCGGCCGTATCCTCAATGTCGAACTGATGAAAAACGCCGCCGAACGCGGCGCGCGCTTCTTCGATTTCGGCTATGGCGACGAGGACTACAAGAGCGCCATGTGCGACGACTCCGTCGAACTGACCTTCTCGGTCGTGCCGCTGACGCCGCGCGGCGCTCTTGGCGCACTTGCCCTGCGGGCGGCCCTGGTCGCGCGCCGCGTCGTCAAGCGCAACGGCCGGCTGCGCCGCGCCGCCCTCTTCCTCAACCGGCTGTTTTAATCCCGGCCTCGGGCAGCTCCGCCGCGGATGCAACCGGCTGCACGCCGCGCAATTGCCGCAACGCGCCCCGGCAACTCTGCCCGACAAACTTGATCCGCCGCCGCGCCGCCGCAACCGGCCCCGTGCCGATCGAGATATCCTTCAGCGCATGCGCCTTGGCGATGCAATGTGCCTCACATTCGGCCTTGACCGGATCGGCATAGAACGCCGCGATCTTCTCCGCCCCCATGCCGGGGCTCGACAACCAGTGCGGCACATGGACATTGCACAGCCGCTCGACATCGGTGAACACTTTCAGCGTCCCCGTCCCCGCCGCCGGGCACGAGGTCGAATAGGCGTCGCCGACCAGCACCACGCCCGGCTTCTCAACGCCGCGGCTGACATAAAGATCGATCCCCCGGATCGCTACCTTTCCGGCGACCTGATAGTCGCCGATGATGCCGCGAAGCCCCGGCATGTTCGCGTGTAGCGTCTCGGTCGGCGCGTTGCGGAAATCGGTCAGCCACGGGTCGGCCGGATCGCGGTAGAGGAACAGGTTCGCCCGCATCGCCGCGCCGATCGGAAACAGCGTGATATAGGAAGTCCGCCCCTCCGGCCGGTCCGCATAGCAGGTCAGCGCCGGAAAGGAGAACGCCCCGCCCGCCGCCGGCTCAAGGTCGAAGCCGATGGTAACGGAGTGGTTCGGGCTGAGGATCTCGCGGGTGATCCCCATCGCCTCGCGCAGGCCGAAATTCAGCCCGTTGGCGACGATGACCAGCCGCGCTTCGATCTCCTTCCCGTCGGCGAGTTGCACGCGCTGCATGTCCTCGCCGGTCTCGATATCGGCGACCTTGCCGCAGACGAACTCGACGCTGTCGGGGATTTCGGCGCGCACCGCATTGACCATCGTCTCGTAATGCGCGCCCCACTGGTCGCCCTTGCGCTTTTCCAGCACGCGCCCCTTGCGCGCCACCCAGGACATGCCGTCCGGCGTCGCCACGGCGCGCACCGCATCCGCGAGCCCAGTCTTTTCGAGGACCATCATCTGCCGCCCGTCGATCTTCTCGCACCGGAATTCCGGCCTGTATTCGGGCCGCGGATCGACGAGCACGACATGGTAGCCCGCCCGGCCCAGCATGGTCGCGGCAATCGAGCCGGCGAGCCCGGCCCCCGCAATGACGATCTCCGCTTCTCTCATGAGCGTTTCCCGCTTTTCTGTTTGAAATCGAGATAAAGGCGCTTCGCCCTCCGCCGCATTGCGCGGAAGCCAAGCTCGACCGCGCCTGTCAGGCGGAACGCCGGCGACGCCCCGCGCGTGGCGGTGATCCTGACATCGCCCACTCGCTTGCGGCCGGTCCACATCGCCATGTAGCCGCTGTCGTCCTCGGCGCAGGAATCGACCGTTTCGATCCCCCCGTCCTCCAGGAACGCCATCGTGTAGTCGACGAAAAGCAGGCTGCCCGGCGAGAAACCCGCATAGGCCTCGTCATAGGCGGTCTTCCACGTCGAGGCGGCGGCCCCCGACCGTGCGACGATCTGCATCGCGACCGGCCGCCCGTCGAGCCGCAGCGCATGGATCTGCGCCCGTCCCGCTTCGGCGAGCGCAACGAAGCCGGCGCGGAAGAACCGCCCATCGGCGTCGTCGCACAGAAGCGCCGTGCCGTTTTCCTTCTTCCAGCCCGACGCCTCCAACGTCAGGAATTCCTCCAGCGCCCGCGAAACCGCTTGCGGCTCCGTCACTATTTCGGAGGTCAGATCCCCCTCGCGCGACAGCTTGTTGCGCATCTGCCGCAGCTTCTTGCGGCTCGACGACGACATCGCGTTCTTGAAATAGGCTTCAGGCTCCTCCCCGGATTGAAGCAGCGGCCGTGCCCGTTCTTCCAGCACAACCGGCGCATTGCCGCGTTCGGCGGTCACGCTCGTCAGCGCCGCCATCGTCGCGCCGTCGAGATCCATCATGTCGACGGCGATCTGGTTCGGGCATTCCGGCATTGAAGCGATGCGGTCGAGCATGGCGGCAAGCACCGGCTCCAGCATCGCCCGGTCGATCACCGGCGTGCCGAGAAACCCGTGCGGGAAAGCCGGCGTCCGCGCCACCTCGACCGGCAACAACGCCCGCGGCGCGCGCCGCACGCAAAAACCCCAGACCCCGGCCAGACGGCCGCTCTCCCCCTTGTCCCATGCCAGCAGCACATGCTGGCGCAACTCCGGATAGGCTGCGGCGGAAGCCTGCATCAGCGCCGGGTCCATGAACGGATTGCGCTCCGCCGCCCGCGAAAGCAGGTCGCGCCACGCGGCGTCCAGCCCGCCAAGCACCCCGGCCTCGGCGACCTCCACCGAAACTGCGCCCGAAGCCCGCATCCCCGCTTGCGCGGGAGCGGCTTTTTCATAGAGAAGCGCCCTGGCCAAAGCAGTCATGCACCAACGCCTTTCGCGTTCCCGACCCGGCGCCACGGCCGGCCCGTCATCCGGCAACTGTCCTAGCGTAAAGCGATGTAGGAAGCCTTATTCCCCGCTCCTTCCGGCGACCTTGTGGAGGACTCTCGCGCGGCGTGGTTAAGGAGAGGCGGCTAAAATGCGGAAAATTTTACAGAAGTGGGCCGGCCATCGACGGGGCATTGCCACTGCCCCGCTCGCCGCACCGAAAACATCAAAAAAGAACGGTCACTTCAGTCGGTTGTCGAAATCGACGAAGCCGATGCCGGGGCTGAAAATATAACGCTCGTGGAAAACGGTCTTGCCGCTCGTCTTCTTCGAGATCCAGTCATATTTCAACGAATGCCCGACACCGGCATGCGTGTAGTCCGCCTCGAGAACCTTGAGCGTCAGCCGGCGTTTTCTGGCTTTCCCGTTCTTGTATTCGGTCATGGAATAGCGCCGCGACTGTCCCTTGCGCCACCGCCCCATCGGTACGAAGGCGTCGTCGACAAAATACCGGTCGGCCTGGCCCGGCCGGCGGTCGAAAACGCGCGCCAGCGCGGTCCCGTCGCGCCGCATGGTGAAATACTGGTACTTCGTGCCGTTGTCCTCGATATTCGTGCGCACATAGACCTGCAGCGTCTTGCCGTTGATCGGGTTCTTCCATGTGATCGGTCCCTTGATCCTCCGGCTTCCCTGGACCTTGTTGACCGGTTGACCGTATTGGACGCCCGGCACGCCGGCCCACAGGTCGAAACCGATACCGCCGCCGCTCGCGGCCGAAAGGTCGCCGCTGGTCGAGCAGCCGGCCACGGCGAGCGAAACGCCGCTCAGCGCACCGGCCAGGAACAGCCGTCTGGAAAACATCGATTGGTTCATTGTCGGGACCTCCACTTGTTCGGGAATTGCTTCATCATTCGTCATGAGACCGCGCGGATCGGGGCTTCGGCCGCGCCGGGGCTTTCTGAAATCAGCGTGCGCCGGAATATATCGTCGGGTTGGCGCGATCGGCTGGCGATCAGCGCGGAACATCCCAGTGGCTGCAACTCGTCATGCAGCATCCGGATCGACTCCGGCGTGAGCCCGATTTCGTCGGCGTCGGCGAGCAGCAAACGCGGACGCACGAGCAGGGCGCGAGCGCAAAGCAATTGCGCAAGTTCGTAACCGGACAGGTTGCGCGCCGACTCGTTGATGCGCCCGTCCAGACCGCCAAGCCTTTCGACGAGCGATCGCAGGCCCGCCTTTTCCAGCGCGGCGATGATCGTGTCGTCGTCGGGGATCTTGCCCGCGCCCATCGCGGCATTGCGGCGCAGGCTCCCCTTCAGCACCGGACTGGACGGGCCGAGATAGAGGACATGACCCACCGGGATCGACCAGGGCGACCCGCCGAAAACCGCGACGTCTCCCCCGACCGGAAAATCGAGCCCGGCCGATACGAGCAGAAGGCTGTCATTGCCTGCCTCCCGCGGACGGGACAGGCGCACCCAATCACCGACCGGGACCTCGCCGGACAGTCTCTCGCCGGACGCCACCCGCACGTCGTGAAATTCCAGCGCGACGCCGCTGTCTTCTGTTTCGGCCCGCGCCTCGCGCTTGTCGCCGCGCGGCAGACGCCGCGTCGAAAGCACGGTGTCCAGATGGGTCGCCGCGACGGACCACGCCTGACGCCGGTCCCAGACCCCCGCAAGCTGCCTCATCGGACGCACGATCATCGCCAATACGGTGAGTGAGGCCGCGGTATCCGCCGTCGAAAGCCTGAAATGCCAGGCCATCGTCAGGAACAGCACCGAAGCGACCGCGGCGGAGAGATCGGGGACCGCGCGCAGCAATCCGGAAGCCAGCGCACGGCGCACGGCGGCCTCCGCGATCTGCCGGGAATGATCGGTCAGCTTCATGCGTTCATGTTTCAACCGGCCGATTTTCCGCAAGGCGGCGCTTTGCGGAAGGCGCTCGGCGATGTCGGCGGCCATGCGGTTGCGCCGTTTTCGCAGCCGGGCATAAGCCTCCTCCAGCGGGCGGCTGAAAAATCCGATCAGGAGCAACGCCAGCGCAAAGGGCGGGATCGCGGCGAGGCCGAAGACCGGATCGAGCGCAAACAGGATCAGGATGCTCGCCGGTATGGTGATTCCCGCGGAGATGAGCCGGGCGAGGCCGGACGAGATCCAGCCCTTGATCGCCGTCAGGTCGCCGACGAACCGCAGCGACAATGTGCCGACCCGATGCGACGCCATCACGTGCGCGGGCGTCCGACTCAGATGCAGGAACAGTCTCTCGCGAACAGCCGACGCATAACTCTGCCCGACCCGTTCCGCCATCACCCGTTCGATCACGCGCATCCCCGCAAGCGCGGTTCCGCCCACAAGGATCGTCGCGATATCTGCGACCGGGAGCGACGAAGTCGCCGCGCCTGCCCCGGCGCCTTCGACGATACGCAGAGTGGCGAACACGTCGCGTGTCGCAAATGCCACCGCGGCCGCGGCGACCCCTTGCGACAGAGCCGCGGCGGCGACCAGTCCGATCTGCATCCTCCGGCCATCGGCGAATATGGCGGGGAGCCTGCTCATGCGGCCCTGGCCGGGGATAGATTACGCGCCTGGTGGAACAGGGCCGAGGCGAATGCGGGATCGGCGAGCGTTTCCCGCGAGAGGATCGGGAGGTCCATTTCGCCCTCGAGTTCGGCGACCGACAGGGACGAGCGCGTGAGAAGCCCGCTCAACGCCATTGGCGCGATATTCCTTTCGGCAAGCCAGGAGAGGCTCGCCTGTGCGGACATCGGATCGGGAGCGCACAGGAGAAAACCGTCGATTGTCGCAACAAATCGCGGAAGGCGCAGAAGCTTGGCGGTTTCAGCCTGGGTTATGCCGTCGGCCAGCTCGACGACGATCGCCTTGCAGTTCTCGTCTGCGCCGTGACCGACCATAACGTCGAATGCGTCGATGATGCGGTCCAGCGGTTCCAGATAGGTCGACGCCATGCCAGCGTCGGTGAAATCGATCGCCAGGGAGGCACCGGCGTCGAGATAGGAGTGAATGTCGCCGAAACTGCCCGTTCCGGTCAGCTTGATGCCCGCCGTCCGCCAGCCGGCGCCGGCCAGTCCGTGAATCAGTCCGGCCGCCGCATCCGTCTTTCCGGCATTCATCGAACTGCCGAGGACGCCGATGACCAGGGGCCGGTCGAAGACCGGGCTCCGGTCGAGCCCGTAATCCCTAAGATTGATGATCCGCTTGTGCCTATCGGCCAGTCGGCCCAGCACCTGAACCCGCGTCGGGGCGGAGGTCTTTTCATTGCGATGGCGGACGCGGCCGATCACGCCGCCGCCGGCCAGCAGGTCCGAGGTGCCGTCGCCCAGCTCGGCGACGCCCTCGAACTGGTCTATCGCGTATCGCGCGCCGCAAGCAGCGACAATGAGGTCGCCGGCATAAAGCCGGGAGTAGCGCCCTTGCCGGGTCTGCAGGCGCTTGTGGCTTCCGATCCGCTCGACCCTCGCAACCACGAGGTCGCCCGCCGAAACGCCGTCCAGCCCGTCTTCGATATGGACGGGACTGTCCGTGGGGACCCGGCGTGTCGTGAAGGCCCATTTCGCCGAAGGCGCTATGACAAAAGGCGTCATCATGAGGGATCGTCTCCGGTTGTCGGGAAAGCCATCCGGGCTGGCTCGCCGAGAAAGACACGGTCGAGTCCGGCCAGGCGCACGCAGGCGGTGAAGTCGTGGCCGCAGCCGGGCAGGATCTCGAAATCGACCTTCGTATCCGTTCCCAAACGCTCGGCGGCCTGCCGGATGGCGGCGGTCCAGCGACGGGCCCTGGTGACCCTGTCCGCACCCTGCTGCCGGTCGATATCCGGCCCGGACCGGGTCGTGGCATCAACGAAAGTGTCGAGCGCGCCGACGCGAACGACAATCTCGCGTTGGAGAAATGCCGTCAGATTGGTCCTGAAACAGAAGGCCCGGCAGTTGCCGCTTGACGTGCTCTTGCCGAGGCCGAGCGGATAGGGCTCGTCGTCAGGAAAAGTGTACCAGCCGGCGGAGGCGATCGAAAGCCGGCCGACCCTGTGGGGGTATAGCCAGGTGAAACGATGCGCGAACTGGGCGCCGCCGGAAAAGCCGGCGAGATCGAAACGCTCGGCCGGCAACACGCCCTCATCGACGAGCATGTCGGCGAGACGGAGCAGGGCCTGGTCGGATCGCGCCTTTCCCTCGAACCGCTGGTAGCGGCTATAGGTCTTCGAATCGAACAAGGGGCAAATGACGACGCGTCCCGTCCGGCCCGCACCATGCACGAGTTGCTCGGCCAGCACGTCGGCGGCGCGCGTCACGCCGTGAATGGCGATCAAGGGAGGCTCGCCGGATTTCTCCACGGGTTCGACGATCCAGGCTGGCGGCGTATGGCTTCCCCGCGCCGACCGAAATGAGACGGTGGCCAGGCTGCCCCGGCCGGCGCTTTCCCTCACTTGTGCGGAATAAACGTTGATGGTGCCCTCCCCTTCTCGTTTCTTGTTATCGAGAGGCATGTTTGCTCAATTTCAAACGAGGCGTCCGCGCATCACATGCGCTGGACGCCTCGCGCTCCGAAGAACCGCTCCGCCAGGATCACAAGCGTCGTCAGCGCCAACACAGCGCAATCCGCGAAAACGCTCGCGCCTCGCCGGCAATATTCCTCCCGCGAGCAAGGACCCAATCGCCGGACTGCGTGAGGCGCAATTCGCGCATGGTCCCGCTCACACCGATGAACGCTTCGAATCCGAATGTGAACGAATCCCGGGACAGGTAAGGCTATGGTTACGCCGCAATAAGCGTCCATAAGCACGTGCTTATTGGCGCTGTATTTTGGGATACGCGCAAAAATGTCGCGGGGAGGCAGACAGAATGGACCGAAGCTCGAACACATTCGGCATCGTCTCCAGAAACTGGCGCGCACGCTTTCTGATTGCGGTCGTTGTTCTTCAGGCGGTCAGCGTGTCGTTTTTCATCGGAGATGTCTTCGCCGACATCAGGGAAGAGGGGCTCGGTCGCCATATCGCGTTTGAAGCCTGCGCGACCTTCGCGCTCTTCCTCGGCGTTCTGTTCGGCCTGCTGGAACTCAGGCGCATGTTCTGGATTACCGCGCATGCGGAGAATTCTCTCAAGATCGCCGCCGATGCCTTCGGCGAGATGATCGAGGAGCGGTTCAACGCCTGGCATCTTTCACCCTCGGAACGAGAGGTCGCGTTGCTCACGCTGAAAGGTTTCGATGCGCCGGAAATCGCTTCGTTTCGCCAGACCGCCCAAGGCACCGTCCGCGCTCAACTCGCGAATATCTATTCCAAGTCAGGCATGACAAATCGCGGCCAGCTTGTATCGTCTTTCATCGACGCACTGATCAGCCTCCCGATCCTCGATCGCCCTTTCTCCGCCAGCCAGCCGCAATTTCCGAACGACGACTGATCTTTCGCGCGCTAGGCGTTCGAAGATGCCTGCAATGCGCCTATGTCCCGCGGGAAAAATCCATGGCGCCCCAAGTCCCGGCTGCCCGCGACGGATGCCTACAGCAGCGCCCAGTCTGTGAGCGGATCGCGCTCGGCCGCACGCGAAAGCAGGCCCTGCCACACGGCATCCAGCCATCCGAACGCCCCGGCATAGACGCCCCCAACTCATGCGTTCGCCCTGCAAAAACCGGTTTGCAGTTAAGTAACCCGCTATCGCGGCCAAGTTAGACTATTCGGCAGCTGACGAACTTCGCACCAATTGTGCCGCAGTCAGAAATCATGACTCAGTGCGCGACGAGGTGATTGATCCAAAGAGCTCGTACGGAATCTTATCCTGTGATTTCAGGACAGCAAATCGATCTGGCTCATAAAGAGCGCGGCTAAATCCGTCGAAGCCGCCGTCATCGGGTGGAGTTCATCATTCCAGCGTCCGGCCACTGTCCCTCGCAAATCGACTACCGTAACGTGGGGCTGCTTCTTCTGAACATCTTCAAGTGTGTCGTACAGGCTGTCGACAATATATTTCAACAGGCGCGCGATAATTGCAGCATCTTGCGTCAGATCGTATCCCTTGCTCTGCAAAGGCTTGCCCAGCCATCGCCCATTGTCTCGCGGCACGGGATAATCGTAACCATGAACAAGCATGCTTGTTTGACTGCTTGACCAGGTATTGATCTCTTTTGCGACAATCTCGTAGTTGACCGCCACGAAATCACGCGCGCCTTGAAACTCCTTGGTCACAATCCAATCACCGGGATCTACCGCCTCGGGATCGATCGAGTCCCGTTCGAGAAGATATCTTCTAATCGCACCGCCGCCCAATACGTCGTTCCCGGCCGCCGAAAACAAGAACCAATCGTATCTCGCTGACCCAATAGGTGCATGATACTGTTTTCGCTTCACGATTTCGGCCAGCGTGTCGCCCGGATATGCCAAGTCCAAAGTATCGTACTTACGAGCGCCTTCAATAACATCAAATAGAGTCTTTTGATGACCTAGTATTGAAGATGCAGGCCAAAGTATATTTATCCAAGAATCGCCTTCGGCGCAGATGCGTCGGCGATCTGCGAAACCGGGAGCACTTCTTAGGGCATAATCATCATTGATATCACCAAACCGGGTAACGAATTCCTCCTGATCGAGGATACGACCATCTTTGTCTCGCACGATGTAGACAAGTGCATGCTCTTCACTGGGTTCTATTGTTATTCCTTCTTCTACCAAGCGGTCACTGATCTGCATTACCGTCCTCCCGATACCAAGTCGCAAAGCTTTCTCTTACGCCTGGAACACCCGTCCCTGTGCGAGCTCTAGGAGGCATCATAATCATCTGGCAAAGGCTCAACCTCCGCGTTTGGGCTGTCGGGGAGTGACTGGAGGAGTTCCTCGAAGATCTTCTCTTCGTCAGCTTGATCACTTGGCGCGCCAAGAACGCGATTTCGACTTGACCACCCCCGAGCAACTGCGCTCCTGAGCCAAACTGGGGCGTTCGCTGACTTACCATTCCTTCCCCAAACTGCGCGCCCGCCAAATCCAACATGTGCCGCAGTCGGGCCCATATAATCCGTCGCAGCTCCGATGCCTTCAGCGCCGTACGCAGCACACGTTTCAAGAAACAGCGCAAAAACCTTACGGTCGCTGGCGTCATCGAAATTGAGCCTTCTACCGGAAACTACTAAATGAATATCCGCGGCCCCGCCGAGGTCATGACGCGTCGAGCCTGTCCGTTTGCTGCAGGTGCCAGCAGCACATTGCCCTCCCGAGTATATCCAAACGATGTCGATATTCGCGCGCAGGGCCGCGGCCTCCAGCAAATCTGCCAGCGCGTCGGAGATTGGTAAATCGCGCGTTTTGCCCGTCGTGTGCTGCTGAACATGAGGATGTCGGCTACCAATAGGCATATTACGACCTCCGAAATATATAGTTCATGTAAAGTCGCACAAAATAGATATTATTTCAACTTTAATAATAATTATAATAGTAATTTCTCGATTCCTTGCTGTAAATTCTAATTTGAAAATCGCTCGGTCGAACCCGTGTTCCGACTTTCTTATGCCCCCTGGCCAATCGCTACGTTGGACAACCCCACACACCTCCCCACCCATTCCCCCAACATTCCCAACACCTTACCGCACCCGCCCCGCTTTTCTTGTCCACCGCCTCGCGCCGTCCCACATCCTTGCCGCATGAACGACGACGTTAACGAGAGGCTAAATCGGGCAATCGCGCGCAACCGCGCGGCGCTTCTGCGCATCCTCGCTTTCCTGTTCATGAAGGCGGGACTCGACGAGGGCGGGGCGGAGATGCTGCCGCGCCCTGTCTGGCGGTCGATCATCGATGTGTTGCGCCCGGCCGAATCCGCTGTCCGCCGCCTCATCGTCATCGCCGCGCGCGACATCGTGGTGACGCTGCGCCAGCGCGCGGCCCGCCCGTCCCGGCGCATCGCGCCGCACAAGGGCCGGCGCGCGGCGGCGGCGAGCCTGAAGCCGGGGCGGGAAGCAGGCAAAGCGCGGCCTGAAGACAGGGAAAACAAGACCGTCATCACGAGTGTGGTCTTCCCGAGGAGGCCCGCGCCGGAGCCCGCAATGCCGAAGACCGGCGTCTATTGGCAGGGCCGTTTCGTGCGGCCCGGCGAAACGCCCTGGGCGCCGAAATCCGAACCCGCGCGTCCCCTCGCCGAACCGTCCTTCGCGCTGGCCGATGCATCGCTGCGCTTTTCCCTCGAACCGGTCCGCCGGCGGCCCGCCGCCGCGCCCCGCATCCACTCCCTTTGCGGTCCGTCCCTGCCGCTCCCCGCGCCGGAACCGGAACCGGAGCCAACCTGCGAGATCCCGGCCCGGTCCGTCTGCCGGCGTCTGATCGCGCTGAAATCGGCGCTCGACGATCTGCCGGGCCACGCCCTGCGTCTCGCCCGCCTCGGCGCGCGGCGCAACTTTCTCGCCCGCCATGGCGACATCGCCGACGCCGTGCGCCCCGCGCCGATCAGACGCGGCCGCCCGCCCGGCTGGCGCCGGAAGATGCTCCATCCCGTCGACGACATACTGAAAGAATGCCACGCGCTGGCGTGGGAGGTGAGACGGCCTTACGCCTCGCCCCCGTGACGGCGCGGCGGATCCCTTTCCCCTGACAATCCTGTTTTTTGCCCCTTTCGGGGCCGCGATTCGTTGCAGATCGACAACATTCGGCGCTTTCTTGCCCCAAAGGCATTGGCCGCACCGGATTTGCCCGACATAAAACAACCGGAGTTTGTATCGCGACGGGGTGACACACGGACAGGATGGCCGAGCCGCGCAAGCTTGATATGTCGGTCGCGGTCGCCATTCTGACCTACAAGCGCCTCGACATGCTGGAAACCGCGCTCGCCCGGTGCGAGGCGGCGTTCCGGGCCGCGAAGGTCCGGGCGATCCTGCTCGTCATCGACAATGACGCCGACGAAACCGCCCGGCCGGTCGTCGCGCGCTTCGCGGACCGCTTCGACGAAATCCATTACCATTGCGAGCCGCGCCGCGGCATCCCGGTCGCCCGCAACCGGGCGCTCGACGAGGCGCTGGCGCTCGGCGCGGATGCGCTCTGCTTCATCGACGACGACGAATATCCCGACCCGGAATGGCTCGCGCGCCTCGTCGCCTGCTGGCGCGAAACCGGCGCCGATCTGGTCGGCGGCCCGGTCGAGGTCGCCCGGCCCGTCCCCGGCGCCGGCCTCCTCCAGCGCATCATCAATGCCAGCCTCGCCGCGCGCATGCGCCGCAAGAATTCGAAAACGGCCCGCGCCGCCGCGCGCAAGGGCCGCTACACGATCATCACCAACAACTGGCTTTGCGATCTCGCCTGGCAGAAGCGCGCGAAGATCCGTTTCGACGAGACGCTGCTGATCTCCGGCGGCTCCGACACGGCGTTTTACCGCGCCGCCCGGAAGGCCGGCTGCGAGACCGCCTGGTGCCCGGACGCCCTGGTAAGCGAAACCATACCGCTCGAAAGACTGACCTTCGATTATCAGTTCCGGCGCGCCGCGGACCAGTCGATCACGCGGTTCCGGCTGAAGAACCCGCGGGTCACGCCTGGGGTCGCCATTCTCGCATCCAGCGCCGCCGCGCTTCGCTTCCTCCTCGGCGCAGCGCTTCTTGTCCTGCCAGTCTTCGGCGCCGCCTCGCCGATGATGGCAATTCGGTCGCTTGGCTGGTCCGCCGGCCGGCTCCAGGCGCTCCGTGGAAAGAAATCCGAATTGTACAAATGACCAAATCCGCCCAATCCGGACGCGGCTGCGTCTATTTCAACTTCGGCAAGCGTTACGCGCTGCACCTCGTCGTGTCGGTCCATTCGCTGCGCCGCCATTATGACGGCCCGATCACGGTCTTTCTCCTCGACGAACCGCACACCGCCGCGCTGAAACGCGATCTCGAAAAGCTCGGTGCGTCGGTCGTCGTCACCGACCGGCTGTCGAAATCCGGCGATCGGCATCTGGTCTTCCGCGAGAGCCCCTACGAGACCACGCTTCTCTTCGACAGCGACATGATCTTCCGCGCCCCCATCGACGATCTCTGGGAGCCGCTCGAGCGCGAGGGCGCGCTGGTCACGCGGTTCCACCCGCCGGAGGCCGGCCGGCTGACGATGCTCAAGGGCGTCGCGCCGCTTGTCGGTCAGGAGCGATACGAGCGCGCGGTTATCCGTGTCGGGCAAGAGCGGGTGGACATCAATGTCGGCGTCATGGGTTTCGCGCGGCCCCGCGGCGATGTGTTCCTGGCCGAGTGGTCCGACCTGATGGAGCAAGGCCGGGGAAAGGACATCCTGCTGCTCGACGAAATGCTGGTGGTCGCCCTGGCCGAACACCATCCGCATTATCTGGCCGACGAGCGGTGGAACTGTCCCGCCGACGAGATATATCGCAGCATCGATCCGGCCGAAGCGAAGATCCTGCATTTCTTTCTCGATGGCGCGGTCATCGACGGAAGACGTATCGGCCGCACCGTCGAAACCTGGACGGGCCGGCAATGGTTCGAGGCCTATCGCGCCGCCCGGGCGGATATCGACCTGTCGCGCTGGCGTCTCGGCGACGAGTATTTCCCGAGGGAAGCCGAACGCCCCTTCGAGAGCGGAGCCAAGGTGACGATCCGCCTTTGGCTGAAGGATTGCGAAAGAGCCATCCGTCGTGTCCGCAACATCGTCTGGCAGCCGCAGAAAAAGGAGGCCTGATCCGTGACATCCCGATCCGCAACGCGAAACGCGATCTGCCTCTGCGTGGACAGCCGGATGATGATTCCCGCAATGTTCGTGGCGAAATCGGTCCTGTCCACATCGAGACCGGGTCGAAATCCCTTCGACCTTTTCATCTTCGCGGAAGAGGCCGAGGTGACGG
Source organism: Ahrensia sp. (assembly GCA_002698425.1). Next base: position 34,796 of record NZXU01000074.1, on the reverse strand, counting down.
ATGATCAGCGCGAATGGATGCGCGCGAACGATGTCGGCCTGCGCACCGATATCGACCTGTCGGACTATCACGGCCTGTTCAATCCGGAGCACCGTCTGTCCGCCGCCACGCTGACGCGTCTCTTCCTCCCGTCGATCCTCGAAGAGACGCATGACCGCGTCCTCTATCTCGACGCGGACCTGACCATTCACGGCGACGTGTCGCGGATCTTCTCTCTCGATCTTGGCGATCACGCCTTCGCCGCGGTGCGCTCCGCCACGATCTTCCCGAAGGGCGAAAAGCAGAAGGCCGAAACCGAGGCGCATTTCGACGATCTCGGGATGACGAAACCCTATCGTTATTTCAACTCCGGCGTCATGCTGATCGACATCCCCATTTGGCGGAACAGGCAGGTCTCCGAAAACGCCATGGAGTTCATTCGCACCTCCTTCGACAAGTGCCGCCTCATGGACGAAGACGCCCTGAACGCCACGGTCGACGGAGATTTCTGCGGCATGTCGCCCCTGTGGAACATGTCGCCGACTAGGACGCCGGAGGAATACCGGCGCACCGGGTCATACATGCCGGTTATCCTGCACCATATGGGCATGGCGAAACCCTGGCGGCTGTTTATCCGTCACCGGCACATGCGGATCGGCTGGTATTATTACGGTCTCTATCGCGATTTCCTGAAGGATACGCCTTGGCGCGATTGGCTCGCCACAAACTGGACCTGGGGGGATTTCACCCGCAACCTCGAATGGGAACTGGTCGAAAGCCTGCGAAAGTTCACCCGACGGGCGGAGCGCCGCGGCCAAGCCGAAATACGGGAGCGTTATTGGCGGGAAGAGCCTTTCGCCGATCTGGAACAGGGTATTGTCGTCCGCGACGGCGGCGTGATGCGGCTCGCGGATTGACGAGCCGGAGCGCAATACGGTTGAGGTAAGGTGCCCCGATTGCCGAAAGGGGCACGGGATGTGAGGTAGGGAACCGATGGTCGAAATGAAGAACCTGACTTGTTACCAGATCCAGGAAAAGCCTGCCCGGATCATTCCGGCACGCTCCGACCGTCCGTGGATGGACGCCACGGAAGATCGCTTCGCCTATCGCTGCCTGCCGCTGTCGATCGCCAATGCGATGGGCTGGGAAATCCTGCTGCCGACGACGATCGCGGCGACATGGAACGGCGGCAACGCCACCGAGGATATCTCCGTGACGGTTGCCGATCCGTCCTATGAGGCCGAGCAGATCGCGGCGTCGCATTTCGGCTTCGGCACGCTGACCTTCCACACCGGCTATCTTTTCCGTACCGATCCGGGCATCGGCGTCTGGGCGCGCGGCGTGCCCAACCGGCCGAAGGACCGCATCGCCCCGCTTGAGGGGATCATCGAGACCGACTGGCTCGACTTCACCTTCACCATGAACTGGAAGTTCACGCGGCCGGGCACCGTGATCTTCGAAAAGGACGAGCCGTTCTGCTTCCTCACCCTTATCGATTACAAGGCCCTCGCCGGCGTCGTTCCCGTCATCACGCCGATCACCGAAAAACCGGAGCTGCGCGAGGGTTTCGACCGATGGCGCGAAGCAAGGTCCGACTTCAATGCCCGCCTTGAGGCGGGCGAGCCCGAGGCGCTCCGCCAGCGCTGGCAGAAATGGTATACGCGCGGCGAGAACGGGCCCAATGGCGAAAAGGCTCCGAACCATGTCTCCAAGGTTCGGCTTGCCGAACCGGTTCGGCGCTCGGGAGCAGACAAAGAGGATGAATGATTAAGATTCGTCATGAATTGTGCCCGTAAAACAACAGCTCGGCATTGACCATCCGGCATAGGGACTTCATTGTAAGCTGGAGTATTTTCCGTGGATTCGAGAACTCTGGAGATATATTGATGCATAAGGGTTTGGGCCCACTCGCGCCGCCAGCCCCCGGCGCTCCCGAATATCGATTGAATGCGCAGCGCGGTCCTGTATCGCCGCCCGTTATCGGCGCCCCGGCCTTCGCCAAGGGACCGCTTTCCCCGCCGACGAACCCGACTGCACCGTCGCTCTCGCAAGCCAAGCGCGGCCCGCTCTCACCGCCAATGGAAGCACCATCGCCCTATTATGCGAAGCGTGGTCCCATTTCGCCGCCCGCTGCGCCCGGCGCTCCCGCTATCGAAAACGAACCGCCGCTTTCGGCGACCAGGCGCGGTCCGCTTTCGCCTCCGGTCAAGCCGACTACCGTGTCGCTTGAGACGCTCGCTCGTAGCGGTAAAGCCGCCCGAGGCCCGCTCTCACCGCCGATGGAAGCACCATCGCCCTATTATGCGAAGCGCGGTCCCATTTCGCCGCCCGTTGCGCCCGGCGCCCCGGTCATCGCCAAGGGTCCTGTTTCCCCACCGGTTCCGCCGGCTCCGGCTTTGCAGGGTACGTCCTCTGAAACCATGCCGATCGACGAGGCGGCGTAAGCTTTCCGCCGATACGGTGGCCAAGAATGCCAGACGGGCGATCCTTCGGGGTCGCCCGTTTTCTTTCATGGCTGCTGGAAGGGAAGAAAGCCGGGAATGAAACCGCGCCGAAGCTTGATGAGCGCTGACGGCGTAATGCGAATATAGCCGCGGGCCGGCGTGTCGATCGCCGCGAAAGCCTCGGCCACCCGGGTCCGTGCCCGCATCTGCGTCTCCAGCCGCACCGGCTTCGGGTCCGGAACGAATTTCGGGATATAGGGATTGGTGTTGATCTCGTAGATCACCGGTCGCCCGTCGATGACCTGGAAATCCGCACGGCCATAGTCGATCCCCGCGAGCTCGAAGACCCTTTCCAACTGATCGACATAGCGGTTCGCGATAACCGCCTCGTGCTCGTCGGCGATCACATCGTCGGACAGCAGATACCAGTCGCCATACTTGACCAGCCATTCCTTCTCGACCGCGATATGGTCCAGCGAATAACGCTCTCCGACCCGGAATGCCCCCCACTTGTTCCAGAGGCCGGGGCGGTATTCCCGCGCGCAGAACTCCAGCACAAGCGCGCCGCGAAGCGGGATGCCGCGCCCGCGCAAGTCGGCAAGCGCCGTATCGAGGTCCGCCTGCGTGTTCAGCAGCGGCGTGACAGGGGTCCCGTGATCCTCGAGCCTGACGAAGACCGGAAACCGCGTCGGGCGCGGATAATCCTCGGCCCGGTAGACGGCCTGCGGATTGATCCCCTCGCGATGCAGCGTCGACAGCAGCTCGTAGCGCGACAGCACCTTGGCGGGGTCGTTGAGACAGCGCATCCCGGCATCCGTGAGGATACGGTAATAATCCGCCGCCACGCGCAATTCCCACGGTGAAAGCCGGTCGAGATCGGTGAAGACATAAGTCGCGCGCGGCACCAGCAGCGAGCGGAACAGCCGGTGATAGGGCATCGAGCGCTTAGGCGGCACGGGAAACCCGTGTTCGGCCTTGAAGCGGGCAAGCGTGTAGCGATGCCGCGGCGTCGAGAGAAATATGATCAACGGTACCCGCTCCCCTCGTCCGCACGCCCCGCGGTTCCGGGTTGTACCGAAACCTTCCCGAGGTAGACTGACCGGGCCTTTACCCGGCTTCCCGGCGTGTTTTGGAGGCCAGAACTATTACCGGCATTCGTCATGCGGGGATTTACCGAAGCTCGTTTTTGACTTTCGGGATAAAAATATGCGGTCTCGCCACGGCACGAAAGCCCCGCTGTCGGTCATTGAATAAATATTTCGATCCGGCTCAGTCGATGCCTAGAACAGCCGAACCCGGATGCCGTGCGCCTTCTCGCCCTGCGGTTCGACATGGATGGCGATGGATGCGCCGGGCACGAAGTCGCGGATCGCGTCCTCCAGCCGGTCGCATATCTCGTGCGCCGCGCCGACCGTCATCGTTTTCGGCACCACCATGTGGAAATCGATGAAGGTTGCCGGCCCGGCGACACGCGTCCGCAGATCGTGGATGTCGATCGAGCCCTGCGCATTGGCGGCGATGATTTCCTTCAGCCGCGCCTCGTCGGCCGGCTCCACGGCGCGGTCCATCAGTGCGTTGACGGAGGAACCGATCACCTTCCAGCCCTGCCAGAGGATGTTGATCGCAACCGCGATGGCAAGCAGCGGGTCGAGGATCGCATATCCGGTGACGAGCGCCGCGACGAGCCCGACGAACACCCCGACCGAGGTCACCACGTCGGAGAAGATGTGGTGGCCGTCGGCGACCAGCGCCGGCGACCGTTGTGCCCTGCCCGTCCGGATCAGCAGGAAGGCCCAGACCGCGTTGATCGCCGAGGCGAAGAGGTTGACCGCGAGGCCGGCGCCCGGCGCTTCGATCGGCTGCGGATCGCGCAAGGCCGGGATCGCCTGCTGGATGATCAGCAGCGCCGCGACGGCGATCAGCACGCCTTCCAGTACGGCGGAGAAATATTCCGCCTTGTGGTGGCCGAACTGGTGGTCTGCATCCGCCGGCTTCTGCGCATAGGAAATCGCCGCGAAGGCAACGACGGCCGCGACCACGTTGACGGTCGATTCCAGCCCGTCCGACAGGAGCGCGACCGAACCGGTCAGCCACCAAGCCACCAGCTTCAGGGCCATCACTCCGAAGGCAACGGCGATAGACCACGCCGCCAGCCTTTTGACCGCCGGATCGAACTCCGTCATCGGCCTGCAATCCCTTCGCGTCAGGCGGCCGCGTCGCGGCTGCGCTTCTCCTTCGTGGCGACCAGATGCGCGACGACATTCTCGATCATTCGCATGCCGGCATTTCCGCCGAGCGTCATGATCGATTCCGGATGGAACTGCACGGCCGCGACCGGCTCGCTGCGATGCTCTATCCCCATGACCACGCCGTCATCGGTTTCCGCCGTTACCACGAAATCGTCCGGCAGCCGCGACGGGTCCGCAAAGATCGAGTGATAGCGCCCGACGGTCACGTTCTTCGGCAAACCGGAGAAGACCTTGCCGGGATGGTTGATGCGGATGCGCGACGGCTTGCCATGCATCGGCAGGCTCAACTGCCTGAGATTGCCGCCATAGGCCTCGGTCAGCGCCTGCAGCCCGAGACACACGCCGAAGATCGGCAGGTCACGGTCGCGCACCTTGCGGATCGTCGCCTTGCAGTCGAAATCCTCCGGCATGCCGGGTCCGGGCGACAGCACGACAAGATCGGGCTTGTAGTCGTCGAGAACCTTTTCCGGCACAGGCGAACGGACGGTCCGAACCTCCGCGCCGGTCTGGCGGAAATAATTCGCCAGCGTGTGGACGAATGAGTCCTCGTGGTCGACGAGCAGTATCTTCACGCCGACGCCGACCTTCGCGGCTTCCCGCGCCGTGGACGTATCGTTGCCCTTCTTGGCGTCGCGGATCGCCGCCAGCATCGCCGAGGCCTTCAATTCGGTTTCGGCCTCTTCGTCCTCCGGCACGGAGTCGAACAGCAGCGTCGCGCCGGCGCGCACCGAGGCAATCCCGTCGCGTACATGGATCGTGCGCAGAGTGAGGCCGGTATTCATGTCGCCGTCGAACTTCACCATGCCGATGGCGCCGCCATACCAGGCGCGCGGGCTTTTCTCGTTGTTCTCGATGAAGCGCATCGCCCAGAGCTTCGGTGCGCCGGTCACGGTCACCGCCCAGGCATGCGTCAGGAAGCCGTCGAACGCGTCCATCCCGTCGCGCAGCCGTCCCTCGACATGGTCCACGGTATGGATCAGCCGCGAATACATCTCGATCTGCCGGCGGCCGATCACCCGCACCGTGCCCGGCTCGCAAACCCGGCTCTTGTCGTTGCGGTCGACGTCGGAGCACATGGTCAGTTCCGACTCGTCCTTCTTCGAATTGAGCAGCTTCAGGATCTGCTCCGAATCCGAAATCGCGTCGTCGCCGCGCTTGATCGTGCCGGAGATCGGGCAGGTCTCGATGCGGCGTCCGGTCACCCGCACGAACATCTCCGGCGACGCGCCGATCAGGAACTCGTTGCGGGTCAGGTTCATGAAGAAGGAATAGGGAGCCGGATTGGTTTCCTTCAGCCGGCGGGCAATCGCTGACGGTGCGGATTCGCAGCGTTCGTGAAAGATCTGCCCCGGAACGACCTCGAACAGATCGCCGCGCGCGAAACTCTCCTTCGCCTTTTCCACCAGCCTGGCATATTCGCCCGGCTCGTGGTCGCCCCTCGGCGGGATCGTTTCCGATTTCCTGAACGGATGCGGCGCAACCGTCCCGTCGAGCCCTTCCGTCGTCAGTTCGCCATCGCTGAATTCGTAACGGTCGATCCAGGCCTTGGCGGAATGGTTGTCGACGACGAGGATTTCATCCGGGAAAAAGAGCGCGAGGTCGCGCTGGCCGGGATCGCGCGGCAGCTTCTGCTTGATCGGGTCGAATTGCAGCGCGATGTCGTATCCGAACGCGCCATAGAGCGCGAGGTCGCTGTCGTCCTCGCAATGGAAATGATCGACGATTGCGCGCAAGGGCGAGAACACGCTGGCGGCCCGCGTGCGGTCTTCCTCCATGACCACCGCGTCGGCTTCCGCGATCTCGACGGTCAGCGCGCCGTCGGTCCGCTTCACCGCAGCGATGTGCTCGGCGCCGGCCAACGCCTTCTCGATCATCGACAGGATCGGCTTGCCGCGCTCCGACAGCGCCTCGATGGTCATCACGCGCTGGTGCGACGAGATCAGCACCGGCGGATTGACGATCGCGGTGTCCCAGCGCGTGTAGCGGCCGGGATATTCATAGTTGGAGGAAAGGATCACGCCGGGCTGCGTATCGAGCATGCCCGTATAGTCCGAGATCGCGGTGCGGTAATCCGCATCGCGGCGGTAACGGCGCACGGTCACGCCGCCGCGGGTCACGTAAGTCAGGTCGGGTTCGGCTTTCGCCTGGTCGCGGTCCGACCGTTCAATTCCTGTCATTGTCCTGTCCTTTTATCCGCGCCAGACAGCAAAAAACCGCCAGCGCATCTTGCACTTGGCGGTTCCGATTTCTGACACGCAGCCGTGGACCAGCACCGCCTAGGAGCGGAGCCACCACCAGAGATTCATCGTCGCGCTGCGGTTCGTCATGGCCGCAAAATAGTCCGGGGCGTCCTTTCGCGCAACGTATAATTTCGTCCCGTCGCACGGCCTTTGGGAGCCTTTTGCCTCCGTGGCCGTTTAGGGTTCATGACGAACATCCGCACGCCCCATCCCGCAAGCCTGTTTCTTGCCTTCGCAACCTTCGCAATCATCACACCCGCCGCCGCCGAGGGCGGTTTGCCTTCTCGCCTCTTTGATCCGGCGCCGATGAAGGATCGTCCGGATCCGGCATTCAGCCTGATTGCCGCCGCCGAGATAGCCCCTCAGGAAACGCCGTCGGCCGAGATCGAGATCACCGCCGGGGCAATCAACGCGGCGGAATTCAGCGGCGAAGCGCTTCTCGAAGGTCAGTCGCCGATCGTCGCGCGCATCCAGATCCTGCTCGACCGCCGTGGAGTTTCGCCGGGCGTGATCGACGGCTATGCGGGCGAGAACGTCGACAAGGCGATCCGCGCTTTCGAGGAAATCCATGACCTGCCCGTCGACGGGAAAATGGATGGCGAGGTATGGGCGACGCTGCAGGGCGACGGCGCCGCAGCGGTCCGTTCCTACGAATTGACGCCCGAGGACGTTTCGGGAACCGTTCCGCCCCTTCCCGAGGACTATGCCAAACTGGCCGAACTGGATTGGCTGGGCTACGAATCCGTCGCGGAGAAGATCGCGGAAATGTTTCACATGGACGTGGAATTCCTCAAGGCGCTGAATCCGGGAACGGACTTCGCGGAGGCCGGGACGACCGTGCTGGTCGCCGATACAGGCATCGACGCGGAGGCAGAGGTCGCCAGCATCGTCGCGGACAAGCAGCGCTCCAGGCTCCTTGTCTACGATTCCTCGGACAGCCTCGTCCTCTCCTATCCCGTCACCATCGGCAGCGACGACACGCCTTCGCCGTCCGGCGACTATGAAGTCGTCGGCGTGGCGACGGATCCGACCTATTCCTACAAGCCCGACGTGAACTTCCAGCAGGGCGAAAACGACGAGGCAATGACCCTTCCGCCGGGCCCGAACGGCCCTGTCGGCAATGTCTGGATCGACCTTTCGAAACCGACCTTCGGCATCCACGGAACCCCGGACCCGGCCAAGATCGGCAAGACCGCGTCGCACGGGTGTGTGCGCATGACCAATTGGGACGCGAACGAGCTTGCCAAGCTGGTTGGCAACGGCACGCCGGTGCGCTTTGCCGATTGACGTTCCCATGCGCGGACTTCTGATCACGCTCGCAGTTCCCCTTCTTGTCGCCGCCAGCGACGTGCCTGTCGCCGTGCCTCTGCCGGCCGATAAGCCCTTGGCGGAGGCTGCGCCGGAAACTCCGCCGGCGGACAAGAAGGCGAAGGAAGAGGAAAAGTCCGGCGAAACCGAACCGCTTGAAGACCCGCCACCCTCCCCGCCGGACGAGGCGGCCCTCGCCGCCTGCGAAGCGCAGCTGAAATCGCTCGGCGCCGTGTTCGAGCGTAACGACCCGATCGACGGTCCGGGAACCTGCGGCATGGCGGCGAGCTACGAGGTCAGCGAAATCGTCCGCGGTATCGCGCTCGGTCCAGATACGCAGATGCGCTGCGCGACCGCGCTCGCCACGGCCCGCTGGGTCGATGAGGTCGTCATTCCCGCCGCCAAGGTGCTCGGCGACGATGTCCGCCTCACCGGCATCCGCCAGGCCTCCACCTATGCCTGCCGCAGCCGCAACAGCCAGGCGGGCGCGAAGATTTCCGAGCACGCGAAAGGAAACGCCGTCGATATCGCGACATTCAGTTTCGAGGGTCATGAGCCTCTGTCGATCAGGCCGGACCAGCGCAAGGGATCGCGCGAGGAATCCTTCCAGATGGCAGTGCGCGCCGGCGCCTGCCTGCATTTCACCACGGTGCTCGGCCCCGGTTCCGACGCCTATCACGACGATCACCTGCATCTCGACCTCGCCAAGCGGCGCAGCGGCTATCGCCTCTGCCAGTAGCCGCCCCGCGCCGGCCTTGACGGCTGTCAACGCCGCGTCATCGTCGCAATGTTATCCCGGCCGCGTCACTCGCATGGATCAAGCCACGGAGGACCGATCCCATGGACACGCAGGACCAAAACGCGAAGGGCAAGAAGACCTTCACGGAAGAAATCGAGATCGCCGGCGACAAGCTGATCGAGCGCATCAAGGAGATCGTCGAGGAAGGCAATGTCCGCTCTCTCCGCCTCAAGGCTTCGGATGGCGACATCGTTCTCGAAACGCCGCTGACGATTGGCGTCGTTGCCGGTGGCGCGGTCGCGCTCGCCGCGCCATGGCTCGCCGTCCTCGGTGTCATCGCCGCGCTCGTCACCCACGTCACGGTGGAGGTCGTTCGCGAAGTCGACGAGGACGAGGACGACAGCGCCGGTTCCTGACCTGCCCTCGGTGTCACGGAAACGCAATCGTTGGGAACTAGCTTCGCCGCCGAGGACTTTGGCCCGGGGGCGGTTCCCGCGAGCCGGAAGCCGTGATGAGGCACACCCAATGGCGACAATGACACCCCGTCCAGACATCTCTGCTTGCATCGACGATGAAGACCAGGCCATGCGCATCGGCGCATGCCGCGCGCTGCTGCATGAGCGCATGGCGGAGATCGACGCCGACGCCGCTGCGATCTTCGCCGACTGGCAAGCGGAGATCGGACGCCCGGAATTCCTCGCCGGTGCGGAGAACCTCGCCTTCTACCTCGCCGCCCGCCAGCGCGACCTGACCGAATTGCAGGACGATCTCGCCGCGCTCGGCCTGTCGTCCCTGGGACGCGCCGAATCCCACCCGCGCCAGTCGCTCGCCGCCGTCGCGGCGACGCTCGACGGACTGTCGGGCCGGCCGGCCTCGTGGCCCGAGCCCGCCGAGATGTCCGCCGGCGTCGAGTTCATCACCGATCAGCAGGAGCTTTTCTTCGGCGACTACCCGGGCCGTTACAAGACCCGCATCATGGTCACCGTGCCGGAGCAGGGCGCCCATGATCCCGCCTATATCGGCAGGCTGATGGATGCCGGCGCGAGCTGCTTTCGCATCAATTGCGCCCATGACGGCCCGGAGATCTGGGCGGCGATGATCGCCAACATCCGCGAGGCCGAGGTCAAGGCCGGGCGGCGCTGCCCCGTCCTCATGGACATCGCCGGCCCGAAATGCCGCATCGAAACTGTCGACAATGCCGGACGGCATCGCCTTCATCGCGGCGATCGCTTCGTCCTGCTGCGCGCGCCGGATCGCGCCCGCTCCGGCCTGCCGGCCATCACGATCACCTTCCCGCATATCCTCGCCAAGCTGCAGCCCGGCATGCTGGTCTGGATCGATGACGGCAAGATCGGCGCGCGCATCGCCGAAACCGGCGACGACGGCGTCGTCATGGAGATCACCATCGCCCGCGACAAGGGCGAAAAGCTCAAGCTTGAAAAGGGCATCAACTTTCCCGCCGTCGATCTCGAGATCGAGCCGCTGACGGCAAAGGACCGGGCCGATCTCGATTTCGTCGCCGGCCATGCCGACATCGTCGGATGCTCCTTCATCCAGCGCACCGGGGATCTCCGCCTGATGATGACGGAGCTCGACCGGCGTCGCGGCGACCGCCCGCCCCAGCCGCTGCTTTTGAAGATCGAGACCACGCTCGCGGTTCGCAACCTGCCGCGGCTGATCGTACGGGCCGGAGCATCGCGCCCCGTCGGCGTGATGATCGCGCGCGGCGACCTCGCCATGGAAGTTGGCACCGAACGCCTTTCCGAAGTTCAGGAGGAAATCCTCTGGCTGTGCGAGGCCGCTCACATCCCCGCCGTCTGGGCGACTCAGGTTCTGCAGACCCTTTTGAAGACAGGCGCGCCGTCGCGTGCCGAGGTGACCGACGCCGCGATGGGCCAGCGCGCGGAATGCGTCATGCTGAACAAGGGCCCATATATCGTCGAGACGATCGGCTTCCTGGCCGGCATCCTGCGGCGCATGGACCGCCACCAGTTCAAGAAGACCGCCCGCCTTTCGGCCCTGACATCCTGGCGCGGCCCGCAGCCGCTGTAGATCGGTTTATCCACCGCGCTGGCCTGCCGTGTTAGTCTCCTGACGGAAGGTGAAAAGGGAGAGCGGCCATGGCGGATATCGATTTCTGGTTTTCGATCGGCAGCACATACAGCTACCTGACGGTGATGCGGCTGGAAAAGGTCAGCGCCGAGACCGGCGTCAGCTTCGCCTGGAAGCCCTTCAACGTCCGCGCCATCATGATCGAGATGGACAACATCCCCTTCGCGAAGAAACCCGTCAAATCCGCCTATATGTGGCGCGATATCGAACGCCGTGCGCCGCTATACGGGCTCTCGCCGAAACTGCCCGCACCCTACCCGCTCGCCGAACTGGAACGCGCCAACCGCGTCGCGACGATTGCGGCAGGGGAAGGCTGGTGTTCGCCATACGCCACCTCGGCCTATCGCCTCTGGTTCGAAGAGGAATTGCCGGCAGGCAGCGAGCCGAACATCTCGAAAAGCATCGAGGCCGCCGGCCAGGATCCGGAGCATGTTCTGGCGCGGGCGGACTCGGAGGAAGGCGCCAACGAATTGGCCGCCGCGACAGACGAGGCGCGGCGGCTCGGTATTTTCGGCTCGCCGAGCTTCGTGGTCGACGGCGAGCTTTTCTGGGGAGACGACCGGCTCGACGACGCGTTGCGCTGGGCCGGTCGGTAAGGCTTTAGAACAGCCCCTCGACATTGAGGTCGTCATCGAGGCGGATGACCTCGGCCGACGGTTTGCGCGGCAGGCCCGGCATGGTCATGATCTCACCGCAGATCGCCACGATGAAACCGGCGCCGGCCGACAGCCGCACCTCGCGCACCGGCACGGAATGGCCGGTCGGCGCGCCGCGCAGGTTCGGGTCGGTCGAGAACGAATACTGGGTCTTCGCCATGCAGACCGGCAGGTGGCCGTAGCCGTCCTCTTCCCACTGCTTCAGCTGGGCGCGCACGCTCTTGTCGGCGATCACTTCGTCGGCATGATAGATGCGCTTGGCGACTGTCTCGATCTTCTGGAAAAGGCCCATCTCGTCGGGATAGAGCGGCGAGAAATTGGCCGAGCCGCTCTCGGCGAGCGAAACGACCTTGTTCGCCAGATCCTCGATGCCGGCCGAACCCTGGGCCCAGTGCTTGCACAGGATCGCTTCCGCGCCCTGCTGGGCGACATAGTCCTTCACCGCCTGCACTTCGGCTTCGGTGTCGGTGACGAAATGGTTGATCGCGACGACGACCGGAACGCCGAAGCCCTTCACATTGCCGATATGGCGGCCGAGGTTCGGACAGCCCTTCTTCACGGCGTCGACATTCTCGGTCCCGAGATCGTCCTTCTTGACCCCGCCATTCATCTTCATGGCGCGCACGGTCGCCACGATCACGGCGGCGGCGGGCTTGAGGCCGGCCTTGCGGCACTTGATGTCGAAGAACTTTTCCGCGCCCAGATCGGCGCCGAAACCGGCTTCGGTCACGACATAGTCGGCGAGCTTCAGCGCCGTCGTGGTCGCGATCACCGAGTTGCAGCCATGCGCGATATTGGCGAAGGGTCCGCCATGCACGAAGGCCGGATTGTTTTCCAGCGTCTGCACGAGGTTCGGCTGCATCGCGTCCTTGAGCAACACGGTCATCGCGCCGTCGGCTTTGATGTCGCGGCAATAGACCGGCGTCTTGTCGCGGCGATAGGCGACGACGATGTCGCCGAGGCGCTTCTGCAGATCCTTCAGGTCCGAGGCAAGGCACAGGATCGCCATGACCTCCGAGGCGACGGTGATATCGAAGCCGGTCTGGCGCGGGAAGCCGTTGGCGACGCCGCCGAGAGACACAACGATGTCACGCAGCGCGCGGTCGTTCATGTCCATGACACGGCGCCAGGTCACGCGGCGCTCGTCGATGCCCAGTTCGTTGCCCCAGTAGATATGGTTGTCGATCATCGCCGACAGCAGGTTGTGCGCCGAGGTGATGGCGTGGAAGTCGCCGGTGAAATGGAGGTTCATGTCCTCCATCGGCACAACCTGCGCATTGCCGCCGCCGGCGGCCCCGCCCTTCATGCCGAAATTCGGTCCGAGCGACGCCTCACGTATACATATGGCCGCTTTCTTGCCGATCCGGTTGAGGCCGTCGCCGAGGCCGACCGTGGTGGTCGTCTTGCCCTCGCCGGCGGGCGTCGGATTGATCGCCGTGACCAGGATCAGCTTGCCGTCCGGACGGCCCTTTAGCGATGCGATGAAATCCGCGGAAACCTTGGCCTTGTCATGCCCGTATGGCAGCAAATGCTCGCTCGCGATGTCGAGCTTCGCGCCGATTTCCTGAATGGGTTTCTTGTTCGCCGCGCGTGCGATTTCGATGTCGGTCTTGAACTCGGCCAATGCTTCCTCCCCGTTCTGTTCCTCGCGGCGGAACTCCGCCGCCGATGCGAAAATGTATACACGACATATGCTCCCCGATTGCAATGCCAAATTGCCTCCGGGTGCAGGAATGGCGCCGCAAGCGCCGGTGAAACTGCTCGCCGGACACTATTGCCCCGGGCAAAACCACCCGGTTCGCGACGCGACAGCACCCGTCGCAGGACGGACAGGAAGGGACTGTTTCGGCGGTTTCAGCGCCGGTCCGGCACGCCGACCAGGATAAAGGGAGCCCAGTAGGCCGGATGCGACCATTCAGGGTGGCCGGCATCGTCCAGCATGGCGAGGATCGCCTCGCGCTGCGCATCGGCCGCGCGCATCTCAGGCGAGCGGCTGCGGATCGCGAACAGATCGGTCATCAGCCGGACGGCCGATTGGCTTTCCACCGGCCAATGGCTGACCATCAGCGCACGGGCGCCTGCATACATGAAGGCCTGGGCGAGGCCGGAAAGCGGCTCCGCGCCCGGACGGTCGCCCACTGCCGTGTTGCAGGCCGACAGCACCACCCAGTCGGCCGAAAGCCGCATCTGCGCGATCTCCGAAGCGGTCAGGAAACCGTCCTCGCCCTCTCCCGCGGTCAGCGCCAGGGCCGGCTCGGCGAGTGGCGCTCCGGCGGTGCCCGCGATGTCGCCCGCCACCAGCCCGTGCGTGGCGAAGTAGAGGACCCGGTAGTCATCGAGAGCCGCTGCCTTGAACGCTGCCTCGCTGGCATCGGCGCCAAGCCTGGCGGCGGAAGCCGGCGCGTCGAAGGCGGCCACGACCGAGCCGGCCTCGTCGGCGGTCTCCGGCAGCGGCGCGAGGGCGCTGCGAAGGGTCGCCGGCGCGCTCGGCACGACATCGAAGACCGGGTTTGCGAATGCGAGAATCGGCCGGGACGGCGACGCCGCCCCGGTCAGTCCCGCCGTGCGCAGCGCCGCAATCGAGGGCAGTACCGTGATCGAATGGTGCCGGACGAGCCAGTCGGTCGGCTCGCCCTCGCTCGGTGGCGACGCGACGAGCAGATGCGGCGGCAGCGCCGTCATCGCGCCTTGCAGGTCGAAGTAGAGATGCGTCTTGCCGGCCAGCAAGTCCGCGCCGGGCGCGATCATCACCTCGTAGAGACCATAGGCGTCATCGACCGGAAACGCGGCGGTCGGTGCCTGCCGCTTCTGTTTCGGCGCGGCCGACCGCACGCCGAGTTGGAGCCTGACCGACGCCCGGATCGCGTCGACCGCCTGCTTCATCTGGAAGGCCGTGGCGGAGATCGAATACCACATGGCGTCGTCGCGGGTGATCACCATGCCCATCGGCTGTCCGTCCAGCGCGCCGGTCTCGAGGATGACCAGCGCCTCGTCCTCGCCCAGATGCTTCTGGATGTCCTCCTTGCTCAGGGAGGCGCGCCCGCTGACCGAAGCCAAAGCGGGGAAGTCCGAATTGATCCTCTGCCTGATTTCGCGGGTCGCGTCCTGCAGTGCCCGAAGCTCCGCGCGAAGGCTCTGCTCCTCGGCCTCGTTCCGCGCATCCAGCGGCAATCCCATCATCGCGGCCAGGCGAAGCTGTGCCTCCTGCACGCCGGCCTCGCCGTCGGAAAGGTCCCGCAATATCGCGGCAGCCTCGCCCGTGCCGGCTTCCAGCCTCCGGTTGAGCTGCGCCTGGGCACGGGCCGCGCCAAAGCCTTGAATGGTCTGAAGATAGTCGAGCACGCTGTTGCCGGCGCGCGTCGCATCCCAGACGCCCTCTTTCGCGGCGAGCGCCAGCGCATAGAGATAATAGTCGCCGCGCGGCAGCGCGCCGCCTTCCAGCGTGCGCCCGAAAACCTCCAGCCCCTCCGCGGGCCGGTCGTTGCGGGCCAGCATGAAACCCAGCATGTCGCGGGCTTCGACGAGATCGGAATCGGAGGCGCCACGCTGATCCGCCCAGATCGCCTCGACCTCTCGCATCAGGCCGATGGCCCGTTTAGCGTCCTCCGGCCGGTCCTCGTCATAGAGCGTCAGCGCCTTCATCCGAGCGAAAACCGCCCACCGGGAACTGTCGCGCCCGTAGACCTCCTCCACGCGCGCCTGGATCGGTTCGATGAAGGCGCTCGTCTCGTCGAACCGGTCCAACGCCCAAAGAACCTTTGCCTTGGTCGCCGAGGCTTCCAATATGTCCGGCTGCAGATCGGGATGCTTCAGGACACTGTAGATGGTCTTGTAGTCCGCGATGGCCGCATCGAGACTCGCAAGCGCATCCTCCAGCTTGCCGCGCCCCGCCTGCATGTAACCGAGTTCGCCCAGCGCCGTGGCGCGGATCTGGGTCATCCGGACATCCGTCTTGCCGTTCGTCAGTTCCGCGATGCGGGAAAAATGGGTCTCGGCAACGTCGGCCTGTCCGAGCGACCGGGCGGCGCGCGCCAGCTGGAGCCGGGTCGCGATGGTCAGGTAATGGCCCTCCCCGAGGCGCCGTTCCGCCTCGGCAAGAACATTGGCGGCCAGCGATTGCGCCCCGGCGGCGTCGCCGCTTTGCGTATGCGCCTGGATCAGCAGGTTAAGGCATTGCCAGACCAGTTCGTCGTCGGGTTGGAGAAGACGGTTGGCGCGCGCCGCGACCATGCGGGCAAGCTCCAGCGCCTCGTCATAACGGGCCTGACGGATCACGCTGTCGGTGATCAGGTATTCGACTTCGAGGACTTCTCGCGATTCCTGCCCGAAGCTATCGACGGCCAGCCGCCATGTCTGCCGGGCATATTTTTCGATCTCGCCATGATCGGCGGAGCCCGCGATCCAGGCCTTCAGGTCGATCAGAAGATCTTGAAACTCTTCATGGGTCAGCGGTTCGCCGGCAGCCGACGGATTCTCCTGCTCATCAGCTGCGGGTCGCTCCTGCGCAGTGGCAAGCCCGATGCCCGCCGCATGGATCGCGACCAGCATCAGAACAGGGAGGAGCTGACGCAGCATGCCTTCTTGAAAGGCTTGGATTACCGGTCGAGCACGTCGCGCATTTCCACCAGATTAGAACGCACGCGAAGCAGGTCGAAACCGATCGATTCCAGATGCGACTTGATGAGGCTCGACGCGCTGCCATTGGCCACGAAAGGCGGGCGAACCGTGAGCGCGTCCTGCAATTGCTCGTCGACACGATTCCAGATCGCATCCAGGTTGCGCTGCGCCACCACATCGCGGAAGTCGCTGCGCGCGGCGGAGAGAATTCCGTAATAGCCATAAAGCTGTCCGAAGGTGAACCAGAACCGGTCATCGGCGCGCGCATCGAAACCGGTGAAATTGCTCTGCTCCATGCGGCGCTGGAGGATCTCCGATGTCGAACCGATATCAGCGGTCACGCGATCGAAGAACTGCAGCAAATTGTCGGCGCGCGCATCGAATTCCGCCCGGCATCCCTGCAGTTCCTCGTTGAACGCCAGCAGGCTTTTGCGCGCGTCGCGCAGTCGCGCCTGCGTCGAAGGCTGCAGGAAGGGCGGACTGAAGGTGAAGACCCAGGCATCCTCCCGGTAGTTCGCCGCCTCGCGCGCTTCCTGCAGGTTCTGGTTGATCGAAGACGTTCCACGCACGCGCCCAAGGCGGTCGACCAGTTCCACTGCCGTTCTGCGTACCGTCTGGTTTATGCCAAGCTGAAACGCCGCCTTGTTGTCGAAGAAAGGCGTATCCTTCCAGTCGATCACGAACGCGAAGCCGGCCTTCGACAGCGGATTGGAGGGGACCCAGTGCTCCTGATTGACGTTCTTGTCGATCAGGTCCGCGGCCACCTGCGCCATCGCGGAGCGATGGCAGGTGCCGTTGTCGGCCTGCGAGCCGGCTGCTCCATATTCTGTCTGGAAGGCGTAGCGCTCCGGGTAGTTCGGATCGCCGATCGACCAGAACTGGGTGATGTAGATGAGGTACCCGTAAGAAAAGACGATACCGAGCAGGATCGCGAAAACCGGGATCTTCACGAACCAGCCACGCCCGCGCAGCCAGTTGCGAAACGCGATGAAGGGCCAGAGCAGCCAGGCGATGAAGTGCCCGATGCCGCGCCCGATCAATTCGAAGATGCGCGAAAAGAAGGCGATGATCGGATCCAGCATGGCGTAGTTCCCCCGGAAGGTCAGAGACCGTAGAGTCGCTTTCGGAAAGCGGCCTTGTCAGTCAGATAGGTGGTCTTCAGCGTCTCAACAACGTGTTGCCGGAACCTGTCGTCGTAACCGGCATAGTCCTTGTAGAAGCCTTGCTTGTTGAAAACATAACGCGAGACGTAATCGCTTGGAACATATTCGGTGATCAGCCGGTTCACCAGCCAGGCATCCTTGTGCTCCGGTCGCCCCCGCGCCAGCAGGAAACGAAGATGGTCGGCAATGCGGCCGATCTCGATGCGGCCCGACTGCGCAATCTCGCGTTTCACCCCGTTCAGGAACGGGTAGACGCCGTCCTCCGCGATCAACGCGGCGTTGCGGTGCATCCAGGTCTGCAGCCAGACAGCGTCCATGCGGTCGAAGATCGCGCCGGGCTCGGCCTTCCTCAACAAGGCGCGGATCGCCATCTCGGCGCGATGCTCGAGAAAGCCGGAAGTCTCCAGCCATGATGCCCGTGGCGGGTCCAGCCGGCCTGTTTCGGCGAGGAAACGATAGACGCGCGTTTCGTCGCGAAGAGAGATATAGCTGACCTGCCAGGGGCGCGACCGGCGAAAGCCCGGCGCGTCGGGGTCGCAGATCACCGTCGTCGTCCGCTCGTCATTGAAGACGTAGCAGCCGCCGAAATGGCTGGTCCAGAACGCGTCATGCCGGAAAACGACCTTGTCGGGCACCAGCCGGTTCTCGCGGATATCGCCCGCGATCTTGGCGAGATCGACCATGTGATCGAGCATCGCGTCGTCGCGCCAGGCATCCGGCTCCGTCTTCAGCCGGTCGACCAGCGAGCGCAGTTCCGCCGCCTTCCCGAGCACATCGTCCGCCGACAGCACCTTGAACTCGACCTGCTCGATCGACAGCAGATCCTCGATGTCCTTGACGACCGTGACATTGTCCTCGATCTCGCCATAGATGACATCCTTGATCGTCAGCGCCTGGATGGCGCGCGAATTGGCGTTAAAGAACTCGTAGACCAGCGCTTCGGTGTTCGAGAAACATGTGTGTACGACCGGCAGCGTCGACTGCGCCGGGGTCAGGATGATGAAGCGCCGATTAACGCCGTTCGGATCGAGATAGTCGTAATCCCCAAGTTCTTCCGCGACCTGCGGCGAGAAGCCGGTCTTGTCGATATCGAACTGCTCAAGCTTCGTTTCCGGCAGCGCAAACGCCTTCAGCGCCTTGTTGTAACGCTCGATCAGATGCGGCTGCGTGACAGCGAGCAGCCGGCCGTAGATCAGTTCGGTGTCGTAGAGGCGTTTCATGCGCCGTTCCACAGCCCCTTCGACTTCAGTTCGACGATCTCCCGCGCTGCGCGCTCGCGCAGCCGCTCGTTGCGGATCATCTGGTCAACGGCGGCTTGGTCGGACTTGTCGGTGTAGCGGAATTCGCTGTCGGCGTAGCGGTTGATCTCCTGCATCACCATCGCCATCGTGAACGGACCGCGCAGTTCCTCGATCATCGCTTTCTTGTCGTCATAGGATTTGTGCATGAAGGCTTCCGGCGTCTCGAACCACTCGTCCGGCAGGTCGATGTCCATTGCCCGCATCTTGATCGCGTCGGTGATGTTCTTGATCGCCCGGCCTGTAAAGCGCGGTTCGGCCAGCTTGATGCGGTGCAGATAGTCGCCGACATCGGCCATGGTTTTCGGCTCGCCGCGCTCCTCCATGAAACGCTCATAGACGGCGATCAGCCCGTCTTCCTTCGGCCGGTCATGGCCCTCATAGGCTGCCGAAACCGCCTTCTTGATCGCCTGTGCGGCGAAGAGTTCGTGGTCGCCCAGCGGGATCGAATGGTTCTTGCCTGCGAGCAGCACGAAGATGTCGACATAGTCGTCCTCGCTCTGCGGCCCGTCGACCAGCCAGCGCGCGCCGGCACGCTGGCGCAGCGCGTCGTCGACATTCTCCGGATAGTTCGAGAACATGCCGAAGGAGCAATTGCCGCGCACCACCGTCGTCGCGCCGGCAAAGCTCTCCATCAGGACTGCCGTCACCTCGTGCTGGCCGGCCGATGCGCGATCATCGGAGCGCTTCGCCGCCACCTGGTCGATATCGTCGACCGTCCCGAAGCCGATCGCCTTCGGATTAACGATGGTGTTGACGAACTCCTTGCAGTTCTGACCGGACTTGCCCTGGTAGGACGATATCTGGTCGACGCCGAAATTCTCGTAATGGAACGGGTAGCCCGCCACCGTGCAGTAATCGTTGATCAGCCCGGCGATCATCTGGATAAGGATCGTCTTGCCGGTGCCCGGCGCGCCGTCGCCGATGAAGGTGAACAGGAAGCCGCCGAGTTCGACGAAGGGATTGAGCTGCCGGTCGAAATCATAGGCGACCAGCATCTTGGCGAGCTTCGTCGCCTGGTATTTGGCGATATGGTTGCCGATGATCTCGTTCGGCTTCTTGAACTGCATCGTGAGCGGCTTGCGGCGCTGGCCCGGCGCGACGTCGAAACCGTCGAGCGTGAAATCGTCGGCCTCGATGCGGATATGGCTGTTTTCGAAGGCGCCGAGCCCGGTGAAGCGGCCGCGGCGGCCAAGCAGCCCGTCAACCGCGACCCGCGCGAAGGCCTTCGCCCGCTGCAGCATCGTCGTCTCGTCCGCCGAGCCGTCGATCGCCTTTGCGAGCCCCGCGATCATCGACTTCACCGCATCCTGCGCCGTGTCGAAGAGGAAATCGGGCTCGTCCGGATCGTTGACCGGCTCGGTTCCGCCGTCGAGCATTTGCAGGAGATAGGCGGCCAGCGTGAAGGCGGAGATATAGGCCGCGGCGTTGACCAGCGTCTTGAACCGCACCGCGTCGTCGCCCTGCAGCGGCGCCGACAAATTGCGCGCCTGCAGGCTCTCCAGTTCGGTCTCGCGCGCAAAGACATCCGCGACGGCCAGCGCAATCGCGATGCCGCGCCGCGTGCGGTAGAGAAGATTGTGCTGGACCGGCGTCAGCATTGGATCGTCGCCGCGCACCGCGCCGATCTGTTTCGCAAGCTCGACCTCGCGCGTACGCTTCATGCCGCCGGTCGAGACGGTCGAGACGAAACGCCGCCCGGTGCCCGCAAGCGATGTGTCGGACCGCCCGCCAGTCTCTTCCATGACGATGATTCGCGTCACGAAGCTCTGCGCCGTCGAACGGTGCTTGGCGATGTCCTCTTCGTCGATCCGCGTCAGGCCGATATCCATGTTCCGTTCCCTTCAGCCCCGTCTCTCATCGTCCCGCATCCGGTTTCGCTCCGAACCTTCGGCCTTTTCCGATTGCAACGCCTTCTTCCGGTTCGGAAACCGGGCAATCCCGTTTGCCTCTTCGGCGAGAAGGTCCTCATTAACGTCGCAGCAGCGGAATCCTTTGCTGACCTCGCCATACATCGCCAGATCGAGATCGCATTTGTCACACATCGCTGATCACCTCGCCCCCGGAGATGATATGCGTCTGGTAGCCTGCGAAGACGCTTTGCGCCTCGCCCGCCGCATAAAGCGCCTGATAGGCCTCATGCGGGATCAGCGCGTGGTTCTCGTAAGCCGAGACACCCATGCGCGCCGCATCGAGATCGTCGGTCTCGATGTGGAATTCCTCGCGCGCCGGCTCCGAAGACCACAGCCCCTTTCGCGCCGGCTTTTCCGCCTTCGAGAAGATGTCCTGGATCGTCCATGTCAGCAGCCAGGCATTGGCCGGGTTGGCGACCTTTTCCAGGATGTCGTTGACCCGGCGATTATGCTCCGTGATGCCGGCTGAATAAAACGGCCCGAGCACGATCCGGCGCAACTGCTTCGGATGCAGGTCGTCGAAATCCTTGTCCATATTGGTGGCGATCGTCGTCAGCGACAGCGAATAGGCCGAATTGCGCTCGACGAACGCATCGAACTCGCGCGCCAGCTTCGGATTGAGCAGCCCGCCGACCGGCAGCGGGATCTCGACCGACGAATTGAGCTTGCCGTCCTTGCCCACCAGCATCTTCACAATGTCGGGCGAGGAATCCTCCACCATCGCGGTATACACCATCGGCAGGTTCGACGCGCCGTCGAAAGCGCCCCAATGGACCATGTAATAGGGCCGCATCGTCTTCGGATTGACGGACACCTTGATGGTCTCAGGCAGGACGAGCGGCGAGAAGACCTGGCCTTCCTGCACCCGCTCCAGATAGAGCCGCTCGGCCATGGAGCGCTGCAAATCCTTCGGAAACGCCTTGTGGCGCAGGATGAAGTCCGCCATCTCGTCGCGCAGCGTGTCGGGATCGGCGATGTCGGCGAGCCGCGACTTCGCGGTGCTGCGGTCGTTTTCCAGCTCCAGCACGTTCTGGAACACCGGGAACCCGCTCTCGGCGCGCGAGATGCGGAACGACTTCGCGTAGTCCAGATGATGCCGCCAGCACTCGAACGAGGTTTCCAGCCGCTCGACATAGCCGGTCACCACCTGGGCGACGAGGCCGTGCTTGTAGAGCGGTGAACGGTCGTCCCTGAGGAACACGTCCAGCCCGTCCAGCGCCGCGCGGATCGACGCGAAATAGCGTTCGACGGGCGAATCCTGCGGCATCTTCGTCATTCAGCCGATCCCCGGCGCGGCGCTTGCGCGCCTACTGGCGCACATAATTGCCGGCGTCGTGCTGCTTCATCACCTCGTCGAAACGCCGCGCGAAGGCCTCGTCGGCCAGCTTCTTGCGCCGCTGGATGTCCTGCGTTGCGACCATGTTCTTCTCGTGCATTTCGAGAAGGTCGGCGATATGCGTCTGCGCCGCGGCGCCAATGCCGGCCATGGTCGTCTCGGCGGCGGTGTCGACCTGGCTGCCGAGTGTGTTGATCTTGTGGGCGACATCCTGCTGGGCCGCCGTCTTCAGCGAATCCTCCAGCGCCTTGTAGAGGACGATGCGCTGCTCGGTGTCGATGGTCAGCTTGTTGATCAGCGTGTTCTGCGCCGCGATCTGGTTGTTGAGCGAATCGACGAAGGTCTGGAACATCGACGTGTAGCGCTCCAGCGTCTGGCTGGCGGCGAGCAGTTCCTGTTCCTTCGCCTGGGCCTGGTTGTAGTCGGTGGCAAGCTGCGACCGCTGGCTTTCCAAGTCGGTACGATCCTTCTGGTTCGTCGTCGCCGCGATCTTGTTCTCGATATCCATCAGCGCCGGGTTCAGTTCCTCGATGCGCTTCTGCGTCGCTTCCAGTTCGGCCATGGTGGTCTTGCGCCGCTCGATCACGGTGCGCAGGCTTTCCTCGGAAGTCTTGTAGCGCGTATCGAGGATTTCCTTCTGCGCCGTCAGGATGCCGACGATCGTGTCGGATTTCGCCAGCAATTCCTGCAGATTGCCGGCAAGCGACATGTTGCGCACGCGTTCCGAACGCATCCGCTGCATGCGCTGCTTGGAGAACATGCCGATCAGCTTCTCGAAGCCGGAATAGGTCTTCATCGACTCGAATTCGGAGCCGAACACATTGGTCGCGTCCTCCAGCCCGATAATCAGGTCGGCGATATTGCCTTCCATCACTTTCTGCTGGCGCAGCACGTCCTGGATGCGGGCGTTCTCGATATCGAAGTCGGCCTCGCCGATCTTCTGGTCTGCCTGGGCGAACTTGTCGAGCATGGTTCCCGACTGCTCGATCTTCGTGCGCATCTCCTCGACGACTTGCTTCGTCTTTTCGATCTCCGCGTCAAAATTCTGCAAGGTCGCCATGAAAGCCCTCTCCTTCAGCCCGGCAAAATTGCCGTCAGGCCTTTTGGATATAAACCGAGGACATTGCGTTTTGAAGTATGCGATCGCACAGTTCGGCAAAAGTACCGAATGGGAAGTTACGCCGCCTTTGGTTCCGCGCCCTCTCGCTGCCCGCCAAGAGGCTCGCTCAGCAGTTCTTCCATGAAGACGCTCATCAGCTGCGACCGGCCGTCGACGTCCGCTTTTGCGTAAATGCTCGCACATTGGGCGCGCACCGTTCCCGTCGCGGTTCCCCGGATCGAGGCGATCGTTTCATTGTCCAGCCCCTTGAGAAGAAGAAGCGCGACATCGCGTTCCGCATCGGAAAGCCGCCATTCGGTGAAAAACCTGTCGATCACCGCCTGCATCTCGCCGCGTGCGGCGCGAAGGCCGATTTCCATCGAGGCGTTACGCTGCAGGATCCGCCGCAATTCGAGGATCATGAAACTTGTGCCGACCACCAGCACCACGGCCGCCAGCGCCTCGACCGTGAGGTGGAACGCCTCGTCGCTACCGAGCGATTCGAAATCGGTGATCACGTCCATCGCGAAGAAGGCCGTGCACATCACATTCGCCACGATGAGAACGGCGAGCGCGGTGGCCCGCCGTTTGGTCTTTGCAGCGGGTTGTCCCGTCTCGCTCATTCCGCCTCCCGGGCTGCGGGCACGCGTTTGCGCCCGTCCACCATGGCGCGAACCAGCGGCACGCCGCTCATCCAGGTCTCGGCAATCACACCCAGAAGGTGCAAGCCCACCGAAATCATCAGCCACGTGAACGCCGCCTCGTGCACTTCCTCGACCCACTCTACACCGAAGAAGCGGATCGTTCCCATCATGATACCCGTGGCGCAGAGCAGGAGAACCGTGCCCCAGATATTGTAGACCATCAACGCGCCAAGGGGGTTATGCGACAGGTGCAGGGAACTACGGCCCGAAAGAGTGTCGCGAATATGGCGCATTGCAGCGAAGGGATTCGGGGGAAACGCAGAAAACCGCGCGTGACGCGGTCCGACCAGCCCCCACACAAGCCGCAGGATGACGAGCGCCAGAGCGGCGTAGCCGACATATTCATGCAGCTTGTGTTCGGGGTCCGTGATGAAGCCGTTGAGCACGATCGTGGTGACGAGCGACCAGTGGATCATCCTGACCAGCGGATCCCATACCGGGATGACCTGGATGCCGGCCTTGCCGGCATCCCTTGTCTCGAGCGTCGCGTTCATCGCGGCACTCATTCCTCGCTGAACCGGGCGATCTTGCCGGTCGAGCCGTCGACATAGACCTCGCCCTTCATGTTGTCCTTGACGAAATAGACTTCGATCAGGCCGTCCTCCATTTCGCCCTTGCGGACGTCATAGCCCATCTCGGAAAGCGTCGCCTTCACCTCGTCGAGGCTCTTGCCGAGTTCCTGGCCAATCATCAGCTCGGAAGCAAAGGCGGGCATCGCGACGAGGACGGCGGCGGCGGTGAGGATGATCTTGCGCATGTGGATAACTCCGTTGTTTGCGTTGGAGCGCCGCACGGCCATGGCCTGCGACACTGGCAATCAACTCGGAGCAACGGAGAGGATTTGAAACTGGACCGGGGCTTATACGGCGGCATTAAGCGCGCGCTTACGGCGTCAAATCGCCGGTCGTCCGCCTATCGCTTGGCGAAACCGACCAGGTCTTCGGGCAACGCCCGGCCCATCTCTTCTTCCCAGTGCTGGCGGCACAGCGACACATAGGCTTCCTTGCCGATCACGACCTGTTCGCCCGCGCGCGCCACCTTGCCGTCCGCCCCCAGCCGCACCACCATCGTCGCCTTGCGGCCGCAGCGGCAGATCGTGCGCACCTCCCGCAATTCGTCCGCGATCGCCAGCAGCGCCTGCGAGCCGGAAAAGAGATTGCCCTGGAAATCGGTGCGCAGCCCGTAGCACATCACCGGAATATGCAGCCGGTCGGCGACCCGCGCCAATTGCCAGACCTGCTCCTCCTCGAGGAACTGCGCCTCGTCGACAAAGACGCAATGCGTGGTTTTCGAGGCATGGTGTTCGCGGATCCGGTCGAAAAGGTCGTCGCCGTCGCGAAACATCTCGGCATCCGATTCCAGCCCGACGCGCGAGGAGATGTAGCCGAGGTCACTCTCCTTGCGATAATGCCCGGCCACGAAGAGAAGCGTGTGCATGCCGCGTTCGCGGTAGTTGAACGACGCCTGCAGAAGCATGGTCGACTTGCCGGCGTTCATCGTCGCGTAATGAAAATAGAGTTTGGCCATCCGCGCAGTCCCGGCCCGCCTTTCGCTGTCCCGATTTCGATGACATAACCCCAATCGGCGCAAGCGGCCATGCGCTGGACAAAGCAATCAACAGATCAGGACCACATAGCCATGGACAGATCCGAACCGGCCGACAAGGACAAACCGAAACAGGTGATCCGCGAGACGGATGACGAGGCGATCCGACTTGCCCGAAAGCTGATCGCGACCGCGCGCCACGGCGCGCTCGCCGTCATCAACCGCGACACCGGATTTCCCGGCGCCAGCCGGGCGGCTCTGGCCACAGACATCGACGGCATGCCAATCATCCTCGTGTCGGCGCTCTCCGGCCATACGAAGCCGATGCTGGACGAGCCGCGCACCTCTCTGATGCTCGGCGAGGTCGGCAAGGGCGATCCCCTCGCCCATCCGCGCATCACGCTATTCACCCGCGCCCGGCGCATCGAGCGCGACAGCGACGAGGGCAGGCGCGTCAGGCGGCGCTATCTCGCGCGCCAGCCCAAGGCCGCGCTCTACGCCGATTTCGGCGATTTCGCCTTCTTCCGCATGGAGATCCAGCGAGCCAGCCTCAATGGCGGTTTCGGCAATGCCTACGAACTGACCGTCGGCGACCTGGCCATGCAGGGAGATACGGCAGGCGTCGCCGACATGGAGGATGGTGCGGTTACGCATATGAACGAGGACCATGGCGATGCCATCGGCCTCTATGCACGCGTCTTCGGCAAGGCGGGCGACGGGTCGTGGCGGATCGCCACGCTCGATCCGGAGGGGATGGACCTTGTCGACGGGGATCGGATATGCCGCGTCTGGTTTCCCGCGCCTTTGCACCACGCAACGGACCTGAGAAAGGTCCTGGTGCAAATGGCGGCCGACGCACGCGAACAGACCGGAGCTGCCAAATGACCGCAATGGCGGTGCGCCATCAGCGCTTCCAGACCCTTCACAAGCGGGGATGCTTCGTCATTCCCAATCCCTGGGACGCGGGCTCGGCCCGGGTCATGGCGGCGCTCGGGGCACAGGCGCTGGCAACCACCAGCGCCGGTTATGCCTTTACGCTCGGAAGGCCGGACATGGGCCATGTCACGCGCGACGAAGCGCTCGCCCATGCCGAGACGATAGTCGCCGCAACGCCCCTGCCCGTCTCCGGCGATTTCGAGAACGGCTTCGCCGACGCGCCGGACGATGTCGCCGAAACGATCCGCCTCGCCGCCGAGATCGGGCTTTCCGGCTGTTCGATCGAGGACACGGTGATGTCCGCCGACAACCCGGCCTATGATTTCGACCTGGCCGTCGAACGCGTCCGCGCCTCGGCTGCGGCCGCAAAGGCGCTCGGCCGACCCTTCGTCTTCTGCGCACGCGCCGACGGCGTGATGAACGGCGCCTATAATGTCGAGGAGGCGATTCGGCGCATCCAGGCTTTCGAAATGGCCGGGGCCGACCTGCTTTACGTGCCGCTGCCGCCGAACATGGAAAGCCTCGTCCAGATCGTTAAAAGCGTCTCCAAGCCGGTCAATGCGCTCGCCGCCGGACGTTTCGCCAAATATTCGAAGGCCGACTTCGCCAAGGCCGGCATCCGCCGCATCAGCACCGGGTCCGCGATCGCCCGCGCGACGCACAAGTCACTCATCGACACCACCACGGCGATGCTCGACGATGGCGATTTCTCCCCGCTTCTCGACGCCGCATCGGGCAAAGCCGTCGATTACATGCTGCAAGCCGGCGGCAATGGCGAGTGAAGACCGGATCATTGGGATCGACGA
Organism: Ahrensia sp.; assembly: GCA_002698425.1. The sequence goes on along the minus strand of NZXU01000074.1, from coordinate 7,652 downwards.
TCCGGACGATCCGCGTATCGAGATCTACCGCGATATCCGCGAGCGCGACCTGATCCGCCGGCACGGCCATTTCATCGCCGAAGGCAAGACGGTGCTACAAGTGCTTGTCGCCCAGGAGCGTTTCCCGGTTCATTCGCTGCTTGTGCTGGAAAACCGCCTGGCGGGCATAACGGATCTAATCGACGCATTGCCGGAAGAGATCCCGGTATATCGCGCGCCGCAGACGGTTATGGACGCCATCGCCGGGTTCCACATGCATCGCGGCATCCTCGCAGCCGCAAGGATTCCGGACGGAAGCGCCGAACTCCCGGACCCGCTTCCCCCGAAATGGTCGACGGTCCTGCTCCTCTCGGCGATTTCCAATCACGACAATATGGGGTCGATCTTCCGCAACGCCGCCGCCTTCGGCGCCGATGCCGTGATCCTCGATCCGCAATGCTGCGATCCGCTCTATCGAAAGGCCGTGCGCGTTTCCGTCGGCGGCGTCCTGCGCGTGCCGTTCTTCCGGGCGCCATCCATGGACGCGGCCGTCGCCGCCCTGGATCGGGGCGGATTTGCCATCGCCGCGCTGTCGCCGGCCGGCAGGACCGACATCTCGGACTGGCAGCCTGCCACGCGTCAGGCGCTGGTTCTCGGCAGTGAGGGCCATGGTCTCGCCGATGCGTGGCTGAAACGGCTGCAAACTCTGTCGATCACGATGGCGCCCGGATTCGACAGCCTGAATGTCGCAACCGCCGGCGCAATTGCGCTGCATCGCCGCGTTGCCTTCAAAGAGATCGGGAAAAGCTGAGGTTCAGGCGCTCGTGCGCTGCCGGCCGGCGTCGCGCTGCAAGGCCTTGATGCGCTCGGCCAGGCTGACTACCTCACCCGTCGAGGCGGGTTTCGAATCGCCGATAAGCGTATTGATACGCGAGTCCGGCCCTTCCAGCCGCGCCGCCATGGCCACGACTTCCGCCGCCAGCTGGTTGAGTTTGTCGCGCAGGATCGCGTCGCCCTCGTCCGATTCCACCGCAGCGCCGAAGCTTGCCGCCGCCAGTTCGACACGCAATCCGTCGCGTTCGGCCTGCAGTGTTTTAATCTCGGTCGACTGCTGCGCGAGCTTCGCTTTCATTTCCTCGACCATTGCCTCGGCATCCTTGCCGCCGAAGGATTCGCTCATGCCTTCGATCTCAGCCGTCAGTTCGTCGATCTTGCGTACCAACCGCGCCTTCTCGGCCTCCGCGGCCTCGGCCCGGTTTTCCATACTTCGGATGTCGGCCGCCGCTGCGCCGTCCTGCTCGCGCAGTTCCCGGATCTCGGCTTCGCGCCGCTTGACCTTTTCCGAAAGCGTCTGCGCCTGCGACAGCGCCTGTTCCAGCTTCGCTTCCGTCTGGACCATGCGTTTGCGCTCGCTGGTCAGCAGGTCGCCGATCGCCTGACCGTCGGTATTCGATTCATGCACTTCGCGTTTCAGGTTCTGACCGGCCGATTTCAGCCCCGCGATCGTCTCGCAAAGATTTTCGATTTGCCGTTCGCGGTCGCCGAGTTCGTCGCGCGCCGATTGCAGCTGCGCGGAGACTTCCTTCAATTGCGCGGCGCGATCCTCGCGCAGCCGCGTCGCCGCCTTCAATTCGCTCGAACGAATATCGAGTTCGGTACGCGTCGATTCCAGCAGGACCGACATTTCCGACAATTCGGTGATGCGCTCATGCAATTTGCCGGTGATCTCGGCATGTTGGCGCTCCAGTTCGGCATTGCGGGCGGCGGTGTTGGCAACGTCACCCTCGAGCGACTTGATGCGCTCGCCCTGCTCTTCGACCAGGACCTTCTCGCTCGTATCGTGTTCGCGCGTGTCCTTCAGCCGCAATTCCATGCGACGCATGGCCATGGCGTGCTCGGCGCGCAGCGCGTCCTTTTCCGCATTCAACTCGTTGAGCGACAGCGGAAGCGCAGCTTCGATACGCTTGCGGGTCAGATAGACGGCGCGACGCCAAACGGCTGGAGCGGCCATGAGCGCCAGCAGCGCGGACGCAAGAAAACCGAACGTGAATATAAGGACCGTTTGGAGCAAAATCCGTGTTCCTCGGGCGGAAAGCTAGCATCTGCCACGGAAACGGCCAACAATCCAGCCCCTGCGGGATCAGTCATTCCCGCAGGGAAAGTAAAGCGGTGGATCAATACCGGTCTAGAAGGGATTCCAGGTCGGCATCGGCGTAACCTTCAGATAGCCGAGCGAAACGCCGAGTCTCGCGCCGACGCCCGTGCGCACAGGCACCAGCAGCACGTTGCCGCGTTTCATCACATTGAAGCCGACGCCTGCCAGCAGATAGGCCGAGCCGGAAACGCCGCCATAGCGCCCGTAAAGACCGGAAATGCTCTGCAGATCGTAGACCAGCATCATGGTGCGGTTGCCGTCGGCGCCGAAATCCCAGCCGACCGAGGGCCCCTGCCAAAAGACCGTGTGGTCGCCGGCATTCTTGGTGTAAAGCGTGCCTTCGCCATAGGTCAGGCCGCCGACAAAGGCGCCGGCGCCTTCCTGGCCGAGGACATAGCCGTTAGGCAGGCCATACCGGCTGAAGATCTGCTCGATCACCGAGGCGAGACCTCCTGACGTCGCACCGAAGAAATTGTGGCCGGCGTCAACGATCTCCTGGGCCGTATAGGTATCGGCCGCCTGCGCCCGCGCCTTGGCAGGCAGCATCGCGGCCATGCATGCGATTACAAGAGCCGCGAAAACCGCATGGATGGGAGCGAGGCGCCGAATGCGGGCCTTCGCCGTCGTCTCGGTAAAATACGTCATGACGGTTCCTTTCAACGCCAGATTGCGTTGCGTCCATCATTGTCCTTTGTCTGTCGCCATTCGCCTGTTCGGCAGGGATCCGTGGTCCGGATTCTTCTCTTGTCGCGCCATGATTACCGCTGGAGAGTTTACGCATCATTAAGGCATTTCAGCGGTAACGGATGGAATGACCCAAGGGGAGCAAACCGGGTGTTCTTGCCTGCCACAAATCGCGGGTGATAGGCCTTTTCTCCGGGGGAGAAAGTGATTCGCCGTGTCCGCCATTTTTCGGAGATTTTCATATGTCATCCATTTTCACGCTGACCGCATCCGATCTGGCCTCGCTGTTATGCAGCAAGGTATGCCACGACATCATCTCCCCTGTCGGCGCCATCAATAACGGGCTTGAACTTCTCGAAGAGGGCGGCGCCGACGAGGCGGCGATGGATCTCATCAAGGCAAGTGCCCGCAACGCATCGGCGCGTCTGCAATTCGCGCGTATCGCGTTCGGCGCGGCAGGATCGGCCGGCGTCCAGATCGACACGGGCGACGCCCAAGCGGTCGCGACCGAATATATGCGCGGCGAAAAGGCCGAGTTCACCTGGAATGGCGACCGCGCTTACCTCCCGAAAAACAAGGTGAAATTGCTTCTGAACCTGATCCTGGTCGCCAACGGATCGATCCCGCGGGGCGGCACGCTCGACGTGGTTCTCGAAGACCTCGACGGGTCGCCGGCCTTCCGCCTGTCCGTCGCCGGCAGAATGCTGCGCGTGCAACCCAAATTCGACGAACTCCAGACCGCCGATAAATACGGCGCGCCGCCGGACGAACCCGTCGACGCCCATTCCGTTCAAGCCTATTATACGCTTCTGCTGGCCAATGAGGCAGGAATGACGATCGATATCGACGAGGGCGAAGAGAAGATCGTCTTCACCGCTTCGTAGCGGTGCTCCGCAACCGTCGTTTCCCGATGGTTAACGCGGTTGTCGCAATTCGAAACCCTGCTTTTCTGCTTCTTTCAGTTCTCTTCGCTAGGATACTCCCCGGCAATGGGGAAATTTTGCCGCGGATTGGGATGCAAGAAGGATGCGTGCAATGTCGCGTTGTTTGATTGTTGATGGGTCGAGCGTCGTCCGAAAGGTCGCGAAGCGGATCCTCTCGACGGATCAGGACACGGTGACCGAAGCCGAGATCGGCCGTTCCGCGCTGGACATGGTCGCCGACAATTCGCCTGAGGTGCTGCTCGTAGACGGTGACCTGCAGGACATGGACGTGACCGATTTCATTCGCCGCGTGCGCGCCATGATCGCGATGCGGCAACCCAGAATCATCGTGATGATGAACGAAATGAACTTGGTGCTCATGACGAAGGCCAAGAGGGCCGGCGCGGATGATTACCTGCTGAAGCCGTTCGATCGCCAGCAGCTCACGCGCAGTCTGCACGAGTTCGCAAGCGCAGCCTGAACTGGACCGGGCTGTTTCCCGCCCAGGGATGGAAAAAGCCCGGCCATTGGACCGGGCTTTTTCTTTGAAAGGTAATTGCCGTCTAAGGCGTTTCAGGCGCTTTCGGCCATGGAGACCTGGTCCGGTTCCCGTAGCACATAGCCGCGGCCCCAAACCGTCTCGATATAGTTGATGCCACCGGACGCCGCATCGAGCTTCTTGCGCAGCTTGCAGATGAAGACGTCGATGATCTTCAGTTCCGGCTCGTCCATTCCGCCATAGAGATGGTTCAGGAACATTTCCTTGGTCAGCGTCGTGCCCTTCCGCAGCGAGAGCAGTTCGAGCATCTGATATTCCTTGCCCGTCAAATGTACGCGCTGACCGCCGACCTCGACGGTCTTGGCGTCCAGATTGACCACGAGGTCGCCGGTGGTGATGACCGACTGGGCATGGCCTTTCGAACGCCGCACGATGGCGTGGATGCGGGCGACCAGCTCGTCCTTGTGGAACGGCTTCGTCATGTAGTCGTCGGCGCCGAAACCGAGGCCGCGAACCTTGTCCTCGATACCGGCCATGCCGGAGAGGATCAGGATCGGCGTCTTGATCTTGGAAAGGCGCAGCGTGCGCAGAACCTCGTAACCCGACATGTCGGGAAGGTTGAGGTCGAGAAGGATGATGTCGTAATCGTACAGCTTCCCGAGATCGACGCCTTCTTCTCCGAGATCCGTGGAGTAAACGTTGAAGCTCTCGGACTTCAACATCAGCTCGATGCTCTGGGCGATCGCGCTATCATCCTCGATGAGCAAAACTCGCATATTTATCCCCTTCTCCTGCGCCCGGCGATCCCGTCCATCCGATTCCGGGGCAGAATCATAAAAGCCCTCGAAAAAGCTGACATGGAATGGTTAACAAAACATATTCCGGTTCGGCAAGACTTCATTCTCTATTAATCTGCGCCTTCAGGCTCATGAAATCACTTGATTTTTTCACACGGAATTCCGGAATCTTCATCTGAAGAAAACCTTCCAAGTGATTCAAATGACTCACCAAACTTTTCGCCCCGGATGGCGGTTCAGGTTTACCGCGCCTTAAAGGTTACGGCCTATCATTAACGGAGGACGTAAACGAAGTGTTACCAGAAGCCGAAATCGGCGAACTGCGTTCGAATCGTTTGTCGGCGTCCGGTGTATTTTTTTGAGTGGCCGTTAGCGTTTTCCGGTCTTTGGAGTATTGCGTATGAAACCACGGAACAACATGATCCGCCTTCGCCAGTTCAAGGTGGCCGAGAAGCATCGCCAGGTGATGCAACTTGAAACCATGATCAGCGAATTCGAACGCATGGCAAACGAGCTCGACGCGCAGATCGTCGCCGAAGAAAAGAAATCCGGCATCAGCGACGAGAACCACTTTGCCTATCCGACCTTTGCGAAGGCCGCGCGCACCAGACGCGACAATCTCGCTATCTCGATCCGCGACCTGAAGCAGCAGAAGGAAGCCGCGGAAGCCGAGTTGCTCGACGCCGAAAACGAATTGCAAAAGGCCGAGCGCATGGAAGTGCGCGAAGCACGCCTCGGCGACGACATGGATTCCGGTGAAGCGCGCAAGGCGATGATCGGCTGATAATGACCGGGTGCCGCGACAGCGGCGCTTGTCTTCCTCGGGCAATGTCCATTAGGTGCGCTCCATGCGCACCGTCATCGCCCTGCTGATCGCCGTATCGGCGTTTTCTCTCGCCCTCGGCATCACCCAGCCGCTGATGCGGCTGGAGCATCTTGTCTTCTTTTCGCGCACGCCGTCGCTGGTCGAGATGGTCGGCCAGTTGTGGTCGGGCGGCGACAGGTTGCTTGGCGCCATCGTGGCGCTCTTCTCCATCATATTTCCGGCCGGAAAGCTGCTCGCCGCCCAGGCACTGGTGGCCGGCGGCGACCACAATCCGCAAATGCGCCAGCGCATGCATCGCCTCCTCGCCATTGTCTCGAAATGGTCCATGATGGATGTTCTGATCGTCGCGATCGTGATCGTCGCGGCCAAGACATCGGGATTTGCCGATGCCTTCACCCAGCCGGGTCTCTGGTTTTATGTGATTTCGGTCGCCGCCGCGGCCGTCGCCACCCATATGGTCAAGGACTGAGGAAACCCTGCCCAAGGAGGATTTCATGCGCGTTGTCACACAGGACGCATTCGGAGGTCCGGAACAGCTCCATGTCGCCGAGCGGCCGATACCCCAACCGGGCGAAGGTGAAATGCTGGTGCGCGTTTCGGCGGCAGGCATCAATCCGGTCGATCTCGCCGTCAGAGCAGGAGCATTGCCCTTGATCGGCGACCCGCCTTTTATACTCGGCTGGGATATCGCCGGCACAGTGGAAAAGACCGGTTCCGGCGTCACGGACTTCGCGCCTGGAGTTCGCGTCATGGGCCTGTCGCGTTTTCCCCGGGAGGCCGGCGCCTATGGCGAGTATGCCTGTGTTTCGGCCGCTGAATTTGTTCGAACGCCGGAAAACATGACGGACGCAGAGGCCGCGGGGCTACCGCTGGCCGGGCTGACCGCCTGGCAGGCCTTTTTCGACGAGGCCGGCCTGAAGGCGAACGACCGGGTGCTGGTTCATGCCGGCGCCGGTGGCGTCGGCCACCTTGCCATCCAGATCGCCAAGGTCTTCGGCGCGCATGTGACGACCACGGTCAGCGCCGGGAAAACGGACTATGCGCGATCCATCGGCGCAGACGAGGTAATCGATTATCGCGCGACCGATTTCGCCGAGGTTGCCGGCGACATGGACATCGTTCTCGAAACGGTTGCCGGCGACCAGTTGCTGAAATCGCTGAACACCCTGAAGCCCGGCGGGATTGCGGTCACGCTCAGAACGGCCGGCGAGGAAGCAGAGAAGGCGGCCGCCGAAAAAGGCGTAGGCCTCAAGCGCATCCTCGTGCATCCCGACGCGGCTTCGCTGAGGAAACTGGCGGCGCTCGTGACCGAGCACGAAATCAGGGTGCATGTCGCCAGGACGTTTCCGATGGAAGAGGCGGCGGAAGCCCACCGCTTCCTCGAAACGGCGCCGATCGGCAAGGTCGTTCTGGTGAATTGATGGTCGGGGGGATCAGTGGCGGTATTGCTGGATGCGCGTGGTGCGCAAGCCTGCGAGACCGTGCTCGTCGATGGACGCCTGCCAGGAGAGATATTCCTCTACCGTCAGGGAGTAGCGCTGACACGCTTCTTCCAGGCTGAGAAGGCCGCCGCGCACGGCAGCGACGACTTCGGCCTTGCGGCGGATAACCCAGCGCCGCGTTGAAGCCGGCGGCAGATCGTTGATCGTCAAAGGGCTGCCATCTGGCCCGATGACATATTTGACGCGGGGTCGAATCTGGTCGGTCATTGCACTCACTACACACTCAAGGACCATTAACGATGCCACATTACGGCCACAGCTTTAAAAAACACCTAAAGAGAAGGTAG